>NZ_JBIRHK010000015.1:0-213461 GCF_044328485.1 Streptomyces sp. NPDC017936 | reverse complement strand
GGGGGGGGGGGGGGGGGGGCGGGGGGGGGGGGCCCCCCCCGCCGCCCGGGGGGGGGGCCCCCCCGGGGGGGGCCCCCGGGGGGGGGGGGCCCCCCCCGGGGGGGGCCCCCCCCCCCCCCCCTGGGCGCCCGGACGGCTCAGCTGAAGGAGTCGCCGCAGGCGCAGGAGCCCGTCGCGTTCGGGTTGTCGATCGTGAAGCCCTGCTTCTCGATCGTGTCCACGAAGTCGATCGTGGCGCCGCCCAGGTACGGGGCGCTCATGCGGTCGGTGACGACCTTGACGCCGCCGAAGTCCTTCTCCACGTCGCCGTCGAGCGAGCGCTCGTCGAAGAAGAGCTGGTAGCGCAGGCCGGAGCAGCCGCCGGGCTGGACGGCCACGCGCAGCGCGAGGTCGTCACGGCCTTCCTGGTCGAGCAGGGCCTTGACCTTCGACGCGGCGGCGTCGGTCAGGACGATGCCGTCGGTGACGGTGGTGGTCTCGTCCGATACGGACATCTACATCTCTCCCGGGTTGTACGGAGACTGCTTGCCGACGGTTGCAACCGGCGGGGCCGCGGATTCATTCCGGGCCGGGCACTCGTCTTTCGCCTGTTCCTTCATGCTCGCACACGCGCGCAGAAGCGAACAGCGGCCCGGGGCGGCGGCGACGGGGCGCCGGCAGGGCGGCGCCGGGATTCACGTCACATCGACGCAATGACCATCGTCAAAGTGACGTGAAGCGGGTTATGATAATAAGCGTCAGTTCGACGAAAAGTAGAAAGGGTGCGTGTCGTGACCACCGCCCAGACCACGGAGCTCGACGTACAGCCGACTCCGCTCGCCCTGTTGCTGCTCGGCCGTGAGGCCGACCCGAAGAGCGAGCGGGGCGTCGAGTGTCCCGGCGACCTGCCCTCCCCCTCCGACCCGGACCTGGTGGAGCGCGCTCGTGCGGCCAAGGAGAAGCTCGGCGACAAGGTCTTCGTCCTCGGTCACCACTACCAGCGCGACGAGGTCATCCAGTTCGCCGACGTCACGGGCGACTCCTTCAAGCTGGCCCGCGACGCGGCCGCGCGCCCGGAGGCCGAGTACATCGTGTTCTGCGGTGTGCACTTCATGGCGGAGTCCGCGGACATCCTGACGTCCGACGACCAGAAGGTCGTCCTGCCCGACCTCGCCGCCGGCTGCTCGATGGCCGACATGGCGACGGCCGAGCAGGTCGCCGAGTGCTGGGACGTGCTGACCGAGGCCGGCGTCGTCGACCGGGTCGTCCCCGTCTCGTACATGAACTCCTCCGCCGACATCAAGGCCTTCACCGGCAAGCACGGCGGCACCATCTGCACCTCGTCGAACGCGAAGCGCGCGCTGGAGTGGGCCTTCCAGCAGGGCGAGAAGGTGCTGTTCCTGCCCGACCAGCACCTGGGCCGCAACACCGCCGTCCGCGACATGGGCATGTCCCTGGAGGACTGCGTCGTCTACAACCCGCACAAGCCGAACGGCGG
Source organism: Streptomyces sp. NPDC017936 (assembly GCF_044328485.1). Classification (NCBI taxonomy): domain Bacteria; kingdom Bacillati; phylum Actinomycetota; class Actinomycetes; order Kitasatosporales; family Streptomycetaceae; genus Streptomyces; species Streptomyces sp. NPDC017936. Next base: position 211,984 of record NZ_JBIRHK010000015.1, on the reverse strand, counting down.
CCTGACCGCCGAGCAGCTGCGCGACGCGAAGATGATCCTGTGGCGGGGCCACTGCTCGGTGCACGGGCGTTTCAGCCTGGACTCGGTGAACGACGTCCGCGAGCGCATCCCCGGCGTGAACGTCCTCGTCCACCCCGAGTGCAAGCACGAGGTCGTGGCCGCGGCGGACCACGTCGGCTCGACCGAGTACATCATCAAGGCCCTGGAGGCCGCCCCGGCCGGCTCCAAGTGGGCCATCGGCACCGAGCTGAACCTGGTCCGCCGCCTGGCGAACCGTTTCGCTCCCGAGGGCAAGGAGATCGTCTTCCTCGACAGGACGGTCTGCTTCTGCTCGACCATGAACCGCATCGACCTCCCCCACCTGGTCTGGGCCCTGGAGTCCCTGGCCGAGGGCAACCTGGTCAACCGCATCGAGGTCGACAAGGAGACCGAGGCGTTCGCGAAGCTGGCGCTGGAGCGGATGCTGGCGCTGCCGTAGGGCCCGTTCCGCAGCCGTCCGGCGTCGGGGTGGACGATCCGCGTCACCCCGACGCCGGTCTGCGTTCGGGGTGGGCCGGGTCGACGGAGAAGACCGTGCCGTCCGGCGTCGCCACCACGAGCGCGCCCCGGTGCGCGAACACCGTGGGCAGGGGGAGACCACCGCTCACCACGTGGTCGGCACGCGGGTAGGACTCCCACAGCAGGGTGCCCGCGCGGGCGTCGAGGGCCGCCACCCGTCCGCTGGCGCTCGCGAGGTAGAACGTGCGGCCCTTCTCGTCGGCCACGGGCTCGCCCGGCTGCTCCAGCGTCGTCGGGGTCTGCCACAGCTGCTCGCCCGTGACCGGCGACACGGCGGTCACCTGGCCGCTCGAGGTGACGAAGGCGAGCGTGCCGTCCACCAGGGCGGCCACCGTGCCCCGGAACTCCCGGGCCAGCTTCGTCGTCCTGCGCGCCCCGGTGTCGGGGTCGACGAACAGGACACTCGTGTACGGCGTGTCCGCCGCTCCCTCGTCGTCACCCCACCGCGCGAAGACCAGGGAGCCGTCGAGGGCGCCGACGTAGCTCGCGTCGTCCGGCAGGGACGGCAGGGGCCGCTGCGTCCCGTCCTCCGGGTCGAGGGCGAAGAACCGGGTGCCGCCCGTCTCGTAGGTGGTGCAGTCCGCGTAGGGGCGGCCGCCGATGTCGTGGAAGCCGCAGTAGTCCCCGGAGGGCACGGTCGTCGTCCAGCGTCCGGCGCCGTCGCGCGCGGTGCGCGCGGTCACCGTCCGGCCGTCCGTGTCCGGGGTCAGGACCAGGTCGCCGACGACCGTGGCGTCGGCGTTCTCCGCGTTCATCCGGCGCGACCACAGCCGGGAGCCGTCGGCGGCGTCGAGGGCGACGAGGTGGGCGGTGTCGGTCTCGCCCGTGGCGGTGGTGATGATCTGCCGCACGAGCACCGTGCCGCCGCGGACACCCAGGATCAGGGCGTCGTACTGGTCGTCCTTCGCCCCGGCCGGCACCGAGGCGGCACGCCACGCCGTCCGCCCCGTCAGGGGGTCCACGCGCACCGGGAGGATGCCGTCGCCCGCGCAGTACAGGGCGTCCCCGCCGAGCAGGCAGGTGGGGGAACCGCCGGTGCTCCGGCTCGTCGGCTTCGCGCCGCGGACGGCGGGCGCGTACACCGTCGTCTGCCAGGGCAGCCAGCCGGCCGGGAGCGTCCCCCACCGGGAGGTCGGGGAGGCCGAGGAGGTCGAGGAGGCCGAGGGGCCCGCCGGTCTCCCGGCGCCGGCGGTCCCGCCGTCCCGCGGCGGGCCGAGGACGAGGTAGAGGGTGAGCGCGACGGCCAGGACGCCCGCCGCGCCCGTCAGGACGAGCAGCCGGCGGGGGTGCCGGCGGCGGACCGGGCGGTCCGGCGCGGCGTCCGCCTCGGTCGGTGCGCGGGACTCCCCGGGCACCGGCGGGGGCAGCCGCAGCGTCACCGTGTGCGCGTCGTCGGGCGCCGGTTCGGGCAGGACGCGGCCGAACTCCCGCGCCAGCTCGTCGAGACCGGGCCGGTCCCCGGCGTCCTTGGCCAGGCAGCGCTCGACGACCGCGCGGAGCGGCTGCGCCACCCCGTCCAGCACCGGCTCGTGGTGGACCACCCGGTACGCGGTCAGGTAGGGGCTGTCGGCGTCGAAGGGGCCCCGGCCGGTGGTGGCGAACACCAGCAGCGCCCCGAGCGAGAAGACGTCCGACGCGGGGCCGACCGTGCGGGCGTCGGTGAGCTGTTCCGGGGACATGAACGGCGGGGTGCCGATCATCTGGCCGGTCTCGGTGAGGGTGTTGTTCTCCGCCGCGCGGGAGATGCCGAAGTCGATGACGCGGGGGCCGTCCTCGGCCATCAGGACGTTGGCCGGCTTCAGGTCGCGGTGCACGACGCCGGCCCGGTGGATGTCCCGCAACGCCTCCACCAGCCCGAGTGCCAGCCGCCGCAGCTCGGCGCCGCGCAGGGCGCCCTCGTCGCGGATCCGCTGGGCGAGCGAGCGCCCCGGCACGTACTGGGTGGCCATCCAGGGCCGTGCCGCCTGCGGGTCCGCGTCCACGACCGGCGCCGTGAAGGCGCCGCTCACCTTGCGGACGGCCTCGATCTCCTGGCGGAAACGCGCACGGAAGACGGCGTCCTCGGCGTACTGGGCGTGCACCACCTTGACGGCGACCTCCCGCCCCGATCTCGCCCTGCCCCGGTAGACGACCCCCATGCCGCCGGCCCCCAGCCGGTCGACGATCCGATACCCGCCGATCGACCTCGGCTCGTCCTTGTGCAGTGGCACCGCCCGGATCCCCCTCCCCCACAGAGCAGTTCGCGCTCACAGGATAGGAAAAGCCCACGGGGAGAGGGACGTCGGCAGGGCCGCCGGACACGCGGACGGCGTCCGCCCCGTGCCGGGGGGACGCCGTCGCTGCGGGCCGGGGGCCGGGGTCACACGCCCGCGGGCTCCGGTGACTTCTCCGGTTCGGCCGCCTGTTTCTTCGCCGCCCGCTTCTTCGCCCGGCGCTCCTTGCGCAGTTCGAGCATCGCGTAGAGCGTCGGGACGAGGAGGAGGGTGAGCAGGGTCGAGGTGACCAGGCCGCCGATGACGACGACCGCCAGCGGCTGGGCGATGAAGCCGCCCTCGCCGGTGACGCCGAGGGCCATCGGCAGCAGGGCGAAGATGGTCGCCAGGGCCGTCATGAGGATGGGGCGCAGACGGTGGCGGCCGCCCTCGATCACGGCCTCCACGACGCCGTGGCCCTGGCGGCGGTACTGGTTGATCAGGTCGATCAGCACGATCGCGTTGGTCACCACGATGCCGATCAGCATCAGCATGCCGATCATCGCCGGGACGCCCATCGGGGTGCCGGTGGCGATCAGCAGGCCGAGGGCGCCGGTCGCCGCGAACGGGATGGAGACCAGCAGGATCAGCGGCTGGGCGAGCGAGCGGAAGGTCGCCACCAGCAGCATGAAGACGATCGCGATCGCCGCGAGCATGGCCAGGCCGAGGTTCTTGAACGCGTCGTCCTGGTCCTGCGAGACACCGCCGATCTCGGCCGTCGCGCCCGCCGGCAGTTCGAGCGCGTCGAGCTTCGACGTCAGGTCCGCGCTCACCGCGCCCGTGTTGTCGCCGGTCGGGCGGGCGGTGACGGTGGCCGCGCGCTGACCGTCGATGCGGGTCATCGAGACCGGGCCGTCCACGAGCCGGACGGTCGCGACGTCGCCGAGCTTCACCGGGCCGAGGGGCAGCGCCTCGAGCTCCGCCAGCGTCCGCGCCGGCTTCGCCGACGTGATGACCACGTCCCGCTCGGTGTCGTCGAGGGTCGCCTTCGCGGCCGGCGTCCCGCTCACCGCCTGCGCGACCGCCGCGCCCAGCGTCTGCTCGTCGAACCCGGCCGCCGCCGCCTTGCCGTTGGCCTTGACCGAGATGCGCGGCACGCTCTGCGACAGGTCGCTGGTGACGTCCGTGACGTCGTCCAGGCCGGCCACGGCCTTGCGGACCTGCTCCGCCGCCTCGCGCAGCACCTCGGCGTCGGCCGCCTTCACGACGACGCTCAGGTCCTGGCTGCCGAAGCCGTCACCGGCCGCGACGGTGGTCGTGCCGATGCCCTCGAGCCCGGCCAGGCCCTTCTCGATGCGGTCCTGCACGTCCTCGTACGACGCCGAGTCCTCCAGCATCACCTGGTACGAGGCCTGGTTGGTATCCGTGCCGCCGCCGAAGGCCGCCATGAAGCCGGAGGACCCGACGGTGACCTGGTACTCCTTCACGCCCTCGGTGCCGGCCAGCAGGTGCTCGACCTTCTTCGCCTGGGCGTCGGTCGCGGCGAGGCTGGTGCCGGGCTTCAGCTCCTGCTTCACCGTCAGGACCTGCTGCTCGCCCTGGTCGAAGAAGTTCGTCTTCAGCAGCGGGGCCATGCCGAAGGTGCCGATCAGGACGACGACCGCGAGGGCCACGCTCGTCAGACGGCGCCGGGTCGCGAACCGCAGGACGGGGACGTAGACGCGCTGGAGGCGGCTCCTGGCCTCCTTCTCCTCCGCCGCGCGACGCGCCTTCTCGGCGTCCGCGGGCGTGCCCTTGGGGGCGCGCAGGAACCAGTACGACAGGACCGGGACGACGGTCAGCGAGACGAGCAGGGAGGCCAGCAGGGCCGCCGTGACCGTCAGGCTGAACGAGCCGAACAGGGCGCCCACCATGCCGCCGACCAGACCGATCGGCAGGAACACGGCGACCGTGGTGAGGGTGGAGGAGGTGACCGCGCCGGCCACCTCGCGGACCGCGGTGAGGATCGCGGTCTGCCGCTCCTCGCCGTAGCCGAGGTGACGCTTGATGTTCTCCAGGACGACGATCGAGTCGTCGACGACCCGGCCGATGGCGATGGTCAGCGCGCCCAGCGTCAGCATGTTCAGGGAGAGGTCCCGCGTCCACAGCACGATCAGGGCCAGGACCACGGACAGCGGGATGGAGACCGCCGTCACCAGCGTCGAGCGGACCGACGCGAGGAAGACCAGGATGACGAGGACCGCGAAGAGCAGGCCGAGCGCGCCCTCCGTCGTCAGGCCCTCGATGGACTTGGACACGGCCGGTCCCTGGTCGCTGACGACCGTGATCGACGCGCCGGAGCCGAGTTCCGCCCGCAGCCCGGGCAGCTTGTCCTCGACCGCCTCCGAGATGGCGACCGCGCTGCCGTCGTGGTCCATGGTGACGGCGACGGCGAGGCTGGGCTTGCCGTCGGTGCGGGTGAGGGAGTCGGCCGGGGCCTCCTCCTGCTTCACCGTGGCGACGTCCCCGAGCCGGACGGCCTTCTTGCCCTCCGCCCCGGGGATCATCAGGTCCTGGATCTGCTTCAGCGAGGTGAAGCCGCCGCCGACCTGGACGGTGCGGTTGGCGCCGCCCTCGTCGAAGGAGCCCGCCGGCACGGTCGCGCCGCCGGCCTGGAGGGCCTGGGCGAGGGACTGCGGGGCCAGCCCGGCGCGCGCCAGCTTCGCGTCGGCGGGGGTGACGGAGACCCGGAGGTCGCGCACGCCGTCGACGGTGACCTGGCCGACGCCGTCGATGTCCTTCAGCGCCGGGACGACGCTCGTGTCGAGCTGGTCGGCGAGGGCCTGCAGGTCCTTGCCGGAGGTGACGGCGAGGACCACGGTCGGTATGTCGTCCGTGGAGCCGGCGATGACCTGCGGGTCCACCGCGTCCGGGAGCCGGACGCGGGCCCGGTTGACGGCCTGCTGGACGTCGGCGACGATCTGCTCGGTGCCGTTGCCGTAGTCGAAGGACGCCATGATCACGGCGTTGCCCTCGCCGGCCGTGGAGGTGATGCCGGTGATGCCGTCGACGGCCTCGAGGGTGTCCTCGATGGGCTCGACGACCTGCTTCTCGACGACGTCCGGGGAGGCGCCCTGGTACGGCGCGAGCACGGACACCATCGGCAGTTCGATGGTCGGCAGCAGCTGCTGTTTGAGCTGCGGGATCGCGATCGCGCCGAACACGAGCGCGATGATGGACATCAGGCCTATCAGGGCCCGTTGCGCGAGGCTGAATCTCGACAGCCAGGACATGAGCGAAGGTTCTCTCTTCTGGGAGCGGCAGAAGTGGCCCCTTCACCCTGTGGCATGGGTGCGGGGGATTCCGTAGGCCGCAGGTCGGTTTCCTTATGCGGCGCCTACTCCGGGCGCAGTACGGCGGGGCGGGGTTCAGTCCACCCTCGGACGGACCAGCCCGGACTCGTACGCGATGACCACGAGCTGGGCCCGGTCGCGGGCGCCCAGCTTGGCCATGGCCCGGTTGACGTGCGTCTTCACCGTCAGCGGGCTGACCTCCAGCCGTTCGGCGATCTCGTCGTTGGAGTGGCCGCCGGCGACCTGCACGAGGACCTCGCGCTCGCGGCCGGTGAGGGTCTGGAGCCGCTGCCCGCGAGCCGGGTCGTGGTCCTCCTCGGTGTCCCCCTGGGCGAGGAAGCGGGCGATCAGGCCCTTGGTGGCGGCCGGCGAGAGCAGGGCCTCGCCGCCCGCGGCGACCCGGATGGCGTTGAGGAGCTCCTCCGGCTCGCTGCCCTTGCCGAGGAAGCCGGAGGCGCCCGCGCGCAGCGACCGCACGACGTAGTCGTCGACCTCGAAGGTCGTCAGTATCACCACGCGTACCTGCGCCAGCGTCGGATCGGCACTGATCAGGCGGGTGGCGGCGAGGCCGTCGGTGCCGGGCATGCGGATGTCCATCAGGACGACGTCCGCCCGCTGCTCCTTGGCCAGCCGCACCGCCTCCGCGCCGTCGGACGCCTCGCCGACGACCTCCATGTCGGGCTCGGAGTCGACGAGGACCCGGAACGCGCTGCGCAGCAGCGCCTGGTCGTCGGCGAGCAGGACGCGGATGGTCATGCGGGCTCCCCCGGTTCTCCCGTGGCGGCGGTACGGGTCCTGACCGGCAGGATCGCATGGACGCGGAAGCCGCCTCCGTAGCGGGGCCCGGTGGTGAGGGTGCCGTGCAGGGCGGTGACGCGTTCCCGCATCCCGAGCAGGCCGTGGCCGCCGCCCTGGCGCGGGCCCGTCGTCTCGCCCGTGCCGTCGTCGAGGACGGTGACCTCGATGTGCGGTCCCACGCGGACGACGCTGACCTCGGCCTTGGCGTGCGGTCCCGCGTGCTTCTGCACGTTGGTCAGGGCCTCCTGGATGACGCGGTAGGCGGCCAGGTCGACGGCGGCCGGGAGCCGGGCGTCGTGGTCGGCGCGGGCGACCTCGACCTGGAGGCCGGCGCTGCGGAAGGTGCCGGCGAGCTCGTCGAGGCGGTCCAGGCCGGGGGCCGGTTCGGTCGGGGCCTCGGGGTCGCCGGACTGGCGCAGCAGGCCGACGGTGGCGCGCAGTTCGTTGAGGGCGGAGCGGCTGGCCTCGCGGACGTGCGCGAGGGCCTCCTTCGCCTGGTCGGGGCGCTTGTCCATGACGTGGGCGGCGACTCCGGCCTGGACGTTGACCAGGGCGATGTGGTGGGCGACGACGTCGTGCAGGTCGCGGGCGATGCGCAGGCGTTCCTCGGCGACCCGGCGGCGGGCCTCCTCCTCGCGGGTGCGTTCCGCGCGCTCGGCGCGCTCGCGGATGGCCTGGACGACGGCCCGGCGGCTGCGGACGGCGTCGCCGGCGGTGGCGCCGATGCCGGTCCAGGCGAAGATCGCCAGGTTGTCCTGGGCGTACCAGGGCAGGGGGCCGACGAGCATGGCGGCGCCGGTGAGGACCGTCATGGTGAGCAGGCCCGCCCGCAGGGTGGTGCGGCGGTCGGTGGTGGCGGCGACGGTGTAGAGGGCGACGACCGCGGACATCGCGACCGGGGCGCGGGGGTCGCCGGTGACGGACTCGGCCACGGAGAAGGTGCCGGTGAGGGCGAGGACCGTCATGGGGGCGCGGCGGCGGAAGACGAGGGTGACGGCGCTGAGGGTCATCAGCAGCAGGCTGAGCGGGTCCGGGGTGCGGATGCCCCAGCTGACGCGGTGGTCGCCGTGCGGGTCCACGAAGGAGCCGGCCAGCATGCACGTCAGGACGCCGGCGGCGAGGGCGGCGTCGAGGGCCAGGGGGTGTGCGCGCAGGTGGCGCCTGGCGCGGGCGAGGGAGGGCACTGTTTCCGTTACCGTCGCTTTCAGTGACCGTCGGCCGGGGACTGCCGCCCCCGGGTCCCGCTTCGGCCCTGAAGGGGCCCCGTCCTGAACCTCCCCCCGGGGGGACGCCCCCGGACGGACCGCCCTCACCGGCCCTCACCGCGGAGCGCCCGCCGGCCGAGGCGCCGGCCGGAACGGGCCCCGGGCCCGGACGCCGGGTCCTCAGCCCGGGATCAGCCCGCCGTCGCTCAGCATCTCCCGGACCTCCTCCAGGCTCGCCTCCGGGGCGGGCAGGATCAGTTCCGAGGGCTCCAGCGCGTCGTCCGGCAGGGGGGTGCCGAGGCGGCGGACGGCGTCCAGGAGGGCGCAGAGGGTGCGGTGGAAGCCGTCCCCGTCGCCGCCCTGCATCTCGGCGAGCAGCTCGTCGTCGAGCTTGTTCAGCTCGGCGAAGTGGGAGTCGGCCAGCTGCCACTGGCCCTCTCCCATGATCCGCACGATCATGTCGCCCTCCTCGGCTCCGGCCCCGCCCCGGGTCACTGCTTGTCGAAGCGCGGGGTGTCCTGCGGCTGCTGCTGGGTCTGCGGCTGGCTCGTACCGCCTTCGATGGCCTGCTGCCCGGCGGAGCCGCCGCCGGCGAGCTCGGCCTTCATGCGCTGCAGTTCCAGCTCCACGTCCGTACCACCGGAGAGCCGGTCCAGCTCGGCCTGGATGTCGTCCTTGGCGATGCCGGTGGGGTCGTCGAGGGCGCCGGAGGCGAGGAGTTCGTCGAGGGCGCCGGCGCGGGCCTGGAGCTGGGCGGTCTTGTCCTCGGCGCGCTGGATGGCCAGGCCGACGTCGCCCATCTCCTCGGAGATGCCGGAGAAGGCCTCGCCGATGCGGGTCTGGGCCTGGGCGGCGGTGTAGGTGGCCTTGATGGTCTCCTTCTTCGTGCGGAAGGCGTCGACCTTGGCCTGGAGCCGCTGGGCCGCGAGGGTGAGCTTCTCCTCCTCGCCCTGGAGCGTCGCGTGCTGCGTCTCGAGGTCGGTGACCTGCTGCTGGAGGGCGGCGCGGCGGGAGAGCGCCTCCCGGGCCAGGTCCTCGCGGCCGAGGGCGAGCGCCTTGCGTCCCTGGTCCTCCAGCTTGGAGGACTGCGACTGCAGCTGGTTCAGCTGCAGTTCCAGGCGCTTGCGCGAGGTGGCCACGTCCGCGACGCCACGGCGGACCTTCTGCAGCAGCTCGAGCTGCTTCTGGTACGAGTAATCGAGGGTCTCGCGCGGGTCCTCGGCCCGGTCAAGGGCCTTGTTCGCCTTCGCGCGGAAGATCATCCCCATACGCTTCATGACACCGCTCATGGGCTTCGCGCGCCCCCTTCTGACGGACTCCGGCTCCAGCTCTGCGACAGAACCCACAGTACGGGCCCTGCTTCCATTGACGCACTGTTCGGGGACGGATGCGCTCCTCCCCGAGGACGACTGACCGAGGCCTTGCTCCGGCGTGAGGAGTAGGTGACCTTCAGGGTGAGCGCCAGGTCACGGATGTCCCTCATCCACCGGTCCGTCCCGGGTCCGTCATCACTTCAGACGTCTGGTGTTGCCGGATCGTTCCCCGGCGGGCGGGGTCCCATTCCCGCCCGCCGCCCCCCGCCGCCCCTGTTTCCGGGGACCTGTGGCTCCGCACGTTTTGCTTTGCGCTTACCCTTGGGTTTTGTGTTCCGTAGCCGTGCCAAGGAAGAGAAGGCCCCGCTCGCCGACAAGGCGACGGTGACCGACTCCAGTCAGCCCCGCCACCCCGAGGCCAAGAAGGGTCGGCCCACGCCCAAGCGCAGTGAGGCCCAGTCCCAGCGCCGCAGCGTGGCCAACACGCAGATGACGCGCAAGGAGGCCGCCAAGCGTCAGCGCGACGAGCGCCGCGCCCAGCTGGAGCGCCAGCGCCAGGCGCTGGCCGGCGGCGACGAGCGGTACCTGCCGGCCCGCGACAAGGGCCCGGTCCGCAAGTTCGCGCGCGACTTCATCGACTCGCGGTTCAACGTGGCGGAGTTCTTCCTGCCCATGGCCGTGGTCATCCTCGTGCTGAGCATGATCCGGGTGGCGTCGCTGCAGAACGTCGCGCTGCTGCTGTGGCTCGTGGTGATCGTGCTGATCGTGCTGGAAGCGGTCGTCAACGGGTTCCGCCTGAAGAAGCGGCTGGCCGAGCGCTTCCCCGACCAGAACCGGCGGGGCGCGGTGGCCTACGCGCTCATGCGCTCCCTGCAGATGCGTCGGCTCCGGCTGCCCAAGCCGCAGGTCAAGCGCGGAGAGCGGCCCTGAGCACTGCTTCTTTCTCCGGGGGCGCGGCCGAGGCCTGGCTGAGCAGGCTGGGCGGCCTGCGTGACGTGGTGCGGCAGGAGCTGGTGGCCCGGCAGCTCGACGAGCAGATAACCGCGCGGTATCCGGTCGGGCAGCGGCTGCGGGTGCTCGACGTGGGCATGGGCCAGGGCACGCAGGCGCTGCGGCTGGCCCGGCTCGGTCACCAGGTGACGGGCCTCGAGCAGGACGCGACGATGATCGCCGCGGCCCGCGAGGCGCTGTCCGGGGAGCCCGAGGGCATCCGGGAGCGGATGCGGATCTGTGAGGGCGACGGCCGGGACACGGGCGTGCACTTCCCGCCCGGCAGCTTCGACGTGGTGTTGTGCCACGGCGTGCTGATGTACGTGGAGGAGCCGGATCCGCTGCTGGCGGGCCTCGCGCGCGTGCTGGCCCCGGGCGGGCTGCTGTCGCTGCTCGTGCGGAACGCGGACGCGCTGGCCATGCGGCCCGGCCTGTCCGGCGACTGGGCGGGCGCCCTGGCCGCCTTCGACACCGTCTCCTACCGCAACCGGCTGGGCCTCGACGTCCGCGCGGACCGCCGGGAGACCCTGACCGCGACGCTGGCCGGCATCGGGGCGCCCCTGCAGGCCTGGTACGGCGTACGCGTCTTCACCGACACCGCCGCCGACGGAGCGGGGGTCCCGGACGACGCGGAGGCGCTGCTCGCCGTGGAGGAGCGCGCGGGACGCACGGACCCCTACCGGAGCGTGGCGGCCCTGCTGCACCTGTGCGGGGTACGGGGCTGAGGCCCCCCGGGCCGACCACCGCCGGGCCCGGCACGCGCCCGGTCCGACGTCGAGGCGCCCCCGCACGGACCGGGGCCCGGAACCGGGCACGCGCGGGGACGAGACCCCGCCGGGCCACGAAGTGAACGGCACGCGCCGGGACCGAGGCCCGCACGGCCCGACCGGAACCGGACGACGCGGACGCACCCGGCCCGGGCCGCCCCGGCACCGGCACCCGGACGACGGGCCCGGGCCGCCCCCGGCACCCGGACGACGGGCCCGGCCCGAGAGCCGGAACCCCGACACCCTGGCGACCCACGGCCCCGGAGGCGGGCTCCCGGCGTACCCCGCACGGGCCGGGGCCCGGGACCGGGCCGGACCCGGCGCACGGACAGAAGCCGGGCGACGGGGGCGTACCCGGCACGGGCCGGGACCCTTGCAGCGGCCTCCGGGCGCGGGGGCGGGACGTACGCGGTGCGGGCCGGGACCGGGGGCGGCGCCCGCGCGTGGTGGCCGGGCCGGCGCCGGTGGGGCCGGGGGCGGAGTCGCCGGCGGGGAGCACCACCGGGGGCGTCCGCCTTGCCCGTTCGGGCGAGCAGGACGAGCCGGGGGGCCGGTCCGCGGTGAGACTCGGGGCATGGATGCTTCCCGTGCACGTGCCCGCCGGGCGGTCGTGGCCGTGTGGGTGTGCTCCCTCGGGCTGGCCGCCGGGTGTTCCGGCGCGGGTTCCGGCGCGGAGGGGGCGGCGGCCCGGGAGACGGCCCGGCGGACCGCGCAGCGCGCGGCCGTCGCCCCGGCGGACGCCCTGGAGAACGCCTACCAGCGGGTGATCAGGGACGTGCTGCCGTCGGTCGTGCAGATCCAGACCGGCAGCGACCTGGGGTCGGGCGTCGTCTACGACGACAAGGGACACATCGTCACCAACGCCCACGTCGTCGGGGACGCGAAGACCTTCCGGGTGACGACCGCCAACAGCCGGGACGCGCTCGCCGCGACCCTGGTCTCCTCGTACCCGCAGCAGGACCTCGCCGTGGTCAAGCTGGACCGGGTGCCGGCCGGGCTCGAGGCGGCGGCCTTCGGGGACTCCGCCGAGGTCGAGGTCGGGCAGATCGTGCTGGCGATGGGGTCGCCGCTGGGGCTGTCGTCGAGCGTGACGCAGGGCATCGTCTCGGCGACCGGACGCACCGTCAGCGAGCCCTCCACGGGCGGCGGGACGGGGGCGACGATCGCCAACATGGTGCAGACGTCCGCGGCCATCAACCCCGGCAACAGCGGCGGCGCGCTGGTGAACCTCCGGGGGCGGGTCATCGGCATCCCGACGCTCGCCGCGACCGACCCCGGCCTCGGGGACAGCGCGGCGCCGGGCATCGGGTTCGCGATCCCGGCGTCGACGGTGCGGACGATCGCCGACCAGATCGTCGAGAAGGGCGAGGTCACCGACTCCGGCCGGGCCGCGCTCGGCATCGTCGGGCGGACCTACCTGGACGCCGAGTACCAGCCGGCCGGGGTCGTCGTCGTGGAGGTGCGGGCCGGGGGCGCGGCCGACGAGGCCGGGATCGAGACCGGGGACGTCATCACCGCGCTGGGCGACTCCGACGTCACGACGGTCACCTCGCTGGCGGAGGCGCTGGCCGGGCAACGGCCGGGAGAGCGCACGACGGTGACGTTCGTGCGCGACGGCGGGCGGCGGACCGTGGAGGTGACGCTGGGCGAGCAGTAGGCGCCGTCGCGGCGGACCGGGGCGGCCGTCGGCCGGCCGCCCCGGTCCTGGGTCCGGCTACGACTCGTCGGCGTGCAGGTTCATCGGGCCGTAGATCTCGGTGGAGTCCTCGAACAGCCGCACCTGGTCCGCGCCGCCTTCGAGCAGGGCCTTCCAGTGCTCCCCGATCCAGGACTCGGCGTCCCCCTGCGTGGTGAACTCCTCGGGCTGCACCGCGGGCTGGACCTCCGTCCCGTCGGCCTTCTCGAAACGCCACGTCCATGCCGCCATGTACGCCTCCAACGCGTCGGCACCTGCAGAGCGGGAGCCGGATCTCGGTCCGGCTCCTGCTCAGAGCCTATGCGCTCCGCCCGGCGTGCCGTAGGAGACCGCCCCGGATCGGTGATCCGCGAGCGGTCCCGGCCGCTTCACCCCCCTCGTTCGCGCCGTCCGCGCCCCTTAAGGGCGCCTCGGCCGCGCACGGCCTCCGGCGACCGGCGAAAATCGGTTCGTGGACGTCACTCTGCTCGGTACCGGTGCCCCCGCGGGTCTCCCCCGCCCCGACTGTCCCTGCGCGGTCTGCGCGACCTCGCTCGGCGACGACGCGCGGGCGGCGACCGCGCTGCTCGTGGACGGGGCGCTGCTGCTCGACCTGACGCCGGGCGCGGCGTTCGCCGCCGCCCGGGCCGGGCGTTCGCTGGCGGGCGTACGGCAGGTGCTGCTGTCGCATCCGCACGACGGGCCGGCCGTGGAGGTGCCGGCCGGGGTGCCGCAGCCCGGACGGGTGCCGGACGGGCAGGAGTTGACGTCGCTGACGGGGCATCGGGTGCGGGCGGTGGCGATGGACGCGCCGGGCACGGGCTACGCGGTGACCGGGCCGGACGGGCAGCGGCTGCTGTACCTGCCGCCGGGGGGCGCTCCGGCCGGGCTGGAGGACGGGACGGAGCCGGCCGGGCGGTACGACCTGGTCCTCGTGGACGTCGTGGGGCGGCCGGACGCGCTGGCGAAGCTGCGGGCGGTGGGGGCGGTGGGGCCGACGACGGATGTCGTCGCCGTCCATCTGGACCACGACGTGCCGCCGGGGCCGGAGGCGCGGCGGCGGCTCGCGGCGGCGGGGGCGCGGGCGGTGCCGGACGGGACGACGCTGACGGTGGGCGTGTTCGAGGAGGTGCCGGACGTGCCGCGGCGGACGCTGCTGCTGGGCGGGGCCAGGTCGGGCAAGTCGGTGGAGGCGGAGCGGCGGCTGGAGTCCTTCCCCGACGTGCTGTACGTCGCGACGGGCGGTACGCGCGGCGGGGACACCGAGTGGGCGGCGCGGGTGTCCGCGCACCGGGAGCGGCGTCCGGGCTCGTGGCGGACGGCCGAGACGTGCGACCTGGTGCCGCTGCTGGCGGTGGACGGGCCCCCGCTGCTGATCGACTGCCTCTCCCTGTGGCTGACGGACGCCATGGACTCCGCCGGGGCCTGGGACGACGCGGTGTGGGCGGACGGGGGCGAGCGGACGCTGCGCTCCCGGGTGGCGGAGCTGACGACGGCCGTCCGCGCGACGCGCCGCACGCTGGTGATGGTCTCCAACGAGGTCGGCTCGGGCATCGTCCCGGCCACGGCGTCCGGCCGGCGGTACCGGGACGAGCTGGGGCGGCTGAACGCGGCGGTCGCGGCCGAGTGCGAGCAGGTCGTGCTGGTGGTGGCGGGCCAGGCGGTGGTGCTGCGGGGGTGAGGCCGTCGCCCCCGTCCGGCCCGGCGGGTCAGTTCCGCCGGGCGATGACCCGGTACGCGTTCGCGAAGCGGGTGCGGCGCAGGACGGGGGCCAGGGCGTGGTCCAGGGCCGTCGCGGCCGTCACCAGCGGGGCCGCCGCGCGCAGCAGGCCCGCGCGGGACGGCGGGACGGCCCGGGTCAGGCGCAGGGCGAGGGCCGTGGACAGGTCGTGGGGGCGGTGGGGGGCGCGGCGGTCCGTGACGAGGACCGTGCAGCCCTGGGACTCCAGTTCCGCGCGGAGGTTGGGCAGGGGGATCAGGTGGACGTGGCGCGGCTGGCCGTGCGGGAGCCACCACTTGCCGAGCAGGGCGGCGAACGCGCTGCGCGGGTCGGGGACGTCGAGCAGGAGGTGGCCGCCGGGGCGCAGCACGGTGAGGGCGGCGCGCAGTTCCTCGCGGGGGTCGGGGGTGTGCTCCAGGTGGTGGAGCATGCTGACGACGTCGTAGCGGGCGCGCAGCCGGGCGGTGAGGGCGGGGGCGGTGAGGTGGCCGACGTGGGCCTCCTCGATCCGGCCCGCGGCCCGGGCCCGCCGCACCCTCGGGGTGGGGTCCAGGCCGTCGAACGCGGTGTACGGGAACACCTCCCGCGCCACCGCCGGGAACAGCGCGTGGCCGGTGCCGACGTCGAGCCAGCTCTCCGGCTCCGGGTACGGCAGCATCGCCCGGGCGGTGGCCCGCAGACGGCGGCGGCCGGTGCCGGTGGCGAGGACGCGGTCGACGAGGGCCGTCGCGCGCCGCGCGTCCTGGTCCGGGTGGTAGAGGGCGAGTCCCTCCACGGTCAGGCGCGGGTTCTGGAAGGTGTGGGCGCAGTCCCGGCACTCGTCGACGACGAAGGTGCCCGGCCGGTGGTGGTGCAGCAGGTCCGGGGCGCGCAGGCGGGTGCGCAGACGTCTCGAGCCGCACCAGGGGCAGTCGTCGCGGCGCGGCTCGTGGATGGGCCTGGGGGGCATGAGCGGCTCCGGGGGGAGGGCGTGCGGGACGTACGACGATTCACGGCAAAACGGAACGTATGGGATCGCGATCTTGGGTGCAAAGACGTCGCGGGAGTGTGGTGGCGATGTGGCGCGGAACCGTTCGATCGGTGCCGGTACTGTTCGGCGAATGAGCTCGCTTAATCTCGACGACTTCACCGATCTGATCGAGCGCCCCGACGGTGGGGTGCGCCGCGACGCGGAGGCACGCCGGGAACGTCAGGTCGTGCCGCCCGGGTCGCTGGGGCGCCTGGACGACCTGGGTGAGTGGCTGGCGGCGGCGCAGGGCGCGGTGCCCGTCCGGCCGATCGAACGGGCCCGGGTGGTGCTGTTCGCCGGCGACCACGGGATCGCCGAGCTCGGTGTCTCGGCCCGGCCCGCGGGCAGTGCCGCGCGGCTGGTGCGGGAGGTGCTGGAGGGCGGCCGTCCGGCGGCGGTGCTGGCACGTCAGCTCGGGGTGCCGCTGCGGGTCGTGGACATGGCGCTGGACTGCGAGCCGGACCTCTTCCCCGAGGACGTCGTGCGCCACCGGGTGCGGCGCGGCAGTGGCCGGGTGGACGTCGAGGACGCGCTGACGCCCGAGGAGGCCGAGGCCGCCTTCCTGGCCGGGGTCGCGGTCGCCGACGAGGAGGCCGACTCGGGGACGGACCTGGTCGTGCTCGGCGATGTGAGCGTGGGCGGGACGACGGTGGCGGGCGTCCTGGTCGCCGCGCTGTGCGGGACCGACGCGTCCGTGGTGACCGGCCGGGGCGGGGAGCCGATCGACGACCTGGTGTGGATGCGCAAGTGCGCCGCGATCCGGGACGCCCTGCGGCGGGCCAGGCCGGTGCTCGGCGACCAGTTGCGGCTGCTGGCGACCGTGGGCGGCGCCGACCTCGCCGCGATGACGGGCTTCCTGCTCCAGTGCGCCGTGCGGAAGGTGCCCGTCGTGCTGGACGGGGTCGTGGCGGCGGCGTGCGCGCTGGTCGGGCAGCGGATCGCGTTCCGGGCGCCGGACTGGTGGCTGGCGGCGCACAGGAGCGGCGAGCCGGGGCAGGCGAAGGCGCTGGACCGGATGGCGCTGGAGCCGCTGCTGGACCACGGGGTGACCGTCGGCGAGGGCGCGGGGGGCCTGCTGGCGCTCCCGCTGGTGCAGGCCGCGGCGGCGCTGGCGGCCGAGTTGCCGGAGAAGCCCGCCGAGAAGCCCGAGGAGCCGGCCGGGACCGACGGGTCCGGGGATCCGGTGGAGTCCGCGGAGGCCGCCGGGTCCACGGAGGAGTGACCGCGGCCGGGTGACGCACACCGCGAGGACGGTCCGCACGGACGGCGGGAGGACGGCCCGGACCGGCGCCGGAAGGGCGACCCGGACCAGCGCCGCGAGGACGGCCCGCACGGACAGCCGGAGGGCGGCCCGGACCGGCGGCGGGAGGGCGGCCCGGCGCACGGCGGGCAGGCGGCCCGAGCAGCGCCGGGAAGACGACCCGGCCGCACGACGCGAGGCGACCCCAGCAGCGCCGGAAAGGCGACCCGGACCGGCGGCGGGAAGGCCGCCGGACGACCGCGGGCAAGCGGCCCGAGCAGCGCCGGGAAGACGACCCGGCCGCACGACGCGAGGCGACCCCAGCAGCGCCGGGAAGGCGACCCGGGCCGGCGGCGGGAAGGCCGCCGGACGACCGCGGGCAGGCGGCCCGAGCAGCGCCGGGAAGACGACCCGGCCGCACGACGCGAGGCGACCCCAGCAGCGCCGGGAAGGCGACCCGGACCGGCGGTGGGAGGGCGGCACAAGGAAGGGCGCCAAAAGAGCGGCTTGCCGGATGTGCGCCCATATGATCACCGCTCATGGGAGATGTCCGGGTCGCTTCCCGTCGGGCCGCCGCCCTCGCCGTCTGGTACCTGCGGGCCGTCGCCTTCGTCAACTTCCTCAGCGCGGTGTGGGTCTCCCTGGGGCAGGACGTGCGGCGGCACAACCAGGAGGACCACTTCACGCCGTACCTGCTGACGGCCGGGTTCGCCTCGGGCGTCTTCACCGCGTTCCTGGCCGTCACCATGCGGCGGCGCAAGCGGGCCGCGTGGATCCTCAACCTCGGGCTGAGCGGCGCCTTCCTGGTCCTGCTGGCGCTCGCCATGGCGTTCCCGGAGGTCCGGCGCCACCCGCAGAACTGGGTCTCCCTCGTCCTGACCGCCGTCTTCGTCGCCGCGCTGCTCGTCGGGCGCGGGGAGTTCTGCGCCAAGGGCGACCGGGCCAACCCGAGGCTCGCCGCGGCGGTGGGCGCCGGCGGGCTGCTCGGCGCCTCGCTGCTGGCCGCCCTGCTGGTCACCGTCACCGACCGGGCGCCGGGCCCGTCCACCTTCCTGGAACGCTGGCGGTACGGCGTCCTGCGCCTCGTCTCGGTCGCCGCCGACGAGTACCGGGTCCCCACCGTCGCCCCGCCCACCTGGGTCGACGTCGCCGTCAACGTCCTCAGCACGGTGCTCGTCCTCACCGTCCTCCACGCCGCCTTCCGCTCCCGGCGGGCCGTCGGCCCGCTCACCGCCGAGGACGAGAAACGGCTGCGGGAGCTGCTCGACCGGCACGGTGAACGGGACTCGCTCGGCTACTTCGCGCTGCGCCGGGAGAAGAGCGTGCGGTGGTCGCCGACCGGGAAGGCCGCCGTCGCCTACCGGGTCGTCGGCGGGGTGTCGCTGGCGTCCGGGGACCCGCTGGGGGACCCCGAGGCGTGGCCGGGGGCGATCGGGCCGTGGCTCGCCGAGGCGCGGGCCCACGGCTGGGTCCCGGCGGTGATGGGCGCGAGCGAGGAGGCCGGGACGGTGTACGCCCGGCACGGGCTGGACGCCCTGGAGCTCGGCGACGAGGCGATCGTGGAGGTCGCCGGGTTCACCTTGGAGGGGCGGGCCATGCGGACCGTGCGGCAGGCGCACAACCGGGTGAGGCGGGCCGGGTACGCCGTCCGCGTCCGGCGGCACGAGGAGATCGCCGCCGAGGAGATGGCCCGCCTCGTGCGGCGTGCCGACGCCTGGCGGGACGGGGCCGCCGAGCGCGGGTTCAGCATGGCGCTGGGGCGGCTCGGGGACCCGGAGGACGGGCGCTGCGTGATGGTGGAGTGCACCGACGCCGAGGGGCGCCTCAGGGCCCTGCTCTCCTTCGTGCCGTGGGGGCCGCACGGGCTGTCCCTGGACCTGATGCGGCGGGACCGGGACTCCGACAACGGCCTGGTGGAGTTCATGGTGATCGAACTCCTGCGGCACGCCCGGGAGATCCGGATCACCCAGGTCTCGCTGAACTTCGCCGTGTTCCGGTCGGTCTTCGAACGCGGTGCCCGCCTCGGCGCCGGTCCGGTGCTGCGGTTGTGGCGGTCGCTGCTCAGCTTCTGCTCCCGCTGGTGGCAGATGGAGTCGCTGTACCGCGCCAACGCCAAGTACCGGCCCGTCTGGGAGCCCCGCTACCTGCTCTTCGAGAAGGGCGCGGACCTGCCCCGCATCGGCCTCGCGTCGGCGCGGGCGGAGGGGTTCCTGGGGGCGCCGGGGCCGCGGTGGCCGCACCGCGCGCGTCCGGGGACCGGCCCGTGAACCGCGCCGTCCGCCGGGCCCGCGCCGAGTGGGGGCCGCTGTACGGGGCCGTGCGCCGGGCCCTGGTGGAGCGGGGCCCACGGGCGGTTCCGATGACCCTGGCGGCCGTGTGCCTGACCTCGGTCCTGCACGTCGTGCAGAACCGGTCCTGGGGCTACCGGTTCGTGCAGGACATCGGGGCGGTGCGGGCCGGGGACCCGCTGTGGCTCGCCCTGGTGCGCACCCCGCTCTCCCTGTTCGTCCCCGCCCTCGACCTGCCCGTGTGGGGCGCCCTCGCGCAGATCCTGCTCGCCCTCGGCGTCGCGGAGGTGTGCCTCGGCCGGTGGCGGACCCTGGCCGTCGGGTACGCCGCCACCCTCGCCGGCACGGCCTACGCCCGCGCGGGCATCGCCCTCGGCCCCGGCTCCCCGCTGGGGCTGCCCGCCGAGGACGCCCGGGTCGTGGACACCGGCCCGTCGGCCGCGGTGGTCGGCCTCGCCGTGTACCTCGGCTGGCGCCACCGCGCGTACGTCACGGCCGGCGCCGTGGTCCTGGCCATGGTGGCCGAGGTCCTCGTGAAGGCGAACCTGGCCGGCAAGGAGCACCTGGCGGCGGTCGCGGCGGTGGCGGCGCTGTGCGGAGCGTCGGAGGTCCGACGGCGGCGGAGGGGAGCGGATTCCCCGGAACGCCGGTCACCGCAGCGCACCCGGGGCGCGGAACCCTGACCGGCACGCGGCTCCACCGCGCGGACGCGCCGACCGCCCCCCCTCGCCACGACCGCCTGAAGGGGCGCGGGACCGTGTCCGGCACGCGGCTCCACCGCGCGGACGCGCCGACCGCCGCCCCCCCCTCGCCGCGACCACCCGAAGGGGCGCGGGGAACCGCGCGACCGGCCAGAGGAGACCCGCACCCGCCACACGGCTCACGCGCCCACCCCATCGGGCGCACACCGGCAGACGTCACCCCGGGAACGACAGCCCCCTCACCCCCGCCCCGCGGAGCGCAGTTCCGTGTCGGTCTTGCCGCCCAGCCAGTCCCCCACCACCCGCCGGGGCCGCGCCCACCGCCGGTCGTGGCGGTAGGCCCGCAGCGCCGCCCTGGCGCGGGCCCGCGGCCGCCGGCCGTAGAAGCGGCGGGCCCACCAGGAGCCGGGGCGGGCCAGGCGGACGAAGCCGATCAGACCGACGAACGGGACGACCACGCTGAAGACCGCCATCCGGGCCTTGCCCTTGCTCAGGACCGCCAGGGCGAACAGGAAGTTGACCAGCACGGTCGAGATCACGCCGCCCCGGTCCTGGCGCTCGCCGCGGCTCATGTCGTCGACCCCGAACGGCGAGAAGCCGACCAGCACCAGCCCGACCAGGGCGGCCGTGATGACGACGACCTCCACGCTCTTGCGGCCGGCCGCCGTCCAGTACACGTCGTCGAGGTGCAGGACCAGCGCGAACTCGTCCAGGACGAGCCCGGCGCCGACGCCGAAGACGATCGCGAAGGCGGCCGCGCCGAAGCCGTGCCGGGCGCTCGCCACGGCGCCGAAGCCGCCGATGACGATGAGGACGACGCCGGGGACCACGTGGTGGACGTGCACCCCGCCCGCGCTGACGTTGCCGAACGGGCCCTTCCCCGCGCGGATCAGGCGGGTGACGGCGCGGGTGACCACGAAGGTCAGGACGAAGGCGGCGAGGGCGAGCAGCAGCGGGAGCTTGCCGGGTTCGACGACGTTCCGCTGCAGCCAAGGTCCCATAAGCGCATTTTCGTCCCGGCCACCCGGTGGCGCCCCTCCGACCGCCGGGTAACCTGCGCCGATGCCGACGACCCCGCCCTCCCCCGCGTCCGAGTCCGCGCCGTCCGTGCTCGACGGCCTGCGCTTCGCCTTCGGCACGCTCACCGTGCTCCCGGTCCGGGTGAGCCGCTGGGACCGGGAGGCCGCGCGCGGGGGCATGCTCGGCGCCCCGCTCGTCGGGCTGGCCGTCGGCGGCTGCGCGGCCGGGCTCGGGGCGGCGGCGCTGTTCCTGGGCTCGGGTCCCCTGCTCGCCGCCGTCGCCTCCACCGCCGTGCCCGCCGTGCTGACCCGCGGGCTGCACCTCGACGGGCTGGCCGACACCGCCGACGGGCTGGGCAGCGGCAAGCCCGCCGAGGACGCGCTGCGGATCATGAAGCAGTCGGACATCGGGCCGTTCGGCGTGCTCACGCTGGTCCTCGTCCTGCTCGCCCAGGTGGCCGCGCTGGACCGGCTCTACGACGCCTCCTGGGCGCGGGGCGCCGTCGCGGCCGTCACCGCGGCCGTCGCGGGCCGGCTGGCGCTCACCCTGGCCGCGCGCTCCGGTGTCCCCGCCGCGCGGCCGGAGGGGCTCGGGGCGGCGGTCGCCGGGGTGGTGCCGGTGCGGTGGGCGCTCGCCGTGGCCGCCGCGGCCCTCTGCGGCGCCGGGGCCGCCGGCGCCCTCCTCGGCCCGTACGACGCCGGCCGCGCGGCCCTCGCCGTCCTCCTCGCGCCGGCCGCCGCCGAACTCCTCCTGCGCCGCTGCACCCGCCGCTTCGGCGGGATCACCGGCGACGTCTTCGGCGGCCTGGCGGAGACGGCGACGACGACGGCCCTCGTGACGTTCTGCCTCGGCGGCTAGACCGCGCCGCCTCCGCCCCGGCGGGCGTCCCCTCCGCGCGCGGGCCGTCCGCGGGTCCCCCGCGGCTCCCGGGCGTCCTCCGCGCGGCGTCCGTGTGACTTCGGCGCGACCCGGCGGGTGTGGCCCGGTCCCCGGAGTGCGAGGATCGGGACGTGGCCACGACGCCGACCGACGGATGAGGACGCGCGTGCGCGGGCGAACGCACACGCACGCGTACGCTCGTCCCGGGGTCCGCCGCGCCGGTTCGCCGCGCCGGTGGGGCCGACCCCGGTGGCGACCGCCCCCACGGCCCGGATCTAGGGTCGGCTGTCGGGCCCGGTCGACCCACACGTTCCGGCCACAGCAACTCCACATCGGAAGCGAGAATTCACCACCGTGACTGCTCTCACTCTCAGCACCGCCGCGGCGCCCGGCCTGCGGGCCGACGCGATCGTGATCGGTGTCGCCAAGGCCGCGAAGGGCCCGGTCGTCGCACCGGGCGCCGAAGCCGTGGACAAGGCCTACGACGGCCGGCTCGCCGGCGTCCTGGAGACCCTCGGGGCCACCGGCGCCGAGGGCGAGGTGACGAAGCTGCCCGCCCCGGCCGGCTTCAAGGCGCCGCTCGTGCTGGCGGTGGGTCTGGGCGGGGAGCCCGAGAAGGACGCCTCGTACGACGCCGAGGCGCTGCGCAAGGCGGCCGGTCTGGCCGCCCGCACCCTCGCCGGTTCCAAGAAGGCCGCCTTCGCCCTGCCCGTGACGGACGCCGGCGACGCCGGCGCGGTCGCCGAGGGCGTGGTGCTGGGCGCGTACTCCTTCGACGCCTACAAGGAGAACGGCAAGGACCCGAAGGCCAGGAACGGCAAGGCGCCGCTGGCCGAGGCCGTCCTGCTCGGCGCCAAGCCGCGCGACGCCGCCCACAAGGCCGCGCTCGCCCGTGCCGCCGCCGTCGGCGAGGAGCTCAACCGCGCCCGCGACCTCGTCAACACCCCGCCGAACGACCTCAACCCCGAGGCCTTCGCCGCCATCGCCCAGGCCGCGGCCAAGGAGCACGGCATCAAGGTGCAGGTGCTCGACGAGAAGGCCCTCGCCAAGGGCGGCTACGGCGGCATCCTGGGCGTCGGCTCCGGCTCCGCGTCGGCCCCGCGCCTGGTCAAGCTGTCGTACACCTCCTCCAAGGCGAAGAAGCACCTCGCCTTCGTCGGCAAGGGCATCACCTACGACTCGGGCGGCATCTCGCTGAAGCCCGCCGGGCACAACGAGACGATGAAGTGCGACATGAGCGGCGCCGCGGCGGTCTTCGCCGCCGTGGTCGCCGCCGCGCGGCTCGGCCTGGAGGTCGACGTCACCGGCTGGCTGGCCCTGGCCGAGAACATGCCGTCGGGCTCCGCCACCCGCCCGGGCGACGTGCTGCGCATGTACAGCGGCAAGACGGTCGAGGTCCTCAACACCGACGCCGAGGGCCGGCTGGTGCTCGCCGACGCGCTGTGGGCCGCCTCGCAGGAGAAGCCGGACGCGATCGTGGACGTCGCGACGCTGACCGGCGCGATGATGCTGGCGCTGGGCAGCCGGACGTTCGGCGTCATGGCGAACGACGACGCGTTCCGGTCCGCCGTGTTCGAGGCCGCCGAGGAGGTCGGCGAGCCGGCCTGGCCGATGCCGCTGCCGGAGCACCTGCGCAAGGGCATGGACTCCCCCGTCGCCGACATCGCGAACATGGGCGAGCGGATGGGCGGCGGCCTGGTCGCCGGCCTGTTCCTGCGGGAGTTCGTCGGCGAGGGCATCACCTGGGCGCACCTGGACATCGCCGGGCCGGCCTTCAACGAGGGCGGTCCCTTCGGGTACACGCCCAAGGGCGGGACCGGCACCGCGGTGCGGACCCTGGTGCGGCTCGCCGAACTGACCGCCGCGGGCGACCTGGGCTGACGCCCGCGTCCCGGGTGCGCGGGACTGTGCGCCTGGTCACTCGGGCCGTGCCGCCCCGGGGCGGCACGGCCGGTGCGCGGCCGGTCGCGCCGGTGCGGCACAGCCGCAGATCAGCACAGTCCCGCGCCCCGGGCGCGCCGCCGCGCCGCGCGCGGCGGAGAGGACCGTGGGGCGTCTCACACCGGAGCCCCGCGTCTCGTCCCCCTCCCACAAGTGCAAAGATGGGGCTCGGCAGGACAGGGCCCCACCACAGGGCCGAAGAAGAGCGGCCGGACACCAGCCGCCGGCGGTCAGCGACGACCGGCGCACGGCGCACATGCATGGAGGACGTGACGTGGCGAACGACGCCAGCACCGTTTTCGACCTAGTGATCCTCGGCGGTGGCAGCGGTGGCTACGCCGCGGCCCTGCGCGGGGCGCAGCTGGGCCTGGACGTCGCCCTGATCGAGAAGGACAAGGTCGGCGGCACCTGCCTGCACCGGGGCTGCATCCCCACCAAGGCCCTGCTGCACGCGGGCGAGATCGCCGACCAGGCCCGCGAGAGCGCGCAGTTCGGCGTCAAGGCCACCTTCGAGGGCATCGACATCGCCGGGGTCCACAAGTACAAGGACGGCGTGATCTCCGGCCTGTACAAGGGCCTGCAGGGCCTGGTCGCCTCCCGCAAGGTGACGTACATCGAGGGCGAGGGCCGGCTGTCCTCCCCCACCTCCGTCGACGTCAACGGGCAGCGGATCCAGGGCCGTCACGTCCTGCTGGCGACCGGCTCCGTGCCGAAGTCGCTGCCGGGCCTGGAGATCGACGGCAACCGGATCATCTCCTCCGACCACGCCCTCGTCCTGGACCGCGTGCCGAAGTCCGCGATCATCCTGGGCGGCGGCGTCATCGGCGTCGAGTTCGCCTCCGCGTGGAAGTCCTTCGGCGCGGACGTCACCGTCATCGAGGGCCTGAAGCACCTCGTCCCGGTCGAGGACGAGAACAGCTCGAAGCTCCTCGAGCGCGCCTTCCGCAAGCGCGGCATCAAGTTCAACCTCGGCACCTTCTTCTCCAAGGCCGAGTACACCGCCGACGGCGTCAAGGTCACCCTCGCCGACGGCAAGGAGTTCGAGGCCGAGATCCTGCTGGTCGCGGTGGGCCGCGGGCCCGTCTCCGCCGGTCTCGGCTACGAGGAGCAGGGCGTCGCGATGGACCGCGGCTACGTCCTGGTCGACGAGTACATGCGGACGAACGTCCCCACCGTCTCCGCCGTCGGCGACCTGGTCCCGACCCTCCAGCTCGCGCACGTCGGCTTCGCCGAGGGCATCCTGGTGGCGGAGCGTCTGGCCGGTCTGAAGACCGTCCCGATCGACTACGACGGCGTCCCGCGGGTGACCTACTGCCACCCGGAGGTCGCCTCCGTGGGCATCACCGAGGCCAAGGCCAAGGAGATCTACGGCGCGGACAAGGTCGTCGCTCTGAAGTACAACCTGGCGGGCAACGGCAAGAGCAAGATCCTGAACACCGCGGGCGAGATCAAGCTCGTCCAGGTCAAGGACGGTGCCGTGGTCGGCGTCCACATGGTCGGCGACCGCATGGGCGAGCAGGTCGGCGAGGCCCAGCTGATCTACAACTGGGAGGCCCTGCCGGCCGAGGTCGCCCAGCTCATCCACGCCCACCCGACGCAGAACGAGGCGCTCGGCGAGGCGCACCTGGCCCTCGCGGGCAAGCCGCTGCACGCGCACGACTGACCCTCGGTCGACGAACGCGACGACACAGACTTCCGCAATTCGTTAAGGAGCAACCGAAACCATGGCGGTTTCCGTAACCCTTCCGGCGCTCGGCGAGAGCGTCACCGAGGGCACTGTCACCCGCTGGCTGAAGGCCGAGGGCGAGCGCGTCGAGGCCGACGAGCCGCTGCTCGAGGTCTCCACCGACAAGGTCGACACCGAGATCCCCTCCCCGGCCGCCGGCATCCTGGCGTCCATCAAGGTCGCCGAGGACGAGACGGTCGAGGTCGGCGCCGAGCTCGCCGTCATCGACGACGGCACCGGCGCCCCGGCCACCGAGCAGGCCCCGGCCGCGGAGCAGGCCCCGGCCGCCGAGCAGGTCGCCCCGCCGGCCCCCGAGCCGGCCCCGGCCGCCCAGCCGTCCACCGAGCAGGCCGCCCCGGCCCCGGCTCCCACCGCCGAGGCCGCCGCCGGCGCCGGCTCCGCCGAGGGCACGGACGTGGTCCTGCCCGCGCTCGGCGAGTCCGTCACCGAGGGCACCGTCACCCGCTGGCTGAAGTCGGTCGGCGACACCGTCGAGGCCGACGAGCCGCTGCTCGAGGTCTCCACCGACAAGGTCGACACCGAGATCCCGTCGCCCGCCTCCGGTGTGCTGCTCGAGATCACGGTCGGCGAGGACGAGACCGCCGAGGTCGGCGCCAAGCTCGCCGTCATCGGCGCCCCGGGCGCCGCTCCGGCCGCCGCCCCGGCCCCCGCCGCTCCGGCCCCGGCTCCCGCGCCCGCCGCCCCGGCCGCGCCCGCCGCTCCGGCTCCGGCCGCCCCGGCCCCGGCCCCCGCCGCCCCGGCTCCGGCTCCCGCGCCGGCAGCTCCGGCCCCGGCTGCTCCGGCCGCCCCGGCCGCTCCGGCTCCGGCTCCGGTCCAGCCCGCGGCCCCGGCTCCCGCGCCGGCCGCTCCGGCCCCGGTCACCCCGGCCCCGGCCGCCCCGGCGCCCGCAGCGCAGGCCACGGACGAGGGCGCCTACGTCACCCCGCTGGTGCGCAAGCTCGCCGCCGAGCACGGCGTCGACCTGGCCTCCGTCAAGGGCACCGGCGTCGGCGGCCGCATCCGCAAGCAGGACGTCGTCGCCGCCGCCGAGGCCGCGAAGGCCGCCGCCGCCGCTCCGGCCCCGGCCGCCGCCGCTCCGGCCGCCGCCCGGAAGGCCCCGGCGCTCGAGGTCTCCCCGCTGCGCGGCCAGACCGTCAAGATGCCGCGCATCCGCAAGGTCATCGGCGACAACATGGTCAAGGCGCTGCACGAGCAGGCCCAGCTGTCCTCGGTCGTCGAGGTCGACGTGACCCGCCTGATGCGCCTGCGCGCCCAGGCCAAGGACGCGTTCGCCGCGCGCGAGGGCGTCAAGCTCTCCCCGATGCCGTTCTTCGTGAAGGCCGCGGCCCAGGCGCTGAAGGCCCACCCGGTCATCAACGCCAAGATCAACGAGGCCGAGGGCACGATCACCTACTTCGACTCCGAGAACATCGGTATCGCGGTGGACTCGGAGAAGGGCCTGATGACCCCGGTCATCAAGGGCGCCGGCGACCTGAACATCGCCGGCATCGCCAAGGCCACGGCCGACCTGGCGGGCAAGGTCCGCGCCAACAAGATCACCCCGGACGAGCTGTCCGGCGCGACCTTCACCATCTCCAACACCGGTTCGCGCGGTGCGCTCTTCGACACGATCATCGTGCCGCCGGGCCAGGTCGCGATCCTCGGCATCGGCGCCACGGTCAAGCGTCCGGCCGTCATCGAGACGGAGGAGGGCACGGTCATCGGCGTCCGCGACATGACGTACCTGACCCTGTCCTACGACCACCGTCTGGTGGACGGCGCCGACGCCGCGCGTTACCTGACCGCGGTGAAGGCGATCCTGGAGGCGGGCGAGTTCGAGGTCGAGCTCGGCCTGTAGTCCTCCCGGCACCCGGTGTCCGGTGCCCCCGTCCGGAAGCCCTCGGGCCGCCGGGCGGGGGCACCGCTCGTTTCCGGGGCGTGTAAGTCTCGTCTCACCTGCGGCAAAGCGCCCCCGCGCGCCCCTCCCGGACGGGCTCTCGGCCTTATTGTCTAAACGTCAAAGCCCTAGGGGCCGATGGGCGGCCCCTCCCTAAGGAGCCCTCATGACCGCGCCCGTCGTCCACTCGCTGCGCGAGCAGATCCGCGAGCACATCGTGGAGGGGATCGTCAGCGGGCGCTGGAAGCCGGGCGAGCGGATCGTGGAGCGGCGGATCGCCACCGAGCTGGAGGTCAGCCAGACGCCGGTGCGGGAGGCGCTGCGCGAGCTGGAGTCGCTGCGGCTGATCGAGTCCGCGCCGAACAAGGGCGTACGGGTGCGGAACCTGACCGCCGCCGACCTGGAGGAGAGCTACCCGGTCCGGGCCGGTCTGGAGGCGATAGCGGCGGAGCTCGCGGCCCAGCGGCTGGCGGAGGACTGCTCGGCGCTGGAGCCGCACGTGGCCGCCCTGTACGAGGCCGACCGCGAGGCGGACGGCACGGGCCAGGTGCGGCACACGGTGGCCTTCCACCGGGAGCTGGTCCGCGCGGCCGGCAACTCCGTGCTGCTGCACACCTGGGAGGGCCTGGGCATCGAGGTCTTCACCGCCCTGTCGATCCGCTGGCTGGGGACGCGGCAGCAGTCGTACGCCGAGGAGCACGAGGAACTGGTCCAGGCGTTCCGGCGGCGGGACCCCAGGATCGCCGAGCTGGTGAAGGCGCACGTCCTCGGCTGCGCTCCGCGCGCCGCCGAGCCGCTCGACTGACGGATCGCCGGGCCCCCGGCGCGGGTGCGCAGGACGCCGCCGCGGGCGTGTGCCCATACTGAGGGGAACCGTGTGTCCTCCGGGGCGCCGCCCGCGACCAACCGTCGGCCGATGGAGGACGCGTGATCCGGTCCGTGCTCTCCCCGTCCGCCCTTTCGCGTTCCGTTCTGTCAGCGTCCGCCGCGGTGGGTTCGGCTTTGTCGGCGACCGTCCGGTCCGCCACGGAACGGCTGGGTTCGGTACCGCCGTCGGGGGCGCCCCGGCACTGGCCGGTCGAGGGCGGTGTCCAGATCGAGGTACGGCGCCTGGGGCGGCCCGGCACGGCCGGCGCGGCGCGCGAGCTGGAGACCGCGCTGCGGGGTCTGCCGGGAGTGCGCCGCGCCGAGGTGAACGGCGCGCTGGGCTGTGTCCACGTCGGCTGCGGGCCGGAGACGGAGCTGGTGAGCGCGCTCGCGCTGGTCGCCGCCGCGGACGCGGGAGCGCCGGAGCCGGTGGCCGGGGAGGAGGGCGACGCGGCGCCGGGGGACGGCGAGCGGCGGGCGGCGGGGCCGGTCGGGTTCCCCGCGGCGGGGTCGGCGCTCGGGGCCGCCGTACAGCTCGGGGCGGGCGCGCTGGCGGTCGGGGTGGCGTCGGTCGGGAGCGCGCTGCGGCTGCGGGGTCTGCCACCGGTGGTGGTCTCGGCGCTCCAGCTGCTGGAGGCCACGCCGCGGTTGCGCGAGGGGGTCGCGGAGCGGATCGGCGACACGGCGGCGGAGTACGGGTGGACCGCGGCGAACCTGCTGGTGACGACCCTGTCGTTCCGGCCGCTCGGCGCCGCGGTGAACACCGTGCTGTCGGGGGCCCGGTACGCGGAGGCGCGGGCCCGCCGCGCGGCGTGGGAGGACTGGGCGCCCAGGCTGGCCGCGCGCGAGGGGGCGTACCGGCACGACGCGGCGCCGGCCTGCCGGCGGCCCGCCCCGCTGCCGCCCGGACCGGGCGAGCGGTACGCCAACCTCGCGGTGCCGGCGTCGGTGGCGGCGTACGGACTCACCTCGCTCGGCACGCTCAGCCATGACCGGGGGCTGGCGCTGCTCGCCGCGGGGACGCCGCGCGGGCCCCGCTTCGGCCGCGAGGCGTTCGCCTCCTCGGTGGCACGCGCCCTCTCCGGCCGGGGAGCGCTGGTCCTGCGCCCGCAGGTCCTGCGCCGCCTCGACCGCATCGACACGGTCCTCGTCGACGCCCGCGTCCTGACCACCGGCGGATGGGCGGTGGAGAACGTCCTCCGCCTGACCCCGACGGGCGAACCGTGGCCGAACGGCACGGGCGCCGACGGCGCGGGGAGCGGCCGGAAGGCCGAGGGGCCCGGCGAGCCGGGCACGGACACGGGTCCCGCCGGAACACCGTACGGCCGGGGCGTGGTCGGGGGCGGCGGGGACGGTGGGGGCGACAGCGGGGACGACGCCGGCTGGCCCGGTGACGACGAGGTGCACGCGCGGCTTCTCGAGCTGGTCGAGGCCGGGGGCGTCGGTGGACGGCCGGGCCGGGGCGGGAAGCAGGGGGCGGGCCGGCCGGCGGGGTGGGAACTGCGGTCGGCCGAGGGGGCCGGCGGCGTCGAGGGGGTGGGCGGCGAGGCGGCCTCGGTGATGGCGGGGTGGGGCGAGGAGGGGGCGCAGGTCGTCGTGGTCGTGCGGGAGGGGGTGCCGGTCGCCGTGGCCGGGCTGGTGCCCCCCCTGCATCCGCTGGCCCACCACTTGGTGCGGGCGGCGGGAGAGTGCGGCGGGGTGCGGCTGGTGGGCGGCCCGCCCGGGCTGCACCGCCGGTTCGGGCTCGCCGAAGCCGCCCCCACCGGGCACCGTCGTACGGCCGCGCTGGTGCGTTCCCTGCAGGCCGAGGGGCACGGCGTCGCCGTGGTCACGGCCCGGGCCCGCCGCGCCTTCGCCCGCGCGGACCTGGCCGTCGGCGTGCTCACCGGTACCCGGCACGTGCCGTGGGACGCCCATGTCGCCGCACCGCCGGACGTCGTCCATCTGCTGCTGACCGCCCTGCCGGAGGCCCGGCGGCTGAGCGTGCTGTGCACCCGTCTGGAGGGCGCGGGCGCGCTGACGGGATCGACGCTCTCCCTGCTCGTCCCCCGCCCCGGCGCCTGGGCCCGGGCCCAGCTGGTGTCCGACGGGGTGGCCGTCGCCGGGATCACCGCGGGCTTCTGGGCCGGCCGGCGGCTGCGCCGCCGCCCCGCCCCGGCGGCCACCGAGCGCACCCCCTGGCACGCCATGACGGTACGTCAGGTCATGGCGCGGCTCCACACCTCCTCCTGGGGCCTGGACGAGGCCGAGGCGGCCCGGCGCCGGCAGTCCGAGGGCCGTGTCCGGCACGACGGCCCCGTGACACTGGCCGGCCGGATCGCGGAGGAACTGGCCAATCCGCTCACCCCCGTCCTGGCGGTCGGCGGCGCCATCTCGGCGGCGCTGGGCTCGGTGACGGACGCCGTGCTGATCGGCGGTGTCCTCGGGACCGACGCCCTGCTGGGCGGGGTGCAGCGGCAGCGGGCCGACCGGGCGGCGGAGCGGCTGGTCGAGGCGACCTCGGTGCAGGCGCGCGTGCGCCGGGGGCACCACGCCGAGCCGGTCGAGGTGCCGGCGGAGCAGCTCGTGCGCGGCGATGTGATCGAGCTGCGGGCGGGGGACGCGGTCCCGGCCGACTGCCGGGTGGTGAAGGCGACGGGCCTGGAGGCCGACGAGTCCAGCCTGACCGGCGAGTCGCTGCCGGTCGCCAAGGGCTCCGCGCCGAACCCGGCCCGGGCGGTCGCGGACCGTACGTCCGTGCTGTACCAGGGCACGACGGTGGCGGCGGGGCACGCGCTCGCCGTGGTCGTGGCCACCGGGACCGCGACCGAGGCGGGCAGCGCCGCCGAGGCGGCCCCTGGGGCCGGACCGCCGGAGAGCGGTGTGCAGCGGCGGCTGACGGCGCTGGGCCGCTGGTTCCTGCCGATGTCGGTGGCGTCGGGAGTCGCGCTGTTCGCCGTCGACCTGCTGCGCGGAAGGCCGCTGGGCGCCGCCCTGGGCACCGCGGTCAGCCTGTGCGTGGCCGCCGTACCGGAGGGGCTGCCGTTCGTCGCCACCGTCGCGGAGCTGGCCGCGGCCCGCCGGCTGTCCGCCCGCGACACCCTGGTGCGCAGCGCCTCCACGATCGAGGCACTGGGGCGTACGGACGTGCTGTGCTTCGACAAGACGGGCACGCTCACCGAGGGCCGGATCAGCCTCCAGCAGGTGTCCGACGGGCTGGAGCGCCGGCCGCCCGACCGGCTCACCCCGGCGCTGCGGAGGGTCGTGGCCACGGCGGCCCTCGCCGGACCGCCGGGTCCGGCCTCGCAGCTGACCCACCCCACCGACCGGGCCATCGCGGCCGGGGCCGGCCTGCTCGGTGAGGCTCCGGCCCGGGCCGCCGGGCTCGGCTCGGACGACTGGGACCGGGTCTCGGAGCTGCCGTTCGAGCCGGGGCGGGGCTTCCACGCCGTGCTGGGGCGCTCGGGCGGCCGGGCGCGGATCGTCGTCAAGGGCGCGCCGGAGGTGGTGCTGGCCCGCTGCGAGCGGGTGCGCCGCGACGGCGACGACGAGCCGTTCGGCGACCGGCGGCGGGAGGCGACCGAGGCGGAGATCGACCGGCTGGGCCGGCAGGGGCTGCGGGTACTGGCGGTCGCCGAGCACGTCCTGGCGCCGGACGCGCCGCGGGACGACGACGCGCTCGCCGCGCTCGCGGACGTCAGCGACGAGAACCTGGACGGTCTGTGTCTGCTCGGCCTGCTGGGCCTCGCCGACCCGGTGCGGGCCACCGCCGCCGAGAGCGTGGACCGGCTGGCCCGGGCCGGGGTGCGGGTCGTCATGGTCACCGGCGACCATCCCAGCACCGCCGCCGCGATCGCCCGCGAGCTGCGGCCCGGACAGGAGCCGCGGCTGATGACCGGCACGGAGCTGGACGACCTCGACGACGAGGCACTCGCCCGGACCCTGCCGGGCGTCACGGTGTTCGCCCGGGTCACCCCCGCCCACAAGGTGCGCATCGTCGGCTCGCTGCGCTCGGCCGGCCGGATCGTGGCCGTCACCGGTGACGGCGCCAACGACGCGCCCGCCATCCGGATCGCCGACGTCGGCATCGCCCTCGGTTCGCGGGCGACCCCCGCGGCCCGCTCCGCCGCCGACGTGGTGGTCACCGACGACCGCATCGAGACCATCGTCGACGCCATCGTCGAGGGCCGGGCCATGTGGGCGTCGGTGCGCAAGGCGCTGGGCATCCTGCTCGGCGGCAACGTCGGGGAGATCGTGTTCACCCTGGCGACCGGCCTGCTCACCGGCGGCAGCGCGCTGAACGCCCGCCAGTTGCTGCTGGTCAACATGCTCACGGACATGCTGCCCGCCCTGGCGATCGCCGCCCGGCCGCCGGCCGGCGATCCCGGCAGGCTGCTCGCCGAGGGGCCCGAGGCCTCGCTCGGGGCGGCCCTGACCCGGCACATGCGGCTGCGCGCGGTCGTCACCACGGTGGCCGCCGCCGGCGCCTGGGGTCTCGCCCGGGCGACCGGTACCCGGGGACGCGCGGACACCGTGGCCCTGGTCGCGCTGGTCTCCTCCCAGCTGTTCCAGACGCTGCAGGACGCGGGCCGCGACCCCCTGGTCGCCACGGCCGTGCTGGGCTCGCTGCTGGCGCTGGCCGTGGTGGTGACCGTGCCGGGGCTCAGCCACTTCTTCGGCAGCCGGCCCCTGGGCCCCGTGGCCTGGACGATCGCGCTGACGTCGGCGGTGGTGTCCGCCCTCGTGCCCGTGGCGCTGCGGCGGGCCCGTCCGGCAAGGGAGAGTTCACCCCGATGACACCTTGCCGCCGCCTGCCGTACGGAGCGGGAACGGACAAAGGAGCAGTCCCCGTACGTTGCCCACGAAAGGCGGCCGAACCATGCCGCACCCCTTCACCACGGCCTTGACCCAGGTGGCGCTCGCCCTGCTCGAGGCCGCGCTGCTCCGCCTGGCCGCCACGCTCTGGAAGTCGTTCGCCGCGGGCGGGCACTCCGCGGCGCCGACGGTCGGCCACGCCTGATCGGCGAGGTATGCCCTGTTTATCCGCGCCGGGAGATGGAAGGCGGTGCAGGGAGAATTCCGCTCACACCCAGGGAGGACGACGATGACGTCCCCACGGACCCCGCCCATGCCCGAGCAGGGACCGGTCCCGCCGGGCCCGACCGGACAGACGGCACCCCCCACCGGCCAGGCCCAGCGGAAGGCCGGCGCGGAGGACCAGGAACACCACGCGGCCGGCAGGGTGCTGCACATGCACACCGCGCACCCGCGGGTCTCCATCCCCTACGTGACCCCCGGTGACATGTTCACCGGCGCCCGCTCGGCGACCTCGAAGCTGCCCTCGATGCGCAAGATGGCCTTCTACGGGGCCCTCGGCGGCATGGCCGCCCTGGAGGTCCTGGAGTGGCCGGTGGCGCTCGCCATCGGCGCCGCCACCGAAGTGATCACGCGGGAGCAGCGGCAGCGCGCCGCCCGCGAGCAGGGCGAACAACAGGAACGGCCCGTCACCGCGCCCGCCCGGCAGGAGACGCCGGCGTCCCCGCCGGTCGCCATGAGCTGACGCGGCCGCTTCACGCCGACACGGGAGCCGCGAGCCGGCACCCCCGCCGCGCACCGGCTCCGGGCACACCCCGGAGCCGTCCGCCCCGAGCGCACATGCGCACTCCCTTCCGGCTCATCTGAGCAGGGAAAACCGGCACGGCGTGCCCGTACCGCTGGCACGGAATGCCAACTTTGTCGCCGAGCGAAGTTTTTTGACCATCCCCCTTTGATCGATCATCGATCAGGGGGTTACAGTCGCCGACGGGCCGCGCGGCGGGGGCACACCAACGCCTCCGTACCACGGCCTCCGCCCTGTCCTGCCAAAGACCGAGGGCACCTGCGAACCCTTGCCGACGAGGGAACCCCCTTCGACTGAGGAAGGCGGCGACATGACCGACCCCAACGCCATCCAGCCGAGCGCGCTCGACCAGCTCCCCGACCGGGACCCGGAGGAGACCGCCGAATGGCAGGCCTCCCTGGACGCGGTCGCCAAGGCGGCCGGGCCGCACCGTGCCGCGTACCTGATGCGCCGCACGCTGGAGCGGGCCGAGGGCAACGGCATCGCGCTGCCCAAGCTGCTCGAGACGGACTACGTCAACACCATCCCCACCGCCGCCGAACCCGCCGTACCGGGTGACGAGGCGATGGAGGCCCGGATCACCGCCTGGAACCGCTGGAACGCGGCCGCGATGGTCACCCGGGGCAGCAAGCACGGCGTCGGCGGCCACATCGCCACCTTCGCCTCCGCCGCCTGGCTCTACGAGACCGGCTTCAACCACTTCTTCCGGGGCAAGGAGGCCGACGGCTCGGGCGACCAGCTCTACATCCAGGGCCACGCCTCCCCCGGCATCTACGCCCGCGCCTTCCTCGACGGCCGGCTGAACGAGTCCCACCTGGACAACTTCCGCCAGGAGGCGGGCGGCAACGGCCTCCCGTCGTACCCGCACCCGCGGCGCCTGCCCTGGCTGTGGGAGTTCCCGACCGTCTCCATGGGCCTCGGCCCGCTCTCCGCGATCTACCAGGCGCGCTTCAACCGCTACCTGACCAACCGCGGCATCAAGGACGTCTCCGCGTCCCACGTCTGGGCCTTCCTCGGCGACGGCGAGATGGACGAGCCCGAGTCGACGGCGGCCCTCGCGCTCGCCGCCCGCGAGGAGCTGGACAACCTCACCTTCGTCATCAACTGCAACCTCCAGCGCCTCGACGGCCCGGTCCGCGCCAACTTCAAGATCGTGCAGGAGCTGGAGGCCCAGTTCCGCGGCGCCGGCTGGAACGTGGTCAAGACGCTGTGGGGCACGGCGTGGGACGAGCTGTTCCAGCTCGACACCACGGGCGCGCTGGTACGCCGGCTGCGCGAGGTGCCGGACGCGCAGGTGCAGACGTACCAGACCCGCGACGCCGCCTACATCCGCCAGGACTTCTTCGGCAAGGACCCGGCGCTCGCCGAGATGGCGAAGCTGCTGAGCGACGACAAGATCCTCGAGTGCTTCCACCTCTCCCGCGGCGGTCACGAGGCGCGCAAGGTGTTCGCCGCCTACAAGGCCGCGCTCTCCCACAAGGGCGCGCCGACCGTGATCCTGGCCCAGACCGTCAAGGGCCACACCCTCGGTGAGGGCTTCGCGTCGAAGAACGCCAACCACCAGATGAAGAAGCTGACGGTGGACGAGTTCAAGACCATGCGCGACCTGCTGGAGCTGCCGATCCCCGACAGCCGGTTCGTCGACGGCGTGGTCCCCTACGGCCACCCCGGCGCCGACTCCCCCGAGGTCCGCTACCTCCAGGAGCGCCGCGCGGCCCTGGGCGGTCCGGCCCCGGCCCGCCGGGTGCACCCGGTCGCTCCGCTGCCCGCCCCGGCGGAGAAGGCGTTCGCCTCCTTCGACAAGGGCTCCGGCTCGCAGAACGTCGCCACCACCATGGCCTTCGTCCGCCTGGTCAAGGACCTGGTCCGCGACAAGGAGACGGGCAGGCGCTGGGTGCCGATCGTCCCCGACGAGGCGCGCACCTTCGGCATGGAGTCGCTCTTCCCGTCCCTCGGCATCTACTCGCCCAAGGGCCAGACGTACGAGCCGGTCGACCGCGACCAGCTGATGTACTACAAGGAGGCCGAGAACGGCCAGATCCTCAACGAGGGGATCACCGAGGCCGGTTCGATGGCCGACTTCATCGCCGCGTCCACCGCGTACGCCACGCACGGCGAGGCGATGATCCCGTTCTACATCTTCTACTCGATGTTCGGCTGGCAGCGCACCGCCGACCAGATGTGGCAGCTCGGCGACCAGCTCGGCCGCGGCTTCCTCGTCGGCGCCACGGCCGGCCGCACGACCCTGACGGGCGAGGGCCTCCAGCACGCCGACGGCCACTCCCCCGTGATCGCCGCGACCAACCCGGCCGCGCTGACCTACGACCCGGCCTTCGCGTACGAGATCGCCGTCATCGTCAAGGACGGTCTGCGCCGCATGTACGGCGAGGCGGCGCCCGGCGAGGACCCGAACGTCTTCTACTACCTGACCGTCTACAACGAGCCGCTGCCGCAGCCCGCGAAGCCGTCGGTCCCCGGCGTCGACGAGGGCATCGTCAAGGGCCTGTACCGCTTCAACACGGCGGAGTCGGCGGGCGTGACCGTGCCGGCCAACGCCCCGCGCATCCAGCTGCTCGGCTCCGGCACGGCGATCCACTGGGCCCTGAAGGCGCAGAGGCTGCTCGCCGAGGAGTGGGGCGTGGCCGCCGACGTGTGGTCCGCTACCTCCTGGACCGAGCTGCGCCGCGACGCGCTGGAGGCCGACGCGGCCCTGCTGCGCGGCGAGGAGCGCGTGCCGTACCTCCGTCAGGCGCTCCAGGGCGCCGAGGGCCCGGTGCTGGCGGTCTCCGACTACATGCGCCAGGTCCCGGACCAGATCGCGCAGTGGGTCGAGCAGGACTGGTCCTCGCTGGGCGCCGACGGCTTCGGCCTGTCGGACACCCGTGAGGCGGCCCGCCGGCACTTCGGCGTCGACGCCGAGTCGGTCGTCGTCGCGGCCCTGGCCCAGCTCGCCCGGCGCGGCGAGGTCAAGGCCACGGCGGTGAAGGAAGCGCGCGAGAAGTACGGCCTGTAGCGGTCGCGCCCGGAAGGGCGTCGCTTCATCGCTCCGACGGGAGGGGCACGGCGGTTCGCCGTGCCCCTCCCGTCGTCGGCGGCCCCCGGCATGATGGCCGTATGCGTGCTGCCCGGCTGATCAAGATGGTGCTGCTGCTGCAGTCCCGGCCCGCCATGACCGCCGCCGAACTGGCGCGGGAGCTGGAGGTGTCGGAGCGGACGGTCACCCGGGACGCGCAGGCGCTGTCGGAGGCGGGGGTGCCGGTGTACGCGGAGCGGGGCCGGGCCGGGGGTTACCGGCTGGTGGGGGGTTACCGCACGCGGCTGACCGGGCTGGCGCGCGGTGAGGCGGAGGCGCTGTTCCTGAGCGGGGTGCCGGGGGCGCTGCGGGAGATGGGGCTGGAGGACGCGGCCTCGGCGGCCCGGCTGAAGGTGTCGGCCGCGCTGCTGCCCTCGCTCCGGGACGCGCCGCGGACGGCGGCGCAGCGGTTCCACCTGGACGCGCCGGGCTGGTTCCAGGAGCCGGGGACGCCCGAACTGCTGCCGGTGGTCGCCCGGGCGGTGTGGGACGACCGGCGGGTGCGGGCCCGCTACCGCCGGAACGGGGCGGAGCCGACGCGGGAGGTGACGCGGGAGCTGGAGCCGTACGGGCTCGTGCTCAAGGCGGGGGTCTGGTACCTGTGCGCCCGCGTGGCCGGGGACGGGTCCTTCCGGACGTACCGGATCGACCGGTTCACCGGCGCGGAACCGCTGGAGGACCGCTTCACCCGCGACGAGGACTTCGATCTGCCCGGCTACTGGGCGGAGCAGGCCGAGCGGTTCGCCCGGTCGATCCTGCGGGCCGAGGTGGTCCTGCGGCTGTCGGAGGCGGGCGTGCGCGCACTGCCGTACGCCGTGGACCCCGTGGCGGCCCGGGACGCCCTGGCGCGGGCCGGGGAGGCCGGCGCCGACGGACGGGTGACGGTGGTGCTGCGGGTCGAGTCCGAGGACGTGGCCCACGCCCAGCTCACCGGGCTGGGCCCGGAGGCCGAGGTGCTGTCCCCGCCGTCGCTGCGCCGCCGCTTCGCCGCGGACGCGGCACGGCTGGCGGAGCTGTACGGCTGACGGCGGCTCACGGCGGACCCCCTCGTGACAATCCTCCGCACTCCGGGTGCGGCCCACCCGTCCAGGCACGATGCTGGGACGCGTGATGGACGAGACGGAGTTCTGGGAGCTGGTCGACGCGACCCGAGAGGCCGCCGAGGGCGATCCCGAGGACCAGGCCGACCTGCTCGTCGACCGGCTCCTGCGGATGGACCCGGACATGGTCCTGGACTTCGCCCGTCACTTCGAGGCGCGCTACAACCGCGCCTACACCTGGGACCTGTGGGGCGCCGCCTGGGTGCTGCTCGACGGGGCCAGCGACGACGCGTTCGACTACTTCCGGTGCTGGCTGATCGGGCAGGGCCGGGAGGTCTACGAGGGCGCCGTGCACGACCCGGACGCGCTCGCGGACCTGCTGGACGACTTCGACGAGGAGATCGACGGCGACGGCGAGGAGCTGGGCTACGCGGCCGACGAGGCCTACGAGCAGCTCACCGGGACCGTCGCCCCGGACCTGGGCATCGCGCCCGCCCCGGCCGAGCCCGAGGGCACGCCGGCCGACTTCGAGAACGAGGGGGCGCTCGCCGAGCGGTACCCGCGCCTGTGGGAGCGCTTCAAGGAGTGACACCCGCGCCGCGGCGGCCAGGGCGCGGGGCGCTCAGGCCGCGGCCCGGCGTCGCGCGGTGTCCGACGGGAGGTACGCCTGCTGCGGCCCGGCCCCGACCGCGTGGTGCAGCGGCGCCTTGTTGGCCTGCTCCAGTGCGGACGCGGTGGCCGCGGCCGGGCCCAGGACGACCGCGGCGACGGCGCAGACGACCGTCCAGGGGCGGCGGGCGGCCCCGGTCCGGCCGGCCCCGGTCCGGCCGGCCCCGTGGCCGGCGCTCCCCCGGGTCCTCGTACGGCTGCTGTCCATGATCCCCACCTCCGGTCGGCTTGTCCTGTGCCCGACCGTAGGGCGCGGGGCTGGGAGGACTCTGAACACCGCCTAGGGCATTCCTGTGAACGTCATGCCGGTCGCCCAGGTCCTGCCCTGGAGACGGGCCGCCGTCCGGCGGATCTCCGGGAGGCGGGCGCTCAGGGCGGCGCCGGGGCAGCTGGTCATGTAGCCGTCGTTGTGGCCGGCGAGGGTGGGCAGGGTGGCCGTGGCGCCGGCGGCGTACCGGCTGTGACTGTTGCTGGAGGTCAGACGGACCGTGGTGCGCGGGTCGACGTCGGCCAGGCCGAGCTTCCAGGCGGCCAGCGCGGCGATCGCGTCGACCATCGGCTGCGGCACCGGGACGCCCGCGGTGAAGGTGCCGAGGGCGGCGATGCCGGCCGTGCGGTGGTTGAAGCCCTGGGTGTGCGCGCCCGTGACCGCGCGGTCGACCCCGCCGGCCCGGCCCTCGTAGACGGTGCCGCAGCGGTCGACGAGGAAGTGGTAGCCGATGTCGTCCCAGGCGCGGTGGCCGGTCTGGCCCGCGTACAGGGAGCGGATGATGCGGGGCGCGTCGGCGCAGTCGTAGCCGTTGGGCGAGTCGGTGTGGTGGACGAAGACGGCGACGACCTTGTCGTCGTAGCGCGGGGGCGGCTGGGCGCGGTGGGCGAGGTCGGCGAGCCATGCGGTGCGCGGCACGATGCGCGGCCGGGCGGCGGTGTGCGCGGGCGCGGCGCGCACGCCGGCCGCGTGGACGGAGCGGGCGTCCGTGGCGGCGTCCCCGACGCCCTCGGCGCACAGCGCCAGGGCGAGGACGGCGGTCAGTCCGGGCAGACAGCCCAGGAGGAACAGGAGCGGGTCCGGCGACCGCGCCGGGCCCCGTCGCCGCGTCCCCCGCGGACGGCGCAGGACCTGTCGGATGGCACGCATGGTCCCACTGTCGGCTCGTTCCGGTCCGCCCGCGACGCGTGCTGTGCCACCTGGCGGAACCGTCGTCCCGGTCCACGGCGTTCCCGGGTGCGCGCGGGACGGCCGGCCGGGACGGCCGCCCGCGCGCGGCCCGGCTCACCGCTGGTCGCCGGGCCCGGTGACGACGGGGTCGGCGACGGCGCCGGGGGACACGGGCGGGCTGATCACGTCGTGGGCCCCGGGGGCTGCACGGGCCGGCCCATGAAGACGTCGTCCACGTACTCCCCGCCGATCAGGAACTCCTGCGGCAGGACGCCCTCCACCTCGAAGCCCTCGGCCTCGTAGAGCTTGCGGGCGGGGGTGTTGTGGCCGAGGACGCGCAGGGTGATCCGGCGGGCGCCGCGCCGGCGCGACTCGTCCACCGCCGCCCGGACCAGCGCGCGCCCCACGCCCCGGCCGCGCGCCTCGTCGGCGACGGCGAGCCCCTGGATCTGGCGTACGTGGGCGTTGCAGGCGAGCGGGGTGGGGAAGCCGATGCGGACGTAGCCGACGACGCGGCCGTCGAGTTCGGCGACCAGGTGGTCCCCGGGGCTGTGCCCCTCGTCGAAGAAGGGCTCGTAGGGCGGCTGCGGCTCGGGCTGGACCGCGTGCAGGGGCGACCACGTGAGGCGGTCGATCAGACCGAGCGCCTCGCCGTCGGCGGGCAGGGCGGTGCGTATGCGCGGTGCGTCGGGGTCTGGCATGAGCGTCACCCTATGACCCGGGGGCCCGGCGCCGACCGGGATTTTCCGGGAGGACCCGGCAGGATGGCCGTATGGAACGTACGCGAATCGCGGTGGCCGGCGCGTCCGGTCTGATCGGCAGCGCCCTGGTGCGGTCCCTGACCGCCGACGGGCACGAGGTGGTGCGCCTGGTGCGCCGGGCGCCCCGGGGCGCCGGCGAGGTGCGGTGGGACCCCGAGCGGGGGCGGGTGGACACGGCCGGGCTCGCCGGGTGCGCCGCGGTGGTCAACCTGGCGGGGGCCGGGGTGGGCGACCGGCGGTGGAGCGAGGCGTACAAGCGGCGGATCCACGACAGCCGGGTGCACGGGACGGCGGCGCTCGCCCGGGCGGTCGCCGCGCTGGACGAGCGGCCGCGGGTGTTCGTCAACGGCAGTGCCATCGGCATCTACGGCGAGACGGGCGAGCGGGCCGTCGACGAGGGGGCGCCCGCCGGGCGCGGCTTCCTGCCGGAGCTGTGCGTGGAGTGGGAGGCGGCCGCGGACGATGCGCGGAAGGCGGGCGTACGGACGGTGTTCACCCGGACCGGACTGGTCGTGGCACGCGGCGGCGGCGCGTGGGGACGGCTGTTCCCGCTGTTCAAGGCGGGTCTGGGCGGCCGCATGGGGGACGGCCGGCAGTACTGGTCGTACATCGCGCTGCACGACGAGGTCGCGGCGATCCGGCATCTCATCGACCGCGACGACCTGTCGGGGCCGTTCAACCTGACCGCTCCCGAGCCGCTGACGAACCGTGAGATCACCGAGGCGATGGGACGGGTGCTGCACCGGCCGACGCTGTTCGCGGTGCCGGCGCCGGTGCTGCGGACGGTGCTGGGCGAGATGGCCGGGGACGTGCTGGGCAGTGCGCGGGTGGTGCCCGAGCGGCTGCTGGAGTCCGGGTTCACTTTCGCGTTTCCCGGGATCGAGGATGCCCTGCGAGCAGCCTGACGACCGACCGGGACGGTATGCGACCGCCGTGCGACCGTGCCCTGCCCATGCGCGACTGTTACCGACCGGTCCCGGCCCTACCCTCGATCCGAACTCGGGTATCCCGGAGGCCCGTCGGGGGCATGACGTCTCCACCGGCCGCGCAACCTCGAGGCGAGGAGGGGCACGTGTTTGAGCCCGCGTACCAGGCAGACGTCGTCGTGGTGGGAGCCGGGGTCGCCGGCCTCTGCGCGGCCCATCGGCTGACCCGCGCAGGAATGACCACGGCGGTACTGGAAGCGGCCCCCTGCGTGGGCGGCCGCATGGCGACCGAGAAGGTCGACGGCTTCCGGCTCGACCGCGTCGGACAGCTGCTGTCCACGGCGTATCCCGAGCTGGCGTCGACCCCGGGGCTGGACGCGCTGGTCCTGCGTCCGTTCGCGCCCGGCGTGCTGCTGCACAGCGACGGACACCGTCATCGCGCCGGCGCGCAAGCGGGCGCAGGGGGCGCGAGGGGCGCACTCCATGCCGTACGCGCTCTTGCGAGCGCGCCTCGACCGGGGGCACTGCCCAGGTCGCGCACGGCGGCCTCCCGGACCGTGCCGCTGCCCGGCCGGCGGGCGGGCGCGCCCTGGCAGGCCGTGCCCCCGCCGCGGGTCCGGGCGGGCGCGCCGCTGGGCACCGCGATGGACCAGGCGCGCCTCGGGGCGGCGCTCACCCGGCTCGCGGCCACCCCCGCCGAACGGCTGCTGCGCCGCCCGGAGGCGCCGGCCGCCGAGGCCCTCGCGGCCCGCGGACTGCCCGCCCGCACGATCGAGGGCTTCCTGCGGCCCCTGCTCGCCGCGCTCCTGTCCGACCCGGACCTGACCACCTCCAGCCGCTGCGCCGACCTCGCGCTGCGCGCCTTCGCGGCCGGGCGGCTGTGCCTGCCGGAGGGCGGGGCCGACGTGCTCCCGGAGCTCCTCGCCCGCACGCTGCCGCCGGGCACCGTGCACACCGGCGTGCGGGTGACGGCCGTCTCCACGACCTCCGTGACCACCGCCGAGCACGGCGAGTTCCGCTGCCGGGCGGTCCTGGTCGCCACCGACGCGCGCACCGCCGCCGAACTGCTGCCCGGACTGCGGGTGCCCGACTTCCACCCGGTGACGGTCCTGCACCACACGACCGACGAGCCCCCGCCCACCGGCGCCTTCCTGCTCCTGGACGCCGACCGCGGCGGCCCGGTCGCCCACACCACGGTGACCAGCCTCGTCGACCCCAGCCGCGCCCCCGCCGGCCGCACGCTGGTCTCGTCCACGGTGCTGGGCACGCCCCCGCCCGGCGTCGACACCGCCGTCCGCATGCACCTCTCCCGCCTCTACGGCACCTCGACCGCCCGCTGGGAGACCCTGGCCGTCCACCACACCCCCGAGGCCGTCCCCGCCATGCGCGCCCCCCACGACCTGCGCCGCCCGGTGCGCCTCCTGGCGGGCCTCTACGTCTGCGGCGACCACCGCGACACCAGCACCGTCCAGGGCGCCCTCCACTCCGCCCACCGGGCGGCCGCGGCCATCCTGTCCGACCTGGGCGCAGCCGGCTCCCTCCACCAGGCGGACCCTGCCCGGGCGGTACCGAGAGC
The DNA here is from genome assembly GCF_044328485.1 of Streptomyces sp. NPDC017936. NCBI lineage: Bacteria > Bacillati > Actinomycetota > Actinomycetes > Kitasatosporales > Streptomycetaceae > Streptomyces > Streptomyces sp. NPDC017936. The sequence goes on along the minus strand of NZ_JBIRHK010000015.1, from coordinate 169,063 downwards.
GGCGTAGGCAGAGAGCCGACCGGGGGCTCCTCCCCAGCCCCCGGCCCGCTCGGACACCACGATCCGCCCCTCGAGAGCGACACCCCCTCCACCGCCTTCACCCCGGCCCTCCCGCCCGGCCCGCCCGGCACCTCCCGGGCGAAGGCCGACGCATCCCAGCTCCCCGTGCGCCCCCTGAGCGAAGGCCGACCCGGCCCGGCCTCCCGGACGAGGCCCCGTGCGCTCCAGCCCGTCCGGCGCTTGAGGACGAGGCCCGCTCGGGGCCGATCGGAGGTCCAGGGGCGAGGCCCCGCCGGGGGCCGGGGCGCCCCGCCGGGGCCGGAGGGGCGGAGCCCCCGGGGGACGGGACGGGTGAGGGCGGCGGGGGCGAGCACACCCCCGCCGGCTACCCCAGCGCCGCCACCCTGTCCCGGTACGCCCGCACCGGCGCCGCGTCCCTGTACGGCTCCAGCCGGCGCTCGAAGTCCCTGACGTACTCCACCGCCCGCACCGAACGCATCTCCGCCGCCTGCCCCGCCGCCTCCGCGGCCAGCTGGCAGGCCGGATCGAGTTCGCCCAGACCGAGACGGGCGGAGGCGAGCACGACCCGGCAGAACAGCCGGCTGCGCGCGTGGGCGGCGGGCCGCAGCTGCAGCGACCGCTCGGCGTGCTGCGCGGCGGCACGGAACTGCTGGAGGTCCCGGTGGCAGTGCCCGAACTCGTCGGCGAGCTGTCCCTCGTCGAAGAACCGGGCCCAGAACGGCACCTCGTCCCCGGCCCTGGCCGCCTCCAGCGCGCGCTCGGCCCGCACGAGGGACGCGGTGCAGGCCCGCACCTCGCCCAGCACCCCGTGCCCGCGCGCCTCGGCCGCGTGCAGCAGCGCCTGGACGACGGGCGGGGCGCCGGTGCCGACGCCCTGCTGGGCGACGCGCGTCAGCTGCACGGCCTCGCGGCCGTGGCCGAGGTAGACGGCCTGACGGCTCATCGTCACCAGGACGTAGGAGCCGTACGCCCGGTCCCCGGCGGCCTGCGACAGGCGCAGGGCCTGGACGAAGTAGCGCTGGGCCAGCCCGTGCGCCGCGATGTCGAAGGAGGTCCAGCCCGCGAGCCGGGTGAGGTCGGCGGCGGCGCCGAAGAGCCGGCGGCCGGTCTGCTCCCCGTAGGTGCCGCGCAGCATCGGCTCGCACTCGTGCTCCAGGTAGCGCACGAGGGCCTGGCGGGCGTGGCCGCCGCCGTACATGTCGTCGAGGGTGCGGAAGAGCTCGCCGACCGAACGCAGGGCGGCGATGTCGCCGCCGGTGACGCGCTGGCCGGGGCCGCGCTCGGCCGTGCCGCGCTGCCGGGGCACGGCGCGGGCGCCCGGGACGTGCGCGGCCGGCCGGCCCGGTGCGGCCGCGGCCGGCGCGGACGGGTCCGGTGCGGATCCGGCCGGCGCCCCCGTGGCGGACGCGTCCCTGCCCGTCCCGGGCCGGGCGGCCGTGCGTCCCTGGGCGGGCACCCGGCCGGACTGCTCACCGGGGCCGCGGGCCACCTTCTCGTCGGCCCGGCCGATCAGCCAGTCCCGGCTGGGGACGACGAGCCCCGCCGGAGTGAAGGCGATCTTCCGCAGCTCGGCGTGGCTGCCGGAGTCCTTGCGCCACAGCCCGCCGACGATGTCGACGGCCTCCTCGGGCGTGCCGGCGAACTCCAGCCCCGCGTACACGGGGGCGCACGCGTCCAGCCCGAGGTCCTGCGTGGTCAGCCGGCGGCCGAGGCGGCGGGTGAAGACCTCGGCGATGAGGGCGGGGGTGGTGCCGCGGGGCTGCTGTCCGCGCAGCCACCGGGTGACGGACGTCTTGTCGTATCTGAGGTCCAGCCCGTGTTCGAGGCCGAGCTGGTCGACGCGCCGGGCCAGACCCGCGTTGGAGAAGCCCGCTTCTGCGATGAGCGCGGCGAGCTGGCGGTTGGGAGTGCGCTGCGCGGGTCGTTCCGTCATCTGCGGTGCGGTCTCCTGCCTCCCGGGCCTCTGACGTGCCCGGATGAAGTGCCCCATTGCTGTGAGCAGCTCTTTTGCCTCGTGAACGGCGCGAATGTAGCGGAGCGTGAGCAGCCGGTCTCACCTCTCGGCGTTCATTCATCCGATCGTGTGAGGATTGGCCGCGGGGCTGACGTGCGACGGGCGGACGTACAGTGGCTCGGGCGCGTTACGCGCCTTACGCAGCTATCGCCGAGGGAGGCGCTTGCCGTGAGTGAGTTGCGGTTCGTCCGCATGGGCTTCGGAGCGGACGCGGTCGAGTACCAGGAGGCGTGGGACGAGCAGCGCCGGGTGCACGCGGCGCGGTTCGCCGACGAGGTCCCCGACACCGTGCTGCTGCTGGAGCACCCGCCGGTGTACACGGCGGGACGGCGCACGGCCGACAGCGAACGCCCCCTCGACGGCACCCCGGTCGTGGACGTGGACCGCGGCGGCAAGATCACCTGGCACGGCCCCGGCCAGCTGGTGGGCTACCCCATCCAGAAGCTGCCGCGTCCGGTGGACGTGGTGGCGCACGTGCGGCGCCTGGAGGACGCGCTGATCCGGACGTGCGCGGAGTTCGGCCTGGAGACGACCCGGGTCGAGGGCCGCAGCGGGGTGTGGGTGCTCGGCGACCCCGTGGAGCGCCGGCCGTCCCTCGGAGGGCTCTCGCTCGACTTCGACCCCCGGCTGCACGACGAGGAGTTCGACCCGCGGCTGAACGGCCCGGAGTACGCCCCCTCCAACGCCGGCCAGCGCCGCGAGGACCGCAAGATCGCCGCGATCGGCATCCGCGTGGCCAAGGGGGTCACGATGCACGGCTTCGCCCTGAACGTGAATCCCGACAACAAGTGGTTCGACCGGATCATCCCGTGCGGCATCCGCGACGCGGGGGTCGCCTCGCTCGCCGGCGAGCTCGGACGGGACGTGACGATCGAGGAGGTGCTGCCGGTGGTCGAACGGCACCTGAAGGACGTGCTGGAGAACGCGGAGCTGAAGCCGCGCGAGATCGAGCGGGCGTCGGCGTAGCCGTACGCCGCACCGGCCCGCGGGCGCGGGCGGCGCGGCCCGCAGCCCGCGGACCCACGAGGTCACAGGCTCACGGGCCGGCCGGGAATGCGCCCCGGATCCGCCCGGTTGCCCACCCCGGGGACCGAAAACGTACGGGCGTACCCTGGTGTACGCCGAAGAATCGAAGCTACAGGGAGCCGATGTGTCCGCAGTCGCACCCGACGGACGCAAGATGCTGCGCCTGGAGGTCCGGAACAGCCAGACCCCCATCGAGCGCAAGCCCGAGTGGATCAAGACCCGGGCGAAAATGGGTCCCGAGTACACGAAGATGCAGAACCTCGTGAAGGGCGAGGGGCTGCACACGGTCTGCCAGGAAGCCGGCTGCCCGAACATCTACGAGTGCTGGGAGGACCGCGAGGCGACCTTCCTCATCGGCGGCGACCAGTGCACCCGGCGCTGCGACTTCTGCCAGATCGACACCGGCAAGCCCGAGGCGCTGGACCGCGACGAGCCGCGGCGCGTCGGCGAGTCCGTGGTCACCATGGACCTGAACTACGCCACCATCACCGGTGTCGCGCGCGACGACCTCGAGGACGGCGGCGCCTGGCTGTACGCGGAGACGGTCCGCCAGATCCACCGCCAGACGGCGGAGCGCGAGGGCGGCCGGACCAAGGTCGAGCTGCTGGCCCCCGACTTCAACGCGGTCCCCGAGCAGCTGGCGGAGGTCTTCTCCGCCCGCCCCGAGGTCTTCGCGCACAACGTCGAGACCGTCCCGCGGATCTTCAAGCGGATCCGGCCCGGCTTCCGCTACGAGCGCTCCCTGAAGGTCATCACGGCCGCCCGGGACTTCGGGCTCGTCACCAAGTCGAACCTCATCCTCGGCATGGGCGAGACCCGCGAGGAGATCAGCGAGGCGCTCCAGCAGCTGCACGACGCGGGCTGCGAGCTGGTCACCATCACGCAGTACCTGCGCCCGTCCGTGCGCCACCACCCCGTGGAGCGCTGGGTCAAGCCGCAGGAGTTCGTCGAGCTGAAGGAGGAAGCCGAGGAGATCGGCTTCTCGGGCGTGATGTCCGGCCCGCTGGTACGGTCCTCCTACCGTGCTGGCCGCCTGTATCAGATGGCCGTCGAGAAGCGCGGCTCCTTCGTCGCGGCCCAGGCCGTCTGACACTCCGTCAACCGCCTCTTCCCGCACGGGGACGGGGCAAGCGTGTGAATTCACGCACAAACGGTTACCGGTCAGTAGAGGCCGATATGACGCGGTCCTGACCGTCCTCGCAGATGAGGGCGTACGTCAGGGCCGCGTCAGCATTTCGGCGGCGCCCATCAAGGTTTCATGGGTGTTTGACCGGTCGGTCACGCCCTGGTAACACCAGACAGTGACGCTGGTGTCACACCAAGCGGACCATGACCCAAGCCGCCCGAGGGGGACCTCCACCATGCAGGCCGCGCCCGTTCGCGCCACCGCGATCCCTTCCTTCACCGACGCTCTGCGCGCCGTCGAGTCGCTGCTCATGAGCGGCGGCCAGCGCACCGCCCGACGCAACGCCTGGACCTCCGTCCTGGAGGACCGCCGCCGTGCCAAGGACCGGGTCGAGGCGCAGCGCGTCCTCGAAGCGGTCAGCTCCGCCACGTCCTGACCGCTCCCGTTCCTCCCGCGCTCCCGTCCCGGACACTGCCGTCGTCGGCAGCGCCGGGGGCCACGTAGACTGCGTGACATGGCGAGGAAGGACACGACGGCGCAAGCCGCGAACCCCGGGCGACTGAAGCAGATCGCCCTGACCTACAAGATGACCCGCAAGGCCGACAAGAAGATCGGTCTGGTGCTCGCGGCTGTCGGGATCGTCACCTTCGGTGTGTTCCTCGCGATCGGTTTCTTGATCGGCCACCCCATCTATCTCGGCATCCTGGGCTTCCTGCTCGCCTTCCTCGCGACGGCGATCGTGTTCGGCCGCCGTGCCGAGCGGGCCGCCTTCGGCCAGATGGAGGGCCAGCCGGGTGCCGCCGCCGCCGTGCTGGACAACGTCGGCCGGGGCTGGACGACGACCCCCGCGGTCGCGATGAACCGCAGCCAGGACGTGGTGCACCGGGCCGTCGGCAAGGCCGGCATCGTCCTGGTCGCCGAGGGCAACCCGAACCGGGTGAAGAGCCTGCTGGCGGCCGAGAAGAAGAAGATGAACCGCATCGTCGCGGACGTGCCGGTGCACGACCTGATCGTCGGCACCGGCGAGGGGCAGGTCGAGCTGAAGAAGCTGCGGACCACCATGCTGAAGCTGCCGCGCGTGCTCACCGGCCCCCAGGTGACCGCCACCAACGACCGGCTGCGCGCCATGGGCGACCTGATGAGCAACATGCCGCTGCCGAAGGGGCCGATGCCCAAGGGCATGCGCCTGCCGAAGGGCGGGCCGAAGGGCCGCTGACCGACCTCGTACGACGAAGAGGGCGCCCGCTGCGGGCGCCCTCTTCGTCGTTCAGGCCTCGTCCGGGTCCGGTTCGGATCCGGACCCCGAGGTCCGGTTCAGAGCCGCACCTCGACCGTCCGCGCCAGCCGGTCGTGCAGGCCGCGGCCGTCGCGGTCCCAGATCAGGGCCGGGAGGGCGAGGCAGAGCAGGAGCGTGCGCAGCAGGGCCCGCAGCGGATTGACCGTGCCGGTGTCCAGGGCCAGCACCCGCAGTCCGAACAGGCGCTTGCCCGGGGTGAAGCCGAGAGTGCCGACGGTCAGGGCGCTCATCACGAAGAAGATCGACAGCGCCCAGTTGCTCGTCGCCTGGCCGTAGCCGTCGGTGATCAGGCCGTATGCGATCAAGAGGCACAGGCCCCAGTCCACGGCCAGCGCGCCGAGCCGGCGTCCGGGGCGGGCGATCGAACCCGGTCCCTGCTCCGGCAGGCCCAGCTGCTCCCCCCGGTATCCGAGGTCGGCGCCGGCTTCCTCCATGGCCGCGCGCGGGCCGGACAGCCACGATCCGATTGCTTGCCTGTTGTCCACCCGACCACGGTACTGCGCACCCGTGCGCACCGGGGACGGCGGGGGGCGACGGGGCGCGACGGGCCGCGTCGGGGCTACGGTGGAACCAAGGCCGGTTAACTTCTGCGAAACAAATGGGTCACGCCAGAGAAATCACCCGTCCCTAGGGTCGGGGCCAGCGTGTGCCACCGCACTGGCCGCACGAACGAACTACCACCCCGGCGGGATGGTCGGGAGTAGGAGGAGCTGGATGTTCCAGAACGCCGACGAGGCCAAGAAGTTCATCGCGGACGAGGACGTCAAGTTCATCGATGTCCGGTTCTGCGACCTGCCGGGCGTCATGCAGCACTTCTCGCTGCCCGTCGAGGCGTTCGACCCGGACGAGGAGCTCGCGTTCGACGGTTCGTCGATCCGCGGCTTCCAGGCCATCCACGAGTCCGACATGGCGCTGCGCGCGGACCTGTCGACCGCCCGGGTGGACCCCTTCCGCCGTGACAAGACGCTCAACATCAACTTCTTCATCCACGACCCGATCACGGGCGAGCAGTACTCCCGCGACCCGCGCAACGTGGCGAAGAAGGCCGAGGCCTACCTCGCGTCGACCGGTATCGCGGACACCGCGTTCTTCGGTCCCGAGGCCGAGTTCTACGTCTTCGACAGCGTCCGCTTCAAGACCTCGGAGAACGAGTCCTTCTACCACATCGACTCCGAGGCCGGCGCCTGGAACACCGGCGCCCTCGAGGACAACCGCGGGTACAAGGTCCGCTACAAGGGCGGCTACTTCCCGGTCCCGCCGGTCGACCACTTCGCCGACCTGCGCGCCGAGATCTCCCTGGAGCTGGCCAAGTCCGGCCTGCAGGTCGAGCGCCAGCACCACGAGGTGGGCACCGCCGGCCAGGCCGAGATCAACTACAAGTTCAACACGCTGCTCGCCGCCGCCGACGACCTCCAGCTCTTCAAGTACATCGTGAAGAACGTCGCCTGGCGCAACGGCAAGACCGCGACCTTCATGCCGAAGCCGATCTTCGGTGACAACGGCTCGGGCATGCACGTCCACCAGTCGCTGTGGAGCAACGGCTCCCCGCTGTTCTACGACGAGGCCGGCTACGCGGGCCTGTCGGACATGGCCCGCTACTACATCGGCGGCATCCTCAAGCACGCCCCGTCGCTGCTCGCCTTCACCAACCCGACGGTGAACTCCTACCACCGCCTGGTCCCGGGCTTCGAGGCGCCGATCAACCTGGTGTACTCGCAGCGCAACCGCTCCGCGGCCATGCGCATCCCGATCACGGGTTCGAACCCGAAGGCCAAGCGCGTCGAGTTCCGCGCGCCCGACTCCTCCGGCAACCCGTACCTGGCCTTCTCGGCCCTGCTGCTCGCGGGCCTCGACGGCATCAAGAACAAGATCGAGCCGGCCGAGCCGATCGACAAGGACCTCTACGAGCTGGCCCCCGAGGAGCACGCCAACGTCGCGCAGGTCCCGACCTCGCTCCCGGCCGTCCTCGACTCGCTCGAGCGCGACCACGAGTTCCTGCTCGCCGGTGACGTCTTCACGTCCGACCTGATCGAGACGTGGATCGACTTCAAGCGCCAGAACGAGATCGCCCCGCTCCAGCTGCGTCCGCACCCGCACGAGTTCGAGCTCTACTTCGACGTGTGACCGGACCGCGCGCGCCCCGCGCGCCAGGCTCCCGGCGCCCCCGCCCCGTTTTCTCGGGGCGGGGGCGCCGTCGTATGGTTTCCGGCACTGTTGTTCGACAGAGTTGACGGGGAGAGACGGGGATGTCCGAACAGGACGACGAGCGGCGGGAGTTCGACCTCAGGTGGGCGGACGCCGCCGAGCACAAGGAGCCCTCGGCGCGGGCCCGGATGCTGGCCGCGCGCTGGAAGGAGAACCCGCCGCAGCCGCAGCCCTTCCGGGCCGACCCGGAGCGGGTGGGGCCGCGGCGGTCGTCCTGGGTGTCGACGGCGATCGTGCTGGGGTGCGTGGCCGCGGTGATCCTGCTGCTCGGGTACGCGCAGTACCGGGCGCCGTACTAGGCGCGGGCACGACCACCGCGGAGGACGGCGGGGAGGCGGCGCGCGGCCGGCCGGGGCGCGCCCGTGGCGGTCGCGCGCCCCTCGCCGCCCCCGGGCCGGGCTCGCGCCGGACGCCGGCGTGGGCCTTTGCTGATCCTGGGGCCGATCGCGACCGCCCCATGGGGCGGGCCGGGTGCACACTGGCGGTGGGGCGAGTGCCTGAGGTGCGGGGTGATGCAGATGCAGAGCCGCTTCCGGGGCGACCGGCGGTTGACCGTACGGATGACGGTCACGATGTTCCTGCTGGGACTCCTCTACGTGGGCTTCGTCGCCGCGTTGATCGTCCTGCTGAAGTCCTGGGCGCTGACCGTCGCCGTGATCGCGGCGGTGTTCGTCGCGCAGTTCTGGTTCTCCGACCGGATCGCCCTGTTCGCGATGCGCGGGCGGGTCGTGGGGCGGGAGGAGTACCCCGAGCTGTACGCCGTCGTCGACCGGATGTCCGCGCTCGCGGACATGCCCGGGCCGGTCGTCGCCGTGTCCGCCATGGATATGCCCAACGCGTTCGCGACCGGGCGCGACGCCGACCACGCGGTGGTCTGCGTGACGACCGGCCTGCTGCGGCGGCTGGAGCCGGCCGAGCTGGAGGGCGTGCTCGCGCACGAGCTGTCGCACGTGGCGCACAAGGACGTCGCCGTGATCACGATCGCGTCCTTCCTCGGCGTGGTCGCGGGGCTGGTCGTGCGGTTCGCGTTCTACGGCCAGGTGTTCGGCGGCGGCCGCAGGGACCAGAACACCGCCGCCGTCCTCGCGGCCGTGATGGCCGTGTCGGCGGCCGTGTACGCGATCAGCTTCCTGCTGATCCGGGCGCTGTCCCGGTACCGGGAGCTGGCGGCGGACCGGTCGGCGGCGCTGCTGACCGGGCGGCCCTCGGCACTGGCGTCGGCGCTGACGAAGGTGTCCGGCGACATCGCCCGGATCCCGTCGGAGGACCTGCGGACGGCCCAGGCGTTCAACGCGTTCTACTTCACCCCGGCGCTGGGTTCCGAGCCCGGTGTCGCGCGGCTGTTCTCCACCCACCCGAGCCTGGGGCAGCGGCTGGAGCAGCTGGGGCGGATCTCCGCCGAACTGGGCGAGGCGGCGAGCCCCGGGAAGGCGGACTGATCATGGGGCTGCTGGACATCCTGCTCGGCCGGACCAAGCCGGTCGCGCCCGACCTGGACCAGCTGTTCGCGCTGCCGTCGGCGGCGGTGACGCTGGAGGCGGCGGCCGGGTTCACGCCGACCGGGCGGGGCGCGGTGTGCTTCGCGACGGTCGAGGGCTGGGCCTTCGAGCAGACGCACCGCGAGGTCCAGGCCCTCCTCGACGCCGACACCGAGCGCACCGGTCCCCCGGTGCGGCTCCTGCGGGACGACTACGGCTACTCCTGGCTGGTCTCGCACCGCTCCCCCGGTGAACTCCCGCTGCTGGTCAACGACCTGCACGCGGTGAACAGCGCGATGGAGGTCAACGGCTTCGGCCCCCAGCTGCTGTGCTCCCTCGCCGCCTTCGCCGACGACGCCGGCCGGCGGCTGGCGCTGGTGTACCTGTACAAGCGGGGTTCCTTCTACCCGTTCGCGCCGCTGCCCGGTGCGGGACAGCGGCGCGACAACGCGCTGGAGCTCCAGGTGCGGGCGGCCCTCGCGGACGACCTGCGGATCGAGCAGGACCTGAGCCGCTGGTTCCCGGTGTGGGGCGCCCCCGGCCTGTGAGGAACCGGGGACACCCCCGCCGGGTGCCGCGACCGCGGCAAGATCCGAAAGAGAGGCCCTACTGGCTCCCGCGCTCCTGGCGGCGGGCCTCCAGCGGCCGCTCGCGGCGGTAGCGGCGCTCCCACTTGGCCTGCTGGTCCCGGCGGTCCCGGTAGGCCTTGTACGACGTCGGCGCGGGGCTCGCGGCGGGGCCGGGCGCGGACGTCGAGGACGCGGCGCGTGCGTGACGCGCGTACAGGTAGAGGACGGCGATCGCGGCGAGCCAGTAGAGGTGGTTTCCGAATCCCAGGACCACCAGGACGACGGTCCCGGAGAGAACGACGGTGCCCATGGCGTGCCTCCTTCCTGGGCATGGACGGGTGACCGAGTGGTGTGGCGGGGGGTGGGGTGGCGTCTTCAGCGTAGGGAGACCGTCACGCGCGGTGCATCCCCTTTTCGCGCGGGCGGACGGACGCGCGCGGTGACGGGGTCCGTTGTCAGTGGTGTCGAGGAGGATGGGCGGGCGCGGACGCGCGGCGGACGGGACGGGTGGAGGCGGGATGGACGGCGGGGAGCGTCACATCGACGCGGCGGAGCGGCGGGCCCGGCTGGCTCTGCGGCACCGGCTGGCGCCGGCGGCACGGGCGGCGGACCCGAAGGAGGTGGCCGACGCGCTCGTCGCGCTGCACGGCTCGGATCCGGCGACGGTGTACCTGGCGGTCGGGGCCCGTCTCTCGGATGCGTCGGGGACCGTGGCGGACACCGACCGGGCGCTGTACGGCGAGGGGCGGACGCTGGTCCGGATGCACGGCATGCGGCACACGGTGTTCGTGTTCCCCGCGGAGCTGACGGCGGTCGTGCACGCCTCGACGGGCCTCGCCGTCGCCGCGCGGGAACGGGCCGCGCTGGTGAAGGACATGGCGAAGGCCGGCGCGCCGGACGCGGCCTGGCTGAAGGAGGTCGAGGAGTCGGCGCTGGCCGCGCTGGGGCGGCTGGGGCAGGCGACGGCGGCCGAGCTGGCGTGCGAGGAGCCGCGGCTGCGGGAGCAGTTCGTGTACGCGGCCGGGAAGGGCTACGAGGGGCTGCACACGGTCGGGACCCGGCTGCTGAAGGTGCTGGGCGTGGAGGGGAAGGTGGTCCGGGGCCGTCCGCTGGGCTCGTGGACGTCGAACCGGTTCCGCTGGGCCCTGGCCCCCGAACACCCCGGGCTGGACCCGGCCGGGGCGCAGGCGGAGCTGCTGCGGCACTGGCTGGCGGCGTGCGGGCCGGCGACGGAGGCGGACCTCAGGTGGTGGACGGGGTGGCGGGTGACGGACGTCCGGCGGGCGCTGGCGGCGATCGGGGCGCGGGCCGTGTCCCTCGACGAGGGCACGGGGTACGTCGTCGACGGCGACGTCGCTCCCGTGGCGGCGCCGCGGGAGCCGTGGGCCGCGCTCCTGCCCGCGCTCGATCCCACCGCGATGGGATGGCGGGCACGCGACTGGTACCTGGCCCCGGAGCTGCGGCCGGCCCTGTTCGACCACAGCGGCAACGTGGGGCCGACGGTGTGGTGGGACGGCCGGGTCGTGGGCGGCTGGGCCCGGCGGGCCGACGGCGAGATCGTCTGGCGGATCCTGGACGGGGCCGGCGTGGGGCGGGAGGCGGAGGCGGCGATCGCCGCGGAGGCGGAGCGCCTGGCGGCGTGGGTGGGGGCGACGCGCGTGACGCCCCGGTTCCGGACGCCGCTGGAGAAGGAGCTGGCGGGGTAGGGGCGGCCGGGCGGTCCCGGCCCGTCCGGCATGCGGGGACGAGGTCCGTTCAGGGCCGGAGCGGGAACCCGGCGGCTGCGAGCCGCCGGAGCCGCCGGGTGCCGCCGCGAACGGCGGCACCCGGCGCCCCGTTCACCTCGCGTACCGCATCAGCGTCCGCACCATGCGGCACGTCGTGTCCGACGGCGGGTGGACGCCGATCAGCAGGGCCGTGTCGCGGATCTTCTCGTCGCGGGCCTGGTCCGGGACGTACACGCCCGAGTCGAGCAGGGCGATGGCCAGGCGCATGGCCTTGAGCCGGCGGTTGTGCGTGATGTACCACTCGCGCGGGCGGCCGGGCGGCAGCGGCCGCTTCGCCACGGGGACGTAGGGCAGGTCGAGCGGGACGGAACGCTTCGTGGTGGACTGGGTCGGCAGCGGCTTCGGATTGAGTGCGGCAGCGGGCACGGGCATCCTCCTGTCGCGGTCAGGGCCCCGGTCCGGAATCTCCGGCGGAACCCTCGAACACTGCTTCTATTCTACCGTCCCCCACTGACAAAGCCCCTGGCCACAAGGGCTTTCGGGGCCTCAGTGACGCACGGGGAGAACGAGTCCGCGCGCCCCGTGACGACTCCCGGCTACGGTGAGCCGCATGGAGATCTGGATCAACCCCGCCTGTTCCAAGTGCCGCAGCGCGCTGAGCCTGCTCGACGCCGAGGGCGCCGACTACACCGTCCGCCGGTACCTGGAGGACGTACCGGCCGAGGACGAGATCAGGGACGTGCTCGACCGCCTGGGTCTGGAGCCGTGGGACATCACCCGCACCCAGGAGGCCGTGGCCGGGGAGCTCGGCCTGAAGGACTGGCCCCGGGACGCCGGCTCCCGCGGGCGCTGGATCACGGCGCTCGCCGAGAACCCCCGGCTCATCCAGCGCCCGATCATCACCGCCGACGACGGCACGGCGGTCGTGGCCCGCACGGACGAGGCCGTACGGGGCGTTCTGTCCCGTTAGCCGGACCTGCGGCGGTTCGTCGGCCGAGGGGAGCCGGGGCGGTCCGCGCTGTTACCCTCCGCCGCCATGACCTTCGGTGATCGAGGAACGCCGTACGGGCCGGACGACCCGTACACCCGGACCGACCCGTACGCCCAGCCGGCCGCGCAGGCCGGTACGGACCCGTACGCCCGGTCGACCGCCCCGCACCCCCAGCCGGACCCGTACGCCCGACCGGCCGCCCCGTACGCCCAGCCGGACCCGTACGCCTCGTACGCGGCCGAGCAGGAGCGGATACGCAGGCGGCGGCGGACGCGGCGCGCGGCCGCCGCCGGGACCGGTCTGGTCCTCGTCGCCGCCATCGCCGCCGGCGCCCTGATGATGACCGGCGGGGACGACGACGGCGAGCCGCTGTCCGCCGCGCCGGCGAGCACCACCCCCGTCCCGGCCGTGCCCTCCGTGGACGTCGGCCTGCCGAGCGACGCCCCGAGCTCGTTGCCGTCCCTGCTGGCCCGGCCGGTCATCCGCCCCGAGCAGGCGTTCCCGCGCACGGCCGTCCGCCTGGCGGACGGCTCCCGGTACACGCGCGTCGACCTCGCCACCACCCCCGACTGCGCCGAGGGCATGTCCCCGCAGCTGGCCGAGCTCATCGAGCAGGGCGAGGAGTGCTCCCGGTTGACGGCGGCGCTGTTCACGGACGCGGACCGGCGCTCCCAGGTGACGGTGACCGTGCTGAGCTTCGCGCGGGTCGAGGACGCCTCGCGCGTGTTCATGATGGCGTCCGTGGACCCGGTGACCTACCAGGTGGTCTCGCTCGACCCGCCGCCGGAGGCCGGCCTGCCGACCGTGCCGCCGGGCTCCGCCGGGGTCTTCCGGCGCCTGATGACCGTCCGCTCGGTGGTCTTCGCCAACGGCCAGTGGGGGGACGGATCCGAGACCGGCGAGGCCGAACTCACCGCGCAGACCGAGGGGTTGCTCCAGTACGTCAACGACACGGTGGTGAAGTACGAGAGCGGCGGGAGCTGAGCGCGGCCGCCCTCCCCCTGTGACGCACGCCACTTCGATTGATCCCTGTGATCGCTGAGTGACCTCGTTCGGTATCTCGTACATCACGGCGTACGCTCCCCGACCTCTTCAGGAGGCGCGCATGTCCCGTAGGAGAACCCTCAGCACGAAGAAGAAGCTGGCGCTTCTGGTGAGTGCCGCGACGGTGGCGGGAGGCGGGGCCTTCGTCATGGCGGCCACCTCGAACGCCGCGCAGTCCCCGCAGACGGCCGCCGAGTCGACCGTCTGCCAGGGCCTGGCCACCGCCCTCGGCAACAACCAGCGGTTCATCGAGGGCCAGAAGGCCGCCCCGGACGCGCAGTCGGCGGCCCGGATCGCCAACCGCGAGGCCGTCATCGAGCAGATCAAGGTGCAGCAGAAGGCGTCGGGGTGCGTCGTCGGGGAGTCGGCTCAGGGCTCCCAGACGGCGCAGCCGACGCAGCCCGCCCCGCCGGCGCAGAGCGCCCCCGCCGGAAACAACGGCAACGGCGGGAACGCCGGCAACGCGGGCAATGCCGGAAACAACGGCAACGACGGGAACGCGGGCGATGCCGGCAACGCGGGCGGCGGCGCCGCCTCCGGCCAGCAGGTCTGCAACGGCTCCACCGTCACCCTCTCCGGCGAGGGGGGCGCCCCGGCCGCGTCCAGCAACCAGTTCCCGGCGGGGACCAAGCTGAAGGTCACCAACCTCGACAACAACAAGTCCACGACCGTCGAGGTGACCTCGGTCTCCGGCAGCTGTGTGCTGCTCAACAACGCGGCCTTCGAACAGGTCCGTGAGCCCGGCAAGTTCCTGATCCGCCGGGCCGTGATCGAGAAGGTGGGGTGAGGCTCAGCCGAGGAACTCCCTGAGGCGGCGGCCCGTTCCCGGGGGCGCGGCGACCGGCAGCGCGTGATGGGAGACGTCCGGCAGGACGTCGGTCTCCCCGCGCGGCAGCAGCTCGCCCGCCCGGGCCGCCACCTCGGACGCGTCATGGGTCCTGCTGTTCGCGGCCACGAGCAGCAGGACCGGCACGTCCAGGGCCCGCAGCGCCTCGGGCGCCGGACGCGGGCCGGTCACCGGCCGCGCCGCGGGGAAGCCCGCGGCGGCCTCCTGGAGCCGGAGCCAGTCGGGGTCGAGCGCCTTCCCCGCCCCCGACCCCGCCCGAGCGGGAGGGGCCCCCGTCCCGGTCTCCCAGACCAGGAAGGACCGCACCCGGCGCGGGGTCGGCCGCAGCAGCATCGGCAGGGCGCGGAGCAGGTACGCCGCCTTGTACCCGGCGAAGCACAGGGTCGGGTCGAGGAGGAACAGGCGGCGGACCCGCCCGGGGGCGCGCAGGGCGTGGTGCAGGGCGATCCAGGCGCCGTAGGAGTGCCCGCCCACGTCCGCCCGCGCGATCCCCAGGCCCGCCAGCACGGCGTCCAGCCAGTCGCCCAGGTCGGCGACGGTCCGCGGCGCCCGCCCGCCGTCCACGGTGCTGCGCCCCGGCGCCCCCGGGAGGTCGACGGCGTGCACCCGCCGCACCCGGGCGAGCTCGGCCGCCTGGGCGAACCAGGACGCCGAGGTCGCGCCCCCGCCGCCGGGCAGGAGCAGCAGCGGGGGCGCGTCGCGCGGGCCGCAGACGTTGACGTGCGCCGTGCCGTACGGCGTGGGGACGGTGGCCGTCCCGCGGTCGGCGGGCCACCGGGCCATCACCTTGTCGTAGGCGGCCCGGAAGGCGTCGTCGTCGTACGTGCCCATGGAGTCCTCCCGTGGCATGCCGCGTATCATCTCGCCGGGCGAGATGTTCGATGAGCGAGATGATAGCCGGAGGGCCGTATGCCGACCGAGGGCCGGGACGAGAGGGAGACCGTGCACCTGCTGCGCGCGGTGGCGGTCGAACTCGGGCTGCACAGCGCCCGGTTCGCGGGCGCGAACGGCATGCACCCGACGGACGTGCGCGCCCTGATCGCGCTCATGGACGCGCGGCGCGCGGCCGAGGAGATGACGGCGGGGCGGCTCGGGGCCGCGCTCGGTCTGAACTCCGCGGGGACGACCGCCGTCGTCGACCGGCTGGAGCGGGCCGGACACGTCCGGCGGGTGCGCGGCACGGCGGACCGGCGCAAGGTCGTCATCGAGGTCGAGGAACGGGCGGTCGAGCTCGGCCGGTCCTTCTTCGGTCCGCTCATCGGGCGGACGGCGGAGCTGCTGCGCGGCTACGACGACCGGGAGCGGGCCGCGATCCACGGCTTCCTGGAGGGCGTACGGCGGGCCGCGGCCGAGGCCGGCTGACCGCCCCCGTGCCCCTTCTCCCGCCCGGCACCCCCATCGCATACGAGACCCGGCGGCCCACGCCCTCGCTCCCGCGAACGGCGGCTCGGGGCCCGGCCGGGGCCCTCACACCGTGAACCGCGCCACAGAACCACCAGGTAACACGGGGTTCACATTCGAGCAATGACCGGGAAATCGCCTGTTGACAAGCTTCCGGGCAACAACGGCGGCGCTCCGGTGCCGCAGCGCCGCAGCACCCGCACGTGCGTCAGACACACCCCCGAAGGAAGTGGCCCGTGACCTTCAAGGCTGAGTACATCTGGATCGACGGCACCCAGCCGACCGCCAAGCTCCGCTCCAAGACCAAGATCATCACGGGTGAGCCCGCCGGTCTGGACGCACTGCCGATCTGGGGCTTCGACGGGTCCTCCACGAACCAGGCCAAGGGTCACTCCTCGGACCGTGTCCTCAAGCCGGTCTTCACCTGCCCCGACCCGATCCGCGGCGGCGACGACATCCTCGTCCTGTGCGAGGTCCTCGACATCGACATGACGCCGCACGAGTCCAACACCCGTGCCGCGCTGGCCGAGGTCGCCGAGAAGTTCGCCGCGCAGGAGCCGATCTTCGGCATCGAGCAGGAGTACACCTTCTTCCAGGACGGCTACCCGCTCGGCTTCCCCAAGGGCGGCTTCCCGGCCCCGCAGGGCGGCTACTACTGCGGTGTCGGCGCCGACGAGATCTTCGGCCGTGAGGTCGTCGAGGCCCACCTGGAGAACTGCCTCGCCGCCGGTCTCGGCATCTCCGGCATCAACGCCGAGGTCATGCCCGGCCAGTGGGAGTTCCAGGTCGGCCCGCTCGCCCCGCTCGAGGTCTCGGACCAGCTGTGGGTGGCCCGCTGGCTGCTCTACCGCACCGCCGAGGACTTCGGCGTCGCCGCCACCCTCGACCCCAAGCCGGTCAAGGGCGACTGGAACGGCGCCGGCGCGCACACCAACTTCTCCACCAAGGCGATGCGCGAGGGCTACGACGCGATCATCACCGCGTGCGAGTCGCTCGGTGAGGGCTCCAAGCCGCTCGACCACGTCAAGAACTACGGCGCCGGCATCGACGACCGCCTGACCGGTCTGCACGAGACCGCCCCGTGGAACGAGTACTCCTACGGCGTCTCCGACCGCGGCGCCTCGGTCCGCATCCCGTGGCAGGTCGAGAAGGACGGCAAGGGCTACATCGAGGACCGCCGTCCGAACGCCAACGTCGACCCGTACACGGTGACCCGCCTGCTGGTGGACACCTGCTGCTCCGCGCTGGAGAAGGCCGGCCAGGTCTGATCCGTCCCGCGACCGTCGCACGAGGGGCGCCCGCCGTTTCGGCGGGCGCCCCTTCGGCGTGCCGGCCTCCCGGATCGCGGACCGACGGTCGACTTCCCGCCAAGGAAGCGTCCAAGCAGTGAGAGCGGTCTGCTGTCACGGGCAGGTGTCTGCTTCAATGGGGCCATGGCCAGCTTCCAGAAGTACACCGCGACGGGTCGCCATGACCTCGAGCCCTTCTGGCCTTCCCGTCAGCACCACGACTTCGACCGGGTGTGTTGCCGCGCGACGAACGCGCCGGCCCTCTGAAGCCGTACACCCCGGCCTCCGGCCAGCGCGCACGACGTACGTCCCTCGACGGGCCCGACCACGAATCGCGGCCGTCGTCCTGCCCGACGAACTCCTCGCGCGAAAGAGCTGACCTCTCATGGCGACCACCCGTTCCCTCTCTCCCGCTCCCCTCCCCGCCCCCACCCCCGCCGCCCCGGCCCGGCACCGGCTGCGCGCCGTGGACCGGGACGACGTGGTGGACGTCGCGGACTTCCTGCCGCCGGGCGCGACCTGGCTGCCCGCCCCCCAGCACGCCCTGCCCACCCTGCCGGGCCGGCCGCCGATGATCGGCTACCTGGTGCTCGTCCCGGCCGACCAGCAGCCGCCGTTCCTGCCGGTGGCCGTGCCGGACCGCCCGGACACCGGCGACGGCACCGGCGACCCGCTGGTGCGGATCGACCCCGTGCAGCGCACCGCCGCGGTGGACGGCCGTGAACTCGACCTCACCTACCTGGAGTTCGAGCTGCTCGCGCACCTGGTGGCGCACCCCAACCGGGTGCACACCCGCGACCAGCTCGTCACCACGGTGTGGGGCTACGGGCACGTGGGCGACGGCCGCACGGTCGACGTCCACATCGCCCGGCTGCGCCGCAAGCTCGGCGCGGAGCACCGCCAGACCATCCGGACGGTGCGCCGGGTCGGCTACAAGTACACGCCTCCGACCGGCCGTTGACCCTCTGCCGACGGCAGAGGACGGTTCCCTCCCGCGCCCGGACCGGGCACAGTCCCGGCATGAGACTTCTGGTGCTGGGCGGTACGGAGTTCGCGGGACGGGCCGTCGTGGAGGCGGCCCTCGGGCGCGGCTGGGACGTGACGGTCCTCAACCGGGGACGGCACCCGGCCGTCCCCGGGACCCGGGCGCTGGCCGGCGACCGCACCGCGCCCGACGGGCTCGCCGCCCTGGCCGGCGGCGAGTGGGACGCCGTGGTCGACACCTGGTCGTCGGCCCCGCGCGCGGTGCACGAGGCGGCGCGGCTGCTGCGCGGCCGCGCCCGGCGGTACGTGTACGTGTCGAGCTGCTCGGTGTACGCCTGGGCCCCGCCCGCCGGGTACGCCGAGGACGCGCCCCTGGTGGAGGGCGCCGTGGCCGACGCCGGGCGGACCGACTACCCGCGGGACAAGCGGGGCGGCGAACTGGCCGCCGTCGGCGCCTTCGGCGCGGCGGACTCCCTGCTCGTACGGGCCGGGCTGATCCTCGGCCCGTACGAGAACGTCGGCCGGCTGCCGTGGTGGCTGAACCGGATCGCCCGCGGCGGGCCGGTCCTCGCGCCCGGTCCGCGCGACCTGCCGTTGCAGTACGTGGACGTGCGCGACCTCGCCGAGTGGATCCTCGGCGCGGTGGAGCGGGAGCTGAGCGGGCCGTACAACCTGATGAGCCGCCAGGGGCACGCCACCATGGGCACGTTGCTGGAGGCGTGCGCGCGCGCCACCGGCTCGGCGGCCGCACTGCGCTGGACGGCGCCCGAGGTGATCCTCGGCGCGGGCATCGAGCCGTGGACCGAGCTGCCCGTCTGGGTGCCGCCGGGCAGTGACCTGCACGACGCCCTGCACGCGGCCGACGTCTCCCGGGCGCTGGCGACGGGCCTGTCCTGCCGGCCGGTCGAGGAGACCGTCGCCGACACCTGGGCCTGGCTCCGGGCCCTCGGCGGTACGGCGCCGCAGCGCCCGGACCGCACCCGCAAGGGCCTGGACCCGGAGGTGGAGGCGAAGGTGCTGGCCGGTGCCCACGGCACCGGAGGTGTATCTGACACCACCCCCTGACCGGGGACTTCGGGCCAGTGACCCGGGGTCGCGGCTCGGCCAGACTGACGTCATGAACATCGACACGAAGAGCGCCGGCAGCGGTTCGAGGGCACGGGGAACGGCTCTCGCGGCCGGACGGGGGCTGGTGCTGGCCGTGGTGTCGCTCCCGGCGGCCGTGCTGTGCTTCACCCTCTCCCTCGTGTCCATCGCGCTGATACCGATCGGCGTCGGACTTCTCACCACGCCCTACGTCCTGACCGGGGTGCGCGCCTTCGCCGACCGGCGGCGGGTCCTCGCCGCCGAGTGGGGCGGGGTGCGCATCCCCTCCGCCTACCGGCCGGTGCCCGAGGACGCCAACCCGTGGACGCGCACCTTCGCGCTGCTGCGGGACCCGGCGACCTGGCGGGACCTGCGGTGGCTGCCGGTGGACATGACGGCCGGGTTCGTCACCGCCCTGCTGCCGGCGGTCCTCGTGCTCTACCCGCTGGAGGGGTTCGCGCTGGCGGCCGGGCTCTGGCGGACCATGACGGCCGGACCGTACGGTGCGTACGGCCCCTACTGGTACGGCTTCGTGCCGGTCAGCGACCAGGCGTCCGCCCTCGGCGCCGGCGCGCTGGGCGCCGTCGTCCTCGTCGTCGCCCACCGGTACGCCGTGCCCGCTTTCCGGATCCACTTCCGCCTCACCCGCGCCCTCCTCACGCCCTCCGCGGTCGAACTGGCCGAGCGGGTGCGGGTGCTGACCGAGACCCGGCGGGACGCCGTGGACACCTCCGCCGCCGAGCTGCGCCGCATCGAGCGCGACCTGCACGACGGCGCGCAGGCCCGGCTGGTGGCGGTGGGCATGGATCTCGGCACCGTCGAGATGCTCGTGGACAAGGACCCGGAGAAGGCCAAGCGGCTCCTCGCGCACGCCCGGCAGTCGTCCGCCGACGCGCTCGCCGAACTCCGCGACCTGGTGCGCGGCATCCACCCTCCGGTGCTCGCGGAGCGCGGACTCGGCGACGCGGTGCGCGCGCTGGCGCTGCGGCTGCCGACGCCCACCGAGGTGACGGTGGACCTGGACGGGCGGGCGGACGCCCCCGTGGAGTCGGCCGCGTACTTCGCGGTGAGCGAGCTCCTCACCAACGCGGTCAAGCACTCCGGCGCCGAGCGGATCTGGGTCGACCTGCACCACGCGGACGGCCATCTGCGGATCTCCGTCACCGACAACGGCAAGGGCGGCGCGGCCGTCGGGGCGGGCTCGGGCCTGGCCGGCGTCGAGCGGCGACTGGGTACATTCGACGGCGTCCTGGCCGTCAGCTCCCCGGCGGGCGGCCCCACCATGGTGACCATGGAGATCCCTTGCGTGTTGTCCTAGCCGAAGACCTGTTCCTGCTGCGGGACGGGCTGGTGCGGCTCCTGGAGGCCTACGACTTCGAGATCGCCGCCGCCGTGGAGAGCGGACCGGAGCTGGCGCGGGCCCTCGCCGAACAGAAGCCGGACGTCGCCGTGGTCGACGTCCGGCTCCCGCCCACGCACACCGACGAGGGCCTCCAGTGCGCGCTCGAGGCCCGCCGCGCCAGACCGGGGCTGCCGGTGCTCGTCCTCTCCCAGCACGTCGAGCAGCTGTACGCGCGCGAGCTGCTGGCCGACGGCACCGGCGGAGTGGGGTACCTGCTGAAGGACCGGGTCTTCGACGCGGAACAGTTCGTGGACGCCGTGCGGCGGGTCGCGGCGGGCGGCACGGCGATGGACCCGCAGGTGATCCAGCAGCTGCTGGCCCGGCGCACCGGTGACGACGGGAGTCCCGTGGCCCGGCTCACGCCCCGCGAGCGGGAGGTGCTGGAGCTGATGGCGCAGGGCCGGTCGAACGCGGCGATCGCCGGCAGGCTGCACGTCACCGAGCGGGCCGTCGCCAAGCACACCGCGAACATCTTCGTGAAGCTGGGCCTGGAGGTCTCGGACGACGACAACCGCAGGGTACTGGCGGTGCTGGCGTACCTGGACCGCGACCGGTGACCCGTCAACTCCCCTGTGGAGTGCGGGCGTTGAGGGCGGTTTGTCGTCCGGGCCGCTCATCAATTCCTGAGACGGCTGAACACCTCTGAGGCGGCGTGCGTATGGGAGGGGGCAGCTTCACTCCTGTCGGGCGCCTCGATGCTGCCCCGCCAAGGAAGTCAGAGGAGTTCCATGGGACGCAACACACGTAAACGCCGTTCGTCGATGGCCACGAAGGCCGTGGCAGCATCGGCGGCCCTAGCGCTCGGTGGGGGCGGGCTGATCTGGGCGAACTTCTACGCTTCGGCGCACGAGTCGAAGTCCGGCCAGAACGCGACGAAGGCGGCCCAGGCGGCCGCGCAGGTCGCCACCATCTCCTGCCCGGACGTGGGGCAGAAGCTGACGAACGTGCCCAACGGGGCCCGCCAGGGCGTCGCCACCGAGCTGGCCAACCTCGACAAGCAGATCACCGAGGCCTACGCGCGGCTCGCCTCCACGCGTCAGGCCCAGGCGAACGACTCCGGGTTCGTGCAGAACGCGATCGTCGGTCCCCTCAAGGAGAAGCGGGCCGCCACGATCGACCGGATCCGGATCAACATCCAGCGGGCCGGCGGCCAGTTCGACAGCGCGCTGAGCCGGCTCGCCGCCTGCCAGACGCAGACCACCAACCAGACCGACGCCGGTCAGGGCGGCCAGGACGGCGGCGGCCAGCAGAACGACGGCGGCGGCCAGCAGGGCGGCAACGGCCAGCAGCAGAACAACGGCGGCCAGGGCGGCAACGGCCCGGTGGCGGCCGACTTCGTGGACATCACCAAGGTCCAGGGCAACGCCCAGCTCGGCGTCGGCCAGAACGGTCTCGCCGCCAACGGCAGGAGCGGTTCGCGGGGCACCTTCACCACGAGCTGCGGCACCAACGGGAACGACAACCACAACACGGACAACGTGATCGTCGCCCCCGGTGTCACCAACGGCGCGCACCACCTGCACGACTACGTCGGCAACCAGAACAACGACGCGTTCGCGAACGACCAGGAGCTGGCGGGGGCGGACACCAGCTGCCAGAACCAGGGCGACAAGTCGTCGTACTTCTGGCCGGTGCTGCGTCTGCAGGACGGCTCGCAGGACTTCGACCAGAACAACGACGGCGGCGGCAAGGAGGGCAACGTCGGCAGGATCCTCCAGCCGTCCCAGGCCCAGCTGAAGTTCGTCGGCAACAAGCGCGGCAAGGTCGTCGCCATGCCGACGGCCCTGCGCATCATCACCGGTGACGCCAAGGCGTTCGTCAACGGCACCGGCAACGCCAACGTCAACTGGAGCTGCACCGGCTTCGAGAACAAGGTGCAGCTGGAGGACAAGTACCCGATCTGCCCGCAGGGCAGCCAGGTGGTCCGCACGACCAACTTCCAGAGCTGCTGGGACGGCCAGAACATCGACAGCGCCAACCACCGCACGCACGTGGCGTTCGTCCAGGCCGACGGCACCTGCGCCAACGGCTTCAAGGCGATCCCCCAGCTCCAGGTCCGGCTGGTCTACAACGTCCCCGCCCCGAAGATCCAGAACGGGCAGGTCGTGAACCCGTACGCGGTGGACACCTTCCCGGAGAACCTGCACAAGCCGATCACCGACCACAACGACTTCATCAACTTCTTCTCCACGAACCTGATGAACAAGATGGTCAACTGCATCAACACCGGCAAGAAGTGCAGGTGATCCCCTGACCGGACGCCCGCGGGCGGGACGGTGAAGGCCGGCGGTGAGATCCTCACCGCCGGCCTTCGCGCTGCCCGGGGTCAGTGACCGGCGTGCGACGCGCCGTCCCCGGAGGGCTCGTGCGAGGTGTGCGCCGAGTGGTCCGTGCCGTCCTCGAGGTCACCGCCGAGCGTCTTCCGCAGCGCCGTCATGGTGCCGGTCTCGCCCACGGCCACCCACTTGCGGCCGACGAGGTAGTGGCCGCCGTAGTCCTTGGCCCCGTTGATCCACTCGCGCTGGCCGCGGTCGGTGGCGAAGGTGGCCAGGATGAACTTGCCGGCGGCCTCCTTGGCGTCCTTGCAGACGGCCTGGCGGATCTCGTCGGCGTCGATCTGGATGTCGGGCGTGCACTCCACCTCGGCGGCCAGGTGCTCCAGGCTGCCGGTGGCCGTCTCGGGGACGGCCTCCGCGCCTTTGCCGGAACCGCCGCAGCCGGTCAGCACCAGCGCCGCCGCGGCGCCGGCCACCGCGAGCATCGGTCGGGTCACCTTCATCTGTCCTCCCTGCAAGAGCCTCGTCCTGGATACGGCTCCCGCGCGCGGTCCGCTCAAAATACCGGCGACCCGCGGGCCCGGACGTGCCAGAGTGGCCCGGTGAACGACGACTGGGAAGACCGCGTGGCCGCCGCCTGGGCCCGCTTCGACGAGTACCCCGAGGACCGGGCGGCCGACTTCCGCGCCCTGATCGACGCGCTCGTCGCCGAACTGCCCGAGGACAGCCCGCTCGGCCCGTTCGAGCAGGCCTGCGCCTGGGACTCGACCGGCCGCTCCGACAAGGCGGTGCCGCTGTACCGGGAGGCCCTGGCGCGCGGACTCGACGGCTACCAGGGCCGCCGGGCCAGGATCCAGCTCTCCAGCTCGCTGCGGAACATCGGACGGCCGGAGGAGGGCGTCACGCTGCTGACGCCGGAACTGGACGCCCCGTCGGACGAGTTGGACGACGCCGTGCGCGCCACGCTCGCACTGTGCCTGTCCGGCCTGGGCCGCGACCGCGAGGGGCTCGCCCTCGTCCTGGAGGCGCTCGCCGCCCACCTGCCCCGCTACCAGCGGTCCATGGCGAACTACGCGCGGGCGCTGACCGCCCCGGAGGGCTGACCCGCCCGGACGGCCGGTGACCATCCACCGGCTCGCTCGTTGCGCTGGACGTGCAGCCACAGGATGTCGCCCCGCGCCCCGCACCCGGTTCCCCCGCCGACCGGACCGTCGACGTCGAGCAGGCCGAGGCCGCGCTCGTCGAGCACTACCCGCGTCTGGTCCGGCTCGCCTACCTGGTGCTCCCGTCCGGTTCCGGACGGTGCCGCCGCGTCCTGGCCGCCCACTCCCTCGTCCAGCGCGCCCTGCCCCGCGGCCGCGCCTCGGTCCCCGTCATCCCGGCCCAGTCCACCGCCCGGGACGGCGATCCCGGCTACGCCTACGTCCGCCTCCAGGTGGTGCGTACGGCGCTGGAGGCGGGCCTGCCGCTCAGGCGCCGGGCCCGGCCGAGGCGCGCGCAGCTGCCGCCGCTGCTGCCCCAGGTGTGGGGGCTGAGCCTGTTCCCCCGCTCCGGCGGCGCCGAGGAACTCGCCCTGGACCAGCGGCTGTCCGCCCTCCCCGGCCCGGCCCGCGCCGCCTACGTCCTGCGCGGCCTGGAGAAGCTGCCCGA
Organism: Streptomyces sp. NPDC017936; assembly: GCF_044328485.1. Classification (NCBI taxonomy): domain Bacteria; kingdom Bacillati; phylum Actinomycetota; class Actinomycetes; order Kitasatosporales; family Streptomycetaceae; genus Streptomyces; species Streptomyces sp. NPDC017936. The sequence continues at coordinate 144,630 of NZ_JBIRHK010000015.1, read as the reverse complement.
CGGGGACGTGCGCGAGGTGCTGACCGGTGCCGGCGTCGGCGCCGACGAGGTCGCCGCGGCCCTGCGGGGGGCCGACACGGTGACCGCGCCGTACGCGCTGCTCGACTCCCCCGAGTTCGACCCGTGCGCGCTGCAGGCCCGCCCCACCGACCTGATGCGCCGCCGCCGGCACACCAGGGCCGCCCTCGCCGCCGCCGCGGCGCTCGCCGTCTGCGGCGCCCTGGTCGCCCTGCCCGGTGACGGCCGGGGTCCCGACGGCGCGGCCGCCCCGGTGTACGCGCGCAACCCGGCGGCCGAGGCCGCCCTCGACCCGGGGCGGCTGGTGCGGGTCTCCCCCGCCGTCTGGAAGACCTCCGCCCGCGCCGACTTCTCCGCCTGGCCCGCGCGCGGCGACCTCACCCGCGACAGCGGGCTGCTGCGCCGCGCCCTCGCCGTCTGGGCCCGCCCCGGCGGGACCGTCCAGGTATCGGCGACCCCCGGCACCCCGACCGGCGGCCCCTCCGGCCCGCCCCAGCTGCTGTTCGCGGGCGACCTCGGCACCGCGCGCGTGGTGATCCTCCACGACGGTCTGCGCATCGCCCGCTACGCCGAGCCGAAGGGGGGCGCGGCCGGGGCGGCGCTGGACTTCGCGCGCGCGGACGGCGCGACCGGCGCCGAGGCCGCCGCGGTGGTCCTGGACCGGACCGACGGCAACGTCCGCTACCTCACCGCGCCCTGGGTGACGCGGGCGGCCGAGCGGGACCTGTCGAAGCCGGGGGCCGGGCTGATGGAGCTGACGCTGACCGACGGCATCACCTCGCCGCTGGCCAGCCCCGCCGCCCGCTCCGGCGCCTGCACGACGTGGAACGTGCTGCAGCTGACCGACGCCTCCGGCTCGTACCTGGTGAGCGACCTCGGCGAGCTGGTGCCGGCCCGCCTCACCGCGGGCCGGCCGGCCGCGCCGAAGGAGGCGACGGGCGCGGAGGCGCTGCGCACCTGGGCGCCGTTCGCCTGCTCCCTGGGCGAGGTGCGCGGACAGGGCGTCCGTACGGTCAACGCGTGGGGGTACGCGCGGCAGTCGCTGCCCGACGCGAGCGGGTCGGCCCACTGGGTGTGCACCCGGGCCGAGACCTGGCGGGGCGACGGGACGCGGGTGCTGGCCCAGTTCCACACGCCGGGCGGGCTGTTCGGGGCGGCCGTGGCGAAGGCCGGGGACGTGCCGGCGTGCGGTCCGCGCGATCCGCATGTGCTCGCCGGGGTGCTGTGGAAGTCGCGGGCGGGCTCCTGGTACCTGCTCGCCGCCGGCGACAAGAACACCGGGTCCGTGCGGGCGACGGGCGGGGTGAGCGGGTCGGCGGAGGGCAACCTGCTGGCCGTGCGGACGAGGAAGGGGGTCCGGGCGGAACTGCGGGGAACCCTGGAGGACGGGCGGGCGATCGGCGGGCTGCGGTAGGGGACGCTCCTCCCCCGCCGGGGCGGAACCCGGGGCCGATCCGGTCCGTTCACGTCCGGATTCGATCGGTAAGGTGTTCGTATGACTACCGGGGTGCGTCGAAGGATGGGAGTCGAGGAGCGTCGGCAGCAGTTGATCGGCGTCGCGCTCGAACTGTTCGCCCGTCGTTCGCCCGACGAGGTCTCCATCGACGAGATAGCCGCGGCCGCGGGCATCTCGCGGCCCCTGGTCTACCACTACTTCCCCGGCAAACTCAGCCTGTACGAAGCCGCGTTGAAGCGGGCGTCGGAAGACCTCGCGGGCCGGTTCGCCGAGCCGCGCGAGGGGCCGCTGGGGGCGCGGCTGCTGCGGGTGATGCGCCGCTACTTCGACTTCGTCGACGAGCACGGCCCCGGCTTCTCCGCGCTGATGCGCGGCGGCCCGGCCGTCGGTTCCTCCACCACCAACGCCCTCATCGACTCCGTGCGGCAGGCCGCCTACGAGCAGATCCTGTCCCACCTCGGCGTCAGCGAGCCGCCCGCCCGTCTGGAGCTGGTCGTCCGCTCCTGGATCTCGCTCGCCGAGTCGACCGCGCTGATCTGGCTGGACGGGCGGCGCGTCCCGCGGGAGGAGCTGCAGCTCCAGCTCGTGGAGGACTTCGGCGCGCTGCTCGCGGTGAGCGCCGCGCACGACGAGGAGATGGCCGGCCTGCTGCGGCCCCTGCTCGGCCGGGAGCCGGGCGACGGTCCCTTCGCGGACCTGGTCACCCGGCTCGTCGGACTGGCGTCGTAACGGTCCCGGTCCCTGCCGCCGGGGCCTAGACCACGGCCTTGCGGTAGGACGGGTCGAGGTCGCGCACCTCGGCGGACAGGTGCAGGGCGCGGACGCCGTCCGTGGGCTCGATGTGCTTGCGCAGCAGCTCCACCACGGCCTCCGTGAGCCGGGCCTTGGTCTCCTCGCTGCGCCCGGCCAGCAGGGCGATGCTGACGTTCACGATCGCGTGCCCCTCGTACTCGGCGCCGACGGCCTCGTCCTCGGTGCGCAGGACGCGTGTCTTGCACGCCTCCGGCTTGGCGCCGGCGATGTCGACGACCAGCGGGTGCAGCGCGACCGCGAACTGCTCCCAGTCGACGTCGTCAAGGTACGGGGAACGCTCGACGGTGATCTGCGGCATGGGTGCTCCTGTTCTACGGCGGACAGGAGCACCCTAACGGCAGTGTCCCGTCAGCTCGCGCCGGTGAAGACGGCGACCGTGCGGGCCGGGACCGTGAAGGTGCCCGATTCCCGTGCGTAGGCCGCCTTCTTCACCACGGCGTCCGCGCCCGCCGACTGCACCGGGTGCAGCCGGTAGCCGGTCCCGGCGAGCGAGCCGACCGTCTGCTTCTGGACGTCCGGCGTCGCGTTGAAGACGACGACCAGGTCACCCAGCTTCATCGTGATCACGCCCGGCGTCTCTTCCGTCCCCGACAGCGGGAAGGAGAGCTCCGACTGCACCTGCGCCGCCGTGTCGAGGGAGAACGCCTTCTCCGTCGTCCGGATCCGCAGCAGGTCCCGGTACGCGGCCGAGGCGCCCTCGATCTGCGCGCAGCCCACCCGCACCGTGCTCAGCAGCGGCTTGGCGTAGGTCCACTTGGCCGCGTTGTCGGCGGCCGGGGGCAGTCCGCGGCCGAAGCCGTTGCCGTCGGCGCAGTTCCAGTGGATGGCGTTGAACCAGTCGCCGCTGTCGAAGGAGTTGCGGTCCAGCGACTTCGAGCGCAGCAGGTCGGTGCCGGCCTGGGAGAGCGCCGGGCCCTGCGAGAGGGTGGCCGTGGCCATCGCGAGGACCTGCATCCGGGCGCGGTCGGCGGCGCCCGTCGTGGCGGGCAGCTTGAACGCGAGCGCGTCGAACAGCGACTCGTTGTCGTGCGCGTCGGCGTAGGCGAGGGCGTCGCCGGGGGCCGCCGCGTAACCGGCCGGGGCGCCGTTGTAGTCGACCTCGGAGCCCTTGACCTCCTTGCCGCCGGTGTCGGTGAAGCGGTAGCCGGCCAGGTTGCCGGACAGGCCGACCTTGACCAGGTCCTGGTAGTGCAGCAGGCGGGCCAGCTGCTGCTCCCGGGTGCCGTTGTCGGCCGCGGGGTTGGGGTCGGTGTACAGGCCGGAGGCGAAGCCCTGGACGCCGGGGTCGGCGTCGAAGGGGCCGCCGCCGCGCACCGCGTCGCGCGCCCGGTCGGAGAAGGTCGCGATGCCCGTGCCGGCCATGTTCTTCTGGGTGGCCTGCACGAAGCGGGCGTCGTCGGCGACCTCGCCGAAGTTCCACCCCTCGCCGTACAGGATGATCTTCTTGCCGTCCACGCCGTCCTTCTCCGGGGTCAGCGCGTCGAGGGCCTTGCGGACCGCGAGGATGTTCTCCTTCGGGTGGTGGCCCATGAGGTCGAAGCGGAAGCCGTCGACCTTGTACTCCTTGGCCCAGGTGACGATCGAGTCGACGACCAGCTTGCCCGTCATGGCGTTCTCGGTCGCGGTGTTCGCGCAGCAGGTGCTGGTGGCGACGGAGCCGTCGGCGAGGAGCCGCTGGTAGTAGCCGGGCACGATCCTGTCGAGGACGGACGTCTTCGCCTGGCCGCCGGCGGCCGTGTGGTTGTAGACGACGTCCATGACGACGCGCAGGCCGTCCTCGTTGAGCGCCTTGACCATCTTGCGGAACTCGACGTTGCGGGCGGTGCCGTCCGGGTCGGTCGAGTAGGAGCCCTCGGGGACCGTGTAGTGGTACGGGTCGTAGCCCCAGTTGTAGGCGTCCTTCGCGGCGGTCCTCGCCACGCACGCCTGCTGCTCCTCGGAGTCGGCCGGGTAGGAGGCCAGGTCACAGTCGGCGCTCTGTCGGCCGGACTCCTTCTCGGGGATGGTGGCGATGTCGAAGGCGGGCAGCAGATGGACGTACGACGTGCCCGCCTCGGCCAGCTCGCGCAGGTGCTTGGAGCCGTCGCTGAGCTTGTCGGTGAAAGCCAGGTAGGTGCCCGGGTGCGCGGCGGTGCGGTCCTCCACGGAGAAGTCCCGGACGTGCAGTTCCTGGATCTGCGCGTCCTTCAGCGGCACCGCCTCGGGCTTGGTGTACGTCGACCAGCCCGCCGGCGCCAGGGACTTGTCGCCGAGGTCGACGACCAGGCTGCGCTCGGAGTCGGCGGTCAGGGCGACCGAGTAGGGGTCGGTGACCTGGTTGGTGACGACCTGGCGGACGCTGGGCGCCCAGACCTTCACCACGTACCGGTAGGGCTTGTTCTTCCAGGACTTCGGGCCGGAGACGGACCACACCCCGGTGGTGTCGTTCCGCTTCATGGGGACGGTGGTGCCGTCGAGGTCGAGCCGGACGGACTGGGCCGTCGGGGCCCAGACCGCGAGGGTCGGCCGGCCGTTCGTGAAGGTCGGGCCGAGCTCGGCCGCCGTGGCGTCGTACAGGTCGTCGAGGACGCCCGCGGTCTGCACGCCCGTGGCGGTGAGCACGGCTCCGGCGGCCGTGCGCTGGGAGGCCACGATCTGGCCCCGGAGCGCCTCGCGGACCCGGTCGCGGTCCCGCGGGTCGACGGACCAGGCGGTGTGGTCCTTCAGGTGCGGGAACCTCGCCTTCTGGGCGTCGGTGAGGGTGGTCTTCGTCAGACGGAGCCACTTCTCGTCGCTGCTGGTCAGTGTGGAGTTCTGGACGGCGATCGAGCCGGTGCGGCTGTACAGGAGCTGGGTGGACGCGGCGGCCTCGGAGCCGTTCCAGGCGAGCGTGTTCCGGTCGATCCAGACCGCCTTGGAGGTGGTGAGGTCGAGCGCGGCCGCGCTGCCCGCCGGCTGCGGCAGCAGGTACTCCTCCTGGCCGTTCAGCAGCCACACCTCGTGGCCGTTCGCGGTGAGGTCCAGCGACTGATCGGTGGGCAGGTCCTTCTCGTCGCCCTGGTGGATGATGTAGCTGAGGCTGGTGGCGCCCTCGGTGAGCGGCACCTCGAAGACCGCGCCGTAGGCGTCGGTCCGCACCGGCTTCAGGGGGTTCGACCACTCGGTGGGGTTCGCCGCGCCCGTCCAGGTGTGCAGGCCCCAGCCGTCGTAGTTCCCGTCGGCGCGGTGGTAGTGCAGGACCGCCTTGGTCCTGTCCTGCGCCGGGTAGGCGGGGCGCTCGGTGCGGACCTCGGCCTTCCCCTGCTCGATCCAGATCTCGCCGGTCCGGGTGACGTCGATCGTGCGATCGGCGGAGACGTCCTTGTCGCCCTCCTTGTCGATGACGAGGAAGCCCACGTTCGAGGCGCCCGGCTTCAGCTTGACGTAGGCGAAGGCGCCGTACGCGTCGCGGCCGGTGAACGGGTGGCTGTCCGGCCAGTTCGTCGCCTCGCCGTCGGCGAGGTCGCCCCAGGCGTACAGGCCCCAGTCGTCGTAGTCGCCGTCGGTGCGCTGGTAGTGGACGACCGCGTGGTCGCGGGAGGAGGCGGTGGGGGTCTCCTCGGCGGGCGGGGTGCCGGTGGTGGAGGCGGCGGTGGCGCTCGCCGTGCGTCCGGCCGAGTCGACGACGACCGCCTTGTAGCGCAGGGCCGTCCCGGCCGGTACGTCCTCGCCGACGACCTGCCGGACCGTGTACGGGGCGTGGTCGGCGGAGCCGAGGGTGCGCCATGCGCCGTTGCCGACCTGGGCGGCGAAGACGACCCGGTTGAGCTGTCCGCCCCGGACGTCCGCGCTCAGCTCGACCGTGCCGGTGGCGCCGGCGGCGGGGGCCCGCAGGGTGAGGGCCGGCTTCGCGGCGGGCGCGGCGGGCTTTCCGGCCGCCTTGAGGACGATCGCCGAGCCGGCCGGGACGGTGACGGTGATCCTGCTGTCGGTGCCGGAGGTCGCCGTGGCCTTCGTGCCGTAGACGCCGCGGAAGGCCGTGCCCGCAGAGCCGGTGCCGAACGTCGCCGTCTGCGCCGTGCCGGCGTTGTTGAGGGCGACGACGTACTCGGTGCCGGTCTCGGCGTCGGTGCGCGAGAAGGCGTAGACGCCGGCGCCGTCGGCCGCGTACCGCTCGGTCTGCACGCCGTCGGCGAGGGCCGGGTCGGTCCTGCGCAGCTCGGCGAGGGCCGCGATCTGCCGGTACAGCGGGGCGGAGGTGTCGTAGGCGTCGCTCGCGTGGGTGCGGTCGGTGCCGATCTCGTCGTCGTCGAGGTAGTCGGCGGTGCGGGAGGCGAACATCGTCTGGCGGGCGTCCTTGTCGCCGCCGGCGCCGGTGAAGCCCTGCTCGTCGCCGTAGTAGACGACCGGGTTGCCGCGGCTGAGGAACATCAGCTCGTTGGCGAGCTTGCCCTTCTGCAGCAGTTCGGCGTCGGTCGCCTCCGGGTTGTCCTGGTTCAGGAAGTACCCGAAGCGGCCCATGTCGTGGTTGCCGAGGAAGGTGACCTGCTCGTACGCGTTGGCCTTGTCGGTCGTGTACTTGTAGTCGTCGCCGAAGACGGACGCGAGCTTCTTCGCGCTGCCGCCCTGGGAGGCGTACTGGCGGGCCGCCTCCTGGAAGGGGAAGTCGAGGGTGGAGTCCAGCCGGCCCTGGGTGACGTACGGGGAGGTGACGTCGGTGTCGGCGGAGTAGACCTCGCCGAACATGAAGAAGTCGTCCCGCCCGTGCTTCGCCGCGTAGGCGTCCAGGGCGGTGGCCCACCGGGTCCAGAACTCCATGTTGACGTGCTTCACGGTGTCGATCCGGAAGCCGTCGATGTCGAAGTCCCTCACCCAGCGCTGGTAGATCTTCTCCATGCCGCTGACGACCTCGGGACGCTCGGTCCACAGGTCGTCGAGGCCGGAGAAGTCGCCGTAGGTGGAGCTCTCGCCGGCGAAGGTGGAGTCGCCGCGGTTGTGGTACATCGTCGGGTCGTTGAGCCACGACGGGACCTTGGTGGCCGCGGTGGCCTTCGGGGTGCGCGGGAAGGAGCCGGCGTCGACGGCGGGGAACGGCCGGCCGCCGGCCGCGTAGTCGGCGTCGTCGAAGGGCTCGCCGTCCTTCGTCAGGTAGGGGAAGGCGCCCTTGGAGAGGTAGTCGTAGGACTTCTCCTCGTAGTCGACGACGTCCGCGGTGTGGTTGGTGATGACGTCGAAGAAGACCTTCATGCCCTTGGCGTGCGCCTTGGCGATGAGGGTCTCGAGGTCCTTGTTGGTGCCGAAGTGCGGGTCGACCTGGGTGAAGTCGGTGATCCAGTAACCGTGGTAGCCGGCCGAGGCGTTGCTCCCCGTGCCCTGCACGGGACGGTTCTTGAAGATCGGGGCCATCCAGATGGCGGTGGTGCCGAGGCCCTTGATGTAGTCGAGGCGCTTGGTCAGGCCCTTGAGGTCACCGCCCTGGTAGAAGCCCTTGTCGGTGGGGTCGTAGCCGGTGGTGAGGCGTGAGCCGGTGAGGCCGCCCCTGTCGTTGCCGGTGTCCCCGTTGGCGAAGCGGTCCGGCAGGACGAAGTAGAACTGCTCGCGCGTGGCGTCGTGCCGGGCGGGCGCCGACGCGAGTTTCGCGTCGGACGGGGGTGGGGGCGGGGTGTCGGCGTGGGCCGCCAGCGGCGGTACCAGGGCTGCGGCGAGTGCGGCGACGGTGACCGTCGCGACCCGTCCGGCATGGGCGCTGCGGCGCGTCGGGGGCGCCGGCCATCTCGGTATCACAGGCGGGAACTCCTTGCGATTGCGGCTCTCTCGGGTCCGACCCCTGCGCCGCGGCATGGCCTGATCGGCTTCGTCGCCGGGCGTCCGCGCGACCGTACCGCTAACGAAAGCTTTACAGCAAGAGGCTTGAAACCGACGGCAAGAACTTTCACAAAGGCCCTGGGAAGCGAGTCGCGCACGACGGCGTCTCCGCGTACCGCGCACGGCCGGACGGGCCGTGCGCGGTGACGTGCCGGGTCGGCGGAGGGCTCAGCAGCCCGACTTGCCGGCGTAGATCGCCAGTGCCGTGTTTGAGCCCAGGGTGGCCGTGAACTGCCCGCTGGAGTTCACGCTCACCGTGGTGTTGTTCTGCACGTTGCAGTAGGTGCCCGCGGGCAGCGAGGTCTGGTACGTCCGGCTCAGCGAGCCCGACTCGTGGTTGATCGCCACGAACCCCTTGCTGCCCCGCCCGAAGGCGATCGCGTCGCCTCCGTTGTCCCACCAGTTCGTGACGGCCGCGCCGCGCGTGGCGTTGCGGAAGGCCACCATCGACTTGATCTCCGGCCAGGCGTGCTGGCACTTCCAGCCGCTCTGCCAGCAGGCGTCGACACGGCCGCCGTTGGGCGGGCCGGCGTCGGCGTCCGACCACTCGTAGCCGGAGTTGACGTCCGGGGCGCCGTAGGGCCAGGCGAGCATGAAGACGTTGGCCAGGGTGTAGTTGGCGCCGTCCTTGTAGTTCAGGGTGGAGCCGTTGCGCTCGGTGTCGTGGTTGTCGACGAAGACACCGGAGACACCGCTGCTCATGTAGCCCCAGCCCTCGCCGTAGTTCTTGAGGTAGGCGAGGTTCTCGTTGTTGAAGACCCGCTTGAGGTCGTAGGCGTAGCGGAACTCCTGGACGTCGCCGTTGCCCGTGTACTCGGTGGGCTGGACGGCCTCGCCGGAGCCGTAGATGACCTCCTGCTTCCAGTACACCGACGGATTGCTCAGCCGGGACTTGATGTCGGCGAGGTCGGCGGTGTCGATGTGCTTGGCCGCGTCGACGCGGAAGCCGTCGGCGCCGAGGGAGAGCAGGTCGTTCAGGTACCCGGCGATGGCGCCGCGCACGTAGTTCTCACCGGTGTCGAGGTCGGCGAGGCCGACGAGCTCGCAGTGCTGGACGTTCCAGCGGTCGGAGTAGTTGGAGATCTGGGAGGTGCAGTCGTCGAAGTCGTACGAGGAGTACAGGCCGGGGTAGGCGTACTTGGTGTACGACGACCCGCCGGTGCCGGTGCCGCTGCCGGCCGACATGTGGTTGACGACGGCGTCGACGACGACCTTCACGCCCGCCGCGTGGCAGGTGTCGACCATGTTCCGGAAGGCCGTGCGGTCGCCGAGCCGTCCGGCGATCTTGTAGCTGACCGGCTGGTAGGACGTCCACCACTGCGAGCCCTGTATGTGCTCGGCGGGCGGGGAGACCTGGACGTATCCGTAGCCGGCGGGGCCGAGCGTGGTGGTGCACTCCTTGGCGACCGAGGCGAAGTTCCACTCGAAGAGGACGGCGGTGACGTCCTTGGTGCCGGGCGGGGAGGCGTGGGCGGCGGTCGCGGGGGCCATGAGGGCCGCCCCCGCGGCCAGGGCGAGGGCGCCCGAAAGAGTTCTGCTGCTGACCATGTGGGGGTTCCTTCTCCGTTGAAGGTTCTTGCTGAAATCTTTCAGAAACCTTGCGGTGGCGCGATGTTAACGGCGCGCGGGCCGAAAGGGCAGGGGTGCGGAGGAAAGATCTGCAAGAAGTTGCCGCCTCAACGGCGTGGACCGGCGGCGCCCCGGCGGGGCGTGCCGCCGGTCCCGTGTCCGGCGCTCCGGGTCCTGCCGCCGGCGCTACCGCGCGAGCAGCCAGGTGCGGCTGGTGGCGATGCCCTTGAGCTCCTCTGCCGTGATCAGGGGTGCGGCGCCGCTCTTCTCGGAGGCGGGACTCGGGGCGTTGTAGGCGGAGAGGGACATCGCCAGCCCGTTCACCCGCAGGGCTTCGACCCGGAGTTGCACGACTCCGGGCTGCTCGCCGGGAAGCCGCTGGGCGCCCACCTTGGTGCCGTCGGCCAGGGTCTCGGTCAGGGACCTGCCGTCGGGGACGGTCCGCACGGCCTCGATGTAGGTACGGTCCCCGGTCTCCGGGTCGACCACGACGACATGGCCCTCCGCCCCGGAGGCGGCGCCCTCCGAGTGGACGTGGAGGCGCTTGGGCAGCAACGCCTTCAGGACGGGCAGGATGTCACCCGGCTCGGCCCTGGAACCCGGCTCGACGGTCCCGAAGGAGTTGGGCCTGCCGTCGCCGGAGAACGATCCGTCGACGAACATCGCCAGGTGGCGCAACTTGCCCGGGTTCATGCGGGGGTTGCGGGTCACGTCCGCCACCTCGGTTCTCCCGACCACGAACTCCGCCCGGGGCAGGTTGTGGGTGGCGACCTCGATCAGGTACCCGTTGGGCGAGAGCATCGTGACCGCCCACTCCTTGACCCCGCCCGCCTCGCCCGCCCCGGTGTACCCCTTCACGGCCCGGTTGTCGGGCTGGGTCGTGCACTCCTCGTACGGCGAGTCCTCCTCGGGCGGGCAGGTGATCAGCTTCTTCAGGTCCCGCTCCGACGGGTCGACGCGGCGCACGGAGAGCGTGACCGTCGCCCCGCCCCCGCTGTCGTCGAAGTCGATCGCGGCCGTCGCCGCACGGGCCCGGTCGGAACTGCCCGTACCCTCCACCTTCGGCCTCATGACGGGGATCCCGGCGCGGTCCATGCCGTTCCGGAGGATGTTCTCCATCTGCTCGGCGGTGACCTCGAAGTGCCGGTAGCCGGCGTCCGGCGTCGCGGCCTGACCGCCCCGGACGTCGCCGTCGTCCGGCGCTCCGTCCAGCCGGACGCCGGCCGTGGCCACGAGGGCGACGGCCAGGGCGCCGCCGGCGACGACGGAGGCCCGGCGGCGGGCCAGTCTGCGGCGGCCACGGGCCAGGCTGCGCTCCGCCAGGGGGCGCCATTCCGCGGTGAAGGTGTCCGCCGTGTGGCGGAGGGCCTTCCCGAGCTCGTCTTCGAAGTGCATGCGGAACCACCAGTTCCTGTGTGGGTGTGGACGGGAAGCGTGGCGGCGAACCGGTCCGGCGCCCCCGGGGGCCGGCCGTTCGCCGTGAAGTCTGCGGAGGAGCGGCGGGAGGCCCGCTCAGACGGGGGCGATCAGCTCGGTGAGGCTGCCGCCCAGCCGCTCGCGGAGCTTCGCCAGGGCCCGGGTCGAGCGGGTGCGGACGGCCGAGGAACTGACGTTCATGACGTGGGCCGTCTCCTCCACGCTGCGGTCCTCCCAGTACCGCAGCACCACCACCGCCCGGTCCTTGGGCGGCAGCTCGCGCAGCGCCTGGAGCAGCGCGATCCGCAGGGCCGGGTCGTCCGTGCCGCGCGAGCCCGGGGCGTCCGGCACGTCCGCCAGGGGACGTTCGGTGGCGGAGTACTTCCGCCGCTGCGTCAGGAACGTGCGCACGAGGACGGTCTGGGCGTACGCCGCCGGGTTGTCGATCCGGGCCATCCGGCCCCACAGGGTGTACATCCGGCTGAGCGTCTCCTGCACCAGGTCCTCCGCGAGGTGCGTGTCCCCGCTGGTGAGCAGGCACGCGCAGCGGTGCAGGTGCCCGGCGCGCAGCGCCGTGAACTCCATGAACTCTTCCGTCCGGGACGACGTCCTGGACCTTCTCATTCCCACCCCTCGGCACCTTTCCGTCTGCCTACACCCCACAGACGCGGTGGACCGCGGGAAATGTTTCAGGGGGATTCACCCGGCCGCCCCGCCGGGACACGCCGAAGGGCCCGCCGCTCCCCGGGGAGGGGGAACGGCGGGCCCTTCGGCGTGTCGGTCAGGCTCGGGTCCACCAGGCGGTCGTGTCCGCCGGCAGCTTCGCCTCGCCGTCCGTCTCGGCCGGTTCGCCGCCGCTGGTGAGCAGGAGGCGGCCGTAGGACGGGATCCGGACGGACTCGCCGGACGTGTTGGCGACGCAGACGAAGTCGCCGCGGCGGAAGGCCAGGACGCCCTCCGGCGCCTTCAGCCACTCCACCGCCTCGCCCGCGCCCAGGTCGGGGTGGGTGCGGCGGAGGTGGAGGGCCGCGCGGTAGAGCTCCAGGGTCGACGCCGGGTCGCCCTGCTGCGCCTCCACGCTCAGCTCGGCCCAGTCGGCCGGCTGCGGCAGCCAGCTGCCGCCGGTCCCGAAGCCGTACGACGTGCCCTCGCGCGTCCAGGGGATCGGGACGCGGCAGCCGTCGCGGAAGCCGTCCTGGCCCGCGCCGCGGAAGTACGCGGGGTCCTGGCGGACCTCGTCGGGCAGGTCGACCACGTCCGGGAGGCCGAGTTCCTCGCCCTGGTAGACGTACGCCGAGCCGGGGAGGGCGAGCATCAGCAGGGTCGCCGCCCGGGCCCGGCGCAGGCCCAGGTCGCGGTCGCCGGCCAGGCGGATCTGGGTGCCGAGGCCGGGGGCGTTGGCGAAGCGGGTGGCGTGGCGGGTGACGTCGTGGTTGGACAGCACCCAGGTGGCGGGGGCGCCGACGGGCCGCATGGCCTCCAGGGTGCGGTCGACGACCTCGCGGAGCTCCGCCGCGTCCCAGTACGTGCTGAGGTACTGGAAGTTGAAGGCCTGGTGGAGCTCGTCGGGGCGCACGTAGTTCGCGGTGCGCTCGACGGTGGGGGTCCACGCCTCCGCGACGAAGATCCGCTCGCCCGCGTACTCGTCGAGGACGGTGCGCCACTGCCGGTAGATCTCGTGCACGCCGTCCTGGTCGAAGAACGGCATGACATCGTTGCCCAGCAGCTTGAGCTGGTCGTGGGAGCCGAGGTCGGGAAGGCCCGGCGCCTTCACCAGGCCGTGCGCGACGTCGATGCGGAAGCCGTCGACGCCCATGTCGAGCCAGAAGCGCAGGATGGAGCGGAACTCGTCGCCGACGGCCGGGTGCTCCCAGTTGAAGTCGGGCTGCTCGGGGGCGAACAGGTGGAGGTACCACTCGCCGGGCGTGCCGTCGGGCTCGGTGACCCGCGTCCAGGCCGGCCCGCCGAAGATGGACTCCCAGTCGTTGGGCGGGAGCTCGCCGTCCTTCCCCTTGCCCGCGCGGAAGTGGTAGCGGTCCCGCAGCGGCGAGCCCGGGCCCTCCGCCACCGCGCGCTTGAACCACTCGTGCTGGTCGGAGGAGTGGTTGGGGACGAGGTCGACGATGATCCTCAGGCCCAGCTCGTGGGCGTCGCGGATCAGGGCGTCGGCGTCGAGGAGGTTGCCGAACATGGGGTCGACGGCCCGGTAGTCGGCGACGTCGTAGCCGGCGTCGGCCTGCGGGGAGGCGTAGAAGGGGCTGAGCCACACGGCGTCGACGCCGAGGTCGCGCAGGTACGGGAGGCGGGAGCGTACGCCTTCCAGGTCGCCCATGCCGTCGCCGTTGCTGTCGGCGAAGCTGCGCGGGTACACCTGGTAGATCACCGCGTCCCGCCACCAGTCGCGGCGCTTGGCGACGGTGGCGACGGCCGAGGCGGGCCGGGAGGTGGGGGCCGGGGCGGCGGAGTGCTGCTGGCTCATGGCGTCCTTGGTACGTAGCGGGAGTGCGGTCAGGGGCTGGGGGTCCAGCGGGGGCGGCGGGTGACGAGGCGGCCGCGGTGCCGGCGGGGTCGGATGGACACCGCGGCCGCCACCCGCGCCGTCAGGGGCGCGGGAGTCTTCTCACCTCGGGCTGCGACGGGGCGTCAGCCCTTCGTGCCGCCTGCGGTCAGGCCGGTCACCAGGTTCTTCTGCACGAGGTAGAAGAACGCGGAGACGGGTATCGCGATCAGCACCGCGGTGGCGGCCATGAGGTTGCGCTGGGCGTCGTGCTCGCTGACGAAGCTCTGCAGGCCGACGGCGAGCGTGTACTTCTGGTCGTCCAGCAGGAAGGTGGTGGCGAAGGCGACCTCGCCGAAGGCCGTGATGAAGCTGTAGAACGCGGCGACCGCGAGGCCCGGCTTGGCGAGCGGCAGGATCAGCCGCGCGAAGGTGCCGAACGGGGTCAGGCCGTCGACGCGTCCGGCCTCGTCGATCTCGAACGGGATGGTGTCGAAGTAGCCCTTGAGCAGCCAGGCGCAGTAGGGCACCGCGGTCGAGCAGTAGACGAGGATCAGGCCGACGTACGTGTCGATGAGCTGGAGCTCCGACAGGATCTGGTACATCGGCACGATCAGGACGGCGATCGGGAACATCTGGGTGACCAGCAGCACCCACATGAACTTCCGGTAGCCGGGGAAGCGCATGCGGGAGACGGCGTAGCCGGTGGTGGCGGCGATCAGCACGCCGATCACGGTGGTGCCCAGCGAGACGATCAGCGAACTCTTCAGCCAGTCGAAGAAGTTCGTCTCCTGCAGGACGAACGTGTAGTTGTCGAACGTCATCTTGGACCAGATGCGTCCGGGGTGGAGGTAGTCGTCCTTGTCCGGGCCGAGGGAGAGGAACACCAGCCAGGCGATCGGGAACAGCGCGACGATGCTCGCGACGGTCAGGACGCCGTGGGAGGCGAGGGAGGCGAGGGGGCCGCGCTTGCCCCGGCCCCGGGTGTTCGCGGGGGTGCCGGCGGAACGGGGCTCGGTCGCGTCGGCGGAGGTCTCGACGGTGGTCGTGCTCATGGGAACTCCTGCCTCAGATCGCGAGCTGCTGCTCGTTGCGGTTCAGCCAGCGGCGGTAGAACGAGGTGAAGACGATCAGGATGGCCAGCAGCAGGATGCCGTAGGCGGCCGACTGAGCGAAGTCACGCGGCTGCTGTCCGAAGCCGAGGTAGTACGCCCAGGTGACGAGGATCTGGGCGTCGGGGGCGGTGTTGCCGAACAGCAGGAAGATCACGGCGAACTGGTTGAAGGTCCAGATGATGCCGAGGAGGACGACGGTGGAGCTGACGGACCTCAGGCCCGGCAGGGTGACGTAGCGGAACCGCTGCCAGGCGTTGGCGCCGTCCATCTCGGCGGCCTCGTAGAGGGAGGAGTCGATGGACTGCAGGCCGCCGAGCAGGGAGACCATCATGAACGGCACGCCGCACCAGGTGTTGACCATGATCGCGGCGAACCGCTGCCAGAAGGTGTCCTCCAGCCACAGCGGTGTCGGCAGGTGCAGCGCGTCGAGGCCGGCGTTGATGACGCCGCCGTCGGCGAGCATGAACCGCCAGCCGAAGACGGTGACGAAGGTGGGCACGGCCCAGGGCAGGATCAGGATCAGCCGGTAGAAGGTGCGGCCGCGCAGCTTCTGGTTGAGCAGCAGCGCGAGGCCGAGGCCGATGGTGTAGTGCAGGGCGACGCAGGCGGCCGTCCACACGATCGTCCAGAGGAAGTGCGACCAGAAGCGGTCGTAGGCGGTCTCGCCCCACAGGATGTCGGCGTAGTTGTCGAGACCGATGAACTTGTAGGTGGCCTCGATCTCGTTGACGCCGATGGTGCGGGCCGTGTTCAGGCTGTTGGCGTCGGTGAGCGTGAGGTAGAGGCCGTACGCCAGCGGGTACAGCACGAGCACGCCGAGCACGACGATCACGGGGGCGATCATCGCGTAGGCGTACCAGTGCCTCTGGTAGCCGTGCTTCAGGCGCTGGCCCAGCCCGGGCCGCGGCGCGTCACCGCGGCGCTTGCCGGTCGCGCGGTCGATGGCGACTGTCATGGTTCGACACCTTCTGGAGGATCTGCGGTCGGGGGGCGGGGCCGGGCACAGGCCGGTGGCCGCCGGATCAGTCCCGCCCCGGGCGGGGGTGATCCGACGGCCACGCGGGACTCACTTGCTGAAGTCCGGAACCAGCTTGGCGATGGCGGTCTCGGCGTTGCCCAGACCCTTGTCGAGGGACTCCTTGCCGCCCGCGATCTTGGGCAGCTCGGTGTCCAGCGGCCCCCACAGCGAGCTGTACTCCGGCAGGGCCGGGCGCGGCTGGGCGGCGGACAGGACGGTGCCGTAGCCGGCGATGCCCGGGTCGGCCTTGACCTGGTCGGTGTAGGCGTCGTCGCGGGTCGGCAGCGTGGAGTTCTTCAGCGCGACGGCCGCCTGGGACTTCGCGGAGGTCATGAAGTTGAGGAACTTCAGCGCGGCCTTCTGGTGGGCCTCGTCGGAGCCGGCGTAGACGGACAGGTTGTGGCCGCCGGTCGGGGCGCCCGCCTTGCCGGTGGAGCCGGCCGGGACGGTGGCGATGCCCAGGTTGTTCTTGTCCTTGAACGCGGTGCCCTTGTAGAAGTTCGTGATCTCCCAGGGGCCCTGGACGATCGCGGCGACCTTGCCGTTGACGAAGGCGTCCTGGATGTGGGCGTAGGCGTCGGCGGTGGTGTCGGCCTTGTGCAGGCCCTTGCCGTCGAACAGGCCGAGCCAGGTGCCGTACGCCTTCTTGGCCTCCGCCGAGTTGACGGTGATCTTCTTGGCGTCGGCGTCGACGGTGTCGGTGCCCTCGCCGTAGAGGAAGGACTGGGCGTAGTAGGCCTGGGTGGAGCCCCAGTAGCCGTCGACGCCGGTCTTGTCCTTGATGGTGGCGGCGGCCGTCTTCAGCTCGTCCCAGGTCTTCGGGGCGGCGGTGACGCCGGCCTTGGCGAAGAGCTCCTTGTTGTAGACCAGGGCGAGCGTGTCGGTGACGATGGGCACGCCGTAGGTCTTGCCCTCGTACTTGGCCTGCTCGATCAGGTTGGACTTGAACTTCGCCTGGTCGGCGAGGGCCTCGGTGCCGTCCAGCGGCAGGAAGTAGCCCTTCTTGGCGAAGGCGGGGGTCCAGCCGACCTCGGAGCGCAGCACGTCCGGGGCGCCCTTGGAGCCGGCGGCGGTGTCGAACTTGTTCTGCGCCTGGTCGAAGGGGACGTTGACGTACTTGACCTTGATGTCCTTGTTGGCGGCCTCGAACTCCTTGATCAAGGCCTGGTACGCCGGCGCCTCGTTCGTCGCGTTGGAGGTGTCCCACCAGGTGATGGTGACCGGGCCGTCGGCCGAGTCGCCGCTGTCGCTTCCGCCGCAGGCCGTCGCCGCGAGGGCGAGGGACGCCACCAGCGCGGTGGCCGCTATGCCACGCCGCATGAGTTCTCCTTGAGGGTGAAAGCCCGTGTAGTCACAGGAGCGGCCCCGTCCGCCGTCCCTGTCCACTTGCCGACTGCGCCTTTGCGGCGGCCGCCGGGCGACGAGAACGTAACAGCCATGTAAGCGGCGCGAAAGACCTTGCAGAAAAAAAGTGCAAGACGTCTCCGAAGTTATCCGGACGTGACCTGATGACAACCGCCGTGAGATCGTTGTTGGCGCGGTTGAGCGGCCACCCAGCAGGGGACCGGGCTGTTGTGCAAGACTCTGCAAGCTCTTGCCATCACTTTCACGAGGGAGCGCGATGAGGCAGCAGCCCCGGTCGAACCGGGCGGGACGCCCCCGGCGTCCGATTGGTGTGCAAGGTGACACCTGGCCGGTACAGTCCACCCCTGTGACCACACGGCTTGCCGACATCGCTGCGCAGGCGGGGGTGAGCGAAGCGACCGTCAGCCGCGTCCTCAACGGGAAGCCCGGCGTCGCCGCCACCACCCGCCAGTCCGTGCTCGCCGCCCTGGACGTACTGGGCTACGAGCGCCCGGTCCGCCTGCGTCAGCGCAGCGCGGGCCTGGTCGGCCTGATCACGCCCGAGCTGGAGAACCCGATATTCCCGGCCCTGGCCCAGGTCATCGGCCAGGCGCTGACCCGCCAGGGCTACACCCCGGTCCTCGCCACCCAGACGCCGGGCGGTTCCACGGAGGACGAGCTGACCGAGATGCTGGTCGACCGGGGCGTCGCCGGCATCATCTACGTCTCCGGCCTGCACGCGGACACCACGGCCGACATGCAGCGCTACGAGCAGCTGCGCGCCCAGGGCGTCCCCTTCGTCCTCGTGGACGGCTTCTCCCCGAAGGTCCAGGCCCCCTTCATCTCCCCCGACGACCGCGCGGCGATGACCCTGGCGGTCACCCACCTCGCGTCCCTGGGGCACACCCGCATCGGCCTGGCGCTCGGACCGAAGCGGTTCGTCCCGGTCCAGCGCAAGATCGAGGGCTTCGTCCGCGCGGTGCAGGAGCAGCTGCGGCTGAGCCCGGAGACGATCGAGACGGAGTTCGTCCAGCACTCCCTGTACACCCTGGAGGGCGGCCAGGCGGCCGCGACGGCCCTGATGGACCGCGACTGCACGGCGGTGGTCTGCGCCAGCGACATGATGGCCCTGGGCGCGATACGGGCGGCACGGCAGCGCGGCCTCGCGGTCCCCCGGGACATCTCCGTCGTCGGCTTCGACGACTCGCCCCTGATCGCCTTCACCGACCCGCCCCTGACCACCATCCGCAAGCCGGTCCCGGCGATGGGCCAGGCGGCGGTCCGCACGCTCCTGGAGGAGATCGGCGGCACCCCGGCCCCGCACAGCGAGTTCGTCTTCATGCCGGAACTCGTGGTGCGCGGCTCCACGGCCTCGGCGCCCGGCGACCGCCACCGCCCGTAGGGGTCCCCCCGGGGGGAGAACATGCGGGTCCGGCAGGACCAGGGGATGATCTGTTGAAAAGGCTTTTCTGGCAGACTCTGTGTCCATGGGTGATTCGACCGTGACGTCACTGGGAGGCCGTGAAGAGGCCGCTCCCCACTCCGTCACGGCCGGGAGACCTCCGGGTCCGTTGCACCGGCTGCGCGCCCCCCGTCGCCCCCGCCTCTGGTTCGAGATCCTGCTGATCGCGGTGAGTTACTGGACGTACTCGCTGATCCGCAACGCGGTCCCGGAGCAGAAGGCCGAGGCCCTGCGCAACGCCGACTGGATCTGGAGGGCCGAGCACCAGCTGGGCATCGCCGTGGAACAGTCGGTCAACCATGCCGCGAACTCGGTGACTTGGCTCATCATCGGCATGAACTACTACTACGCCACGCTGCACTTCGTGGTGACGCTCGGCGTCCTGGTGTGGCTCTACCGCTCCCATCCGGGCCGTTACGCGGCCACCCGCATGGTCCTCTTCGCCACCACGGGCGTGGCCCTGGTCGGCTACTACCTGTATCCCCTGGCACCGCCGCGCCTCATGAACGGCGCCGACTTCGTCGACACGGTCGTGGTCCACCAGACCTGGGGTTCGATGGCCTCCGGCGACCTGAAGAACATGTCGAACCAGTACGCCGCGATGCCGTCCATGCACATCGGCTGGTCCCTGTGGTGCGGCCTGACGATCTTCGCCCTGGCCACGGTCCCCTGGGTCCGCGTCCTGGGCCTGCTCTACCCGGCGGCCACCCTGGTGGTCATCGTCGCCACGGCGAACCACTTCTGGCTGGACGCGGTGGGCGGCCTGCTCTGCCTGGCCTTCGGCTTCACGGTGACCCGCCTCTGGTACGGCTCCCTGCCGTACACCCTGCCGAGAACCATACCGACACACCAGACACCACCCCCCTTGCTCCCCAAACAGGCCTGAATCCCACCCCGCCCAAGACAGCAGAAGCGGACCGCCCGAGACGGCGCAACCACCACGCACCCGCACCCGCAAGACAGCACAAGCGGACCGGCCGACACGGCGCAGCCACCACGCTGCCGCACCCGCAAGCCGGCGGGAGCAGGCCGGTCGACACGGCGCAGCCACCACGCACCCGCACCCGCACCCGCACCCGCACCCGCACCCGCAAGACAGCACAAGCGGACCGGCCGAGACGGCGCAGCCACCACGCTGCCGCACCCGCGAGACGGCGGGAGCGGGTCGTGGCGGTGCGGCTGGAGCCCGTCGCTCAGCTCGTCACAGCCGACGTGCACCGTGGCAGCAAGCAGCAGTACGCCCAACGCGCGACGGGCTCGCCGCACCGCTACGACCCCGACCCACCCCCCACCCGCAGGCGCCCACCGGAAGCCGCCCACCCGCAGGCACCCACCCGCAGGCGTGACGGCACCCCCGGCAGGCGGAGTGACCCCCTACCCCCCGTAGAACAACTCCTCCACCACTCCCCGAGCCCGCCGAGCGGTACGCCGGTAGTCGTCCAGCATGTCCCCCACGTGCCCGGGCCCGTACCCCAGGTACCTCCCCACCGCCGCCACCTCCCGCCCGTCCGACGGAAACGTGTCCCCGGCCCGCCCCCGCACCAGCATCACCGCGTTCCGCACGCGCGTGGCCAGCACCCACGCCTCGTCCAGGATCCCCGCGTCCTCCGCGGACAGCAGCCCGGCCTCCCGCGCGGCGGTCAGCGCCGTACGGGTCCGGGTCGTCCGCAGCCCGGCCAGCTCCCACCCGTGCCGCAGCTGCAGCAACTGCACGGTCCACTCCACGTCGGACAGTCCCCCCGGCCCGAGCTTGGTGTGCAGCTTGGGATCGGCCCCCCGCGGCAACCGCTCCGACTCCATCCGCGCCTTCAGCCGCCGGATCTCCCGCACGGCCTCCTCCCCCAGCCCCCGCTCCGGGTACCGCAGCGGGTCGACGAGCTCGACGAACCGCCGCCCCAGCTCCTCGTCCCCGGCGACGGGTTCCGCCCGCAGCAGCGCCTGCGACTCCCACACCAGCGACCACCGCCGGTAGTAGGCCTCGTACGACTTCAGCGTCCGCACCAGCGGCCCGGACTTCCCCTCGGGCCGCAGGTCCGCGTCGATCAGCAGCGGCGGGTCGGCGCTGGGCATCTGCAGCAGCCGCCGCATCTCGGCGACGACCCGGCCCGCGGCCCGGGCCGCCTCCCGCTCGTCGACGCCGTCCTGCGGCTCGTGCACGAACAGCACGTCCGCGTCGGACCCGTAACCCAGTTCGTGGCCCCCGAAGCGTCCCATGCCGATGACGGCGAACCGGGTGGGCAGGGTGTCCCCCCAGCCGTCGCGCACCACGGCCCGCAGGGTTCCGGCCAGCGTCGCGGCCGTCAGGTTCGACACGGCGGAGCCGACCCGGTCGACGAGGGCCCCCTGATCCGGCTCGGCGGGCTGCGTCTCGGTGCCGTAGGAGCTGACGATGTCGGCGGCGGACGTGCGGAACAGCTCGCGGCGCCGGACGCCGCGGACCGCCGTGACCGCCTGTTCGCCGTTGCCGGCCCGTCCGACCGTCGCGAGGATCTCCTGCTCCAGGTGCTGCCGCCCGCGCGGCTCCAGGCCCCCGCCGTTCCCGTCGCCGTCGCCGAGCAACGCGACCGCCTCGGGGGCCCGCATCAGCAGGTCGGGCGCGAGCCGCCCGGCGGACAGCACCCGTGCGAGGTTCTCCGCGGCCGCCCCCTCGTCCCGCAGCAGCCGCAGGTACCAGGGCGTCTTGCCCAGCGCGTCCGACACCTTGCGGAAGTTGAGCAGCCCGGCGTCCGGGTCGGCGGAGTCGGCGAACCACCCGAGCAGCACCGGCAGCAGCGTCCGCTGGATCGCCGCCTTGCGCGTGACGCCGGAGGCGAGCGCCTCCAGGTGCCGCAGCGCGGCGGCGGGGTCGGCGTAGCCGAGCGCCACCATCCGCTCCCGTGCCGCGGCGCTGCTCAGCCGCACCTCGCCGGAGGGCAGCTGGGCGACCGCGTCGAGCAGCGGCCGGTAGAACAGCTTCTCGTGCAGCCGCCGCACGACGGCGGCGTGCCGCTTCCACTCGCGGTTCAGTTCGCCCACGGGGTCGGCGCGCAGCCCCAGCGACCGTCCGAGCCGGCGCTGGTCGGCCTCCCCCTCCGGTACGAGGTGGGTGCGCCGCAGCCGGTAGAGCTGGATGCGGTGCTCCATCGACCGCAGGAACCGGTACGCCTCGTCGAGCTGCACGGCGTCGGCGCGGCCCACGTAGCCGCCCGCGGCCAGGGCCTGCAGCGCGTCGAGCGTCGTGCCGCTGCGCAGGGAGGCGTCGGCCCGCCCGTGCACCAGCTGGAGCAGCTGCACGGCGAACTCGACGTCCCGCAGGCCTCCCGGCCCGAGCTTCAGCTCGCGCTCGATCTCGGCGACGGGGATGTTCTCGACGACCCGCCGCCGCATCTTCTGCACGTCGGCGACGAAGTTCTCGCGTTCGGCGGCCTGCCACACGAGCGGCTCGACGGCGGCGACGTACTCCTCGCCCAGCGCGAGGTCCCCGGCGACCGGCCGGGCCTTGAGCAGGGCCTGGAACTCCCAGGTCTTGGCCCAGCGCTGGTAGTAGGCCAGATGACTGCTGAGGGTACGGACCAGGGGCCCGTTGCGTCCCTCGGGCCGCAGGTTGGCGTCGACGGGCCAGATGGACCCCTCGACCGTGCTCTCCGAGCAGATCCGCATCATGTGCGAGGCCAGCCTGGTGGCGGCCCGCAGGGCCTTGTCCTCGTCGGCCCCCTCGACGGACTCCGCCACGAAGATGACGTCGACGTCGGACACGTAGTTGAGCTCGTGTCCCCCGCACTTGCCCATCGCGATCACGGCGAGCCGGCACAGCGCGGCGTCGTCGGGCGCCGCGGCGCCCGCGAGGCCGAGCGCGGCCCGCAGCGTGGCGGTGGCGAGGTCGGCGAGCTCGGCCGCGGTCTGGGCGACGTCGGTGGTGCCGCACACGTCGCGGGCGGCGATGGCCAGCAGGCAGCGCCGGTAGGCGACGCGCAGCGACACCGCGTCGGTGGCCTCGGCGAGCCCGCGTTCGAACTCCTCCACCCCCGGGTGGAGGTCGCGCGGCTCGTACGTGACGAGCGCCTCCCAGTCCCGCGGGTGCCGGGCCAGGTGGTCGGCGAGCGCGGCGGACGCGCCGAGCACCCCGAGCAGCCGGTCCCGCAGCGGCTTGGCCGCGGTCACCGTGTCGAGCAGTTCGCGCCGGGCGGTGGCGCCGGGCTGCGCCTCCAGCAGCCGCACCAGGCCGTGCAGCGCGAGGTCGGGGTCGGCGGTCCGGCCCAGGGCTTCCAGCAGCACGGGGTCGTTGCGCAGCGGGGAGAGCTCGTCGCTGTCCAGGAGCCGTTCGGCGGCGGAGGGGTCGGTGAAGCCGTGCCGCAGCAGCCGTGTGAAGGTACTGCTCCTGCGCCCCGGCGCCGACGTCATCCCCGGTCTCCCTCGTGCCTCGGATCTGGGTCGTACGGCCATGAGCCTAGCCGGAGTGCGGACTCCCGGCCCGGGGCGGGCCGCCCGGCGGCGGGGAGGCGCTCCCGGGTCGTCGGGGGCGGCTCGGCCGACGCCGTGCTCGCCGAAGGAGGCCGGAGTTCCATGACCCCCGACGTGATCCCGCTCCCGGCGAGCGGCGCCGACCGGGCGGGGGACTTCCACCGGCACCGTCCCCGTCCGGGATGCCCGGGCCCTGGACGGCCACCGGGCGCCGGGCGCCGGGCGGCCCCGGGCCCCGGACGGCCCTCGCCCCGCCCTCACGTCGGCCGCACGGACCCGCTTCGCGGCCCGTCGCTCCGGCTGGTGCCGGGGGCCGCCATGACGACGGCCCCCGGCGGGCGTCAGCTCGCGTACGTCTCGAACTCGGCGACCCTGGGGGTGCCGGACGAGCCGGTGATCTCGAAGGTGATCTTCTTCAGGGAGGTCTGGGCGAAGCTGATGACGCCCGCTCCGCTGCCGGAGGCCAGGACGGCGCCCGTGTCCTGGTTGATGACGCGGTAGGAGCCGATGGCGCCCGTGGAGCCCGACGCCTCACGGATGTTGATCTTGGAGACCGTGGTGGCGGAGCCCCACTTGACCGAGACGGAGCCGGTGGAGCCGGACGGCGACCAGTACGTGCTCGTGCTGCCGTCGATGACGTTGCCGTAGCTCGTCCCGGAGGCCTTGGAGGAGCCGTCCGCGCCCGCGCCGAGGCTGAGGTTGGTCCCGGTGGGCGGGTTCGTCGGGCCGGGGCTGGTCGGGCCCGGGCTGGTCGGGCCGGGGCTGGTCGGGCCGGGGCTGGTCGGGCCCGGGCTCTGCGGGGTGCAGCTGCCGTCCGAGACCTTCAGGCCCTTGTTGGCGCCCGCCGTCTGGCTCACCACGCTCGGCACGCAGCCGGCCGCGTCGAGGGTGTACGCGTACGGGATGCTCACCGAGGTGTTCGACGTCGGGTCGGGCCCGGCCGGGTTGTGGTCGCTGCTGCGCGAGGACCAGGTCACGTTGTCGAAGACGTTGCCGCTGACCTGCCAGTAGCCGGCCTCGGTGGTGTAGAAGGTGCCGAGGACGTCCTTGGAGTCCTCGAAGTAGTTGTTGTCCACCTTGGCGCGGGCGCCGGCCCGGGAGTTGATGCCGGACTCGTTCAGGCTCTTGTAGTGGTTGTTGTACATGTGCGCGACGCCGCCGCGCAGCAGGGGCGCGCGGGAGTCGATGTTCTCGTACAGGTTGTGGTGGAACGTGATGTAGCTGTTCGAGCGGTCGCTCTCGCTGGAGCCGATCAGGCCGCCGCGGCCGGAGTTGCGCAGGGTGCTGTAGGACAGCGTGACGTACTGCGTGTTGTCCTTCATGTCGAACAGGCCGTCGTAGCCCTCCGACTCGCCGCCCGACGCCTCCAGCGTGGCGTGGTCGACCCAGACGTTGCGGACGTCGCTCTCCATGCCGATGGCGTCTCCGCCGTTGGACGTGGGCGAGCCGGACTTCTTGACGTTCCGGACGGTCACGTTCTGGATGATGATGTTGCTGGACTCCCGGATGTGGATGCCCAGCTGGTCGAAGACGGCACCGTTCCCGACGCCGACGATGGTGACGTTGCTGATCTGCTTGAGCTCGATCACGCCGGCCGCGGTGTTGCAGCTGCTGCCCGACACCTTGGCGGTGTTGCCGTGGTTGATGGTGCCCTCGACCTGGATGACGATCGGGGTGGAACTGCTGGCCCGGCCGCACAGGGCCTGGTGGATCGCGGTGCCGGTGGTGGCGCGGACCGTCTGCCCGCCCGCGCCGCCGGTGGTCCCGCCGTTCTGGGTCGCGTAGCCGGTGACTCCACCGGTCGCCGCGGACGCGGTGGACGTGGACAGGGCCATGCCGGTCGCGGCCGCGAGGGCTCCCGTGGCCAGTAAAGCGGAGAGCCGCACGGCGACTGATCGTTTCATTCTCGTCTCGCCTTTCGTCCTCTGAAGTCATGGGATTGCCCAATGTCATGGGCATGACATTTAGACCGATGAGAGGGGCGGGGTGGGCCGGACCCATCGGCGAGAAAGCGCTTTCTTCCGGTCTGCCGCGACAGTAGGACCGCACCCGAGCGACTGGCAAGGTTCTGTGCAGTTACGGAATGCCAGATTCCGTTCCGGTGGGGCGAAGGGGCGCGCACAGCAGCCGGGGCCGGCGGTCGACGACCGCCGGCCCCGGTGTGCGGGAGTGCCTCAGAGAACGGGCAGGTTCTTGCGCAGTTCGAACGCCGTGACCTCCGACCGGTACTCCTCCCACTCCTGCTTCTTGTTGCGCAGGAAGAAGTCGAAGACGTGCTCGCCGAGGGTTTCGGCGGCCAGGTCGCTGCGCTGCATCAGGGCCAGGGCCTCGCCCAGGTTCTGCGGCAGGGGCTCGATGCCGAGCGCGCGGCGTTCCGCGTCGGAGAGGGCCCAGACGTCGTCCTCCGCCCCCGGCGGGAGTTCGTAGCCCTCCTCGATGCCCTTGAGGCCGGCCGCGAGGAGCAGGGCGTAGGCCAGGTAGGGGTTGGCGCCGGAGTCGAGGGAGCGGACCTCCACGCGCGCCGAGCCCGTCTTGCCGGGCTTGTACATCGGCACCCGGACCAGGGCCGAGCGGTTGTTGTGGCCCCAGCAGATGTACGACGGGGCCTCGCCGCCGGCGCCCGCGGTGCGTTCCGAGCCGCCCCAGATGCGCTTGTAGGAGTTGACCCACTGGTTGGTGACCGCCGAGATCTCCGCCGCGTGCCGCAGCAGGCCCGCGATGAAGGAGCGGCCGACCTTGGAGAGCTGGTACTCGGCGCCGGACTCGTAGAACGCGTTGCGGTCGCCCTCGAAGAGGGAGAGGTGGGTGTGCATGCCGGAGCCCGGATACTCGGAGAAGGGCTTGGGCATGAAGGTCGCCTGGACGCCCTGCTCGAGCGCCACCTGCTTCATCACCAGGCGGAACGTCATGATGTTGTCGGCGGTCGACAGCGCGTCGGCGTAGCGCAGGTCGATCTCCTGCTGGCCGGGGGCGCCCTCGTGGTGGGAGAACTCGACCGAGATGCCCATCGACTCCAGCATGGTGATCGCCTGCCGGCGGAAGTCCATGCCGATGTTCTGCGGGGTGTGGTCGAAGTAGCCGGAGTTGTCGGCGGGCGTCGGCCGGGAGCCGTCGAGCGGGCGGTCCTTCAGCAGGAAGAACTCGATCTCGGGGTGGGTGTAGAAGGTGAAGCCCAGGTCGGAGGTGCGGGCGAGGGCGCGCTTGAGCACGTACCGCGGGTCGGCGAAGGAGGGGGAGCCGTCCGGCATGAGGATGTCGCAGAACATGCGGGCGGTGCCGGGGGCCTCGGCGCGCCAGGGCAGGACCTGGAAGGTGGAGGGGTCCGGCTTGGCGATCATGTCGGACTCGTAGACCCGGGCGAAGCCCTCGATCGCGGAGCCGTCGAAGCCGATGCCCTCGTCGAACGCCTGCTCGAGTTCGGCCGGGGCCACGGCGACGGACTTGAGGAAGCCCAGCACGTCCGTGAACCACAGGCGTACGAACCGGATGTCGCGCTCCTCCAACGTCCGGAGCACGAACTCCTGCTGCTTGTCCATCTTCCGCTTCCCCATCCTTGCTGGTCAGGCCGCCTGTCCCCCGTCCCACGGGAGGCGGTCGGGCACCTGAGCATCCCACCACAACAGCATTTCATGCGCGTTGCGGACCTTGATCGCCGCGGCGACTGCGGCCTGAACGCCCCGTGCACGGCGGGTGTACCGCTCTGCTGCCCATCTTGCCTGTTCGGACTGACATCCGTAACGCCCGGCCCTCACCTCTCCTCCCCCATTAATTTGCATCTCAGATGCAACTTTTACTAGCGTGCCGACCGCCGGACGCCGCCCACGGCCCGGCACGCGCCCCGAGGAGGCCCCATGCTGTCCGAGCAGTCCGCGGCGACCGTCCGCGCCACGCTCCCCGTCGTCGGAGCGGCCATCGGCGAGATCACCGAGCGCTTCTACTCCGGCCTGTTCGCCGCCCACCCCGACCTGCTGCGCGACCTGTTCAACCGCGGCAACCAGGCCGCCGGCACCCAGCGCCAGGCCCTGGCCGGCTCGATCGCCGCCTTCGCCACGCACCTGGTCGAGCGCCCGGACGTCCGCCCGGACGCGATGCTCGCCCGCATCGCCCACAAACACGCCTCGCTCGGCGTGGCCCCCGAGCAGTACGAGGTCGTCCACCAGCACCTGTTCGCCGCCATCGCCGGCGTCCTCGGCGAGGCGGTCACCCCCGAGGTCGCGGCGGCCTGGGACGAGGTCTACTGGCTGATGGCGAACGCGCTGATCGCGATCGAGAAGCGGCTGTACGAGGAGCGGGAGGGTCACGCCTGGCGGCCCTGGGAGGTCGTGGAGCGCGTCGTGGAGACGCCCGACGTCGTCACGTTCCGCCTCCGTCCCGCCGACGGCGGCCCGGTCCGCGACTTCCTCCCCGGCCAGTACGTCTCCGTCCGCACCGAACTGCCCGACGGCGCCCGCCAGATCCGCCAGTACAGCCTGTCCGGCGCGCCGGGCACGTCCGTCCGCCAGATCAGCGTGAAGCGCGTCCACGACGCCGCGGCCCCGGACGGCGAGGTCTCGAACCACCTCCACGCGCGCGTGCACGAGGGCGGCGTCCTGGAGCTCTCCGAGCCGTACGGCGACCTCGTCCTGTCCGGCGCCGAGGACACCCCGCTGCTGCTGGCCTCGGCCGGCATCGGCGTGACCCCGATGACCGCGATGCTGGCCCACCTCGCGGCCACGGACCACCGCGCCCCGGTCACCGTCGTCCACGCCGACCGTTCCCCCGCGGCCCACGCCCTGCGCGTGGACCACGAGGCGTACGCCGCGAAGCTCCCGGACGCCGCCGTCCACCTCTGGTACGAGCAGGACGCCCCGCAGGGCGCCCGCACCGGCCTCGCCGACCTCACGGACGTCGCCGTCCACCCCGGCACGCGCGCGTACCTGTGCGGTCCGCTCCCCTTCATGCGCGCGGTCCGCGAACAGCTCCTCGCCAAGGGCGTGCGCGCGGCCGACATCCACTACGAGGTGTTCGGCCCGGACCTCTGGCTGGCGGCCGGCTGACGCCGTCGTCCACGGGAGCGCGGGGGCTTCGCCGGCGCCGGCCGGAGGCGGCCCCCGCACCGGGGCCGCCTCCGGCCGGCCGCACGGGAGCCGCCGCAGCGGTTCCGGCGCGGCCCCCGCCGTCAGACGATCCTGGGGATCCCCAGCAGCAACGGTCCCGTCGGCTCCGCCACCACGTCCGACACGGTGAGCGGGTCGAGCGACGCGTAGAAGGCCTCCTGGGCCCGGCGCAGGGCGCCCCGCAGGCGGCAGGCGGAGCTCAGGGGGCAGGGGGCCGCGCCGCCCTCGCAGTCGACCACGTCGCCGTCGCCCTCGAAGGCACGGACGACGGCGCCCACGGACGCCGTACGGCCCTTCTCGGTCAGGGCGAGGCCGCCGCCCCGGCCGCGGCGGGCGGCCAGCAGGCCCATGCGCTGGAGCTCGGCCACGATCTTGGCCGCGTGGGTGTAGGGGACCGCCATCGCGGCGGCCACGTCACGCGTCGTGGGCGTGGTCCCGTCCGCCACCGCGAGCCGCATCAGCACGCGCAGCGCCAGGTCGGTGGATCGCAAGAGCCGCATGGAGGGAAGGGTAGATAATAGGCATCCGGCGTTCAAATTTCTCCGCGGCCGGTCCGTCGTCCCCCGCGGTCCGCACGTCGCGCCGCCCGCGTCCCCTTCGCCCGTCCCCCGGACCGCCCTTCGCGTCCCCTCCCTGTCGCTTCCCTGTCGGTTCCCCTCTTGGCTGTGACCTGCCTACGAGATCCCCCTGCGTCCCCCTTACGATCAGCGGACCCGAACGTCCCGCACGCCCCACCGTCCGCCCCCTTCCCGAAGGACAGGCCCCATGGGTTCCGCCAAGAACAGCACCAACGCGGCGCGCAAGGCGCGCATAGAGGAGATGCGGCGAGCCGAGCAGGCGCGTGAGCGGCGCAACCGTCTGCTCACCGTCACGGCGAGCGTCGTCGTGGTCGCCGGGCTGGTCGCCGGAACCGTCTTCCTGGTGCAGTCGCAGTCGGACGACGGCTCCTCCACCGACGCGAAGGCGACCTCGGGGAAGTTCGTCACCGGCGCGGACGGCGTGAAGACCTGGAAGGGCACGCTCGGCCGCACCCATGTCACCAAGACCGTGACGTACCCGGTCGAGCCCCCGGTCGGCGGCGACCACCACCAGGTGTGGATGAACTGCGACGGCGACGT
This sequence comes from Streptomyces sp. NPDC017936, assembly GCF_044328485.1. Taxonomy (NCBI): domain Bacteria; kingdom Bacillati; phylum Actinomycetota; class Actinomycetes; order Kitasatosporales; family Streptomycetaceae; genus Streptomyces; species Streptomyces sp. NPDC017936. Next base: position 115,445 of record NZ_JBIRHK010000015.1, on the reverse strand, counting down.
CTACACCAAGGCGCTGGACAACATGAACGCCGTGCACTCGCTCGAGCACGGCGCGGTGTGGGTGACGTACACCGACAAGGCCCCGAAGGCCGACGTCGACGCGCTGGCGGCGAAGGTCGGGAAGACGCCGTACACGTTCATGAGCCCGGACGAGAAGCAGGCCGACCCGATCGTGCTCACCGCGTGGGGGCACCAGCGCACGGTGACCGGCGCGAGCGACCCGAACGTGGACAAGTTCTTCGAGAAGTTCGTGCAGGGCGAGCAGACGCCCGAGCCGGGCGCCGCGTGCACGGGCGGTCTGTCGCAGTGAGGTACGCGGGAGTCGCCGTGGCCGTGGCCGGGGTGCTGGTCGCGGCCGGGGCGATCGGCTGCTCCGTCGCCGGGGACGACGGCCCCGGGGTCCCGGCCGCCGGTTCGGCGGACGCCGGCTTCGCCCGGGACATGGCGGTGCACCACCAGCAGGCCGTCGAGATGTCGTACGTCGTGCGCGACCGCACCACCGACGTGGAGGTGCGGCGGCTCGCCTACGACATCGCGCAGACGCAGGCCAACCAGCGCGGCATGATGCTGGGCTGGCTGGACCTGTGGGGGCTGCCGAAGGTGTCCTCGCAGGAGCCGATGGCCTGGATGGGCATGAGCGGCATGGCCTCCGGCGAGGACGGCGCGCTGATGCCGGGCATGGCCACCGACGCCGAGATGAAGAAGCTCGGCACCCTCGACGGCGAGCAGGCGGAGGTCTTCTTCCTCCAGCTGATGACGGACCATCACCGGGGCGGCGTCCACATGGCCGAGGGCTGCGTCGCCAAGTGCACGGTCCGGGTGGAGAAACGGCTCGCGCAGGGCATGGTCGACGCGCAGCGGTCGGAGATCCAGCTGATGGCGGACATGCTCAAGTCCCGCGGGGCCGCGCCGCGTTCGTGAGGAGCGGCGGTCCCGGGGACGCGCGACACCCCGCGCCACCCCATCGTGTCGCTCTGACGATTACACTGACCCGCGTGCCTCCGTTGAACTTCTGGTCGATCTATCAGCACGGCTTCGCACGCGTCGCCGCGTGCACGGGCCACACCGTCATCGCGGACCCGCATGCCAACGCCGAAGCGGTCCTGCGCCACGCACGCCGGTGCGCGGAGGAAGGGGTCGCCGTCGCCGTCTTCCCGGAGATGGGACTGTGCGGCTACTCCATCGAGGACCTGCTGCTCCAGGACGCGCTGCTCGACCAGGTCGAGGGGGCGCTCCAGGAGGTGGTGGCGGGGTCCGCCGAGCTGCTGCCGGTCCTCGTCGTCGGCGCCCCGCTGCGCCACCGCAACCGGATCTACAACTGCGCGGTCGTCGTGCACCGCGGCCGGGTCCTCGGTGTCGTGCCCAAGTCGTACCCGCCGAACTACCGGGAGTTCTACGAGCGCCGGCAGATCGGCGACGGCGCCGACGAGCGCGGCGGGTCGATCCGGGTCGGCGGCGCGGCCGTGCCGTTCGGCGTGGACCTGCTGTTCGCGGCGGACGACGTCCCCGGCCTCGTGCTGCACGCGGAGATCTGCGAGGACATGTGGGTGCCGGTGCCGCCGAGCGCGGAGGCGGCCCTCGCCGGTGCGACCGTCCTGGTGAACCTCTCGGGCAGCCCGATCACGGTCGGGCGGGCCGAGGACCGCAGGCTGCTGTGCCGTTCGGCGTCCTCGCGCTGCCTCGCCGCGTACGTCTACGCGGCGGCCGGCCTGGGCGAGTCGACCACCGACCTGTCCTGGGACGGCCAGACGATGATCTACGAGAACGGCGTGCTGCTGGCCGAGACCGAGCGCTTCCCGCTCGGCGACGAGTACGCGATCGCCGACGTGGACCTCGACCTGCTGCGGCAGGAGCGGCAGCGGATGGGCACGTTCGACGACAACCGCCGCACGCACCGCGCGCGCACCGGCGATTTCCGGACGGTCGCCTTCGAGCTGGATCCGCCGGCGACCGACCTGGGGCTGCGCCGCCGCCTGGAGCGCTTCCCGTTCGTGCCGGCCGACCCCGACCGCCTCGCCCTGGACTGCTTCGAGGCGTACAACATCCAGGTCGAGGGCCTCCAGCAGCGCCTCGCGGCGATCGGCGGCCCCAAGGTGGTCATCGGGGTGTCCGGCGGCCTGGACTCGACGCACGCGCTGATCGTCGCCGCCCGCGCGATGGACCGCGCGGGCCGCCCGCGCAGCGACATCCTGGCCTGGACCCTGCCCGGCTTCGCCACCAGCGACCACACCAAGGACAACGCCCACAAGCTGATGAACTCGCTCGGCGTCACCGCGGCCGAGCTGGACATCACGCCGACGGCACGGCTGATGCTGAAGGAGATGGGCCACCCGTTCTCCTCCGGCGAGCCGGTGTACGACGTCACCTTCGAGAACGTGCAGGCCGGACTGCGCACCGACTACCTGTTCCGGCTCGCCAACCAGCGCGGCGGCATCGTGCTCGGCACCGGCGACCTGTCGGAGCTGGCGCTCGGCTGGTCCACGTACGGCGTGGGCGACCAGATGAGCCACTACAACGTCAACTCGGGCGTGCCGAAGACGCTGATCCAGCACCTGATCCGCTGGGTCATCAGCAGCGGGCAGTTCGACGAGGAGACCGGCCGGACGCTCGCCGCGATCCTCGACACCGAGATCAGCCCGGAGCTCGTGCCGGGCGAGGAGATGCAGTCCACCGAGTCGAAGATCGGCCCGTACGCGCTGCACGACTTCACGCTCTTCCACGTGCTGCGGTACGGCTTCCGGCCGTCGAAGATCGCCTTCCTGGCCTGGCACGCCTGGCACGACGCGGAGGCCGGGGCCTGGCCGCCGGGCTTCCCGGCGGCCAAGCGGGTGGCGTACGACCTGCCCGAGATCCGGCGGTGGCTGGAGGTGTTCTGCCGTCGCTTCTTCGCGTTCGCGCAGTTCAAGCGGTCGGCGATGCCCAACGGGCCGAAGGTGTCGGCCGGGGGTTCGCTCTCGCCGCGCGGTGACTGGCGGGCGCCGTCGGACAGCTCGGCGACGGCGTGGTTGCGGGAGCTGGCGCGGTTCGACGACGTCGAGTAGGGGGGCGTTCGCCCACCCGCCCGCCCGACTCGGCGGGCCGAGAGGTGCCCGCCCCCGGGGCTCCGCCCCGGACCCCGGGTGCGCTGCCCTGCCGGACGGGCGTCGGGCCGCCCCCGGCGGGGGATTCGACGCGCCGTACGGGACAGTGCTTCAGGCCGACCGCGCGTCCGTCGCGGCCGGTCGCGCAGTTCCCCGCGCCCCTGCGGGACCGGGCTTCCCCCCGATCCCGGCCGGCTGCCCCGACGGGGGCGCCAGGCCGACCCGGCACCGGCCTCGAAGCGCCGTGCGAGGCGCTCCCACTGACCGACCGCGCGTCCGTCGTGACCGGTCGCGCAGTTCCCCGCGCCCCTGCGGGACCGGGCTTCCCCCCGGTCCCGCGGAGGGCGGACGGGGGTTCGTCTCGGATTCCTGCCGGGCGGACGGGGGCGCCCCGGCAGGAATCCGGGGGTGTCAGTGGTGTGCGCCCGCCTCCGTCGTTTCCGGGACGTGCGTGGCGATGATTCGTTCGCGGCCGGTGGGGGCGGTGGTGGCTCGGTGGCGGTCCACGGCGTAGGCCGCGCCCGCCACCGCCAGGCCCAGCGCCGCGAGGGCCGCGCCCGCCAGTGCGGGGGACGTGACGCCGAAGCCGGCCGCGAGGGCGAGGCCGCCGATCCAGGCGCCGCCGGCGTTGGCGAGGTTGAAGGCGGCCTGGTTGGCGGAGGAGGCCAGGGAAGGGGCCGACGTCGCCTTCTCCATGACCATCAGGTTGAGCGGGTTGCCCGCGACGAAGGCGGCGACGCCGAGGAGGACGACCGCGAGGGCGCCGCTCCACTGGGCGCGCATCAGGACGGGGAAGAGCGCCAGGACGGCCGCGAGGGAGATCAGGCCCGCGAACAGGGTGCGGCGCATCGCGTGGTCGGCGAGGCGTCCGCCCAGCAGGTTGCCGATCGTCGCGCCCACGCCGAACAGGGCGAGCAGCAGCGTCACGCTGGAGCCGGCGTAACCGGCCGCGTCGGTCAGCATCGGCGTGATGTAGCTGTACGCGGAGAACAGCGCGCCGAAGCCCGCCACCGTCGTGCCCAGCGCCAGCCAGACCGGCAGCGACTTCAGGGCCCGCAGTTCGCCGCGCAGGCCCGAGGCCGGCGCTCCGGTCACCTCGCGCGGGATCAGCAGCATCAGCGAGGCGATCGCCGCCAGGCCGATCGCGCTCACGCCCAGGAACGTCACGCGCCAGCCCAGGTGCTGGCCCACGAGCGTGGCGACCGGGACGCCGGCGATGTTGGCGACCGTCAGGCCGAGGAACATCAGCGACACCGAGCGCGCCTTGCGCTCGGGCGCGACCAGGCCGGTGGCGACCACCGCGCCCACGCCGAAGAAGGCGCCGTGCGGAAGACCGCTGAGGAAGCGGGCGGCCAGGAGCGAGTCGTAACCGGGCGCGAGCGCCGACAGCGCGTTGCCGGCGACGAACAGCGCCATCAGCGACACCAGCAGCGCGCGGCGCCGCATCCGCGCCGTCACCGCCGCCAGCAGCGGGGCGCCGATGACGACGCCGAGGGCGTAGGCGGAGACCAGGTGCCCGGCGGTCGGGATCGATATGTGCAGGTCGTCCGCGACCTCGGGCAACAGGCCCATGATCACGAACTCGGTGGTGCCGATGCCGAAGGCACCCACGGCCAGGGCTAGCAGGGCCAGGGGCATGGGGAAGCCTGTGCCTTTCCGGGAGGGGTCGCGCTCATCATAGGAGCACTATGTTCAGTCACGGAACAAACTGTGCCCGACCCGGTATTCCACAGGGTTACGGCGAGGTGACCTTCACGCGGGCCGCGACCGGCAGGTGGTCGCTGCCGGTCTCCGGCAGGGTCCACGAGGTGACCGGTTCGACGCCCGTCACCATGATCTGGTCGATGCGCGCCATCGGGAACGACGCCGGCCAGCTGAAGCCCATGCCGCTGCCCGCCGCGCCCTGGGCCGAACGCATCTGGGAGGTGACGGCGTTGAGGGAGCGGTCGTTCATCGTGCCGTTGAGGTCGCCGAGCAGGATCTTGCGGCTCAGCGGGTCGGCGGCGATCGCCTCGCCCAGCGCGTCCGCGCTCTTGTCGCGCTGGCGGGCGGTGAACCCGGCCTGGAGCTTGACGCGGACGGAGGGCAGGTGGGCGACGTAGAAGGCGACCGGCCCCTCCGGGGTCGTGACGGTCGCCCGCATCGCGCGGACCCAGCCCAGCTTGATGTCGACGTCCGCCACGCCGCTCACCGGGTACTTGCTCCACAGCCCGACCGTGCCCCGCACCGAGTGGTACTTGTACGTCGGCGCCAGCGCCTTCTCGTACACCGGCACCGCCGAGGCGGTCAGCTCCTCCAGGGCCAGCACGTCCGCGCCGGACGCGGCCACGTCGCGGGCGGTGCCGGACGGATCGGCGTTGTCGGCGTTGACGTTGTGCGTGGCGACGGTGAGGTCGCCGCCGCTGCCGGTCTTGTCGGTGAGCAGACCGCCGAAGAGGTTCAGCCAGACCACGGCCGGGAGGATCACCGCGATCAGCGCGGTCGCCGACCTGCGCACCAGCGCGAGCACGAACAGCAGCGGGACGAGCAGGCCCAGCCACGGCAGGAACGTCTCCGTGAGGCTGCCGAGGTTGCCGAAGCGGTTCGGGATGCGCGAGTGCAGCACCAGCACCAGGGAGAGCGCCAGCGCGAGCGCGGCCGCCACGATGCCGCGGCGCCAGATGCGCGGATCGCCGCGCCAGCCCGCGGACAACCGCGCGGCCAGACGTCCGATCAGGCGTCGAAGCCGGGTGCGACGGCGCCCGGGCCCCGGGCCGCCGTTGTCCGTCTCCGTCATGTACGCCTGCTGCGCCATACCGTCGCCTCACTGCCTGCCGTGCACACCGTTCGTCCCCCGTGTGTACGACCCTAGGGGATGATCGGCTCGGATCCCGCCGTCCTGGGACGGCCGTACGGGCACGAGGACGAACGGGCCCGCGTCAGGGGTTCCGGGCCGCGGTCACGAGGACCGGTCTGTGACGAAACGCGCACATCAGCGTGGAACGTTCCCGGAACTGACGGGGCGTAGACCGCTGAGCAGCGCGTCGACCATCCTCTCCGCCAGGCCCTCGCCGAGGTCGGCGCCGGGCTGGAGGACGGTCCGCACGAGCATCGGGCCGACGACGATGTCGTACATCAGCTCGCGGTCGAGGTCGGCGCGCAGCTCGCCGTTCTCCTGGCCGCGGCGCAGGATCTCGAGGCCGATCCGGCGGCGGGGGGCGACGACCGTGTTCTGGTAGGCCGTCCAGATCCTGGGGCTGCTCTTCATCTGCGCGCGGACGTTGTGCAGGATCGCCGAGGAGCGGGTGGCCAGTCCGCGCCGGCGCAGCGTCTCCAGGAGCACGATCAGGTCGTCGCGCACGGAGGTGCCGGGGAGTTCGGGGTCCTCCGGTTCGGCGGCCCGCAGGACGTCGACGAAGAGTTCCTCCTTGCCGCTCCAGCGGCGGTAGATGGTGGCCTTGCCGACGCCGGCGGTCCGGGCGATCCGCTCGATGGACACCTCACCGAGCGGGACCCCGTCCTCCAGCAGCTTCATCGCGCCCTCGATGATGGCTCGTTCCACGGCCTCACTGCGGGGTCGCCCTCGCGCGGGCTGCTCCACGCCCGTGCCGCCGTCCGTGAGGCTCATGTCCGTCCGTCCCTTCGTCGCGCTGGGGCGATTGTCGCTCAGCCGCACGCCCCAAAGCGGTGTTCACGACCCGGCTTCGGCCAATTCCTCCGCCGGGGCCGGCCGGGGCTCCTTCGTCCTGCCGGGCAGGAAGACGCCCACGACGACGGCGCCGACGACCGCCACCCCCGCTCCCCACAGGGCGGTGACGTGCATCGCGTGCAGGAACGCCGCGTCGGCCGGCTCGACCAGCGCGCCGCCCCGGGCCCCGAGCTTCGCCGCGACGCCCAGGGTCGCCTCGATGGACTCCCCCGCCGTCTCGCGCAGCCCGGCCGGCAGCGCACCGAGGTCGTCCTCGATGCCGCCCCGGTACGACGTCGACAGCACGGAGCCGAGGACGGCGATGCCGAGCGCGCCGCCGACCTGACGGAAGGTGTTGCTGAGGGCGGAGGCGGAGCCGGCCTTCTCGCGGGGCAGGGCCTGCATGATCACGACGCTGGTCGGGGTCATGATGTGCGCCATGCCGGCGCCCATGCAGAAGAAGACGGCCTCCAGGAGCCAGATCGGCGTGTTCTCGTCCAGCGTGGCGAACGCCACCAGGGTCGCCGCGATGACCAGCATGGCGGTCGTCGTCGTGGCCTTGATGCCGAAGCGGTCGACGACGAGCCGGGCCCGCGGCGCGAAGGCCATCTGGGCGGCGGCCAGCGGCAGCATCAGCAGACCGGTCTGCAGCGGCGTGTAGCCGCGCACGCTCTGGGTGTAGAAGACCGAGAAGAAGGTGACGCCCATCAACGCGAAGAAGACCAGCGCGATGACGGCGATCGCGGCCGAGAACACCTTGTTCTTGAAGTGGGTGACGTCGATGGACGGGTGGTCGCTGCGCTTCTCGAGGACCACGAACGCGGCGAGGACGACCAGGCCCGCGCAGATCGTCGACAGCACGGCCGGATCGGTGAAGTCGGCGAGTTCGCCGCCCTTGATGATGCCGTAGACGAGCAGGACCAGGCCGACGACCGACAGGACGACGCCGGCGGGGTCGATCCGGCCGGGGTTCGGGTCGCGGGAGTCGGGCACCAGCCACAGCATCAGCGCGACGGCGAGGAGCACGATCGGCACGTTGACGAGGAAGACCGAGCCCCACCAGAAGTGGTCGAGGAGGAGACCGCCGGTGATGGGGCCGATGGCGATGGCGAGCCCGACGCCGCCGGCCCAGATGCCGATCGCCTTGGGCTGCTCCTCGCGTTCGAAGACGTTCATGAGGACGGCCAGGGTCGCGGGCATCACGAACGCGGCGCCGAGGGCCATCAGCGCGCGGAAGGCGATGAGCTGGGCGGGCGAGCCGGACTCGGCGGCGAGCGCGGAGCCGACGCCGAACACGGCGAGGCCGCCGAGCAGGACCTTCTTGCGGCCGAAGCGGTCGCCGAGCAGACCGGCGGAGAACAGCAGGCCGGCGAAGACCAGCGTGTAGGAGTTGATCGCCCACTCCAGCTCGCTCTGGGTGGCGCCCAGGCCGGTGGGGGCGGGGGTGGAGATGGTCTTGATCGCGACGTTCAGGATCGAGTTGTCGAGGACGACGATCAGCAGGCTCAGCATCAGCACGCCGAGGATCGCCCAGCGGCGCCGGTGCACCGTTTCCGGTATGCGGGGCGTCGGCGGGACGGTGGGAGTGGTCATGCCTCCGAGCCTAGGAGAATTCCGATACGAGACCGTCTCGTATCGGAATTCTTTCGCTTCTCTTTCGGGTTCCTTTACCCCTGCCTTGCCGGAGCCCGGCACCGTCGCCTCCCGGGGTCCGGCGGTGAGGTCTTGGCCACACGGGGGGCGCTCTGGCCCTCCTTGGCACGAGGTGCCACCATGGAGGCGGTCCGGGGACGCCGTGAGGGCGCCTCGAGATGACGTAAGGAGCCGTTGCCATGACGCAGCTTTCGGCTGCCCAGACGAAACCCTCCGACGGCAGCAAGGCGCTGTACGGGGGGAAGGGCACCCGCCGTGTCACCGTCCGCGACATCGCGCTCGCCAAGGAGCGCGGCGAGAAGTGGCCCATGCTCACCGCGTACGACGCGATGACCGCGTCCGTCTTCGACGAGGCCGGCATCCCGGTCCTCCTCGTCGGCGACTCGGCGGGCAACTGCCACCTCGGGTACGAGACGACCGTGCCCGTCACCCTCGACGAGATGACCATGCTGTCGGCGGCGGTCGTCCGGGGCACCCGGCGCGCCCTGATCGTCGCCGACCTGCCCTTCGGCTCGTACCAGGAGGGCCCCGTCCAGGCGCTGCGCAGCGCGACCCGGCTGGTCAAGGAGGCCGGGGCCGGCGCCGTGAAGCTGGAGGGCGGCGAGCGCTCGCACCGGCAGATCGAGCTGCTGGTGGAGTCCGGCATCCCGGTGATGGCGCACATCGGCCTGACCCCGCAGTCGGTCAACGCCATGGGGTACCGGGTGCAGGGGCGCGGCGAGGAGGCGGCGGCGCAGCTGCTGCGCGACGCCAAGGCGGTCCAGGACGCGGGGGCGTTCGCGGTCGTGCTGGAGCTGGTGCCGGCGGAGCTGGCGGCCGAGGTGACGCGCGTGCTGCACATCCCGACGGTCGGGATCGGGGCCGGCCCGCAGACGGACGCGCAGGTGCTGGTGTGGACGGACATGCTGGGACTCACCGGCGGCCGCGTCCCGAAGTTCGTGAAGCAGTACGCCGACCTGCGTGAGGTCATGACCGGCGCGGCGAAGGCGTTCGCCGAGGACGTCGTCGACGGAACGTTCCCCCAGGACCAGCACTCGGTCCACTGAGCCAACCCCGCACAGGGCAGCCCGCCGATCTTCCCCCGTCGGCGGGCTGCCTTCTTTCGTCCCCGGACCTCCTGCGGCCGCCCCCTGTCGGCGGTCCGCGGCTCCCTGTCGGTGACCTGCAGGCCCCTGTCGGTGGCCTGTAGGCCGTTTGTCGGTGGGCGCTGACAACGTCGTCCCCATGACGCGAATCGACAAGAACCCCGACGGCGCCGGAAGTGCCGTCACCGTACGGGGACTCGTCAAGCACTACGGCGAGACCAAGGCACTGGACGGAGTCGACCTGGACGTGCGGGAGGGCACCGTGATGGGTGTCCTCGGACCGAACGGCGCCGGGAAGACCACCCTCGTGCGGATCCTGTCCACCCTCCTCACCCCCGACGCCGGCCGGGCGACCGTCGCCGGGTACGACGTCGTGCACCAGCCCCGGCAGCTGCGCCGGGTGATCGGGCTCACCGGCCAGTACGCCTCCGTGGACGAGAAGCTCCCCGGCTGGGAGAACCTCTACATGATCGGCCGGCTGCTCGACCTGTCGCGCAGGGACGCCCGCGCCCGGGCCGACGAGCTGCTGGAGCGCTTCTCGCTCACCGAGGCGGCGAAGCGCCCCGCGAGCACCTACTCCGGCGGCATGCGGCGGCGCCTGGACCTCGCCGCCTCGATGATCGGCCGGCCGGCCGTGCTCTATCTCGACGAGCCCACCACCGGCCTGGACCCGCGCACCCGCAACGAGGTGTGGGACGAGGTCGAGCGGATGGTCGGCGACGGCGTCACCGTCCTGCTCACCACCCAGTACATGGAGGAGGCCGAGCAGCTCGCCTCCGAGCTGACCGTGGTCGACCGCGGCAAGGTCATCGCGAACGGCGCCGTCGAGGAGCTGAAGGCGAAGGTCGGCGGCCGGACGCTGCGGGTGCGCCCGGCCGACCCCGCACAGCTGCGGCCGCTCGCCGGCTGGATCGACGAGCTGGGCGTCACCGGGCTCGCCACCACCACCGTCGACCCGGAGCGCGGCTGCGTCCTGGTGCCGATCCTCAGCGACGAGCAGCTGACCGCCGTGGTCGGCGCCGTCACCGCGCGCGGCATCACGCTCTCCTCCGTCACCACCGAACTGCCCAGCCTGGACGAGGTGTTCCTGTCCCTCACCGGCCACCGCGCCAGTGCCCCGCAGGACGCCACGCCCGCCGACACCCGCGAGGAGGTCGCCGTATGAGCACCGCGACTGCCACGGCCCCCGCCGCCGACGCCCGCATCCCGCTGCGCGGCCACCTGCGCCACACCGGCGCCCTCGTCCGCCGCAACCTGCTGTGGATCCGGCAGGACCCGGAGTCGATGGCCGACGCGGTGCTGATGCCGGTCGTCTTCACCCTGCTGTTCGTGTACGTCTTCGGCGGCTCGATCGGGCAGGCCCTGGGCGGCGGGCAGGACGGCTACGTGCAGTACGTCATCCCCGGCATGATCGCGATGATGAGCATGACGCTGTCCCAGGGCGTCGGCACCGGCTTCAGCCAGGACTTCAACTCCGGCGTCATGGACCGCTTCCGGTCGCTGCCGATCGGCCGGGGTTCGGTGCTGTTCGCGAAGATCTCCGTCGAGCTGCTGCGGATGCTGTTCGCGACGACCCTGCTGATGGTCGTCTCCGTGCTGGTCGGTTTCGACATCGACAGCTGGCCCGGCCTGTTCGCGGCCGTGGGCCTGTCCACGGTGTTCGCCTCGTCGATCATGTGGGTGTTCCTCACCCTGGGCGTGATCATGAAGAGCGCGCAGTCCGTGCAGGCGATGGGCTTCCTGGTGCTGTTCCCGCTCCAGTTCGGCTCGTCGATCTTCGCTCCGACCGCGTCGATGCCGGGCTGGCTGCAGGCGTTCACCGACTACAACCCGCTGTCCACGCTCGCCGACGCGGCCCGCGGACTGATGGTGGGCGGCCCGGTCGCCCACGACCTGTGGGTGACCCTGGGCTGGTCGGTGGCGATCACGGCGGTGATGGCGCCGGTCGCGATCCACAAGTTCCGCACGAAGAGCTGACGGCGGCCGTGCCGCGCGGCGCTCACACCAGGGCGGTGGCCTCCTCGTAGGAGAGGCCGCCGCCCTCGGCGTACGCGGTCTCGTAGGCCTCGTCGCCGAGCGCGGACCGGGCCCGGGTCTCGGCCAGCTCCCGACACTCGCGCTCCATGCGCGGGGCCACGTGCCCGGGCGGGAGCAGGCCGTCGGCGGTGCCGAGACAGCGGGCGGCGGCCGTGGCGCCGCCGTCGTCGTCGCCGGTGAGGGCGATGGCGGCGATGTTCAGGAAGTAGGAGCGCAACGGCGGGGCGATGGCCAGGGACAGCGGGTCGCCGGCCCGCTGGAGTGCCTCCCGGATGAGGGGCCGGGCCGCCTCGTGGTGGCCGTCGATCGCCTCCAGCCAGGCCTCGGCGCCCAGGATGAAGGCGTCGAAGACGAGGAAGCGCGTGCGGCCCATCTCCTGACGCAGCCGGCGCAGTTGTTCGCGGGCCTCCGCGCGCCGGCCGGTCGTGCCGAGCCAGCCGGCGAGGAAGATCCGGGCGGCGGGCATGGCCTCGTCGAACGTGCCGTCCGTCCGCTCCACCACCTCGCGCAGGAGGCGCTCGCCGCGCTCCTCGTCGCCGGCCTCCAGCAGCGCGCTGCCCAGCCGGGCCCCGAGCACCGTCAGCTGGGCGCGGGCGCCGAGCCGTTCGGCGTGCACGAGCGCCTCCTCGTAGTCGGCGGCGGCCGCGCGGTAGGAGCCCATCCGCTCGTGCGCCTCGGCGCGGGCGGAGAGGGCCTCGGCGGTGCCCCACGCGTCACCGAGGCGGCGGAAGATCTCCAGCGACTCGTCGGCGTCCCGGGCCGCGTCGCCGGCCAGGTCGGCGCGGTTCGCCAGGAGGTTGGCGCGCAGGTGCAGACAGGTGCCGAGCTCCCAGTCGTAGCCGGGCGTCTCGCGGCAGGTGCGGATGTTGGCGTCGACGATGCGGTGGATGCGTTCCGTGTTCCCGCTGAGCATCACGGCGTAGAACCAGAGCAGGCCGGGGGCGCGGCAGGTCTGCGGCAGGCCGGGCTGGTAGGCGTCGGCGATCGCCCGCAGCTTGGCCTGGGCCGCCGGGCTCTCCCAGGCCTCCGGTTCGGTGTCCATGCAGGCGAGGTGGGCGAGGTGGACACCGCGCCGGGCCTCGGCGAGGACCTCGCCGCTCATCGGCGGCGGGGCGTCGGTGCAGGGCTTCCACACCGGGGCCGCGGGGCGGACCGGCTCGGCGAAGGGGTCGGGGCCCAGGGCCATGACCTCGCCGCACCAGGTGCGGGCCTCGATGCGCAGGTCGCGCATCTGCCAGTAGACGACGAGGGAGAGGACGAGGCACAGCGCCTCCTGCTCGTCGCGCGCGGCGACGGCCCGGCGCAGTGCGGTGCGCAGGTTCTCGTACTCCAGCTGGAGCAGGCCGATGGCGGCGCGCTGTCCGGGGCCGCGCAGCAACGGGTCGGTGGTGCGGGCGAGTTCGCGGTAGTACGTCAGGTGCGCGCGCTCGGCCGAGGGGCGCCCGCCGGACTCGTCGAGGCGTTCGCCCGCGTACTCGGCGACGGTCTCCAGGAGCCGGTAGCGCATCGCGCCGCCGGCGACGGGGGCGGCCACGACCAGCGACTTGTCCACGAGGGAGCCGAGCACGTCCAGGGCGGCCGGGCCGCACACGGCCTCGGCGGCGGCCAGGTCGCAGCCCCGGGCGAACACCGACAGCCGGCCGAGGACCTCGCGTTCGTCCTCGTCGAGCAGGTCCCAGGACCAGTCGACGACGGCCCGCAGGGTCTGCTGGCGGGGCAGGACGGTGCGGCTGCCGGAGGTGAGGAGCCGGAAGCGGTCGTCCAGGCGGTCCGCGATCTGCCGGGGGGACAGCATCCGCAGGCGCGCGGCGGCCAGCTCGATGGCGAGCGGCAGGCCGTCCAGACGGCGGCAGATCTCGGCGCAGGCCGCCGCGGTCTCCTCGTCGGCGTCGACCCGGAAACCGGGCCGGGCGGCCGCGCCCCGGTCGGCGAGCAGCCGCAGCGCGACCGGCTCCGGCAGCGGCTCCACGGGACGCAGCACCTCGCCGGCCACGCCGAGGGGTTCGCGGCTCGTGGCGAGGACCGTCAGCCCGGGGCAGTGGGCGAGCAGTTCCTCGGCGAGGCGGGCGGCGGCCTCGACGACGTGCTCGCAGTTGTCCAGGACGATCAGCATGCGGCGCCGGGCGCAGTGCTCGACGAGCCGTTCCACGGGGTCGTCGTGGCGTTCCCCGGCGGCCCGCATCTCCTCGGCGCCGGCGCCGTACAGCACGGTCTCGCGGGCCCCGACGGCGGTGAGGACGGCCTGCGGTACGGCGTCCGGGTCGGCGACCGGCGCCAGTTCGGCCAGCCACACGCCGTCGGGGAGGCCGTCCCGTACGGCCTCGGCGGCCTCCTGCGACAGCCGCGTCTTGCCGGCGCCCCCGGGCCCCAGCAGCGTGACGAGCCGTGCGGCGGCGAGGTCCTCCCGGATGGCCTCGATGTCGTCCTCGCGCCCGACGAAGGAGGTGAGGCGGGCGCGGAGGTTGCCGGGGCGCGGGGCGGGGACCGGGTCGGCGGGGGCCGGGGCGGCGGGGGCCGGGGCGGGCCCGGCCGGCGGCGGCTGCTCACCGGGGTCCAGCAACTCGCCGTGCAGTGCGCGCAGTTCGGGCCCCGGGTCCGAGCCCAGCCGGTCGGCCAGCAGCCGGCGCACGTCCTCGTAGGCGGTCAGCGCCTCGGCGGTGCGGCCGGCGTCGCGCAGGGCGCGCAGCCGCAGTGCCTGGAGCGGCTCGTCCAGGGGGTGCGCGTCGCACAGGGCGGTCAGCTCGGGCAGCGACTGCTCGCCGTGGCCGAGGGCGAGGGCGGCGGTGTGGCGGGCGCGGACGGCGTCGAGGCGGCGGGCCTCCCGGCGGGCGGCCTCCGAGGCGCGGTCGGGCAGGTCGGCGAGGGCCGGTTCCTGCCACAGGGCCAGGGCGTCGTCGAGGAGGACGGCCGCCTTCGCGGGGTCGCCGTCGGCGAGGGCGCGCAGGCCGTCACCGGTCAGCCGCTCGAACCGGTGCAGGTCGACCGCGTCGGGCGCGGCGGCGAGCCGGTAGCCGCCGTCGACGGAGGCCACCGCGGAAGCGCCGAGGACCCGGCGCAGCCGCCCGACCAGCGCCTGCAGCGCGCCCGGCGCGTCGGCGGGCGGGTCCCCGGCCCACACCTCCTCCACCAGCAGGCTCGCGGGCACCGGCCGCCCGGCTCGCAGGGCCAGTACGGTCAGCAGCGCGCGCAGCCGCGCCCCGCCGACGGAGAGGGGGGTGCCGTCCGGGCGGAGCGCCTGGGTGGTGCCGAGGATGCGGTAGCGCACGGGGTCCATTGTCTCCGGTCGGTTCGGGGCGGGTCACGGGGCTCCCCCGGTGCGGCGGTCCGGTTCCGCGGGCGTCCCCGCCCCCACCTTCCGGGAACCGACGGCCGACCGCGAGACGTTTTCCCCCCGTGCCCGGTACGGTCGGGCAGTTCCACGCCCGCATTCCAGTCCAGGGAGCCCCATGACGACCGCCCTCACCCGCCGCAGCGACCGGCGGATCAGTCCCGTCTTCGTCGGGATCCTGGCCGTCATGGCGGTCACGGCGTGGGCGACCTGGACGGGGTTCGCCGAGCAGCCCGGTGTGGCCGTGTTCCTGTTCGTGACGGCGGCGTGGGTGGTGTCGCTGTGCCTGCACGAGTACGCGCACGCGCGCACCGCCCTGCACAGCGGGGACATCTCGGTCGGCGCGAAGGGCTATCTGACGCTCAACCCGCTCATGTACACGCACGCGCTGCTCAGCGTCGTGCTGCCCGTGCTGTTCGTGATCATGGGCGGGATCGGTCTGCCCGGCGGTGCCGTGTTCATCGAGCGGGGGCGGATCCGCGGGCGGTGGCGGCACAGCCTGATCTCGGCGGCCGGCCCGCTGACGAACGTGCTGTTCGCCGTCGTGTGCACCGCCCCCTTCTGGCTGGACGCGCTGGACGGCGTGCCCGCCGACTTCCGGTACGCGCTGGCGTTCCTGGCCCTGCTCCAGGTCACGGCGGCGATCCTGAACTTCCTGCCGGTGCCCGGCCTGGACGGCTACGGCGTGATCGAGCCGTGGCTGCCGTACGGCGTGAAGCGGCAGGTGGAGCCGTTCGCCCCGTTCGGACTGCTGTTCGTGTTCGCGCTGCTGTGGCTGCCGGCGGTCAACGGCGCGTTCTTCGACGTGGTCGACGCGGCGCTGCGCGGCCTCGGGATCGGCGACCTGGAGACGTACTGCGGTGAGACGCTGTACCGCTTCTGGGAGGGGACGCCGGAGTTCTGCTCGGTCAGCCGGTGACCGACCGGCGGAGCCTCTCGCGCTTGACGTAGTACCAGGTCATGTTGGACGACAGGCCCGCCAGCAGCACCCAGACGACGCCCAGCCAGCTGCCCTTGGCGAAGGCGACGACCGCGGCGGCCACGGCGAGCAGGCAGACGACGAAGGTGTAGACGGCGAGGCGCCGGGACGAGCCGGTCGTGGGCGAGGCGGACATGGGGGTCGTTCTCCTGTCGGGTCCTGTCGGTCCTGTCGGCCGTGTCGGTCGTGCCGCCCGGTCCGGTCCTGGACGGGGACACTGCGGCACGGCCGGTGCCGTCCCAGTGTCCCCCATGCAGGCCGGCGGCTCACACGTCGGTGACGCGGAGCCCCGCGTGCGCCTTGTAGCGGCGGTTCACGGAGATCAGGTTGGCGACGAGGGACTCGACCTGGTGGGCGTTGCGCAGCCGGCCCGCGAAGATGCCGCGCATGCCGGGGATGCGGCCGGCCAGCGCCTGGACGGTCTCCACGTCGGCCCGCTCCTCGCCGAGCACCATCACGTCGGTGTCGATCTCCTCGATCTGCGGGTCCTGGAGGAGGACGGCCGACAGGTGGTGGAAGGCGGCGGTGACCCGGGAGTCCGGCAGCAGGGCGGCGGCCTGCTCGGCGGCGCTGCCCTCCTCCGGCTTGAGCGCGTAGGCGCCCTTCTTGTCGAAGCCGAGCGGGTTGACGCAGTCGACGACGAGCTTGCCGGCCAGGTCCTCGCGCAGCGCCTCGAGGGTCGCGCCGTGCCCTTCCCACGGCACGGCGACGATCACGATGTCGCTGCGGCGCGCGGTCTCGGCGTTGTCCGCGCCCTCCACGCCGTGACCGAGCTCCTCGGCGGCGGCCCGGGCGCGGTCGGCGGCCCGCGAGCCGATGATCACCTTCTGGCCGGCCTTGGCGAGCCGGTACGCGAGGCCCTTGCCCTGCGGTCCGGTCCCGCCGAGCACGCCGACGACGAGCCCGGAGACGTCGGGGAGGTCCCACGGGTCCTTCGCGGGGGCCTTCGCGGGAGCGTTCTGTGCGCTGTCGGTAGAGGTCATGGGCCGACCTTACGTGCGCCGGGGACGCCCCCGCCGGTCGAGGTGGCGGCGGTCACGTTCGCCGGACCGGGCGAATCGGCGCCGAACACCGGGCCGGGCCGGGCCGGTTGCGGCAGGATGCGTGGCCATGGACGCCGTACGGGTCGCGCTGTTGCGCGAGGTGCTCGCCGGGACGGAGTGGCTGGGGGCCACGCGGAGGTTCGGCGCCGTGCTGCGCGGGGCCGTGGTCGCGCACGGGGGCGGACTGCTGCTGGTGGGCACCGCGGAGTACGAGCCCTGGCACCTGGCGGCCCATCTGGTGGACGAGGCCGCGTGGTCGGGTACGCCGGAGCTGGCGCCCACGCTGGTGCGGCACGGCGCGCGCCCCTCGGACCCGGCGCACCTGGCGGTCGGCCTGGGGCGGATCGAGGCCGCCCGGCGGGGCGAGACCCTGCTGGTGGCGTCGCCCGGGGAGGACGCTCCGCTGCTGGAGCGGGTGTCGGACGCGCGGCGGGCCGGGGTGACCGTACTGGCCCTCGGTCCCGGCGGGCGCGAGCTGACGGCGCTGGCGCACGAGGCGCTGGCCGTGCCGGACGGCTCGGAGCTGGACCTCGACACCGTGCAGCACCTGGTGAGCGCCGCGGCGGGCGAGCACGTGGTGCCCTCTCCCCGGAGCCGCCGGCGCTTCCGGGACCGCCTGTCACGACTGGCGGACTCCCTGACGGCCCCGCCCCCGTCCCCCTGGTGACCCGCGCGGCGTCGTCCCGGTGGTCGCCCGGCACCCGGGCCGCCGGTGACCGCGCGTCCGTGCGCCGGTGTCGGCGGGGTGCGTGCGGTCCGGTCCCGGCGGGTCCCGTCCGGGGACGGGGTCAGTCGTCGTCCGCGGTCCCGCCCGTCGGGGCGTCGTGCCAGCGGGCGTCGTTCTCCCACTGCAGGTTGCGCTCGCGGGCCGTCGCCATCGCGTGCTCGGCCTCGACGCGGCTCGCGTAGGGGCCGAAGCGGTCCTTGGCCGGACACTCCGGCCCTTCCTCGACCTTCTTGTGCTCCAGGCAGTAGTACCACTCACCCGGTTTGCCGACGGTCCGTTTCTTGAACAGGGCCATGACCAGCTCCTCTCGCCATCGTCATGTTCCCCGCATGCCCGCTGGTTAGACTCGCTGGCATGTCTGGCCAGTCGCTGCTCGTGCCCGGGGAGCTGTCCCCCACCCGTTCCGTGCCCGGAAACATCCGCCGCCCCGAGTACGTCGGCAAGCCCGCGCCGACGCCGTACACGGGGCCGGAGGTGCAGACGCCGGAGACGATCGAGGCGATGCGGATCGCCGGCCGGATCGCCGCGCGGGCGATGGCGGAGGCCGCGAAGCTGATCGCGCCGGGGGTCACGACCGACGAACTGGACGAGGTGGCGCACACGTACATGTGCGACCACGGCGCCTACCCCTCGACGCTCGGCTACCGCGGCTTCCCCAAGTCGCTGTGCACCTCGGTCAACGAGGTGATCTGCCACGGCATCCCCGACTCGACGGTGCTGCGGGACGGCGACATCGTCAACCTCGACGTGACCGCGTACATCGGCGGGGTGCACGGCGACAACAACGCGACGTACCTGGTGGGGGACGTCGACGAGGAGAGCCGGCTGCTGGTCGAGCGGACCCGGGAGTCCCTCGACCGCGCGATCAGGGCGGTCCGGCCGGGCCGGCAGATCAACGTCATCGGACGGGTCATCGAGTCGTACGCCAAGCGGTTCGGCTACGGGGTGGTGCGGGACTTCACCGGCCACGGGATCAGCACGTCGTTCCACTCCGGGCTGATCGTCCCGCACTACGACAGCCCGCACGCGACGACCGTGATGCGGCCCGGGATGACCTTCACGATCGAGCCGATGCTGACGCTCGGGACGCACGAGTACGACATGTGGGACGACGGCTGGACGGTCGTGACGAAGGACCGCAGGCGCACCGCCCAGTTCGAGCACACGCTGGTGGTGACGGAGACCGGCGCGGAGATCCTCACGCTGCCGTAGCCCTTCCCCGTCCCCCTGGTTCCCCCGGCCCGCCCTCTTCCGGAGGGCGGGCTTTCCCGTGCCGTGACAGGGTGGGAGTTACCGACGAGCCGTCGGCAAGTCATTGACTTAGGTGAGCCTAACCATAAAAGATCTGGACTCATGGACTCCTTCTCGACCCTCATCCGCACCGCCTCCCACGAGCAGCACAGGGAGGCGGAGACGTCGACGTTCATGAGCGATCTGCTGGGCGGCCGGCTGGGCGTGGACGCGTACGCGCGCTACACCGAGCAGCTGTGGTTCGTGTACGAGGCCCTGGAGTCCGGCGCGCGGGGGCTGACCTCGGACCCGGTGGCGGGCCCGTTCGTCCGGCCGGAACTGTTCCGCCTGCCCTCCCTGGAACGCGACCTGGCCCACCTGCGCGGCCCCGACTGGCGCGCCGGTCTGACCGCCCTCCCCGCCACCCGGACCTACGCGGCCCGCGTCGCCGAGTGCGCCCGCACCTGGCCGTCCGGCTACGTCGCCCACCACTACACCCGCTACCTGGGCGACCTCTCCGGCGGCCAGATCATCCGCGGCAGGGCGGAGAAGACCTGGGGATTCGAGCGGAAGGGCGACGGCGTCCGCTTCTACGTCTTCGAGGGGATCCCCCACCCTGCGGCCTTCAAGCGGGGTTACCGCGAGCTCCTGGACGCGGTCCCGGCGGACGACCTGGAGAAGCAGCGCGTCGTGACGGAGTGCAAGCGGGCGTTCGCCCTCAACACGGACATGTTCCGGGCGCTGGGCGAGGAGTTCCCGCTGTCGGCGTGACCCTGCCGCCCGAACGGCCCGGTCATCGCCCGGAGGGAGCGAGCCCGCGCCGACCCCGCTCGGCACGACGCCGGCCTGCCGGGCACGGTGCGGGACGCGGTCCGGGCCGTGCGCCCTCCGGCGCACCCCCGGAGAGGTCGACCGCGTGGCGCACCAGGGCGTCGGACACGACCCCGGCCCGTCCCCCGACGCGGCGCCCGCCGGAGACCGCGGGGACGGTCGGTTCCGGTGCCGTCACGGCCGTGACCGCACCGGTGGCGTGCCGACGGGCTCAGCGCCTCGGGTTCCCCCGCGGACGGGACGTACGGGGCGCGTCCGTCGCGCGGTCGGGCCGGTGTCCGTCAGCGTTCCAGGTAGACCCGTCCGCCGATCTCCACCCAGCCGTGCGGCTGGGGGGCGGTCAGGATCTGCGACCCGGTGCCCTGCGTGATGTTGAGGGCCCGGCCCAGCCGGTCCGTGAGCAGCAGGGCCGCCGCGCCCGTCGCCTCGTCCTCCTCGATGCCGTCGTCACGGCCGGGGAACGCCCGCGCGCGGATCCGCCCGGCCGGTTCGTCCTCCCAGGCCCAGGCGTAGATCCACTCGCCGGGCGGCGGCACGGGCAGGTCGTCGACCTCGGCGGCGGTGGCGTACTGGCGCAGGGTGCGGGGCGGGGCCCACTCCGCGCGCGCCTCGATCCAGCTGAACTCGCCGTCCAGGCGGACGCCCACGACCCCGGCCGGCGTGACGAGTTCGGGCACGTCGAGCAGCCAGGCCGTGCCCACGCAGGGATGGCCGGCGAAGGGCAGGCGCAGGGTGGGGGTGTAGATGTCGATGACCCCGCGCTCGGGGTCGTCCACGAACACCGTCTCGCTGAACCCGAGCTTCGCCGCGAGCTCCTGCCTCTCGCTCCGCCCGGGCAGCCGGGAACCGTCCCGCACGACACCCAGTTCGTTGCCGTATCCGCCGTTGGGCGCGCAGAAGACGCGGAGCACGTCGTAATCAGTCACTCGCGCATTGAAACACCGTCCGGGCGGCCAGGTCCTGCCGGACGGACGGGGTCCCGGCCCGGCACACCCGAAACGGAATCTTTGACTCTGCTGTGACCGATTCTTTGCGTCCGATTTGGGTGTTCGTGATCACCTCGTGCCCCTACGGCGCCCATGAGAGGTGAATCACGGCACGCACGGTTATCAGGCAGGTAAGCCTCGGCTAAGTTAGGTCAGCCTCACCACTTCTTGTGAACACCGTCACGCCGTTTTCCAGCCACTCTGTGGGAGCTCGCATGCGCGCTGTCAGACTCGCCGTCGTCACCGCCGCCGCCACCGCGGCGGCCCTGACCGCCGTCACGGGCTGCACCGAGAAGAGCGACGCCGCCGACGGCGACCGGGTGATCGGCGTCACCGCGACCGACGACGCGTGCGAGACCTCCAAGAAGGAGATCTCCGCCGGTCACCTCGAACTCGCCATCGAGAACAAGGGTTCCAAGGTCACGGAGGTGTACATCCTCTTCCCCGACGACCGGGTGGTGACCGAGCGCGAGAACATCGGCCCGGGCACCAAGCAGCGGGTCACCGCCGAGGTCAAGGCCGGCGACTACGAGATCGCCTGCAAGCCGGGCATGAAGGGCGACGGCATCCGCCAGGCCCTCAAGGTCACCGGCGGCTCCGCCGCGAAGCGCGACCCGCGCCTGGACAAGGCCGTGGCCGCCTACCGGGCGTACGCGCAGACCCAGGCCGACGAGACGCTGCCCAAGGTGAAGACCTTCGTGGCGGCGGTCCAGGCCGGTGACCTCGAGGCCGCGAAGAAGGCCTACGCCCCCTCCCGCATCGGCTGGGAGCGCACCGAGCCGGTCGCCGAGTCCTTCGGGGACATCGACCCGAAGGTCGACGTGCGCGCCGACGGCCTGGAGGCCGGCCAGGAGTTCACCGGCTGGCACCGGCTGGAGAAGGCCCTCTGGCAGGACAAGAAGATCGGCGCGCAGGAGAAGGCCCTCGCCGGCCGGCTCGTCACCGACCTGACGGACTGGCAGAACCGGGTCGGCAAGGCCGAGATCACCCCCACCTCCATGGCCAACGGCGCCAAGGAACTCCTCGACGAGGTCGCCACCGGCAAGGTCACCGGCGAGGAGGAGCGCTACTCGCACACCGACCTCGTCGACTTCAAGGCCAACGTGGAGGGCGCCCAGAAGTCGTACGAGCTGCTCAAGCCCGTCGCCCAGGAGAACGACACGGCGCTGGTCACCGAGCTGGACAAGCAGTTCGCCGCCCTGAACGCGCTGCTGGACGAGTACCGCGCGGACAAGACCTCGTACGACTTCGTCTCCTACGACAAGGTCACCGAGGTCCAGCAGAAGGAGCTGTCGGACGCGGTGAACGCGCTCGCGGAGCCGCTGTCCAAGCTCGCCGCCGCCGTCGCGAAGTAACCGGAGGCCACCGACATGACGGACACAGCTCAGGCGCCGGCCGAGCCGGCCGCGGGCGGCACCACGGCCTCGCCCACCCGGCGCGCGCTGATCGGCTGGGGCGGTGCGGGTCTGGCGCTCGGCGCCGCCGCGGCCGGCGGCGCGGTCGCCGTGTCCCGCGCGGGGAGCGACGTGGACCCGGCCGGCACCGGGTCGGGCGCCGCCGTCGCCTTCCACGGCGCCCACCAGGCGGGCATCGCCACCCCCGTCCAGGACCGGCTGCACTTCGCCGCCTTCGACGTGACGACCGACGACCGCGCCGCGTTCGTGCAGCTGCTGAAGGACTGGACCGAGGCGGCCCGGCGGATGACGGCCGGGAAGCCGGTCGGCGAGGGCGCCTACGGCGGCCTGGCCGAGGCGCCGCCGGACGACACCGGGGAGGCCCTGGGCCTCAAGCCGTCCCGGCTGACGCTGACCATCGGCTTCGGCCCGTCCCTGTTCACCCGGTTCGGGCTCGCGGGACAGCGGCCCGCGGCGCTGGTCGACCTGCCGCGGTTCGCCGGGGACAACCTCGACGCGAGCCGCAGCGGCGGCGACCTGTGCGTGCAGGCGTGCGCGGACGACCCGCAGGTCGCGGTGCACGCGATCCGCAACCTGGCCCGGATCGGCTTCGGCAAGGTCGTCATCCGCTGGTCGCAGCTCGGCTTCGGCAAGACCTCCTCCACCACCCCCGAGGCGCAGACCCCGCGCAACCTGCTGGGCTTCAAGGACGGCACCCGCAACATCGCGGGCACGGAGACGGACCGGCTGGAGAAGTTCGTCTGGGTCGGCGAGAAGGACGGCCCCGCGTGGATGACGGGCGGCTCCTACCTCGTCGCCCGTCGGATCCGGATGCACATCGAGACCTGGGACCGCACCTCGCTCCAGGAGCAGGAGGACGTCTTCGGCCGGGACAAGGGCGAGGGCGCGCCCGTGGGCAAGGCCAAGGAGCGCGACGAGCCGTTCCTGAAGGCGATGAAGCCCGACGCGCACGTCCGGCTCGCGCACCCCGACTCCAACGGCGGGGCGACCCTCCTGCGCCGCGGCTACTCCTTCACCGACGGCACCGACGGTCTGGGCCGGCTGGAGGCCGGCCTGTTCTTCCTCGCCTACCAGCGCGACGTGCGCGAGGGGTTCATCCGCGTCCAGCGCAACCTGGCGACCGACGCGCTCAACGAGTACATCCAGCACGTGGGTTCGGCGGTCTTCGCCGTCCCGCCCGGCGTCCGCGACCAGGCAGACTGGTGGGGGCGGACGCTGTTCTCCGAGGAGGCGTAGTCCGTGTTCTCCAACTTCCTGATCGGTCTGCGCGAGGGCCTGGAGGCCAGCCTCGTCGTCTGCATCCTCATCGCCTACCTGGTGAAGACCGGACGCCGGGACGCCCTGAAGCCGGTGTGGACGGGCATCGCCGTCGCCGTGCTGCTCGCGCTCGGCTTCGGCTGCGTCCTCGAGTTCGGGTCGCAGGAGCTGACGTTCGAGGCGCAGGAGGCGCTCGGCGGCTCGCTGTCGATCCTCGCCGTGGGCCTGGTGACCTGGATGGTGTTCTGGATGCGGCGCACCGCCCGGCACCTGAAGTCGGAACTGCACGGCAAGCTGGACGCCGCCCTCGCGATGGGCACGGGCGCGCTGGTCGTCACGGCGTTCCTCGCCGTCGGCCGGGAGGGTTTGGAGACGGCCCTGTTCGTGTGGACGTCGGTGCGCGCGGCCGGTGACGGCACCGCCCACCCGGTGATCGGCGCCGGCCTCGGCCTGGCCACGGCGGTCCTCCTCGGCTGGCTGTTCTACCGCGGCGCCCTGCGGATCGATCTGGCCCGCTTCTTCACCTGGACCGGCGGCATGCTGGTCGTCATCGCGGCGGGCGTGCTGGCGTACGGCGTCCACGACCTGCAGGAGGCCGACTGGGTGCCGGGCCTGAACGACAAGGCCTTCGACATCAGCGGCACGATCCCCCCGGACAGCTGGTACGGCACCCTGCTGAAGGGCGTGTTCAACTTCCAGCCCGATCCCACCGTCCTCCAGGTCACGGTGTGGCTGCTGTACCTGGTCCCGGCACTCGCGCTGTTCCTCGCCCCGGTAGGGTTCGCCTCCGGGAAGGGGAAGGTGAAGGCACCGGATGACCAGGGAACGCAGCCTGACGACCGGCCGTCCACGGCTGAGCGGTCGTGACCGGAACGCACTCGTAGCGGTCTCGCTCACCGCCGTCTCGCTGACGGCGAGCGGGTGCGTGGTGGTCCACGGGGAGCGCGAGGTGCTCCCCACGGCCACCCGGGCCGAGGCCGCGAAGGCCGTCCAGCAGTTCACCGCCGCGTACAACGAGGCGGACGCGGCGTACGACGGTTCCCTGGACGCCGAGTACACCACGGGGGCGCTCGGCGCCATCGACGCGGCACGGCTGAAGGCGGGGCGTGTCAACCACCCGGACGGCAACCCGCAGCACACGCCGCTGGCGCTGACGGACGTGCGGTACACGATCCCCAAGAAG
Source organism: Streptomyces sp. NPDC017936 (assembly GCF_044328485.1). Taxonomy (NCBI): domain Bacteria; kingdom Bacillati; phylum Actinomycetota; class Actinomycetes; order Kitasatosporales; family Streptomycetaceae; genus Streptomyces; species Streptomyces sp. NPDC017936. The sequence goes on along the minus strand of NZ_JBIRHK010000015.1, from coordinate 90,944 downwards.
GCGGGCTGGCCGCGCTGGTTCGTGGCGGACGCCCAGGCCAACAAGGGCGGTGACGCGCGCTGGGTGCTGGTGTTCACCCGCAACGCGCCGGCGGACCGCTGGCAGGCGGCCTACCTGACGCTGGTCGCGCCGGGCGCGCTGCCCGAGTTCAGCAAGGACAAGGACGGCTGGGCCGAGGCCGTGCCGGCCGGCTCCGCCGGAGCGGTGCGCGCGCCGAAGAACCTGAGCGCGGACTACGCCGCCTACCTCCGGACCGGCGGGGGGACCTTCGCGGACGGCGCGTACACCAGCGAGCTGCGCTCCACGCGGGCGAAGAACTCCAGCAAGCCGGGCCTGGCCACGCAGTACGTCGACGAGCCGCTGACCGGCGGCGACTTCGCACCGCTGGCGCTGCGCACCGCGGACGGCGGGACGCTGGTGTTCTTCAGCACGCACCACTACGTGAAGCAGACGGCCGCGGCGGGGGCGTCGGTGCCGGCGCCCAACCAGAACGTGCGGGCGCTGACGACCGGTGAGATCACGCGGTCGCTGACCATGGAGTTCGTCGCGAACGAGATGGCCGTCGCGCCGGCGAAGGGGTCCGGCGACGGCAAGGTGTCGGTGCTCAGCCGGCTGGAAGGGCTGACCGCGGCGAAGGGGGAGTGAGCCGCGCGCCGATCCGGTGACGCGCCCCTTCGCGGCCCGCCTCAGTGCCGCAGGGGCCAGGTCGACGTCGGGTGGTGCGGTTCCCCGTCGGCGTGGCGGGCGCAGGCGTCCGTCAGGGCTTCCAGGAGGTTCAGCGGGTCGGGCAGGGCGTGCTCGGGGCCGCGGAGCCAGTGCACCGTGCGGCCGTCGTCACCGGGGAGGGCGGCGGGCGGGACGAGGACGTAGGAGCCGCGGCAGTGCCAGCGCAGGCCGGGGTGCTCGTCCATGGTCTCGGGATGGCAGTCCAGCTCGCAGGGCCACCACTCGTCCTCGTCCTCGGGGGTGCCGCGGGTGAGGGTGAAGAAGAGCATGCGGCCGTCGTCGCTGGCGGCGACCGGGCCGACCTCGACGCCGGAGGCGAGCAGCCGGTCCAGGGCCTCCTGTCCGGCCTCCAGGGGCACGTCCAGGACGTCGTGCACCATGCCGGTGGCGGTGATGAAGTTGGCCTGCGGCTGGTGCCGGGCCCAGCGCTCGATCTGGGCGCGGTCGGTGGTGGACTGCGTCTGCCAGGCGAAGGAGACGGGGTGCCGGGCCGGGGTGGGGCAGCCGACGCGGTCGCAGGAGCAGCGGTAGCCGGGGGCCGGGTGCGCGGCGGGCGCGAGCGGCAGTCCCGCTCCGGCGGCGGCGAGCAGCAGGGCCTCGCGGCCGCCGCCGTCGGCGGCCTCCTTCGGACGGCGTCCCCGCAGCCACCGGGAGAGTTTGCCCTGCCGGCCGGTGCGGCCGCCGAACTCCGCGCTCATCTATCCCCTCGCCTCGCCGTGGTGCGGACAGCATGCCCTATGGTCCCACCATCCTGCGCATCGGGGGTCCGGTGCACCTAATCGGGGCAGGTGGGACGACAGGTACGGATGGGGCTCCCGGGGCCGCGGGCGGGCGGGGTCCTACCGGGGTGCGAGGCCGTACAGCGCGTAGTCGACGAGGGTGTCGGTGTACGCGTGGGAGATGGGGCCCGTGTGCTGGAGCCAGCGCTGGGCGAGCGGGGAGACGAAGAGCTCCAGGGCGATGCGCGGGTCGACGTCGGCGCGGACCTGGCCGGCGTCCTGGGCGGAGCGCAGCCGCTCCACGTACAGCTGGAGCTGGGGTTCGAGGAGCTTGGCGACGTACTCGCGGGCGACCTGCTCGTTGACGAGGCCCTCGGCGGCCAGGGCGCGCGAGGGGGCGTCGAAGCGGGGGTCGAGGAGCTCGTCGACGGTGACGCGCAGGACGGCCTTCAGGTCGGCGGCCACGTCCCCGGTGTCCGGGATGGCGTACGGCGCCTGCCCCGCGGCCTCGGTCGCCTGCTCGCCGAGGTCGAGGAACGCCTCCAGCAGCACGTCGGCCTTCGAGCCCCACCAGCGGTAGATGGTCTGCTTGCCGACGCCGGCGCGGGCGGCGATGCCCTCGATCGTGGTCTTCGGGTAGCCGACCTCCGCGACCAGGGCGAGGGCGGCTTCGTAGATGGCGCGCCGGGACCTCTCGCTGCGCCGGGTGGTGTCGGGGGCCGGCTTTCCGGACTGGGTGACCATGTGACGACGGTACCAAGCGGATGAGACGCGGCGTCTCGCCGCCGCCCATGGACCTCGGACGCCGCTCGGGGCCCCGGCCGCCCGCCGCCCTCGCCGCGCGCTCCGTCCGGCTCGCGGAGCACGATGGGGGCGGCCCGGGGACCGGCGGGCAGCCCCCGGAGGGCAGCCCCCGGAGGGCGGGGCCCCGGGACCGGTGCGGGGTTCCGGGACCGGCGGCGGGGCGAGGCCCGTCGGCACAGGAGCCCGGGGTCGGCGCCGGGGGCGGCCGGCCCGGGGAAGCCGAGGCCAGGGGCAGCGGCCCGGGGGCCGCGCCGAGGGGCGGCGGTCGCTCCGGCGCCCCGGCGGAGCCCCTACGCGGCCTCTCCGGGGTAGGCCACCCCGATCCGCCGCCGGATCGTGTCCAGGGTGCGCATCACCGCGAGGGTGCCGTCGAGCGGGACGAGCGGGGACTCGGTCTCGCCGGCCCGGATCGCCCGCATGACCTCGCGGGCCTCGTGCCGGAAGGTGGCGCGGGGGCCGTCGGCCGGGTCGGCGGTGAACTCCTCGGGGTCGCGGCCGGCGCGGTGCAGGACGAGGCGGTCGGGGTGGAAGAAGCCGGACGGGATGTCGATGCGGCCGCGCGAGCCGGTCACGGAGGCGGAGGCGCCCGTGCCGCCGACGAGGGAGCAGTGCAGGGCGGCGAGCGCGCCGGACTCCCAGGACAGGGCCGCCGCCGTCTGGAGGTCGACGCCCTCGGCGGAGAGCACGGCCTGCGCGGAGATCCCGGCGGGCTCGCCGAGCAGCAGCTGGGCGAAGGAGACCGGGTAGACGCCGAGGTCGAGCAGGGCGCCGCCGCCCTGGGCGGGGTCGCGCAGCCGGTGCGCGGGCGGGAAGGGCCCCTCGAGCCCGAAGTCGGCCTGCACGGTCCGCACCTCGCCGATCGCCCCGTCGTCGACGAGCGCCTTGAGCCGGCGGATCAGCGGGTTGCAGTACATCCACATGGCCTCCATGAGGAAGCGGCCGTTGTCGCGGGCCAGCGCGACGAGTTCCTCGGCCTCGCGGACGTTCAGGGTGAAGGGCTTCTCGCACAGCACGTTCCGCCCCGCCTTCAGGCACAGGCCGGCGGCGGTCCGGTGGGCGGAGTGCGGGGTGGCGACGTAGACGACATCGATGTCCTCGTCCCAGGCCAGGGCCTCCCAGTCGCCGTGGGCCCGGGGTATCCCGAAGCGGTCGGCGAAGGCCCGCGCCGAGGTCTCGCTGCGCGAGCCGACCGCCACGACCTCCGCGTCCGGCAGGTCGATCAGGTCCGCCGTGAAGGCGGCGGCGATCCCGCCGGTCGCCAGGATCCCCCACCGCACCGTGTCCGTCGTCATGTCCCGCCCGTCCTCGTGCCCGTGCCAGCAGAATGTTCGAGCTGAGAGCATAGGCGGCACGGACGTCGGAGAGGGAGGGGCGACGGATGCCCGAGGGCGGGGCGACACCCGAGGTGTCACGGGCGGCGGCGGCGCCGCCCTCGCGTGCGCGGCGCCGGACCGGACTGCTCGTCACCTTCGTGCTGGGCGGGCTGACAGCCACTCCCCCGCTGTCGATGGACCTGTACCTCCCGGCGCTGCCCGAGGTCACCCGCCGGCTGCACGCGCCCGCCTCGACCGTCCAGCTCACCCTGACCGCCTGCCTCGCCGGGATGGCGCTGGGGCAGCTGGTGGTGGGCCCGATGAGCGACCGGTGGGGCCGCCGGCGCCCGCTGCTCGCCGGGCTCGTGGTGTACGTCCTCGCGACCGCGCTGTGCGCCCTCGCCCCCACCGTCGAGCTGCTGGTCGTGTTCCGGCTGCTGCAGGGTCTCGCGGGCGCCGCCGGGATCGTGATCGCGCGGGCCGTCGTGCGCGACCTGTACGACGGGGTGGCGATGGCCCGTTTCTTCTCCACGCTGATGCTGATCTCCGGGGTCGCGCCCGTGGTCGCGCCGCTGATCGGGGCGCAGATCCTGCGGGTGACGGACTGGCGGGGCGTGTTCGTGGTCCTCACGGCGGTGGGGCTGGCGCTGGCCGGGCTGGTGTGGGCGCGGCTGCCGGAGACGCTGGACGCCGGCGGCCGGCACGCGGGCGGGGTCGGCGAGGCGCTGCGCTCGATGCGCCGGCTCCTCGCCGACCTGCCCTTCACCGGCTACCTGCTGACCGGCGGCTTCGCCTTCGCGGCGCTGTTCGCGTACATCGCGGCCTCGCCGTTCGTGGTGCAGGAGATCCACGGCGCCTCGCCGCAGACGTTCGGCCTGCTGTTCGGCGCGAACTCGGTCGGGCTGGTCCTGGTCGGACAGGTCAACGGCAAGCTGCTGGTGGGCCGGGTCCGCCTGGAGCGGGTGCTGGCGGCCGGCCTGACGGTGGTCGCGCTGGCCGCGGCCGCCCTGCTGCTGATGTCGGCCGGGGTGTTCGGCGAGGTCGGGCTGGCCCCGGTGGCGGCGGCGCTGTTCGTCCTGATGTCCGCGATGGGCGTGACGCTGCCCAACGCCCAGACGCTCGCCCTGGTGCGGGTCCGGCACTCCGCCGGGTCGGCCTCGGCGCTCCTGGGGACGTCGTCCTTCCTGATCGGCGCGGTCGCCTCGCCGCTCGTCGGCGTCGCCGGTGAGCACACCGCCGTCCCGATGGCCGTCGTCCAGCTGACGGCGGCACTGGTGGCGCTGGGCTGCTTCGTGGGAATGTGCCGTCCCTGGACGACGGCGCCGGACGGGGACGGGGTCGTCCCCGTCCGGTCGAGGGCGAGGGAAGGAGAGGGCAGCTGAGCGCGTCGAGACTGCGCGTCGACACCCCGGAGCGTGCCGGGCTCGATCCCGAGGAGATGCGTCACCTCGTGCGCGACGTCGTGGACGCCACCGGCGGGGAGCGGCCCTGGGCGGCGGGCGCCGTCGTGGTCGCCGGACGCGGCCCGGTGATCGCCGTGCGCGAGGCGGTGGGCTGGGCGGTGCGGTACGCCGCGTACGACCCGCGGGCCGGCGCGGGGGTGGAGCTGCCGCCCGCGGCCCGGGTGCCGATGACCGTCGGCACGCCCTTCGACCTGGCGTCGCTGACCAAGCTGTTCACGGCGGTCGCGGCGGTCCAGCAGATCGAGCGGGGCACCCTCGGCATCGACGCCCGGGTGGGCGCCTACCTGCCCGACTTCCACGCGGCCGCCGCCCACGGCATCACCGTCCGCCAGCTCCTCACCCACACCTCCGGGCTGCGTCCCGAGGTGCCGCTGTACGACTGCGCGGACGACGCGGAGCGCCTGCAGCTGCTGCGCGCCCAGGCGCCGGTGCGCGCGCCGGGCGCGTACGGCTACTCCGACCTGAACATGCTCCTGCTCCAGCAGCTCCTGGAGCGCCTGACCGGGCGCACCCTGGACGTCCTCGTGCGCGACGGGATCACCCGGCCGCTGGGCATGACGTCGACCGGCTTCGGGCCCTGCCCCGGCGCGGCGGCCACCGAGGACCAGCGGCGGCCGTGGGCCAAGGCGGACCGGGGGATGCTGCGGGGCGTGGTGCACGACGAGAACGCCTGGGCGCTGGGCGGGGTGGCCGGTCACGCGGGCCTGTTCTCCACGGGCGGCGACCTGGCCGTGTTCTGCCGCACCCTGCTGGCGGGCGGCTCCTACGGTCCCGCCCGCATCCTCGGGCCCGACTTCGTGGAGCTGCTGCTGACCCGGCCGGGGCTGGGGTTCATGGTGGACCAGCCGTGGTTCATGGGGGAGCTCGCCGGGGAGGGGGCCGCGGGCCACACCGGGTTCACCGGGACGTCGCTGGTCCTGGACCCGGCGACGGACACGTTCGTGGTGCTGCTGGCGAACACGGTGCACCCGGTGCGCAGGGCGCCGGACAACGCTCCGCGGGCCCTGGTGGGGACGCGGATGGCGATGGCGGTGCGGTGAGGGGTCCGGGCCGGCCGCGGGACCTGGGGGATCCGCGCGCGGGACCTGAGAAAATCGTCCCGTGAACGTCTCCGCATCCGCCTCCGACACCCTCCGTGGCGCCCTCACGGACCTCCTCGAGGGACTCCCGCCGAAGCAGGCCGCGCAGGCCGTCGAGCGGCTGATCGCCAGCTACCGGGGGGCCACCCCGACCGACGCCCCCATCCTGCGCGACCGCGCCGACGTGGCCGCGTACGCCGCCTACCGCATGCCGGCCACCTTCGAGGCGGTGTGCTCGGCGCTGGAGGCGTTCGCGGACGCCGTACCGGGGTGGGCGCCCGGCAGCCACGTCGACGTCGGCGGCGGCACGGGGGCGGCGACCTGGGCGGTCGGCGCCACCTGGGAGGGGCGGCGTCCGGTGACGGTGCTCGACTGGGCCGAGCCCGCCCTGGCCCTCGGCCGGGAGATCGCCGCGGCGAACCCGGCGCTGCGGGACGTGAGCTGGCGGCGCGCCCGCATCGGCGCGTCGCTCGCTCTCGACCCCACCGACCTGGTCACCGTCTCCTACGTCCTGAACGAGCTGCCGGCCGGCGACCGCGCCGCCCTCGTCGACGCCGCCGCCTCCGCCGCACAGGCCGTCGTGATCGTGGAGCCCGGCACCCCGGACGGGTACGCCCGTGTCATCGAGGCCCGCGACCGCCTCGTCGCGGCCGGCTTCCGGGTCGCCGCGCCCTGCCCGCACAGCGCCGCCTGCCCGATCGTGCCGGGCACGGACTGGTGCCACTTCTCGGCGCGGGTCAGCCGTTCCTCCCTGCACCGGCAGGTCAAGGGCGGTTCGCTGCCGTACGAGGACGAGAAGTTCAGCTATGTCGCCGCCGCCCGCTTCCCGGTCGCCCCGGCGCCCTCCCGGGTGGTCCGGCGGCCGCAGATCCGCAAGGGCCAGGTGCTCCTCGACCTGTGCGAGGCCGAGGAGCGGCTGGAGCGGACGACGGTGACGAAGCGGCACGGCGACCTGTACAGGGCCGCCCGGGACGCGGACTGGGGCGACCCCTGGCCGCCGCCGGCCTCCTGAGGGCCCGTCGGGTCAGGCCGGCTTCAGGCCCTGGTCGCCGACCTCCGTCACGAAGGACGCGGCCGTGCTGATCGGGGCGCCCGGCGTGGTGACGTAGGGGACGGCCTTGAAGTCGGCGCGGGCGAGGTCGCGGCCGAGGGAGACGGTGACGTAGCCGCGCCGCCCGTCGTAGAACCTCAGGTGCGGGTTGGCGGTCATGTAGGTGTTCCAGTTCGCGGGCTTCTCGGAGCCGTTGCGGCCGCTCGCGATCGAGGTGGCCACGATCTCGGTGCCGAGCGTGCGGGACGCCGGGTCGTCGAAGTCGTCCTTGACGTCGAAGGCGTAGCCGACGTGCACGTCGCCGGTGAGGACCATCAGGTTGTCGACGCCGGCGGCCTTCGCGCCGTCCAGGACGCGGCGGCGGGAGGCGCGGTAGCCGTCCCAGGCGTCCATCGACAGCTTGGCGACCGGGTTCAGGTCGAGCTTGCGCTGCGAGAAGGTGACCTGCTGGGGCACGACGTTCCACAGCGCCCGCGACGTCCGCCACCCGTCGATGAGCCACCGCTCCTGCGTCGCGCCGGTCATGGTGCGCGAGGGGTCGTCGATGTCGGGCCCGGGCAGCTGCGCGCCGTCGCCGTAGGCCTGGTCGGAGCGGTACTGGCGGGTGTCGAGGACGTCGAACTGGGCGAGGCCGCCCCAGTGCAGGCGCCGGTACAGCCGCATGTCGTGGCCGTCGGGGAGCTGGGGGCGGCGCAGCGGCTGGTTCTCCCAGTAGGCGCGGTAGGCGGAGGCGCGGCGCAGCAGGAACTCCTCCGGCGGGACGGTGTTCTCGGGGGTGTCGCCGGCGTAGTTGTTCTCGGTCTCGTGGTCGTCCCAGGTGACGACGAAGGGGTGCGCGGCGTGCGCGGCCATCAGGTCGGGGTCGGACTTGTAGAGGGCGTAGCGCAGCCGGTAGTCCTCCAGGGTCACCGTCTCGCGGTCGAAGACGTCGGGGAGGGTCCGGTCGGTGTAGTTGCGGTGGTTGCCGACCGAGTCGATCGCGTACTCGTAGAGGTAGTCCCCGAGGTGGAAGACGACGTCGACGTCGTCCTGCGCGAGGTGGGCGTACGGGGTGTAGTAGCCGTCGGCGTAGGCCTGGCAGGAGACGGCGGCGAGGGTGAGGCCCGAGGTGCGGCTGTGGGCGGCCGGCGCGGTGCGGGTGCGGCCGGCCGGGCTGACCCAGGCGCCGACGCGGAAGCGGTAGTGGAAGACGCGGTCGGGGGCGAGGTGGGGCACCTCGACGTGGACGGTGTGGTGGAACTCGGGGTGCGCGGTGGCGGTGCCGCGTCTGACGATCCGGCGGAAGTTCTCGTCGTGGGCGAGCTCCCAGCGGACGGTGACGCGTTCCGCCGGCAGGCCGCCGTCGGGCTGGTAGGGGGCCGGGGCGAGGCGTGTCCACAGGAGCACGGAGCCGGGCAGCGGGTCCCCGGAGGCGACGCCGAGGGTGAAGGGGTCGTCGGTGATCCGCGCGGGGTCGAGTTCGGCGGCGGCCGCGGCGCCGGCGGTCGGCAGGTTGACGGCGAACGCGAGCGCGGCGGCCGCGCCGGTGACGGTGAGGAAGCGGCGGCGGCCGATGTGCCGGGCGGCGGCGCGGAGTTCGGGGGCGTGCTGGGACGGGTGTGCTGCGGATGTCATCCGGTCCTCCCCTGACGGTGGTGTGCAGGAGGCATTGGAGTGGCCGGGGACGACCCTGGGACGACCTGTGGTTGACGCGTGCACAACAGTCGGGTGACGGGCGGACGCGTCCCGGACGGCGAGCGCGGCCGGACGGCCGGGGACCGCCGTGGCCATCGGCGCCGGTCGAGGGCGCAGGCCGGGGCGGCGACCGGGCAGCCGTCGGCGGGGCCGCGCCCGGACCGGCGGGGGAGGCGGCCGACGTGACGCGCCGTGAGATCGCACCCGAACGGGTGAGGGAGGTTCCCCGCGGGGCGCGTCGGCGGGACACCGTCCGAGCCGGTGACGGGCGCCGTCGGCGTCGCGCGCGCCGTGCGGCGCCGGGCGGATCCGCCGCCGGGGGCGAACACGCCGTCGGTGACGGCGTGTTCGGCCGCGACGCCGTGCGCGGGGCGTGGGGCGTGGGGCGCGGGACGCGCACCGGGCCGTGGACGGCTGCCGCGCCACGGTCCACGGCTGCCGCGCCACCGTCCACGGCTGCCGCACCACCGTCCGGTCCGGGCGCCTGACGGCGCGTACGGGAGGCGCCCTTGGAGTTCCGTCCGGCCCGCTCAGGGAATTCTCATGTCCGCCCGCCCGAATTCCCAGGTCTCACACATCCTTTACCCATGTCGGCTCCAAGGTTCCTCCCTAATTTGAGCCCGCGCCCACAGCGGGCGCCAAGAACCTTTCGAGGAACGGGATGTTTGGCATCTATCTCAAGCGCGAACTGGGCCGGCGCAAGAAGGCGGCCCTGGTCGTCGCCCTGGGTCTGGCGCTCGGAATCGCACTGGTCATCACCGTCAACTCGGTGTCGGCCGGCATGACGCAGGCGCAGGACAAGGTCCTGCGGTCGCTCTACGGGCTCGGCACCGACATGACCGTCACCAAGGCCCGGACGGCACCCACCGCGAACAGTTCACAGGGTCCCAGATTCGAATTCGACGCCTCTTCCGAGGAGGACGAGGAACAGAGTTCGGACCGGGTGATGACACAGGGGGGTCAGGCCCTGAAGTCCTCGCTCGTGACGAAGGTCGCCGGCCAGAAGGGCGTGGCGGCCGCGGTCGGCGCCCTCACCCTGAACGTCACCAAGGTCGACGGCTCCTTCACCCAGGGCAAGGCGCAGAGCGACAGCGGCCAGTCGCAGGGCCAGGGCGGCCCCGGCGGCGGCCAGGGCGGCGGTGGCACCGCGGCACCCCAGGTCCAGGGCGGCGGCGCCGCCTTCGACGTCAACTCCTACTCCGTGGCCGGCGTCGACGTCACGAACCAGGACCTCGGCCCGCTGGCCACCTCGGAGATCACCTCCGGGACGACGTTCACGGCCGCGCAGGCCGACGCCGCGGTCGCCGTCGTCAGCGCCTCGTACGCCAAGGAGAACTCCTACAAGGCCGGTTCGACGCTGACGATCTCCGGCACGAAGTACAAGGTCATCGGCATCGCGACCCCCGACAGCGGCGAGTCCGCCACGGACGTCTACCTGCCGCTGAAGCAGGCGCAGACCCTCGCCGACGCGGCCGGCCAGGTCACCACGATCTACGTCAAGGCGACCGACTCGCAGCAGATCGACACCGTCAAGGCGACCATCCAGAAGAACATCTCCGGTACGACGGTGACGACCTCCGCCGACCTCGCGGAGACGGTCTCCGGCTCCCTGTCCACCGCGTCGGACCTGGCGACCAGCGTCGGCAAGTGGCTGTCGATCGCGGTGCTCGCGGCCGCGTTCCTGGTGGCCGCCCTGCTCACCTCCTCCGCGGTGTCCCGGCGGGTGCGGGAGTTCGGCACGCTGAAGGCGCTGGGCTGGCCGAGCCGCCGGGTCACCCGGCAGGTCGTCGGCGAGTCCATGGTCAACGGCCTGCTCGGCGGCGCCCTCGGCATCGCGCTCGGTCTGGCGGCGGCCTACACGGTCACCGCGATCAGCCCGAAGCTGACCGCGCAGCTCGGCAGCGCCGGTGGCGGGGGCGGCATGGGCGGCGGCCCGGGCGGCGGCCCGGGGCGGCAGTCGGCCGGCAGCACCCTGGAGATCGCGCTCTCCGCCCCCGTCTCGGTCACCACCATCGCCCTCGCGGTCGGCCTCGCCGTCGCCGGCGGGCTCGTCGCCGGCGCCATGGGCGGCTGGCGCGCCTCCCGGATGCGCCCGGCGGACGCCCTGCGCAGCGTTTCCTGACGACCGACGTGTCCTGACCGACGTCTCCCGAGCGAGCGTCACACCCCTTACGGAGAACCCATGTACAAGCTCACCGGCGTCACCAAGCGCTACACACGGGGCAAGGAGACCGTCGAGGCGCTGCGCGGCGTCGACCTCACCATCGAGGACGGCGACCAGCTCGTCATCCAGGGCCCCACCGGCGGCGGCAAGTCGACGCTGCTGCAGATGATCGGCGGCCTGGACCGCCCGACGCAGGGCTGCGTCGAACTCGACGGCGTCGACCTGGCGACCCTCGGCGAGGCCCGGCTGACCCGGGTGCGCGCGGAGAAGATCGGCATCATCTTCCAGGCGTTCAACCTGATCCCGACCCTGACCGCGCAGGAGAACGTGGAGACGGCCCTGGTCCCGCTCGGGGTGAAGCCCGCCGAACGGCGCGAGCGCGCGGCCGAGGCCCTGCGCTCGGTCGGCCTGGGCGAACGGCTCTCGCACGTCCCGTCCGAGATGTCGGGCGGCCAGCAGCAGCGCGTCGCCATCGCCCGCGCCCTGGTGAAGCAGCCGAAGGTCCTCCTCGCCGACGAACCCACCGGCAACCTCGACGAGGGCACCCGCGACGACATCATGGCCCTGCTGGAGGGCCTGTGGCGGGAGCACGGGCTGACCTTCGTCATGGTCACCCACGACTCGTCCATCGCCCGCCGCGCCCCGCGCCTGGCCACCATCGAGGCCGGCCGGATCACCCTGACCGAGCGGGCCGTGCACGCCTGACGGACGGCACAGCCCGGCGCGAGCCGCCGGGGCCGCCGGGGCCGCCGGGGCCGCTCACCGCACGGGTGTCCGGCCGGATCCGGCCGTCGGCCCGGCGGTGAGCGGCGGCCGCCCGTCCGGCGGGTCCCCCGGCCCCGGGACGCCGGCGGCCGGAGCGCACCCCGCGGCACGGGCCGTGGGGTGCGCTCCGGCCGTGAGGGCTCTCCCGCTCACGCCTGCCCGGTCTCGAAGCGGGAGATCCGCCCGTCGTCCTCGACGACGAAACGCCACCGGGTGCGCATCTCGCCCCAGGTGTCGTTGCTGTAGCGGGCGAGGAGGGCGCGGCCGCCGTTCGACTCGTTGTCGACCTCCATGTGACCGTGCGTGGAGAAGATCTCCTGATCGATCCACGCGGCGAGGTCCCGGTCGGAACCGTCGTCCGCCATGGTCGCGTCGGGTGTGAGCAGGCCCAGGAACGTCTCGCGGTCGTGGGCGTTGACGGCGGAGACGAAGGCCCGGACGGCCGGGTCGGTGAGTTTTCCGGTCTGGATCGCCATACGCGTCAGCCTCACACCGCTCCCGGGGCCCCGCCACCCGAACGGCGCCCAGCACGGGCCGTACGGGGGTGAAGGGTGCGACGGTGGAGAGGCGGAGGGGGTCGTTCCCGACGTCTGGAGTTCACCGTGACCTGTTACGACCGACGCGACATCGGCCTGCTGCTGCTCCGGCTGGGCACCGGAGGAGTGCTGGTGGCCCACGGCACGCAGAAGCTGTTCGGCTGGTTCGGCGGACACGGGCTGGAGGGAACCGGCCAGTTCATGGAGTCCGTCGGGTACGTGCCCGGCAAGGCCAACGCCGCGGCGGCGGGCCTGGCGGAGACCGGCGGCGGCGCCCTGCTGGCGCTGGGCCTGGCCACCCCGGCGGCGGGCGCGGCGGCGGCCGGCGCGATGGCGGGCGCGTCCGCGGTGCACGTGCCCAACGGCTTCTTCGCCCAGAGCGGCGGCTACGAGCACCCGGCCTCCCTCGGCCTGATCGGTGCGGCCCTCGCCGTCACCGGCCCCGGCCGGCTCTCCCTCGACCACGCCCTGCGCCACGCGGTCAACCGGGACTGGATGGTCCCGGCGGCCCTGGGCGTGACGGCGGCGGTCACCGCGGTGGTCCTGGGCCTGCGCGCCAAGCGGCTGCGTCGGCAGGAGGAAGGGGAGCAGGAGACGCTGTTCGAGGAGTAGCCGGCGCCCGGCCGGACCCCCGGCGCTCCTCCGGCACCCCGGACTTCACGGAGCGATCCCGCCCCTCCCCGGATCGCCCCTTCCTGGACCGGCCCTCCGTGAACCGGCCCTCCGCAGGGGTCGCTTCTCTTCGGCCGCGGTGGCGTGCCGTGGCAGGCTGCGTCCATGGACGACAGCCGCCCGGACGCCCCGCAGCCCCCGCTCGCCTCCGCTTCCGCCTCCGTCCCCGCCGGGACCGGCCTGCCCACCGGGACCGGCCTCTGGGCCACCGTCGACGCCCTGTGCGCCTGGCTGGACGCCGATCAGCCGGTGCGCGGACGCGAAGCGGTCCTGCTGCGCGTGCTGAAGCTGTCGGAGGAGGTCGGGGAGGCCGCCCAGGCGGTGATCGGCGCGACCGGCCAGAACCCCCGCAAGGGCACCAGCCACACCTGGCAGGACGTCGAGTCCGAGCTGTGCGACGTCGTGATCACGGCCCTGGTGGCGCTGCGCACGCTGACGCCCGACGCACGGGAGGTGTTCGCACGGCACCTGAGCCGGGTGGCGGAGCGGTCGCTGGGGACGGTCGCTCCGGGCGGCTGAGGAACGCCACCGCCGACGGAGCGAAAGGGCAGGCCCTCGTCGCCGGACGTGGCGGAGCCCGGGAGTCGTATCCAGCTCCCGGGCCCCTGGGGATGCCACCCAATTGCGCACGCCGGCGGCGTTCAAGAGGACGGATCAGTCATCATGCCGTCGTGTTCTTCCTTTGAACTACCGCGCCGGGAAAGAGGCGCAGGCGAGAGTCGAACTCGCATCCGACGGCGTTCGTCCGTCCCCGGTCGGTCCGGCGATCGGCGGCGATGCTGAGACTGGAGCGAGAGTCTGAGATTGACCGCGGCCGCCGTCTCGGCGAGCCGCGCTTTCAGGCTGAACTTCAGTTTCAGCTTGCGCTCCTGGCGCGAACCGGTCCTCAATCCGGCCCGCGCCCCGTAGCGCACCCCCGCGCTCGCACGCGGGGGCGATCATGGTGGTGACGTGCGGCCGCGTCAGCCGAACAGGTAGCCGAACACCGCGTCGCCGACCCGCTGGTCGGTGACCTCGGCGCCGTTGGCCTCCTCGCGGGCGAACTTCACGGCCTGCTGGAGCTTCTCGACCCGCTCCACCAGTTCGTTCACCCGCCGCGCCGGAAGGGCGCCGGAGAACTTCACGGTGGTCCAGTACCCGATGGGCACGTCCTCGTAGTACACCTCGACCTGCGCCGGGTGCTTCTCGGTGGCCTCCGCCTTGACGTGGTTGCGCGGGACCTTCTTCGTGCGGATCGTGCGGACCGGATCGGTCTTCCACCAGTCCGTGGACGGGTCGTGGGACCAGGACTCGGCGGCGTCGAGGGTGGGCAGCTTCTTGACGAAGGTGTGCAGGTCCGCGAGCTGCTTCTCCAGGAAGAGCAGGTGGCTGACCGGCACGTCGGCGACGATCGTCCGTCCGTCGACGGTGACGTCCGCGCGGGCCGTGCAGTTCGCCCAGTCCTTGGTCGCGGTCACGTCGAACAGCCGCGTCAGCGACGCGGACATCTCCCGCAGCACGTCCTCGGCCTGCACCTGCACCCGCGTGGACTCGGGCGGCAGCTGCTCGCCCTCCTCGTCCTTCGGCTGGTACGTGCGCGAGATGCCGGCCAGCAGCGCCGGCTTCTGCACCTTGGTGTGCGCCGCGTTGATGTCCTGGAGCGACTTGCTCTTGACACCCTTCTCGACCGCGATGATCTGGTTCAGCTTCGCCATGTCGGCCCCCCTTCGAACAGGCAGGAACGTATCCCACCTGCTCGAACGCCCGCACTCCCTTTTACCGCCGCGCCACCTCGGACACGCCTGTGCCCTGTGGCTCGCCTCGAAGTCACAGGGCACAGCGGTAACCTCGCGACTCAGCCGATCCGGTCAGTGGTGAACCCGACGAACGCGGCCCACGCCTCCGAACCGACCGCCGGTCCCGGACGGTTCACGTCCTTCGAGTCCCGCACGTGCACGGTGTGCGGGCGGGTGGCCGCCTCCACGCAGGCGCCGCCCTCTTCGCCGGCCTGGTGTGTCCGCACGCGAGACGAGAGACGAGCTGTCTGTCCCGGCGGAAGCCAGGAGTCTCCATGCCCCGGCGGGACGCCGCTTCCGCCCCGGCTGCCACCTTCCGGCCTCGGAGACTCGTTCCGGTGAATCACCCTGTCGGCACCCTCCGCGGACGGAGCTGTCTCGCTAGCGTGCAGCCCTCGGTCTAGCGTGGGGGGGAGGGGCAGCGCTGTGCCCGGAAGCAACTACACAGAGGACGGAGGTGTCGGCAATGGTGGACAGGTTCGGCGACCCGCTGCTGAGCATCCAGGAAGCGGCCAGGCACCTCCAGCTGCCCGATCGCACACTGCAGCGTTGGCTGCGCCACGACAACGCTGCAGGAGTGCCCTTGGTCCACAGCGTGGAACCGGTGAAACGCGGCTGGCCCTCGCTGCCCTTCGTGGCGGTCGTGGAGGCCTATGTGCTGCGCTCGCTGCGCGGCTATCTGAGCATGTCCCGCATCCGGGACGCCACGGAAGCCGTTCGGAACACCTTCGACGACGAGTACGGGCTGGCCACACGCCGTATCGCCACGGACGGCGTGGACATCTTCGTGGAGTACGCGGACGGCGACCTGACTCGCGCACGCGATGGTCAAAGACCGATCCGCGAGGTCATCATCGACTATCTCCACTGCCTCAGCTGGGAGCCCGGCGAGCAGTATCCCTGCCGACTCCGACTGCGCCAGTACCCGGACGTCGCACCGGTGATCATCGACCCGCGCTTCGGGTGGGGCACTCCTGTCGTCGCCGGCCCGAACATCCAGGTCGACGCCATCGTCGGCATGTGGAAAGCCGGCGAGTCACTGGAAACCGTTGCCGCAGAGTACGGGCTGTCTCGTGACCAGGTCGAGGCGGTCTGCCAGGTCGCCACACGAGATCGGGCCGCCTGAATTCCTGGTGGACCGCAACCTGGGCAAGACGGTACCCGCACGGCTCACCGCCCTGGGATGGCAGCTGCACCTGGTCGCCGACGAGTTCCCGAACGACGGGCAGCAGACACCGGATGAGGAATGGGGCGAGCACGCGCTCGTGCGCGGCTGGGTACCACTCTGCAAGGACGGCCGCATCAGGGGACGAGACCGGGAACGCCAGCCCGTCGAGCGCCTGGCCGGAGTCTTGTTCTACCTGGACAACCAGAGCCTCAGAATCGAGGAGATGGTTCAGCGCATCCACCAGGCACAGGCGCAGATCAACCGGGCCGTGAAACGTGGGGGACCCGCCATCTACGCGATCAAGAACGACGGCATCGGCAAGGTTTGGCCGGATGCCTGAGCCGGCCACCACAGGTCAGTGACAAGCACGGGGTGAACGAACCGGAGTCGCGGACGCTTGCCCAACGTGTCATCGGTACTGCGGCCGCTCCTGGAGCCCTACGGCTCAGCGGTGGGCGATCACTCCCTCGAGCGCCGGTCACGAACGGCACCCGCGAGGGGCGGTTTTCGGCCGATGCCCGCTTCCGGAACGATCGGTTCCCGAGGGCCCTGTCGCAGCTGACGGTTGATCAATAATCTTGCGCCGTACATGAAATGCCGACTTCTGGGAGCCCCATGTCCACCGCCCAGCAGGTGCCCGACATCCTCTCGCCCGAGTTCGCGGCGAATCCCTACCCCGCCTACCGGGTGATGCGGGAGACCGCGCCCCTCATCTGGCACGAGGCCACGAAGAGCTACATCGTGTCGCGGTACGAGGACGTCGAGCGCGTCTTCAAGGACAAGGCCGGCGAGTTCACCACCGACAACTACGCCTGGCAGATCGAGCCCGTGCACGGCAAGACGATCCTCCAGCTCAGCGGGCGGGAGCACGCCGTGCGCCGGGCCCTCGTCGCCCCCGCCTTCCGGGGCAGCGACCTGGAGCGGAAGTTCCTGCCCGTCATCGAGCGCAACTCCCGCGAACTGGTCGACGCCTTCCGGCACACCGGCTCCGCCGACCTGGTCGCCGACTACGCCACGCGCTTCCCGGTCAACGTCATCGCCGACATGCTGGGGCTGGACAAGGCCGACCACGCGCGCTTCCACCGCTGGTACACGGCCGTCATCGCCTTCCTCGGGAACCTGTCGGGCGACCCCGAGGTGACGGCGGCGGGCGAGCGGACCCGGGTGGAGTTCGCCGAGTACATGCTGCCGATCATCCGGGAGCGCCGCGAGAACCCGGGTGACGACCTGCTGTCCGCGCTGTGCGCCGCCGAGGTCGACGGGGTGCGGATGAGCGACGAGGACGTCAAGGCGTTCTGCAGCCTGCTGCTCGCCGCCGGCGGCGAGACCACCGACAAGGCCATCGCCGGCATCTTCGCCAACCTGCTGCTCCACCCCGACCAGCTCGCCGCCGTCCGCGCGGACCGCTCGCTGATCCCCCGCGCCTTCGCCGAGACCCTGCGCTTCACCCCGCCCGTCCACATGATCATGCGGCAGTCCGCGACGGAGGTGACGCTCAGCGGCGGCACCGTGCCCGCGGGCGCCACCGTCACCTGTCTGATAGGGGCCGCCAACCGCGACGAGAGCCGCTACCGCGATCCCGACCGCTTCGACCTCTTCCGCGACGACCTCACCACCACGACGGCCTTCTCCGCCGCC
Source organism: Streptomyces sp. NPDC017936 (assembly GCF_044328485.1). Lineage (NCBI taxonomy): Bacteria > Bacillati > Actinomycetota > Actinomycetes > Kitasatosporales > Streptomycetaceae > Streptomyces > Streptomyces sp. NPDC017936. Next base: position 73,397 of record NZ_JBIRHK010000015.1, on the reverse strand, counting down.
GCCGACCACCTCGCCTTCGCGCTCGGCCGGCACTTCTGCGTCGGCGCGCTGCTGGCCAAGGCCGAGGTGGAGATCGGCGTCGGCCAGCTCCTCGACGCCATGCCCGACGTGCGCCTCGCCGACGGGTTCGAACCGGCCGAGCAGGGCGTGTTCACCCGCGGACCGCAGAGCCTCCCGGTGCGGTTCACCCCCGTGCGGGGCTGATCCCCCCGAGCGGTCCGCACGGGCGCGGTCCGTACGCGCGTGCGCGCCCGGTACGGCCCGCTCCGTGCCCGGCCGGCCCGCACCGGCCGTCCCCAACCCGCCGGCCCGCGTCGTGGTCCGGGCCCCGCCGAGGGGCCCGGAGAGGCCCGCTACTGCACCACCGGTGTGAACCGCACCGGGAGCGCCGACAGCCCTCGCATCCAGATCGACGGACGCCAGGTCAGTTCCTCCGGGTCCACCGCCAGCACCAGGTCGGGCAGCCGCTCCAGCAGCGTCTCGACCGCGGTCCGGGCCATCACGTCCGCCAGCAGGGGAGCCGGGTAGGGGCAGCGGTGCTCGCCGTTGCTGAACGACAGGTGCGCGGCGTTCTCCGCGCCCACGTGCCCCTCCGGCCAGATCTGCGGGTCGGTGTTGGCCGCGGCCAGCCCCAGCACCAGGCAGTCGCCGGCCCGGATCTGCCGGCCGCCCAGCTGGACGTCCCGCACGGCCCACCGCCCGATGAAGTTCTGCGTCGGCGTGTCCAGCCACAGCACCTCGTTGAGCGCCTCGCCCACGCTGAGCCGGCCGCCCGACACGTTCACGGCGAACCGCTCGTCCGTCAGCAGCAGCCGCAGCGTGTTGCAGATCCAGTTCGCGGTCGGCTGCTGCGCCGCCGCGATCACGGAGATCAGGTCCTGGACGACCTCCTCGTCCGTCAGACCCGCCGGGTGCGTCAGCATGCGCGAGGTGACGTCCGGGCCGGGAGCGGCCCGCTTGTCCTTCACCAGCTGCCGGAGCCGCTCGCCCACGCGCCCGTACGCCGCCACCGGGTCGTCGCCCTCCCCCGCGTCCAGGGAGATCCGCAGGTCGTCGACGAGCCGGCGGGTGTCCTCGCCCGAGGTCGGCATCCCGCACAGCTGCACCACGGTGCGCATCGGCAGGGCGTGCGCGTAGTCGGCCATCAGTTCCGCCTGGCCGCTGCCGGCGAACCGGGCGATGAGGTCGTCGGCGATCAGCAGGCAGTCGCGGGACAGTTCGAACTGGTCGACCCCCTCCAGCGCCTCGGTGATCACCCCGGCCCGCCGCCGGTGCTCCTCGCCCTCGGTGAACAGCACCGACGGCTGGTACCCGACGAAGGGCAGCAGCGGCCAGTCCGGCGGGATGTTCTCCCACTGGTTCCAGCGCCGCGAGTCGCGCGCGAACAGCTCGTCATGGCTGGTCACGTACGTGACCTCGGAGTAGCCCAGCACCAGCCAGGCCGGGACGCCGCCGTCGAGCACCACGGGCGCGACGGGTCCGTGCTCCCGGCGCAGCGCGCGGTAGAGCTGCGAGGGCGTCTGCTGGTACTCGAGCCCCGTCAGGGGCACCGCGCCGGAATGGGCGGGGCAGCCCGGGGGTGGTGCCGGATGCGCGAAGGAGTGGCCGGGGTCGGTCACAGTGTCGCCTCCTCGGCGATGGCCATGGCGTGGAGGTGGTTCACGAGGGTGATCAGCACGTCCTTGCCGGACTGCCTCACCCGTGCGTCGCAGTCGACCATCGGCACGTGCCCGGGCAGGGCGAGCGCCTGGCGGATCTCGTCCAGGGAGTACCTGGCGGTGTCGTCGTCGAACCGGTTCACGGCCACCACGAAGGGCGTGCGGTGGTGCTCCAGCCTGTCTATCGCGTACCAGGAGTCGTCCATCCGGCGCGTGTCCACGAGGACCACGGCGCCCAGCGTTCCCGAGAACAGGCTGTCCCACAGGAACCAGAAGCGCTCCTGGCCGGGCGCTCCGAACAGGTACAGCACCATGCGGTCGTTGAGGCTGATCCGCCCGAAGTCGAACGCGACCGTCGTGGTGGTCTTCGTCGCCACCGCGCCGGTCTCGTCGACGCCCACGCCGGCCTGGGTCATCACCTCCTCGGTGTTGAGCGGCCGGATCTCGCTCACGGAGCGGACCAGGGTCGTCTTGCCCACGCCGAATCCCCCGACGACGACGATCTTCAGACCGGTCTCCGCGGTGTCGTTCAGCGGTGTGCGGCGGGAGGGGAGCTCAGAGGTTGCGGAGCCCATGGAGGACCTCTTGGAGTAGGGCGGAATCGGGCAGGGAGGCGACGGACGGCGCCGCGCGCGGATGGCGGGCGGTGATGCGGCCCGTGTCCAGCAGGTCGCCGAGCAGGATCCGCACCACCGTGACCGGCAGCCCGAGCTCCGCGGCGATCTCGACGACGGCGGTGGGGTGCCGGCACAGCTCCAGGATCCGGACGTGCTCCGACTGCATCCCCGGCACCGGCCCGCTCTCGCTGACGACGAGGGTGACCAGGTCGAAGGACTCGTCGGCGCGGCTCCGGCCGCCGGTGACGGTGTAGAGCCGGTCCGGATCCCCCGTGTCGACGGGTTTGCGCGTCACGACGTGCCGCTTCCGCGTGCCTGGTTCCGCGGCTCGGCCCGCAGGTGCTCGCCGATCTGCTCGACCAGTTCCGTCATCTGGTGGCCGACCACTCCGGGATCGGCGTCCTCCCCGGCGACGACGGCGAGGTGCGCCCCCTCGCCGGCCTCCACGATGAACAGCAGGCCGCCGTGGAACTCGGTCATCGACTGCCGGACGCCGCCGGTGCCGTCGCCGAACTCCACGGAGGCGCCTTGGGCGAGGGCCTGGATGCCGGAGCAGATCGCCGCCAGCTGATCGGCCCGGTCGAGCGTCAGGTGCTCGCTCCAGCAGAGCTTCAGGCCGTCCCTGGACAGGACCAGGGCGTGCCGTGCGCCGGGGGTCTGTTCCAAGAGGTTCTGCAGGAGCCAGCTGAGGCTGTTGTCGGTGGTCTGCATGATGGGTGATGGGACGGTGGTGTCCGGCTGACCGGTCACCGGCCCGTTCCTCCTATCTCACGAACTCGAGCGGGCAGGGGGCGCCGTCGCCCCGGACGCCGTGCGGGAAGGGGTGGGACTACGGGGCCTCGGGCGGCTGCGGCCCGGGCGGGACGGCCGGGCCGGTGGTGCCGTTCCCGGACTGCCGGGCGCGGTGGAAGGCGCCGAACCGCGAGCCCGCGTCGCGTGCCGGTCGCCGCGCCGGCGCCGCGTCACCGGTCCGCCCGGACGCCGACTGGCGCTGCTCGCGTTCGCGCTCCGCCTCGGCCATGGTGCGGCCGGGGGCACGGACCGGCAGACCGTTCGGCGTGGTGCCGTCGGGCCGCCGGTGCCGTCCCTGGTCGGGGAGCTCGGGCCGTGCGGCGGCGGTCCGGTCCGCGATCGCGGGTCGTTCCGTGACCGCGGGCCGCTGCGCGGCTCCGGGGAGGGCGGGGGCGTCGGGCAGCGGGGCCGGGGCGAGCGCGGCGGGGGCGGGCACGGCGTCGGGCCGGGGGGCCGACTCGTGCGGGACCAGGTCGCGCTGCTGGGCCAGCAGGTTCAGGGGCAGCAGGACGACGACGCCGGTGCCGCCGCGGGAGGAGGGGCGGTAGTTGACGCTGATGCCGTACTTCGCCGCGAGCCGTCCCACCACGGCCAGGCCGAGCCGGGTGCCCTGCAGCGACGCGAGGTCGGTGACGCGGCCGCTCACGGCCTCCTCGGCGCGGCGCATCGCCGCGTCGGCCATCTTCAGGCCGCTGTCCTCGATGGTGACGACGATGCCGGCGCTGCGGTCCTCGACGTAGACGTGCACCTCGTCGATGGGCGGGGAGAAGTTCGCGGCGTTGTCCATCAGCTCGGCGAGCAGGTGCATCACGCCCTCGGCGGCGAAGCCGGAGACCGCGGCGCGGGTGGAGCAGTGCAGGCGCACCCGCTGGTAGGCGGCGATGCGGCCGACGGCGCCGCGCAGGATGCTCTCCATCACGATCGGCTTGTTCCAGGCGCGGCTGGACCTGCCACCCATGAGCAGCGCCAGCCGGTCGGTCATCAGGCCGAGCTGGGAGGTGCTGTGGTCCAGCCTCAGCAGGTCGCCGAAGACCTCCTCGCCGTGCCGCTCCTGCATCTCCCGCAGGTCGGCGAGCATGCGCACGGCCTTGGCCTGGACGCGGCTGAGCGCCTTGGCGGAGGCGGCCTGCGCGGCGGCGGCGCGCCGCTCGCTGTGGGCGAGCTCACGCACGAACGATTCGGCCGGGGCGCGCACCGCCGGCAGCCGGGGCAGGTCGACCTCGGCGAGCACGGCGTCGGCGGACCGGCCGTCGCGCAGCCGGGCGACCGCGGTGGGCAGCGTCTCCCCCGCGAGGCGTCCCAGCTCGGCCACCGCCTGGTCCAGTTCGTGCCGGGTCCTGCGGTACTCCCCGTCCAGGGCGGCCGCCCGCCGCACGTCCTCCTCGACGACGACGGCGAAGGTGTGCACGAGCCGCTGCAGCGGCGGATCGGACGGCGGCGGCACGCTGCCCAGCGCGTCGGCCGCGCTCGTGCCCTCCCGCAGCCGCTTGGCCACGGCGGGCAGCGTCACACCGGCCAGGTGCGAGATCTCGGCCGACAACCGGGTCGCCTCCGCCCGGAGACGGCCGTTCTCCGACTCCCGTTCGGCGGCTGTGCCGCGGGCCCGGCGGACGAGCCGGTGGTCGACGAGGACGACGACGGCCACGCACACCCAGCCGGCCACCACCACCGCCAGGGCCCACCTGAAGGCGTCGGACGGCGCCAGGGCGACGGCCGCGCCGCCGGCGGCGGCGCTCGTCGCCAACACGGCCGACCGTGCGGCGAACGAGGTGCGCGGCGCCCCCACCGGTGGGTGCTGGCTGGGCGAAGCAGGCACGGGCATGGAGCGGTCCCTCGGTCGGTGAGAACAGGGGAATCAGGGCGGCGGCGCGGAGCAGCCGCGGGCCGGAAGGGAGGTCAGCCAACAGGAAGGCGATCTTCCGACCACGTGCGACTCATGCTAGTCACGCCGCTGTACGGGGAGACGCCGCTGACGGCACAGCCCGTCGGCAATCCGGATTTCGTCGTGAACTCATCGCCCGCACGTCCCGCTGTGGTATCCGGAAGAACGCCGGACGAGCCCGGCCGAGGAGCGGGAACACGGGGGAAACCGCCCTGACGAGGTGTCACATCATGCCCCGTGCATGGCGTTTACTGATCAGATCACTCGCACGAGCGACCGCATTTCGGCCAACTGTGCGCATGGAAAAGCCTTTTCACGCTTCGAGCGTGGCGGTGACCGGGGCGTCGAGGTGAGGGAATGCCGCTGATGGTGGAGGTTCCGTGACGGCGGCCCGCAGGGGGGCAGACGAGTCGGGCTGTACGCCGGGTTCTGTTCCGGCGGGTCCTCGCGGGCCCGCCGGCGACGGCCATCCATCTAGGACCGGCGTTGCCGCCGGCCTCGTGCGGTCTACCCGCGGACTCGGGCGGGCAGCCCTCGAACGTCCGCGCAGAGCGCGTTTCACGGCGCTCCTTTTGACCTTGCTCCGGGTGGGGTTTACCTAGCTGCCCAGGTCGCCCTGGGCACTGGTGGTCTCTTACACCACCGTTTCACCCTTACCGAGGACCGAGGTCCCCGGCGGTCTGTTTTCTGTGGCACTGTCCCGCGGGTCACCCCGGGTGGCCGTTAGCCATCACCTTGCCCTGTGGAGCCCGGACGTTCCTCGGGAAGCCCCCTGGGGGAACTCCACGCGGCCGTCCGCCCGGCTCGTCTGCCGTGGGGACCATGCTACCGGGCGCACGCCTCGCCCGGCCCGCCGGCCGGTCCTGGGAGGGCACCGGCGCGGCCTCAGAGGAAGTCGCTGGTGTCCAGGTCGAAGGCGAAGGGCTCGGGGAGGGCGAGGGGCTTGCCGAAGGGGAGCGTGCAGCGCCGGCGGTAGTCGTCCTGCCTCGGGTCGCCGAGGAGCGTGACCTCCGAGGTCTCCCGGTCGACGAGCAGGTGGAGCGGGATGCCGGCGCGGGCACAGCAGCGGCGTTTGGCCTCACGGTCGGCCTGGGGCTTGGTGGAGGTCACCTCCAGCACCATGGTGACGCCCTGGCAGGGCATCCAGGGGTCGGCACCTCGGTAGAGCCGCAGCGCCTGTGGGGCGAAAGCACCGTCCGGAATCGCATGATCCTTCGGGCATCCCTCCGCCTTCTCCGGTCTCAGCCCCTCGTCTGTGCTGGTTCCCTGCGGATCGGAGAGCTCGCCGAGGCCGCCGGCGTCGCCGCCCGGGCTGCTGTCCGGTCCGCTCCCGTCCGGGCGGCGGGCGGATCCCCGGCGCGGTGAGGGCGGGGCCGGGGCACCCCGTACGCTGGCGCGGAGCCCCACCGAAGGAGAAACACCCGTGCTCGTCCTGCTGCCCCCGTCCGAAGGAAAGGCCTCGTCCGGCCGTGGCGCCCCGCTGAAGCCGGAGTCGCTGTCCCTGCCGGGGCTCGCCGAGGCCCGTGAGGCCGTCCTCGGCGAGCTGGTCGAGCTGTGCGCGGGCGACGAGGACAAGGCGCGCGAGGTGCTCGGGCTGAGCGAGGGGCTGCGCGGCGAGATCGCCAAGAACGCGGAACTGCGCACGGCGGGCGCGCGCCCCGCCGGGGAGGTCTACACGGGCGTGCTCTACGACGCCCTCGGCCTGGCCTCGCTGGACGCGGCCGCGAAGGAGCGCGCCGCCCGCTCGCTGCTGGTCTTCTCCGGCCTGTGGGGTGCCGTCCGGGTGACGGACCGCATCCCCTCGTACCGCTGCTCGATGGGGGTGCGGCTGCCGGGGCTCGGGGCGCTGGGCGCGTACTGGCGGGCGCCGATGGCCCGGGTGCTGCCCGAGGCCGCCGGGGAGGGGCTGGTGCTGGACCTGCGGTCGGCGGCGTACGCGACCGCCTGGAAGCCGAAGGGGGAGGTCGCCGCGCGGACGGCGAGCGTGCGGGTGCTGCACGCGCCCACCCGGAAGGTGGTCAGCCACTTCAACAAGGCGACGAAGGGCCGGATCGTCCGCGGTCTGCTGACGGCGGGCACGGCCCCGAAGGACCCGGCCGAGCTCGTGGTCGCGCTGCGGGACCTCGGGTACGTCGTGGAGGAGCAGGCTCCGGCGCGGGCGGGGGCGGCGTGGACGCTGGACGTGCTGGTGGACGAGGTCCACTGAGCGGGAGACCGCGGAGGCGCCGGCCCTCAGGAGTGCCGACGGGTCCGGCGCCGGCCCCGGGGAGCGTCGCCTCCCGGACCGCGGCCGGCCCCGGCGCCGGTCGTCACGGACGCAGGTGGGACGTGTCGTTGAGGAGGCGGACGCTGGCGTTGCCGTCCGCGTAGTACGCCACGACCGACAGCGAGGCCGCCGACAGCTCCATCCGGAAGAGGGACTCGGGCGGTGCGCCCAGGGCGAGCCGTACGAGGGTCTTGATCGGGGTGACGTGGGTGACCAGCAGCACGGTGCGGCCCGCGTACGCGGCGGCCAGCTTGTCGCGGGTGGCGGCGATCCGGACGGCGGTCGCGGCGAAGCTCTCGCCGCCGCCGGTGGGCTCGGCCTCCGGGTCGGCGAGCCAGGCGTTCAGGTCGTCGGGGTGGCGCTCGCGGACCTCGCCGAAGGTCAGCCCCTCCCAGGCGCCGAAGTCGGTCTCGCGCAGCCCGTCGTCGACGGTGACCTCGAGCCCCAGACGGGCCGCGACGACGGCCGCGGTCTCCCGGGTGCGGGCGAGCGGGGAGGCGACGACGTGCTGGACGGTGCCGCGCCGGGCGAGGGCGGCGGCGACCCGCTCGGCCTGCTCCCGGCCGACGTCGGAGAGCGAGGGGTCGCTGCCGCCGCTGCCGGAGAAGCGCTTCTCGGGGGTGAGCGGGGTCTCGCCGTGGCGGAGCAGCACGAAGGTGGCGGGGGCGCCGAGGTCGGGGGCGGAGGCCCAGCCGACGGACGGCCGCTCGGCGGGTCGCGGCGCGGCCGGCGGGCCGGCGACGGTGCGGGCGGCGCGGAGGTCGGCGTCGGCCTTCGGGCCGGGTGCGACGGCCGGGGTCACCGCGGTGGCACCGGGCGCGCGCCCCCGGGCCAGCGCCTCACGGGCCCGCGCCGCGCCCGCGGCCGCGTCCCCGGGCGGGCCGGACGGCTCGGGCACGGCGGGGGCCGCCGGGGCGGACGCGCCGAGGGCCGCCCGGGACGCCCCGGCGTCCCACTGCTCGCCCCGCTGCCCCGCGTCCATCGCCTCGTTGGCCAGCCGGTCGGCGTGCTTGTTGCGCTCGCGCGGGATCCACTCGTAGGTGACCTGCCCGGGCGGGAGGAGGCGGGCGGCCTCCGCGGCGAGCGGCTTCATGCCGGGATGCTTGATCTTCCAGCGGCCCGACATCTGCTCGATGACGAGCTTGGAGTCCATCCGGACGTGGACCGCGGCGGACGGGTCGAGTTCGCGGACGGCCCGCAGCCCGGCCAGCAGCCCCCGGTACTCGGCGACGTTGTTCGTGGCGACGCCGATGTACTCGGCGCGCTCGACGAGGGTCTCCCCCGTCGCCGCGTCGATCACCACGCTGCCGTAGCCCGCCGGCCCCGGGTTGCCGCGCGACCCGCCGTCGGCCTCGACGATGAACTCCCGCACGCCGCAGACCCCTTACAGACCGGATTCCGAGGTGCGCACCAGGATCCGCCGGCAGTTCTCGCACCGGACGACCGTGTCGGGCGCGGCCTTGCGGATCTCGTTCAGCTCGGTGATGGCGAGCTCCTGGCGGCAGCCCTGGCAGGTGCGCGCGTACAGCTTGGCCGCGCCGATGCCGCCCTGCTGCTCGCGCAGCTTGTCGTACAGCTTGAGCAGGTCGGCGGGGACCGCCCCGGAGACGACCTCGCGCTCCTTCGTGACCGTGGCGGCCTCGCCGTCGATCTCCTCGAAGGCGGCGTCACGGCGGGAGGTCGCGTCGTCGATCTTCCCCTGGACGGCGCCGACCCGCTCGGTCAGCTCGGCGACCCGCTCCTGCGCGGCCTCACGGCGCTCCATGACCTCCAGGACGACGTCCTCGAGGTCGCCCTGGCGCTTGGCGAGGGAGACGATCTCCCGCTGGAGGTTCTCCAGGTCCTTGGGGGAGGTGACGGCGCCGGAGTCGAGCCGCTGCTGGTCGCGGGCGGCGCGCTGGCGCACCTGGTCCACGTCCTGCTCGGCCTTGGTCTGCTCGCGGGCGGTGTCGCTCTCCTCGGTCTGCGCGGCCACGAGCAGGTCGCGCAGTTGCGTCAGATCCCTGGTCAGCGACTCGATCTCGGCGTGCTCGGGCAGCGACTTCCGCTTGTGCGCGAGCTGCTGGAGGCGGACGTCGAGGGCCTGGACGTCGAGGAGGCGGATCTGGTCGGCGGGCGCGGCGTTCAGTTGGGGGCTCCAGGTGAAGGGGAGGAGGGGAGGTGACTGGTCCAGGGGTCGGTGACCGTCTTGGAGACGTGGACCCTCAGGCCCCATCCGTTCCGGTCGGAGATCTCGTCGAGCTGGGCGGCGGCCAGCTCGCACCAGGGCCACTCGGTGGCCCAGTGCGCCGCGTCGAGCAGCGCGAGAGGACTGTGGGCGCGCGCCTCGGAGGCGGGGTGGTGGCGCAGGTCCGCGGTGAGGAAGGCGTCGACGCCGGCGGCCCGCACCTGCTCGAAGAGGCTGTCGCCGGACCCGCCGCTGACGGCGATCCTGCGCACGACGGCCTCCGGGTCGCCCGCCACCCGGATGCCCTGCGCGGTGGCGGGCAGCCGCTCGGCGGCGCGGGCGGCGAGCTCACGGACGGTGAGCGGATGGTCGAGTTCGCAGATCCGCCCGAGCCCGCGGCGCCCCTGGGCGTCGGTCGGGTCGGGCACCAGCGGCCCCACGACCCGCAGGTCGAGGGCTCCGGCGAGGGCGTCGCTCACGCCCGGGTCGGCGGTGTCGGCGTTGGTGTGGGCGACGTGCAGCGCGATGTCGTTCTTGATGAGGCTGTGCACGACCCGGCCCTTGAAGGTCGAGGCCGCGACGGTCGTCGTCCCGCGCAGGTACAGCGGGTGGTGGGTGACGAGCAGGTCGGCGTCCAGCTCCACCGCCTCGTCGACGATCTCCCGGACCGGGTCGACGGCGAACAGCACCCGCGCGACCTCCTGGCCGGGCTCCCCCACGACGGTACCGACCGCGTCCCACCCCTCGGCCCGCTCGGCGGGCCACAGGTTCTCCAGCGCGGCGATGACTTCAGACAGACGGGGCACGGAGAAAAGGCTACCTGCCCGTTCTGCCGGGCCGCACCGGCGCCGGTCGCGGGAGGGGGAGGAGGGGGACCCCGGCCGCGGCGACCCCGCCGCCAGACCTGCACACCCTCCCCCACCGCCGAAGGCGAATCGGTTCTGCACCACTCGTAAGAGCGAAGCCCGCCTCCCCGCCCCGCCGCTGCGCGCGCACGAAAACTAGCGTCGTCACCGGAGGTGACCGACCCATGACGGCCTGTGCAATCGAATCCACCGCGGAGGACGAGGACGACGACCGTACGCCGCACGCGGACTGCGTGATCACGGCGAACGGCACCTACGCCGCCCGCCTCGCGCGGGACGGCGAGTCCTGGTTCCCCGAGCGCTGGACGCTGGACGGCCCCGAGCCGTACGCCGTCCCCCTGCCCGCCGACCAGCCGGAGGAGCCCGGCACGGACGTGCACCCGATGGCCGACGGCCGGGTCCTGATCCGCCGGCTGGTGCGGGGACGGCACGCCTTCTCGCTGCTGTACCCGACCGGCCCCGGCACGGGCGAGCTGCCCCTGGGCGCCGTCGAGTGCCCGGAGCCGGGCACCCGCCTGCGCCTGCTGCCGCCGGCCCCCTGCGGCGAACGGGCCTACGCCCTGGCCGTCGGCCCGCGTTCGACGACGCTGTGGCTGGTCGCGGGCGGCGCCTTCGGCCCGGAGCCCGTCACGGAGGTCCCCGGCCGCTGTTCGGGCGGGGTCTGGCTGGACCGGACGGGACGCCTGCTGGCGCTGGACCGGGCGGCCGCCGGCCGCACGAAGGCGATCGTGCTGGACCTGGCGCGCGGGGGCGAGACGTCCCCGCTGCTGCAGATCGCCGCCGACAGCGACGACCGCCTGCTGCTCGCGGACCCCGACAGCGGCCTGCTCCTCGTCCGCTCGGACGCGCCGTCGCCCGGCGAGGCACGGCTCGGCTGGGGCGTCCTGGGCAGCACCTTCCCGGTCCGTTTCCCCGAGTCGCTGCGGCTTCCCGGCCACACCCTGACACCGTTCGCGATCCAGCCGGGACAGATCCTGGTCCCGGAGCACTGCGCGGTGGCCCTGCGCGTCGACGGCCCGGCCGGCACCTGGGTCGGCGTGTGGCGCCCGGCGGAACGGCGTCTGCACCAACTCGCCGCGCCGGGGGGCTGGCTGACGGGCAGCGGCCTGTGGACGCAGGACGGCGTGCTGCGCCTGCCGTACGCGACGGAGGCCGAGCCGTGCGGGGTGGCGCGGGTGACCGTGCCGTCCCGCCCGGCCGCGGCGGAGGCCGCGCCCCCGCTCCCGCAGCCGCTCCCCGATCCGCTCAGGGACCCGCTCCCCGACCCGCTCGCGGAGGGCCTCCCGGAACCGCTCCCGCACACCACCGGTCCCATGCCGTCCTCCGCCGCCGCGGACCCCACCCCCCGCCCCGTCCCCCTCCAGCAGGCCCCGCTGGGAGGACTGGTAACGAACTAGCGACGATGGGCGTGGCCGCCTGGGTCCGCCCCGACGCGCGCCGGATAAACTCACCCGGCTGTAAAAGATCATGTTGACGGGGTGAATTCTTCCGATGAGCGACGCACGCACCACGCAGCCGCTGTCCGCCGATGCCCAGGAGACCGCCGGTCACGGCCGTCACCGGGGCCCGGTCTCGTCCCACGACGGCGAGTCCGCTCCCCACGGCCGGCACCGCAAGCCGGCCGAGGAGAAGGCCGAGGCGGCTGCCTGACGGTACGCCGGAAGGCCCCGTCCGTCTTCACGACGGACGGGGCCTTCCGTCTTCCGTACGCCTCGGGCCTCCCTCGCCGTACGCCGCGTGCGGTGAGCGGTGCGCCGTGCGCCGTGCGCGGTGAGCGCGGTCCCGAGACCTCGGAACGGCCGTCCGCACCACCGTCCGCACCGAGGTCGTCACGGGGGCGTATCCAGAACGTGTTCCGGCCCGGCGCCTCCGTACAGCCCGGCGCCCCGCACCCGTGAAGGCGCCTGACGCCGTGCCAGGTGTGCCCGTCCGTCCCGCTCCGGCGCCGCCCGCTATGACATTTGTCCCGGCGGAGTCCGTACGAGCGCATCTGCCGGGGCGGTCCGGGGGTGCGTAGCGTCTGAACCGGCCGAGAGGGTCACGGGGACCACGGCGAAGGGGGACCGGGAGATGCCGGGGAAGAGCAGGAGCAGGATCACCCGACCGGTGACGGAGCGGGCGCGGCGCGCGGCGGGCGGCCCGTCCGAGCGGCCGGGCCCGCCGCCGACCGGTTTCTCCCTGCTGCCGTGGCTGCTGATGGGGATGGGCTCCCTGTCCAACCTCTTCCAGGGGGAGGCGCCGAACCCGTGGATCGGCGGTCTCGGTCTGCTGACCTTCAACTCCCTCTACATCTACGTGGCGTTCCGCTCCTTCTCCGAGCCGCACCGCGAGGCGGCCGGCACCCGGCTGGCGCTGGCCGCGATGACCGTGGTGACCTGCGGTCTCGCCGGCGCCTACGGTGGCACCTGGGTGCTGTTCTTCCCGCTGCTGGGTCTGGCCGCGGGCGCCGCCCTGCGCGGCCGGCGGCTGCGCGCCGCCGGTGTCGCGGTGGCCGTCCTCGCGGGCGTGGTCTCCTCCGTCCACGAGGGCTGGAGCGGCCTGGGCACCGCCTACGCGACCTGGATCTCGACCATGGTGACGGCCGCGATCCTGTCCCTCTCCCGGGCGGTGCGGGAGCTGCGGGACGCGCGTGAGGAACTGGCCCGCCAGGCGGTGGAGCGGGAGCGGCTGCGCTTCTCCCGCGATCTGCACGACCTGCTCGGGCACACCCTGTCGGTGATCGTGGTGAAGGCGGAGGCGGCCCGGCGGCTGGCCCCGCGCGACGCCGACGCGGCCCTGACGCAGATCAGGGACGTCGAGGCGGTGGGCCGCCAGGCGCTGACCGAGATCCGCGAGGCGGTGACCGGATACCGGGAGAGCGGTCTCGTCACCGAGCTGGACCGGGCCCGCTCCGCCCTGACGGCGGCCGGCGTCGAGCCGGTCGTCGACCGGTCGGGCCTGCCGCTCGCCCCGCAGACGGCGGCCCTGCTGGGCTGGGTGGTGCGGGAGGCGGTCACCAACGTGGTCCGGCACAGCGGCGCCACCCGCTGCGAGATCACCGTGTCGGGGGCGGCGGAGCGGGTGCGGCTGACGGTCACGGACAACGGCACGGGGACGGACGACGCTCGCGCCGCCGACAACGGCACGGGCGCAGACGCAGGTGCATTCGCAGGCACGGGCGACACCCGCGCCGCGGACAGCGGCACGGGCACGGGCGACGCGTGTGCCGCGGGCAGCGGCGCGGGGGCGGGCGGGGGCGGTTGCGGGTCCGCGTGCGGCGGTACCGGTCTCGTCGGTCTGCGCGAGCGCCTGGCGATCGCGGGCGGTTCGCTGACGGCGGGGCCGGGCCCGCACGGCGGGTTCACGGTGACGGCGGACCTCCCGGCGGACCCGCCGCGGTCGTCGTACGGGGACACGGCCCCCGTGGCGGCGGGGGCGCCCGACGGGCCGGCCGGCCTTACCCTGGCGCCGTGACCGAGACGCCCCGTGACCACCGCCCCGGCTCGTGCATCAGGGTCCTGCTCGCGGAGGACCAGGGCATGCTGCGCGGGGCGCTGGCCCTGCTGCTGGGCATGGAGGCGGACATCGAGGTGGTGGCGCAGGTGGGCACCGGGGACGCGATCGTGGACGCGGCCCTCGCCCACCGCCCCGACGTGGCGCTCCTCGACATCGAACTGCCCGGCATGAGCGGCCTGGACGCCGCCGCCGAGCTGCGCGAGCAGGCGCCCGGCTGCCGGGTGCTGATCCTGACGACGTTCGGCCGGCCCGGCTATCTGCGGCGGGCCATGGAGGCGGGGGCCGCGGGCTTCCTCGTCAAGGACGGTCCGGTGGAGGAGCTGGCGGCCGCGATCCGCCGGGTGCTCTCCGGTGAGACGGTCGTCGACCCGGCCCTGGCCGCCGCCGCGCTCAGCGCCGGCCCCAACCCGCTCACGGCCCGCGAGCGCGACGTCCTCCTCGCCTCCGCCGACGGCGCGACCGTCGCCGACATCGCCGCCGCGCTGCACCTGTCGGAGTCGACGGTCCGCAACTACCTCTCCTCCGCCATCGGCAGGACGGGCACCCGCAACCGTGCGGAGGCGCTGCGCGAGGCGCGGCAACAGGGCTGGCTGTGACGGCCGTCGGCCCTCCTGGCACAGTGTCGTGATGCTTCGACGAACACGGATCAGGGCACGTGCGGCGGCCTCGGCGGTGGCTCTCGCCGTCGTGCTCGCCACGGCTGTGGCGCCCGCCGCGGCCGACGGTTCCGGACAGGCCGCGCTCCGGCTGGAGGCGCCCTCCACCTTCGTCATGTACAACGCCGACGAGGGCGCCGGGGCCTCGAACAGCGACTTCGTCGTGCCGGTCGCCGTGGTGCCCGGCGGGGGCCCGGCCCGCGACGTCAGGGTCGTCGTGGACGCGTCGGGGCTGGCGGGCGTCGCCGTCGCGGCCGAGGGCGGCTACGGCAACTGCACCGGCGACGGCCCGGTGTTCACCTGCGTCTACGGCGACCTCCAGAACGGCGACGGCGAGAGCAACGCGCCCTTCACCCTGCACGGGGTGGACGGCGTCCGGCCGGGCGACAGCGGGACGGTGACGTACACCGCCACCGCCGACAACGCGTCTCCCGTCACCGGCGTCACCCGCATGACCGTCGGCGGCCCGACCCTGCACGCGCCCGGCCGGGAGGGGGGCGAGAGCGGACTGGCCCCGGGCCGGGCCGCGACGCTGACGCCGAGGTTCTCCAACGACTCCCGGTTCCCGGCGGAGCGGGGCGTCGCCCTCCAGGTCGGCGTCTCGGACGGGATGACGCTGACGCCCCGGTACGGCAACTGCTTCTACGCGGGCCCCGCGCCCACCTCGGCGTGGTGCACGTTCCCCACGCGGGCCGCGCCGGGCGCCGGATACCGCACGAGCGCCCCGCTGGTCTACTCGGTCACGCCACCCGGGGTGCTGACCGGTGAGGTGAGCTACACCTGGTCGGCGGCCCCGCGCAAGCCGGCCGGCCACACCGTGCGCGGCACGGGCGCCCCGCTCACCCTGGTCCGCCTCCCCGGGGAGGGCTTCACCGACGACCACGGCTCCGTCGACGTCGCCACCACCGTGCAGGCCGACTACCGTCCGGTCGTCTCGACCGTGCGGGGCCGGGTCGGCGACACGGTGCGGGTGCGGCTCGGGGTGCGCAACCTGGGCCCCGGGGAGCCGTCCGGCTCCGATGCGCTGGGCCGTTTCGAGGTGGTCCCGCCGGAGGGCACCACGGTCACCTCCGTCCCGTACAGCTTCGAGGGGGACGACGGGAAGTGGGCGTGCGACCGGCCGGCCGAACCCGGCGGCGCGTTCGTCTGCGAGATCGGGTACGACCCGTTCCACGAGGCCCGGGACGGGCGGACGACCGCCCTCGACTTCCACGTCCGCATCGACCGGCGGGTGCCGGGCGCGCAGGGCACCGTCCGCACGTACAACCCGTACGACCGCACCCCCGGCAACGACGTCGCCGTCATCCCGCTGGAGGCGTCGCCGGCGCCGCCGTACCGGATCCTCCAGGAGCCCGGCGCCTGGCTCGCGGTCGGCGCGGGCGCCCTGGCGGCGGTCGCCCTGGCGGGCCTGTACCGGCGTCGCCGGACCGCCGCCCGGGACGGGACCTAGGTGTGCTGACCGGAGAGGTCGGTGACGCGGCTGGCTGGTGGGCGGCCGTCGTCCACGACACACCGGGCCAGACGCAGCCTGCCGGTCGGCGTCAGCGGGGCATTACGGTGGGACACGAGGGCCTCCTGGCGGTCGGCGGTAGATGTCGCAATCCACACCGAACCCAGAAGGCCCTCACCCGTTCAAGCACCCAGCACGCGTGTCACCAACGTCCCGGGACAACACGCCTAGAGGCCGGGGCCGGTGCGCCGCAGCACCCGCAGCGAGCCGGTGTCCGAGACCTCCGTGAAGGCTCCGCCGGCCAGGGCGCGCAGGTACACGCGGTAGGGGGCCTGGCCGGTGAACTCGTCGACGGGGTCCGGGAAGACGTCGTGGATGACGAGGAGGCCGCCCTCGGCGAGGTGCGGGGCCCAGCCCTCGTAGTCGGCGCTCGCGTGCTCGTCGGTGTGGCCGCCGTCGACGAAGACCAGGCCGAGCGGGGCGCCCCAGACCTTCGCCACCTGGGGCGAGCGGCCGACCAGCGCGACGACGTGCTCCTCCAGGCCCGCCCCGTGGAGGGTCCTGCGGAAGGTGGGCAGCGTGTCCATCAGCCCGATCTCCGGGTCGACCGTCTCCGGGTCGTGGTAGTCCCAGCCCGGCTGCTGCTCCTCGCTGCCGCGGTGGTGGTCGACGGTGAGCGCGGTGACCCCGGCCGCGCGGGCCGCGTCGGCGAGCAGGATCGTGGAGCGCCCGCAGTACGTGCCGACCTCCAGCAGCGGCAGTCCGAGCGCCCCCGCCTCGACGGCCGCCGCGTACAGCGCGAGCCCCTCGTCGACGGGCATGAACCCCTTCGCCGCCTCGAACGCGGCCAGGATCTCGGGCTGGGGGGCGGCGGCAGGCATGGGGCGCCTTTCGGTCGTGCGGGTGTCGGCGAGCCCTCATGGTGACGCACCCCCCGCCGCCGGTGCGACAGGGGGTGCGGGCAGCGCGTCCCAGGGGCGCGGGAGGATACCGGTGTGCGGCTCCGCCGCGCGGGCGCGGCCGGGACCGGACGGCCGGCACGGCGCCCCGGTGGGCGCCGCGCGCTCACCGTCTCGCCGTCACGCGCTCACCGTCTCGCCCGGCAGCGGGAGGTCCACCTCCACCGCCCGCTCCTCTCCGGGGTGGGACGCGGACGAGGCGAGCGGCCCGTGCCCGACGGCCTTCGCGGCGAGGACGTACGCGCCCTCGGCGGGCACGGCGAGGGCGTACGTGCCGTCCTCGGCGGAGAGCGTCGCGCCGGCCTGGCGGCCCCGCCGGTCGATCAGGGTGACCCTGGCGCGGGCGACGGGGGCGCCCCCGGCGTCCAGCACGCGCCCCCGGAAGCCCCGCAGGACCTCCTCCGCGCGCTCCACCACGTCGGCGTCCGCCGCGCTGCTGGCGCGCAGCCGCGGGGTGCGGTCGGCCTTGGGCAGGAGGAGGGCGAAGAGCAGGCCGACGGCGACGGCGGCGGTGGCGATCAGGAAGGAGACGCGGAAGCCGTGCAGGGTGGGGACGGCGACGCCGTTCACGTCGTTCGCGGTGTTGGCCAGCACCATGCCGATGACGGCGCTGGAGACGGACGTGCCGATGGACCGCATGAGGGTGTTGAGGCCGTTGGCCGCGCCGGTCTCGGAGGCGGGGACCGCGCCGACGATCAGCGCGGGCAGGGAGGAGTAGGCGAGGCCGATGCCGGCGCCGAGCACCACCGCGATGACGAGGCTCTGCCAGGGGGCGCTCATCAGGCCGAGGCCGGCGCCGTAGCCGACCGCGATGATCAGCAGGCCGAGGATCAGGGTGACCTTGGGGCCGTACTTCGCGGAGAGCCGGGCGTAGACGGGCGCGGTGAACATCATCGTCAGGCCGAGCGGGGCGACCAGCAGGCCCGCGGCGACCATGGACTGGCCCAGGCCGTAGCCGGTGGCGGTGGGCAGCTGCAGGAGCTGCGGCAGGACCAGGGACACGACGTAGAAGCTGACGCCGACCATGATCGAGGCGAGGTTGGTGAAGAGGACGGCGGGCCGGGCCGTCGTCCGCAGGTCCACCAGCGGCGCCGCGACGCGCAGTTCCATCAGTCCCCACAGGAGGAGGACGGCGGCGGAGGCGGCGAACAGGCCGAGGGTGGTGCCGGAGGTCCAGCCCCAGTCGCTTCCCTTGGTGATCGGCAGCAGGAAGAGGACGAGACCGGCGGACAGGCCGAGCGCGCCCGGCAGGTCGAAGGAGCCCGCGGCGCGCGCCGGGGACTCGGGGACCACGAGGAGGGTGAGGGCGATGGCGACGACGCCGAGGGCGGCGGCGCCGTAGAAGAGGGCGTGCCAGTCGGCGTGCTGGGCGACCAGGGCCGCGGCGGGCAGGGCGAGGCCGCCGCCGACGCCGATGGACGAGCTCATCAGGGCCATGGCCGAGCCGAGCCGCTCGGGGGGCAGCATGTCGCGCATCAGGCCGATGCCCAGCGGTATCGCGCCCATCGCGAAGCCCTGGAGGGTGCGGCCGGCGATCATCGTGATCAGGTCGCTGGTGACGGCGCTGACGAGGGCGCCGAGCACCATGACGGCGAGGCTGGTGACGAGCATGCGCCGCTTGCCGTACAGGTCGCCGAGGCGGCCCATGATCGGTGTGGCGACGGCGCCGGAGAGCAGGGTCGAGGTCAGGACCCAGGTGGCGTCGCCGGGGGCGGCGTCCAGCAGTTGCGGCAGGTCCTTGACGACCGGCACGAGCAGGGTCTGCATCACCGCGACCACGATGCCCGCGAAGGCGAGCACCGGGACGACGGCGCCGCGCGCTCCGCGTCGGGGCCGGTCGGTCGGCGTGTGCGTCATGGGGCGGGGCCTCCCGGCCTGAGGTGATCACGGGTACGTGCACCGTGAACCACGTATGCACGGGCAACTATTCCGATGCTTCGGCACACTAACGAATCCTTGACCGTCTCTTGGGGATCCGCGCCTTCCTCCGCGGACCGGGACGACGGCCGCGGCCCCTCATGGCCTCCTCCGCCGGGCCTGCGCGGCCCGGCGGAGGCGCCCCGGAGGCGTCCGTACGGCATGCGCGCCGGGCGGCCGCCGCCGCGGGGCACGCCGGGCCGCGTCATCCGTCCGGCCACCGCCCCCGGGCCGCCCCGCGCGGTCCCCGCTAGGGTGGCACGCGTGTCGTACGCAGGCCCGGAATCCGATCAGCCCCGTCCCCGCCGCTCCCCGCCGCGCCGCGCCCTCACCGTGGCGCTCGCCGCGCTGGTGCCCGGCGCGCTGCTCGGGTGGCTGGCGTACGAGACGCTGGGCGGACCGGGGGACGGCGGACCCGGCCGGGCGACCGGAGCGGCGTCCAGCAGCCAGGCCTCGTCCTCGGGCGGTGCGGCCGGCGACGGGAAGCCCGGCGTCCCCGTGTCGCCGTCCGCCACGGCCTCCGCCCCGGCCGGCGCGGGCTCCTTGAAGGGCAAGGTCGTCGTCATCGACCCGGGCCACAACCCGACGAACTTCCGGTACACCGCCGAGATCAACAGCACGGTGGACGTCGGCACCCACCGCAAGGAGTGCGACACCACCGGCACGTCCACCAACTCCGGTTACAGCGAGGCCGCGTTCACGCTGGACGTGGCGCACCGGCTGCGCACCCTGCTGCAAGGGCAGGGCGCCACGGTGAAACTGACGCAGGACGCGGACCGGCCCTACGGCCCCTGCGTCGACGAGCGCGCGCGGATCGGGAACGCGGCGCACGCCGACGCGGTCGTCTCGATCCACGCCGACGGATCCGGGGCCGGCAACCGCGGCTTCCACGTGATCCTGCCGGGCGAGGTGCGCGCGGGCGCCGCCGACACCCGTGCCATCGTGGGTCCTTCGCGGGAGCTGGGGACGCTGATCGCCGGCGACTTCGCGCGCGTCACGGGCAGCGCCCCCTCCAACTACCTCGGCGACGGCAGCGGTCTCGTCACGCGTGAGGACCTGGGCGGTCTCAATCTGTCAACGGTTCCCAAGGTGTTCATCGAGTGCGGCAACATGCGCGATAGCAAGGACGCGGCGCTGCTGACCAGTGGTGCCTGGCGGCAGAAGGCGGCGCAGGGGATCTCTGAGGGAATCGTGAGTTTCCTGCGCGGGTAGCGATCAGCACGCTGATCCCGGCGGACATCCCGATCGTGCGGACGATAATGTCATCCCTACGATGAGGGGCCACCCTCACGCTTCACACCCGGGCCTGACGGCGACATGGTGTCAGCGGCGCCTCTACCGATGCGTGTACCGATGACGAGACGACTGACGAAGGACCTGAAGTGAATATCCGCTCCCTCACTCGAGGCGACGGCGTGGTGATCGGAGCAGCGGTATTGCTGTTCATCGCGTCGTTCCTGGACACGTTCGACGGCTCCGGCAGCGACGTCCCCAACGCCTGGGACGACCTCGGTCTTCTGATGAGCATGTACGTCGGCGGGATCATCGGGGCGGCTCTGATCGTCGTCGCCCGTGCCCTGCCGCAGCCGCGCAAGGTCGCCGGCCTGGACCTCGGTCAGCTCGGGGTCGCGCTGACGGTGTTCGCCGCGTGGACCTCGTTCTGGACGATCATCGACCCGCTGGGCGCGTTCACGGACGCCTTCGAGGGTGCGGACATCGACACCGGGGCCGGTCTCATCCTCGGTCTGATCGCCGCCCTGGTGCTGGCCGCGGCCGCCGTCGCCACCCCGCTGGTCCCGGCGCTGCGGGCCGGGCTGATCCCGGCTCCGAGGCCGCCGCAGCCGCAGCCCTACGGCGCCCAGCCGCCCGGCGGCTACGGCTACCCGGGCGCGCCGCAGGCGTCCTTCGGCGGGCAGCCCCCGTACGCCGGGCAGCCGCCGCAGCCGCAGGCGCAGGCGCCGCAGCCCGCGCAGCCGGCCGGGGACTTCTCCCCGTACTGGTTCGCCGTGCCGGTGCCGCGTCCGCTGTTCGCGGAGGACGGCTCGCCCTCGCCGATCGCCGAACTCGCGCCGGGCACCTGGTACCTGGCGGTGGAGCAGGGCGCCCAGGGTCTGGTCGCCCAGACGCAGGACGGCCGTCGCGGCGTCCTGCGGGACACCTCCGGGATCCAGCGCGGCTGATCCCCCCCCCGCCCCTCGCACAACGGCCCCCCGCCCGACCGGACGGGGGGCCGTCGCCGTACGACCGCTTCCCGGCCGACGCCCCGTCAAGAGGTGGGCGTGCGCCTCGGTCCGGCACTCGGCCGCCGGGGACGCGGCCCCTTCCGCGGACCACGTCCCGCTCGCCGGGAGGCTCCGGCGGAGCTCGGTCCCCGCCGGGTCGGCGGAAGACGGCGACCGGGTCCAGGGTCAGCTCCCCGGAGTCCCGGTCCCGGGTGCGCCCCTCGCCCAGGCAGCGGGACCGGAACTCCCCCGTGCAGTACGCCTCGTCGCGGAACTCGCCCCGGCCCTCGGACTCGGCGCAGGTGATCTTCAGCCGGGCGGCCGGCCGGTGCCGTGGGCAGGATCATCAGGGACCGGTTCGAACAGCGCCTCCCGGAAGGATCAACTCCACGCCGGTGCAAGGCAGATGAGCGTCCCGCGATCCGGCCTGCCGGACGCGGGGCTGGTTTCATCCCGGTGCGAGCGGCAAGCCGGACCGTATGTCCCCTCGATATCGCAACGGTGCGAACCAGGCCGGTACGGTCATCGCCGTCGTGGCCGACGTCATGGCCTTCATCCTGGGCCTGTGGATCCTCATGTACCTGCTGGGCGCCAACCGCGCCAACGACTTCGTGCAGTTCGTGCACGACACGGCCCGCTGGCTGGCGGGCTGGTCGCACGACCTGTTCACCTTCGACGAGGCCTGGGCGAGGGTCGTGGCGGGGTACGGCCTCGCGGCCGTGGTGTACCTGTTCGTGGGCCACGCGATCGCGAACCGGGTCCAGCGCCACTGACACGCCGCCGCGCGGACGGGGGCGGGCGCTGCGCCCGCCCCCCTCAGGCTCCGCCGCCCCCTCAGGCGCCGTCGGCCGCCGGGGCCTGCCCGCAGCAGTCCGGGTCGAGCCCCGCCGGCAGCTGGTCGCCGGCGAACACCGCGCAGGTGGCCTCGTGGCCGCCGAGCGCGGCGACCGCCAGCAGCAGGGACCCCGCGGTCCACGTGGTCAGTTCGCGCGGCCAGATCGCCTCGTCCTCGAAGACGTACCCCGTCCAGTACAGCCCGGACTCGGCGTCCCGCAGGTGCTGGATCGACTGGAGGATCTCCAGCGCGCGGTCGGACTCCCCCATCGCCCAGAGCGTCAGGGCGAGTTCGGCCGACTCGCCGCCGGTCACCCAGGGGTTGGGCACCACGCACCGCACGCCCAGCCCCGGCACGACGAACCGGTCCCAGGCCCCCTCGATCCGGGCCTTGGCCTCCACGCCGGTCAGCGCGCCGCCCAGGACCGGGTAGTACCAGTCCATCGAGTAGCGCCCCTTGTCCAGGAACCGCTCGGGGTGCCGGCGGACGGCATGCCGCAGCGCACCCGCCGCCAGTTCCCAGTCGGGCTGGGCCTCCTCCCGTTCCTCGGCGATCGCCAGCGCGCAGCGCAGCGCCTGGTGGATCGAGGAGGAGCCGGTGAGCAGCGCGTCCGTGGCGGCGGTGCCGTCGTCGTCCCGGCGCCAGCCGATCTGCCCGCCCGGCTGCTGCAGCCGCAGCACGTACTCGATCGCCGCGTGGACGACCGGCCACATGCGGTCCAGGAAGGTGTCGTCGCCGGTGGACAGGTAGTGGTGCCACACGCCGACCGCGACGTAGGCGACGAAGTTGGTCTCGCGGCCCCGGTCGGTGACGTCGTCGAAGGCGCCGTCGGCGTAGGCCGCGTACCAGGAGCCGTCGTCGTTCTGGTGCCGGGCGAGCCACGCGTAGGCGCGCTCGGCGGCCTCGTGCTCGCCCGCCGCGTCGAGGGCCATCGCGGCCTCGGTGTGGTCCCACGGGTCCAGGTGGTGTCCCCGGAACCACGGGATCGCGCCGTCCTCCCGCTGCACGGCGAGGATGCCGCGGACGGTCGCGGCCGCCTGCTCCGCGGTGAGGACCCCGGGCAGGACGAGGTGTTCTGTCCGGGGCGTCGTCACCGGGCGGCCACCGACGGCAGGTGGGGCTTGGTCGCGTAGGCCACGAAGCTCTTGCCGATCAGCGGGTTCAGCGCCTGCTCGGCGACCCGGGTGGCCAGCGGCTTCTTCATGATGTCCCAGACCAGCAGCTTGTGGTACGCCCGCACCGGCAGCGCCTTGTCGTTGTCGACGCCGAACGCGCACTTCAGCCACCAGTACGGCGAGTGCAGCGCGTGCGCGTGGTGGGTGCCGTACGGCCTCAGTCCCGCCTCGCGGATCTTCGCGAGGAGCTCGTCCGCCTTGTAGATGCGGATGTGGCCGCCCTCGACCTCGTGGTAGGCGTCGGACAGCGCCCAGCAGACCTTCTCCGGGCCGTAGCGCGGGACGGTGATCGCGATCCGGCCGCCGGGCCTGAGCACGCGGACCATCTCGGCGAGGACGCCCTTGTCGTCGGGGATGTGCTCCATCACCTCGGAGATGATGACGACGTCGAAGGACTCGTCGGGGAAGGGCAGCGCGAGGGCGTCGCCCTCCATGGCGGTCGCGGTGGCGCCCTCGGGGGCCTCGCCCGCCTCCTTCATCGCGGCGAACCACTTGGCGACCTCGCGGATCTCCTCGCCGTTCTGGTCCAGCGCCACGACCTGGGCGCCGCGCCGGTAGCACTCGAAGGCGTGCCGGCCGGCCCCGCAGCCGAGGTCCAGGACGCGGTCGCCCGGCGCGAGCGGGAACCGGGAGAAGTCGACGGTCAGCACGTGGCCCTGCTTTCGCGATCGGATACAACGTCAACAGCTTCGGTGGCGGTCGCACGGGCCGCGCCGGAGGCGCGCCCCGCGGGGGCCGCGGCGGCGGAGCGCGGTGCCCGCCCGCCTCCCGCGCGCTCGATGGCCTCGCGGTACCGGGCCACCGTCCCCTCGGCGGCCCGCGCCCAGGTGAACCGCTCCAGCACCCGCTCCCGCCCGGCCGCGCCGAGCCGGGCCCGCAGCGCGGGGTCGCCCAGCAGCCGGCTCAGCCCGGCGGCCAGGGCGCCGGCGTCGCCCGGGGCGACCGCCAGGCAGGTCTCGCCGTCGCGCCCGGCGACCTCGGGGATCGCGCCGCCGGTGGTGGCGACGAGCGGGGTCCCGGTCGCCATGGCCTCGGCGGCCGGCAGGGAGAAGCCCTCGTAGAGGGACGGCACGCAGGCGACCTCCGCCGAGCGCACCAGGTCGACCAGTTCGGCGTCGGAGATGCCCTTGACGAACTCGACGGCGCCCTCGAGGCCGTAGCGCTCGACCGCCTGGGCGACGGGCCCCTCCTCGGGCCGCTTGCCGACGACGACGAGGTGGGCGTCGGGGTGCTCGGTGCGGACCTTGGCCAGCGCCTCGACGAGGAAGACCAGGCCCTTGAGCGGCACGTCCGCGCTGGACGTCGTCACGATCCGGCCGGGTATGACGGCCACCGACGGGTCGGGGGAGAACAGGTCCGTGTCGGCGCCGATGTGGACGACGTGGATGCGGTCCCCGCGCACGCCGAGGTGGTCGACGATCTCCTGACGGGAGGTGCCGGAGACGGTGAGCACGGACGGCAGCCGGCGCGCGACGCGCTTCTGCATGCGGGTGAACGCGTACCAGCGGCGCACGGACCAGCGGCGCGCCCGGCCCTCGGCGGCGTCCAGCTCCAGCTGCCGGTCGACGGTGATGGGGTGGTGGATGGTGGTGACCAGCGGGGCGCCGACGTCGCCCAGCAGCCCGTACCCCAGGGTCTGGTTGTCGTGCACGACGTCGAACTCGCCGCGCCGGGCGCGCAGGTGGCGGCGGGCGCGCAGGGAGAAGGTCAGCGGTTCGGGGAACCCGCCGGTCCACATCGTCGCCACTTCGAGGGCGTCGATCCAGTCCCGGTACTCGTCCCGCTTCGGGGTGCGGAAGGGGTCCGGCTGGCGGTAGAGGTCGAGGCTGGGGAGCTCGGTGAGGGACAGGCGTGCGCCGAGGTCCTCGCCGAGGTCGTCGAGCACGGGGTACGGCTGGGAGCCGATGACCTCGACGCGGTGTCCGAGGCGGACGAGTTCGCGCGAGAGGTGGCGGACGTAGACGCCCTGGCCGCCGCAGAACGGGTTCCCCTTGTAGGTGAGGAGCGCGATGTCGAGCGGTCGCCCGCCGTCCGCGGCGAGGGCCTGCCCAGGCCCCGCCTGACTGGCCTCAGCGGTCACTCCGGCCCCCTTCTGCCTGCACTGTCCCGCGAGACTACGACGGGACGCTAATCTAGAACAAGTTTCAGACTTGATCGTTCGGGAGGCTTCGAATCTACCGGCAGGTAAGGACGCTGTGAGCAGTGGATCAGGTGATTCACGCCACGACCGGACGTCCTGTTCTGCGGTGTGATCCCACGCCCTCACCGACCGTCACGGAACGGGACCCATGCCTGCGCGAGCCAAGGGGGACAAGGTGGAAGCCAGTACCGTGCGCCCGGCCGCTCCGCCCCTCACCGAGCGGCAGGAGGCCCGCCGCCGCCGCATCCTGCACGCGAGCGCGCAGCTGGCCGGCCGGGGCGGCTTCGACGCGGTGCAGATGCGGGAGGTCGCCGAGTCCTCCCGGGTCGCCCTGGGCACCCTCTACCGCTACTTCCCGTCCAAGGTCCACCTGTTGGTCGCCACCATGCAGGACCAGCTGGAACACCTGCACGGCACCCTGCGCGAGCAGCCTCCGGCGGGCGCGCGGCCGGCCGAGCGCGTGGCGGAGACCCTGATGCGCGCCTTCCGCGCCCTCCAGCGCGAGCCGCACCTCGCCGACGCGATGGTCCGCGCGTTCACCTTCGCCGACCGCAGCGTCAGCCCGGAGGTCGACCAGGTCTCCCGCCAGACGACGGCGATCATCCTCGACGCGATGGGCCTCGCCGACCCCGCCCCCGAGCAGCTCTCCGCCGTCCGCGTCATCGAGCACACCTGGCACTCGGCCCTCATCGCCTGGCTCTCGGGCCGCGCCTCCATCACCCAGGTGCGGATCGACATCGAGACGGCGTGCCGCCTGATCGACGTCACGGACCCCGGAACGTCCTGACCTCCTGACGGACCAGGGGCGCGCGGCGCGGACGGGCACGCGGCGCGGAGGCGCGCCGGAAGTCGCGGCGCGCGAAAAACCTACGAGACGGGTTCCCTTCGCCGGTATTACCCGGATCAGGTACTGGGGGTCGCCCTCAGGCTCAACTGCTTCCGTCGGGCCTCTCAGCTCGACCGTCGACGTCGGCTGCCGGCGGATGCCGTGGCCCTGTGCCGCGGCGTCACGCCGAAGTCGGCTACTCCGGTCGAACTCCCTCACTCGTCCCGTAGGCCAATACCAGAATAAAACGCCCACAGCCAGATGGAACCCCCCAAAGGGAAGATTTTTCACGACGGCCCGCCACGGCTGTCCGGGGCGGGGAACGCGGCGGTGCCCGGCCGGCCGGAGCGGTCCACCGGCGACGGGGAAGCCGCGAAGACCGCCCGATCCGGGCAGTGACCCGGCCCGCGCCCCCCCGGGAACGATGTCCCCTGTATCCCGCGCCTACGACACAAGGTGGTCGACCCCGTAAGACTGATCCGCGCGGCCTCAGCCGTGGCCGCAGGCGCCCTCGTCCCGGCCCTGCTGCTCTCCACCCCGTCCTTCGCCGCCGTCACGGCGCCGGCGACCGCCGCCGCGGCGTCGGACACGGGCTCGCCCTACGACGAGACGGACGTGGACGACCTGCGCGTGGCGATCGCCCGCACCCTCGCCGACCCCGCCGGCGGCCAGCGCGTGATCCAGGAAGCCAACGCACTCCTCGACAACGGCACCCCGGAACAGAAGCGCGCCCGGCTCGCGACCGGCCACCGCCTCGCCCAGGCCGAGGACGACAACGTCGCCATCGCCCGCACCCTCGCCGACCCCGCCGGCAGCCAGGCCCTGCGCGCGGCGGCGGGCGCGGCCCTGGACGACGACACCCCGGAGGCGCTGCGCCACTTCCTCGAGGTCGGACGGTACGAGGTCTGACGGCCGGGGCGGCCCGGGAGGCGCGGTCCCGGCGAAGTCCGCGGCGGCCCGGGCCGCCCTGGCCGATCGCCGTCAGCCCGCTCCGGCTCCGGCCGATGAGCGTCTCCCCCGCCCATCGGTCCCGTCCGCCCCCGGGTCCACCGGGCGGGGCTGGGGGGGCGGTGTCGAGCCGGAAGCCGGTCGGGGGAGGTGGGGGCGCCGGGCCCGTCCGGCGCCCCGGGGCACGGCCGGCCCGACGTGCGGCGGCCACCCGCCGCCACGGTCTCCGGCCGGACCGTCAGCCCGTCCGACCCGGTGCCGGAGCCCGGGCCGATCCGGTGCCGGAATCCGGGCCGCCCCGGGCCCACACCGTCGGCCGCCCCGGGCCCACACCGTCGGGCGGTCCGGGCCCACACCGTCGGGTGCCCCGGGCCCACACCGTCGGGTGCCCCGGGCCTACGCCGTCGGGCGGTCCTGTGCGGCTCCCGCCAGTGAGCGGATCAGTTCCTCGGCCGCGCCCAGGAGCCCGACCTCCTCCGCCGTCATGGTCGGGTTCGCCGCCCGCCGCCGCAGCGCCTGCGCCAGGCCCTCCTCGGTGAGGCCGGACGGGTCGGCGAGGAGGGCGGCGAGCATCGCGCGGGCCGGTGCGGCGACCGGCTCGGCGGAGACGGCGACCTGGGCGAGGATCACCGCGGACATGCCCCAGTCCAGGCCCGGATCGCCCTCCTCGGCGGTGGCCCAGTCGATGACCCGGGGGCCGTCGGGCATGAGGACGACGTTGTCCGGGTGCAGGTCGAGATGGAGGACGCACGGGCCGGCCCCGGGAGCGGGGACGGCGTGCAGCGCGCGCAGCAGCCCGGCGAGGATCGTCCCCGCCTCCCGCGAGTCCAGCGCGCCGGCCGCCCACGCCTGCAGCATCGTCGGCCCGTCCAGCCGCTCCATCACCAGTTCGGTGCGCGAGCCGGAGGACCGTACGGCGGGCGCGGGGTAGCCGTGGGCCCGGACGTGCGCCATCACCGCCCCCTCGGCGGCCGCGTCGCCCCGCCCCTCACGGTCGCGGCGCAGCACCCACGCCCCGTCGATCTCGTACACGTCGGCCGTGCGGCCCGAGCCGAGCAGTCGGCCCGGCTCCCCCACCGCGGTTCCCCCGGTTGTCATGGACGGAACCTACCGTGCCGCTCCCCCACCCCATGGGCACCCCTCGGGGCCTTTCCTACGGCCGAGTAGAGTGGCCGGGTCGTCATCACACCCGTACGGGGGGAAGCCGGTGCAATTCCGGCGCTGACCCGCAACCGTGAACCGCCCTCGGGGGCCGGTGAGCCGGACTGCCCCGGACGGGACCGTGACCGGCTCACGTGCGCCGGCAGCCCGCCGTCGCACGGCACCGTCGAGGTTTACGGAGCCGAGCCGCCGGGGTGTCCCGCGCTGCCCGGCTCCCTGACAGGGAGAGGCATCCGCCGATCATGAACGTCCGCCGCAGCGCCGCGGTCCTGGCCGCCACCGCAGTGATCGGCGCGGCCACGCCCGCCGTGGCCGCCGACCCCACCCCGTCCGCGTCGCCGTCCGTGGCGCTCCCCTCCGGTCTGTACGGCACCGCCGACCCGACGTACGACGGCGTCTGGCGCCAGTCGCTCGCGCTGCTCGCCCAGGACACGGCCGGCGTGCGGCCGGCCGGCGAGGCCGTGGACTGGCTGACCGGGCAGCAGTGCGCGAACGGCGCCTTCGCCGCCTTCCGCGCCGAGCCCGCCCGGGCCTGCGACGCCGAGCTCATGGTGGACACCAACAGCACGGCCGCCGCCGTCCAGGCCCTCGCGGCCCTCGGCTCCCACGAGGCCGCCGTGCAGAAGGCCGTCGGCTGGCTGAAGTCCGTCCAGAACGCGGACGGCGGCTGGGGCTACGCGGCCGGCGGCGCCAGTGACACCAACTCGACGTCCGTCGTGGTCGGGGCGCTCGCGGCGGCCGGCGAGAAGCCCGCGGAGGTCGTGAAGGGCGGGAACTCGCCGTACGACGCCCTGGTGAAGCTCGCCCTCCCCTGTGCCGGCGCCGGCGCGGGCGCCTTCGCCTACCAGCCCGACAAGGCGGGCAAGCTGGCGGCCAACGCGGACGCGACGGCGGCCGGTGTCCTCGGCGCGCTCGGCAAGGGCCTGGCGGCCGGGGCCGGGACGAAGACGGACGCCGCCGCCTGCGCCGACGCCGGCTACCCGGCCCCGCAGCAGGCCGCCGCCAACGGGGCCGCCTACCTGGCGAAGGCCCTGCAGAAGGACGGGTACCTCACGTCGGTGCTGCCCGGCGCCGAGAACCAGCCCGACTACGGCAACACCGCCGACGCGGTCGTCGCCCTCGCCGCACAGGGCGGCGCGGCGAGCGCCGGGAAGCCGTTGAAGTGGCTCGCGGCCAACTCCGCCGCCTGGGCGGAGCAGAACGGCCCCGCCGCGTACGCCCAGCTGGTGTTCGCGGCCCACGCGACGGGGACCGACCCGCGCGCGTTCGGCGGCACGGACCTGGTGGCGGCCCTCAACGCGACGGGCCCGGCGCCGGAGTCGACCGGGAAGGCGGCCGCGCAGGCGTCCGACGACGCCGCGGACCGGGACGACGAGGACCAGGACGACTCCGAGGACGGCTACGGCACCTGGTGGACCGTCGGCGTCTTCCTCGTCGCCGGCATCGGCATCGGCTTCCTGATCAGCGGCCGCAAGAAGCGCCAGTGACACGCCGGCTCGCCGCCCTCGCCCTCGCCGCGCTGTTCCTGGTCCTGGCCGGCCCCGCTCCGGCCCGGGCCGCCGGCTACCGCTACTGGTCCTTCTGGGAGCGCCAGGGCGACCGCTGGATCTACGCCACCGAGGGCCCCGCCATGGCCCGCCCCGCCGACGGCGCCGTCCAGGGCTTCCGTTTCGCGGTCAGCGAGGACTCCCAGGACGCGTCCCGGCCGCGCGGCACGACGTCGTTCGCGGCGGTCTGCGCGCAGACGCCCGCGCAGGACGGCGCGAAGCGGGTGGCGCTGGTCCTCGACTTCGGCACGCCGGCGGACGCCCCGTCCGGGGAGACCCCGCCGGCCGCCCGGACGGCCTGCGCCCGCGTCCCCGAGGACGCGACCACGGCGGAGGCCCTGGCCGCGGTGGCCAAGCCCCTGCGCTACGACACCAACGCCCTGCTCTGCGCCATCGCGGGCTACCCGAGGGCGGGCTGCGGCGAGCAGGTGAGCACCGGCGGGAGCAAGCCGGCGTCCACCGGGAAGCCGACGTCCGCCGGGGAGCCGGCCGGCGACGACAGCGGTCCGTCGGTGGGCGGGTACGCGGGCGGCGCCCTCGTCGCGGCCCTGGCAGCGGCGGCGGTGTGGCAGGCACGGCGGCGCAGGCGTGGTTAGGCCCGACGGCGCAGGCGTGGTCGGGCAGCCTGCGGGCAGCCGAGCCGCAGGGGCGACGGGGGTCCCCCCGCTCATAGGGGTCCCCCCGCTCGCGCGAAGCCGAGAGTGGGGGAGGGCGGACGCAGGCGGCACCCCGCAAGCGCCGGTGAGCGCCCCCGCCCCCCGCCCACCGCGCACCGCGCCGCTGCACCCCGGCGCCTGGTGGCTGTGGGCCCTGGCCCTCGGCACCGCGGCCACCCGCACCACCAACCCCCTGCTCCTCGCCCTCCTCCTCACCACCTCCGCCTACGTGGTCGTCACCTGCCGCCCCGACACCCCCTGGGCCCGCTCCTACTCCGCCTTCCTCCACCTCGCCCTCGCGGTCCTGGTCATCCGCCTCGTCTTCGTCGTCGCCCTCGGCTCCCCGATCCCCGGCACGCACGTGGTCGTCGCCCTCCCCGAAGTCCCCCTGCCCGACTGGGCGCAGGGCGTCCGCCTGGGCGGCAAGGTCACCGCCGAGGGCGTCCTCTTCGCGCTCTACGACGGTCTGCGCCTCGCCACCCTCCTGGTCTGCGTCGGCGCCGCCAACGCCCTCGCCAGCCCCTCCCGGCTGCTCAAGTCGCTCCCCGGCGCCCTGTACGAGGCCGGGGTCGCGGTCGTCGTGGCCCTCACCTACGCCCCGCACCTCATCGCCGACGTGCAGCGCCTGCGGGCCGCCCGCCGGCTGCGCGGCCGCCCCGACCGCGGCCTGCGCGGCCTGCTCCAGGTCGCCCTGCCCGTGCTCGAGGGCGCCCTGGAACGCTCGGTCGCCCTCGCCGCGTCGATGGACGCCCGCGGCTACGGCCGCACCGCCGACGTCCCGGCCCCGGTCCGCCGTACGACGGCCGCCCTCACCCTGGGCGGCCTGCTCGGCGTGTGCGCGGGGACGTACGGCCTGCTCACGGCGGCCGGCGGCACGTACGGCCTGCCGGTCCTCCTCGCCGGGCTCACCGCGGCCCTCGCCGGACTGCGCCTCGGCGGCCGCCGTTCCCCGCGCACCCGCTACCGTCCCGACCGCTGGACCCCGCGCTCGTGCCTGGTCGCCGCGTCCGGCGTCGCGGTCGCCGCCCTCCTCGTGCTCACCGCCTCCGCGGACCCCGCGGCCCTCCACCCCACCGTGATCCCGCTCACCGCCCCCACCCTTCCCCTCGGGCCGGCGGCGGCGATCCTGCTGGGCATCCTGCCCGCCTTCCTCGCCCCCGCACGCCGCAAGGAGCCGTGAGCCGTCGTGATCCGCTTCGAGAACGTCTCCGTGACCTACGACGGCGCCCGCGAACCCACCCTCCGGGACGTGGACCTGACCGTCCCGGAAGGCGAGCTCGTCCTGCTCGCCGGCCCGTCCGGCGTGGGCAAGTCCACGCTGCTCGGCACGGTCTGCGGCCTGGTCCCGCACTTCACCGGCGGCACCCTGCGCGGCCGTGTCACGGTCGCGGGACGCGACACCCGCACCCACAAGCCGCGCGAACTCGCCGACGTCGTCGGCACGGTGGGCCAGGACCCGCTCTCCCACTTCGTCACGGACACCGTCGAGGAGGAACTCGCCTACGGCATGGAGTCGTTGGGCCTGCCCCCGGCCGTGATGCGCCGCCGCGTCGAGGAGACCCTGGACCTGCTCGGCCTGGCCTCCCTGCGCGACCGCCCCCTCGCCACGCTCTCCGGCGGCCAGCAGCAGCGGGTCGCGATCGGCTCGGTCCTCACCCCGCACCCCAGGGTCCTCGTCCTGGACGAGCCGACGTCCGCGCTCGACCCGGCGGCCGCCGAGGAGGTCCTCGCCGTCCTCCTGCGCCTCGTCCACGACCTCGGGACGACGGTGCTGCTCGCGGAGCACCGGCTGGAACGCGTCCTGCAGTACGCCGACCGGGTCGCCCTCCTGCCCGCCCCCGGCGCGGCCCCCGTCCTGGGCGCCCCGGCCGAGATCATGGCCGTGTCGCCGGTGTACCCGCCGGTGGTGGAGCTGGGCCGGGTGGCGGGCTGGTCCCCGCTGCCGCTGACCGTCCGCGACGCCCGTCGGCGCGCGGACGCGCTGCGGGAACGCCTGGCCGGACGGCAGCCGGACCACACCCCGCCGCCGGTCGCCGAGCCCCCCGCGCCCCGGGCGGCGCTCCCCCGGTGGCGCCGCCGCACCGCACCCGCCGGCCCCCTCGCCCCCGAGGCCCCCGCCGACGTCCGCTCCCTCGCCGTCCGCCGCGCCCGCGTCCAGGCCCTGCGCCACGTCGACCTCACCGTCTCCCCGGGCGAGACGATCGCCCTCATGGGCCGCAACGGCGCCGGGAAGTCCACCCTGCTCGGCGCGCTCGTGGGCCTGGTCGAACCGTCCGCCGGCTCGGTCCGCGTCGGCGGCGCGGCCCCGCACCGCACCCCGCCCCGCGACCTGGTCCGCCGCGTCGGCCTGGTCCCGCAGGAACCCCGCGACCTCCTCTGCGCCGACACGGTCGCCGCCGAGTGCGCCGCCGCCGACCGGGACGCGCAGGCCGCCCCCGGCACCTGCCGCGCCCTGGTCTGCGACCTGCTCCCCGGCATCACCGACGACACCCACCCCCGCGACCTCTCCGAGGGACAGCGCCTCACCCTCGCCCTGGCCGTCGTCCTCACCGCCCGCCCGCCGCTGCTCCTCCTCGACGAGCCGACCCGCGGCCTGGACTACGCGGCGAAGGCCCGTCTGGTCGCCCTGCTGCGCGAGCTGGCCGCCGCCGGTCACGCGATCGTGCTGGCCACCCACGACGTGGAACTGGCCGCCGAGCTGGCCCACCGGGTCGTGCTGCTGGCCGAGGGCGAGGTGATCGCGGACGGCCCGACGGCGGAGGTGGTCGTCTCCTCGCCGTCCTTCGCCCCGCAGGTGACGAAGATCCTGGCCCCGCAGGAGTGGCTCACGGTGGCGCAGGTGAAGGAGGCCCTGCGGTGACACCGACGACCCCCGCGGCCCCGGTCGCCCGGCAGGCCCGGGCGATCCGCCTGGGCCCCCGCTCCGTCCTCTCCCTGGCCCTGGTCAGCGCGGTGGGCGTGGTCTCCTTCACCTGGCCCTTCCTGGCCCCGCCCGCCTCCACCCTGAACGCCCACACCCAGGACGCGCCCTGGCTCTTCGCGGGCCTGCTGGTGCTCCTCGTCGCGGTCGTGGCGGCGACGATCTCGGAGTCGGGGCTCGGCGCGAAGGCGGTGGCGATGCTGGGCGTGCTGGCGGCGACCGGCGCGGCCCTGCGCCCGATCGGCGCGGGCACGGCCGGCATCGAGCCGATGTTCTTCCTGATGGTGCTGAGCGGCCGGGTCCTCGGCCCCGGCTTCGGCTTCGTCCTCGGCTCGGTCACGATGTTCGCGTCCGCGCTGCTCACGGGCGGGGTGGGCCCGTGGATGCCGTTCCAGATGCTGTCGATGGGCTGGTTCACGATGGGCGCCGGCCTGCTGCCGGGCGCCGACCGCCTGCGCGGCGGTGCGGAGCGGGCCCTGCTCGCCGGATACGGCTTCCTGGCCGCCTTCGCGTACGGCACGGCGATGAACATGGCCGGATGGCCCTTCATGGACCCGGACAGCACCACCATCGCCCTCGACCCGGACGGGTCGGTCGCCGGGAACCTGGCGCGCTTCGTCACCTACTGCCTGGCGACGTCCCTCGGCTGGGACCTGGGCCGCGCCGTGGTCACCGTCGTCCTGACGCTGACGCTCGGCCCGGCGGTGCTCAGGGCGCTACGCAGAGCGACCCGGCGCGCCGCGTTCGAGACCGGGGTCACGTTCGAGGACGGCGGGCCGGTGAGGCGCCCCACGTGAGCCGCATCACCTACGATCCTCCTTAGTCGGACAAATCGGTCATCATGCACACGCAGACAGGCCCTCTGACCTGCGCTTTGAGAGCCGGCTCACACGAACGCCTTTCCCCCCACATGCGGCCACAACTAGTAAAAGGGGTCATTGCGGACCCCTTCCGGGCCTGCTTCTCTGGATGACGTCGCACGGCGCCGACAAGCCCCCGGGCCTCGGCGCCACCGCATGCCAGCCACCCACCGCACTTCACGCGGTGCGGCCACGCACCGCGTGTTTCCGGCATGCCCGCGGCACCACCGTCCCCGAAGAAAAAGGTTCTCCGTGTCCGTCTCCGTCATCCGCCGCATCGCCTCCCCCAAGAAGACCCTCACCGCCGTCGCCGTGGCCGCCGCCACCGCCGGCATGGCCCTGACCGCGGCGCCCGCCCAGGCCGCCACCGGTTCCTCCGCCTCCGAGGCCAAGGCGATCGCGCACCAGATGATCCCGGACGCCGCGCAGTTCAACGCCTTCAGCAAGATCGTCGAGCACGAGAGCGGCTGGGACGTCGACGCCACCAACGCCTCGTCCGGCGCCTACGGCCTCGTCCAGGCCCTGCCCGGCAACAAGATGGCCTCCGCCGGCGCCGACTGGAAGACCAACCCCAAGACCCAGATCAAGTGGGGTCTCGACTACATGAACGAGCGCTACGGCAGCCCGACCGCCGCCTGGTCCTTCTGGCAGGCGAACGGCTGGTACTGAGCCGCACCCCTCACGGCGCACCGACGCCGACGGCGTCCTGACGCCCCCTGCACGCGAAAGCGGCGGCCCCCGATCCCCGGGCCGCCGCTTTCGCCGTTTTCCTCCCGCTCCGTGATCGACTGGGCGGATGACCCCCGAGCCCCCGGAACCGGACGCGACCGGCCCCGACCCCGATCCCGAAGCGCGCGGTGTCCGGCTCGTCCGCGTCCTGCTCGTGCTGACCGTGGTGAGCGGACTGATCGACGCGGTCAGCTTCCTCGGCCTGAGGCACATCTTCACCGCGAACATGACCGGCAACGTCCTCGTCATCGGCTTCGCCGCGGCGGGCGTCCCCGGCTTCTCCGTCCCGCACTCGGTGACCTCGCTGGGCTGCTTCCTGGCCGGCGCCGTGGCCGGGGGCCGCGTCATCCACGCCGTCGGCTCCCACCGCCTGTGGGCACGGACGACCCTGACCGTCGAGTCGGCGCTGCTGGCCGCCGCCGCCGTGGTCGCCTTCGCCGCCCCGGACGAAGCGTCCGGGACCGTCTACTCGGTCATCGCCCTGACCGCGTTCGCCCTGGGCATGCGCACCGCGACCGTCCGCAAGCTGGGAGTGGCCGACCTGCCCACGACCGTCCTGACGATGACGCTGACGGGCCTCGCCTCCGAGTCCCACGCGGGCGGCGGCCACGGCACCCGGTTCCGCCGCCGCGCGGCGGCCGTGGCGGCCCTCTTCGCCGGGGCGCTGCTCGGCGCCTGGCTGGTGATCCACCACGGCCTCGGCCCGCCCCTGCTGCTCGCGGCCCTCCTGTCGGGCGCCCTGGCCCTGACGGCCTCGGGCCGCCCCTGAGCGCCGGCCAGGCCGCCGGGACGTCACTCAGCGGCGGTGGGCCCGCCGGTCCAGGAGAGGAACGCGGCGAAGGCGGCGGGCCGGAGGGTGAGGATCGGACCCGCCGGGGCCTTGGAGTCGCGTACGGCCACGGCCGCGTCGGGGAGCCGGGCGACCTCGACGCAGTTGCCGCCCTGGTCGCCGTTGTGACGCACGGGGCCCCGCGGACCACGAACCGGTCGCCCGGGCGGTCGGTGACGAGCAGGGCGGCGCACCCGGCCCTGTGCCGCTCCGGGAAGTCCCGTGGTCGTTCGGGCGGATGCGGGCTCTGCCCACGGCAGAAGCCTCTTGGCACGGTCGGGCCGTGCTGATGGAGTCCCGCCATGGAGCGCATGGAGGTCCTCGTCCTCGGCGGCACGGCCTGGCTGGGGCGTGAAGTGTCCCGGCAGGCCCTCGACCGCGGTCACCGCGTGACGTGCCTGGCCCGTGGCGACAGCGGGCCCGTGGCGGAAGGGGCGCGTCTGGTGGCCGCGGATCGGCGCGACCCCGCCGCGTACGCGTCCCTGCCCGGTGGGGAATGGGACGCCGTGCTCGAGGTGTCCTGGCAACCCGGCTTCGTACGGGAAGCAGTTGCCGCCCTGGGCGCGCGGGCACGTCACTGGATCTACGTCTCCTCGGTCAGCGCGTACGCCTCCCACGGCGAGCCCGGCGCGGACGAGACCGCCGCCCTGCTGCCCGCCACCGACCTCGAGGAGGCCGACCGTGAACAGTACGGTGAGGCCAAGTCCGCCTGCGAGACGCTCACCCGGACGGCCCTGGCCGACCGCCTCCTCATCGCCCGCGCCGGACTCATCGGCGGGCCCGGCGACCACAGCGACCGCTCCGGCTACTGGGTCGCCCGCGCCGCCCGTGCCCCCCGGGCGCCGCTGCTCGTCCCCGACACCCCGCACGCCCCGACGCAGACCGTCGACGTGCGCGACCTGGCGGCATGGCTCCTCGACACCGCGGAACACCGCACCACGGGCACCTACAACGCGGTCGGCCCGACTGTGCCCTTCGCCGAATGGATCGACCTGTCCCGCGGCGTCGGCGGACACACCGGACCGGTCGTCACGGTGCCGTCCCGGCAACTCCGCGCGCGAGGAGTGGCCCAGTACATGGGCCCCGACTCACTGCCCCTGTGGGTGGTGGACCCGGGCTGGGAGGGCTGGGCGGCGCGCGACGGGTCCGCCGCCGTCGCCGCGGGCCTGCGCCACCGCTCCCGCACCGACCTCCTCGCCGACACACTGCGCTGGGAACGCGGGCAGGGACTGCACCGGCCGCGCCGCGCGGGACTCACCCCGGACAGGGAACGCGAACTCCTGGCGTCCCTCGGATGAGAACCCGTCCCGGGCCGGCGCCGCCCGCCGAGTCGCGGGTGCGGATATCCTCCCCCTTCGTGCCCGCCCAGTGAAGGACCACCGTTGACCTCCATACCGGGAGCCGGTCGCGACCGGCTGCCTTCCCTGACCGGGCTGCGCTTCTGGGCGGCCCTGCTCGTCGTCCTGTACCACCTGTCCCGTCAGGTGGGGACCGTTCCGGGACTGAGCGAGACGGTCTGGTACGGCCGCAGCGGGGTGACGTTCTTCTTCGTGCTGTCGGGGGTCGTGCTCGCCTGGACGTACGACGGCGCGCGGGTGCCCGCGCGGGTCTTCCTGTGGCGGCGCTTCGCCCGCATCTGGCCGCTGCTCGCGGTGAGCGTGGGGCTGTCGGTCGCCGTGTGGACGGTCATGGACCGCGCCGTGTCCCTCCGGGCGGTGGCCGCGACGCTGCTGCTGGTCAACGCGTGGTTCCCGGACCCGGTCATGTCCGTCGGCGGCAACCCGGCGGCCTGGTCGCTCAGCGACGAGGCCTGGTTCTACCTGACGTTCCCCGCGCTGCTGGCCGTGCCGGCGGGCCGCCGCGCCCGGGTGGGGGCCTGGACGGCGGCCGCCGTCGTCGGCGCCGCCCTCGTCCTGTGGCCCGCCCTGTCCGGGCTGCCGCCCGCCACCCGCAACTGGGCCCTCGACTACCTGCCGCTGACCCGGTTCCTGCAGTTCGTGCTGGGCGTGGTGGCCGGGCTCGCCCTCAAGCGCGGCTGGCGGCCCCCCGTGTCCCTGCCGGTGGCGGCCGCGCTCGTCATCGGCTGGCACCTGCTGCTGATCCCCTGGTCGAACGCGGTGCCGGACGCCCTCTGGTACAGCCCCTACAACGCCTCGCAGTGGCTGTCGGCGCCCCTCTTCGCGGCCCTGATCTGCGCCGCCGCCCGGGCCGACCTCGACGGCAGGCGCACCGGGCTGGGCGGGGCGTGGATGATCCGGCTGGGGCACTGGTCGTTCGCCTGGTACCTCGTCCACGAGATCGTCATCCGGGTCGCCGTCTTCCACTGGGGCAAGCCCGCCCCCGGCAGTGACACGCCGGTGTTCTGGGCGGGTGTGCTGGTCGTCAGCCTGGCCTTGGCGGCGGTGGCGTACCACTGCGTGGAGCATCCGGCCGAGCGGTGGCTGCGCCGCCGCGGACCGGCCGCCCGTCCCCTCCCCGGCCCGGGCGCGGAACCCGCCCCTTCGCGTGCCGTCCGCCGGCGCGACAAGGCCGTCGATCCGACGCCGTAGCGGACCCCGCCGGAGTCACCGCGCTCGCCCTCGTGCCCCCCTCCGCGGCAGGACAGCGGGCACCCCCTGCAGCCGGCGTGCCCCCTGGGGAGCGCCCGTCACCCGGGCCGGTGTCCGCGTCGACCGGGTGCGCGCACGGATGCTCGCCTCTCCTGGGTGCCGTCGCACCCCCGGCTTCGCGTGATCCGCGTCCCGGCCGGGGGTCCGGGGCCTGCCGGTCAGGACGCCCGGCCCTCCTCCAGTCGCTCCACCTGCCGTTCCACCAGGTCCCGCGGGAACGTCGCCTCGCGGCCCGCCTCCGTCTTGCGGAACAGGGCGGTGAGGGCGCCGGTGCGGACGAAGACGTAGTCCTGGTGGAGGTCCAGGCCCTCCTCGGTGAGGGTGGTGGTGCGGAAGGTCAGGGCCTCGTCGCCGACGTGTCCCGTCTCGGGGGCGCCGACCCCGGTGACGTCGGTGGTGTACGGGCCGTCGTAGGACTCGCCGGAGTAGTACCGGCAGGTCCGCAGGCCGTTCTCGAGCCGGTCGAAGGCCTGCTCGGCGCCCGCGCCCGGGTAGGACGCCAGGGTGGACGCGCCGCCCCAGAGGTCGCCCTTCCAGTTGAAGACCTGGCGGACGACGGCGGACGCGCCCTCGGCGTCCAGGACGTCGAGGACGTTCTGGCAGGCCGCGTCGGAGACGGGCGGGAACGTCCGCTCGCCCTGCCGGGGACGGGGTTTCACGAGCGGGCTGTCGTGGGTGCCCGGGACCTCGCCGTTCTCGAAGGCCAGGCGCTCCAGGTCGTCGTACGCCAGGGGGCCGGACGCCGTCGGGGCGGACCCCCGGCCGTCGTCCCGTGCCGCGTCCTGTCCCGAGCAGCCCGCCCCGGCGAGCACCACCACCCCCGCGGCGGTGCCGACCAGCAGCAACCGCCGCGCCTTGTCCTTGAGCATGCGTTCTCTCACCGCGTCCATCACGTCCACGCGTCTATCACAGGCGGCCCCGTGCCCCGCACGCGCCCCCGTCAGCCGGGCGTCCGGTCCCTCGCGGCCGGCACCGCCGGCCGCTCGTCGGCGACCGCGGCGGCCCGGGTGACCGCGGCCGTCCGGACCCGGGGGCCCTGGAGCGCGTACGCCAGCCCGAAGCCCGCCAGCACCACCGCCGCGCCGCCGGCCGCGTCCAGCACCCAGTGGTTTCCGGTGGCGACGATCGCCGACACCGTGAAGAACGGGTGCAGCAGCCCCAGCGCCTTCATCCACCACCTCGGCGCCACGACCGCGATCACCAGGCCGCACCACAGCGACCACCCGAAGTGCAGCGACGGCATCGCCGCGTACTGGTTCGTCAGGGCGGTCAGCGTGCCGTAGTCGGGCCGGGAGAAGTCCTGCACGCCGTGCACCGTGTCGATGATCCCCAGCTCCGGCATCAGCCGCGGCGGAGCCAGCGGGTAGAGCCAGAAGCCGACCAGCGCGAGCAGGGTCGCGAAGCCCAGGGACGAGCGCGCCCAGCGGTAGTCGACCGGCCGCCGCCAGTAGAGCACCGCCAGCACGGACAGCGGCACGGCGAAGTGGAAGGACGTGTAGTAGAAGTCGAAGAACTCGCGCAGCCAGTCGACGCCCACCACCCAGTGGTTGACCGTGCGCTCGACGTCGATGCGCAGGACGCGCTCCATGTCGAGGATCTGGTGGCCGTGGGCCTCCGCACGGTCCCGGCCCCCCGAGATCGTCCCCCCGGTCGCCGCCAGCCGCACCCGCTGGTACGCCGCGTACGTCACGCGGATCAGCAGCAGCTCCAGCAGGAGGTTCGGGCGGGTCAGGACGCGGCGCGGGAACGGCAGCAGCGGCACCCACGTCCAGCGGGCCGGCGCCGGCGCCGCGTACTCCGTCGGGACCGGTGCGCGGTAGTGCTCCGAGGTCCGCGACAGGAAGGGCACCGCCGTCGCGGCGGCCAGCGCCGCCAGCAGCACGACGTTGTCCCGCAGCGGGTACAGGGACGGCATGTCCGGCAGCAGCATCTTCGTGGGCAGCGTCATCACCAGGACGACGGCCACCGGCCAGACGTAGCGGTCGGAGGCGCGCCGGCCGACCCGGCCGACCACCGCCAGCAGCACCCACAGCAGCTGGTGCTGCCAGGTCGTCGGGGAGACCGCGATCGCCGCGCAGCCGGTGACGGCGACCGCCAGCAGCAGCTGTCCGTCGCGGGCGTAGCGCACCGCCCGGCGGACGCCGAGGACCGCGACGGCCACGCCCAGCACGAGGAACAGGGCGATCTCCGGCGGGCCGGAGAGGCCCAGGCGCAGGAGGGCGCCGTGCAGGGACTGGTTGGCGAGGGCGTCCGCCTCGCCGCCGAGGCCGGCGCCCGCCAGGTGGTGGACCCAGTAGGTGGACGAGTCGTGCG
Organism: Streptomyces sp. NPDC017936; assembly: GCF_044328485.1. Lineage (NCBI taxonomy): Bacteria > Bacillati > Actinomycetota > Actinomycetes > Kitasatosporales > Streptomycetaceae > Streptomyces > Streptomyces sp. NPDC017936. The sequence goes on along the minus strand of NZ_JBIRHK010000015.1, from coordinate 32,902 downwards.
GCATCGCCGCCCAGGCGAGCAGGGTCGAGGCGGTGAAGGTGGCGCCGGTGGAGAGGGCCGCCCGCCGGCGGCCCGTGAGCCACAGCAGCGGGACGAACAGGAGCACCGTGGGCTGGAGGGCGGCGGCCAGGCCGATCAGTGTTCCGCCGGTCCGCTGCCCGCGGACGACGAAGCAGCCGAGCAGGACGAGCAGGACCGGGATGATGCTGGTCTGGCCGAGCCAGAGGGTGGCGCGGACCGGCAGGGACAGCATCAGCAGGACGATGGCGACGGGTGCGGCGAGCAGCGAGGTGCGTCTGCTGACCGGCTGGGGCAGGGCGCGCGCCGCGATCAGGCCGAGGGCGACGACCAGCAGCAGCGTGCCGAAGGTCCAGCCCCAGCCGAGGGCCTGTTCGGCCGCGCGGGTCAGCGGTTTGAGGACGAGCCCGCCGAAGGGGGTGCCGGTGAAGCGGGTGGAGTCGTAGAGCGAGCCGTTGACGTGCAGCACGCCGTCCGGTCCGACCCAGGTCTCCAGGTCCGTCAGCCGTTCCGAGCGCGGGGTGCCGAGCACGACGGCCACCTGCCGGACGGCGAGGACCGCCGCGATCAGCCAGAGGGCGAGGCGGGCCGCGCGCAGGCGCGCTCTCGCCGTGCCGGCCGCCGTGGTCCCGAAGGGTTCCGCCGGCCGCTCACTGTGCTCCGCGTTCGCCACGCCTCGTCGGCCTCCCGCCCCGTAGGTCCTGCGCGTTCCACGTCGAGGTGCCTTCACGAACCCCATGAGGCTCGTGCTGCCCCCCGACGAAGACGCAGAGCACCCCGCCTTCACCTGACGCACGTTCTCCCTTTGTCCGAAAGACGATAGTGCGCCGGGGGAAGGGACGCCTCCGTGAAGGGTGTTGTGGGCCGTGACGTGAACGGAACCGGCCCTCGCTCCGTACCGTCGTAGCCACCACGGCAGTGATCAGCGGCGGGCCGCCCGGCGGCGGTGATCGACGACGGAGGGCTACGGGGCATGCCAGGTTTCCTGCGGGGACGGCGGGACCAGCGCGCACGGCGGGAGCGGTGGCGGCGGCGGGCGGCGGCCCTCCTCCTCGCGCTCCTCGCCACGCAGCTCGGCTCCCTCCTCGCCCCGGCCTACGCCTGCGGCTGCGGTGCGCTCGTCCCGGGCGACGAGCGGCGGGTCGCGGTGCACCGGGAGGTCTCCGTGGTGCGCTGGGACGGGGAACGGGAGCAGATCGTGATGAGCCTGTCGGTCACCGGGGACGCCGACCGGGCCGCCTGGATCATGCCGGTGCCGAGCCGGGCGACCGTGCGGCTCGGCGACGCGGAGGTCTTCTCCCAGCTGACCGAGGCCACGGCGCCCGAGGAACGCGCCCGGTACCACTTCTGGCCGCAGGACGGTGACTGGCCGCTGTCCACGGGCGACGGCGCGGGGGCGGCGGCCCCGCCGGCGCCGGGTGCGGGGCCGGGCGTGGGCGTGGTGGGGCGGGAGCGGCTCGGGCCGTTCGACGTGGCCCGGCTGACGGCCACCGACCCGGCCGCCCTGGACGACTGGCTGGGCGAGAACGGCTTCGCCTTCCCGCCCCGCCTGGAGTCGGCCCTCCAGCCGTACGTCGACCGGCGCTGGGAGTACGTGGCGGTGCGGCTGACCCCGGAGACCGCCGGCGCCCCGCTGCGCGGCGACCTCGAACCGCTGCACCTCGCCTTCGCCAGCGGCACCCTCGTCTACCCGATGCGGCTGTCGCGGCTCGCGACGAGCGGGCAGTCGCTGGTCCTGTACGTGCTGGCCGGTCACCGCATGGAGCCGGTGTCGCGGATCGGCGGCGAGCGGCCCCGGGTCACCTTCGCGGGACCGGTCGGCACGACGGCGGGGCCGCTGGGCGCGCTCGCGGACGGGGCGCCGTTCCTGACGGCGCTGGCGCAGGAGTTCCCGGACCCGTCGTCGATCTCGGCGGACCACGAGCTGCGGCGCACGGCGAAGGACACCGCGTTCCGGCAGGTCGTCTACGACGACCGGCTGCTGAGGGTGGCGGGGGTCCCGGCGTGGCTGGTGACCGTCGTCGGCGGCCTGGTGGCACTGGTGACGACGACGGCGGTGCTCGGCGCACGACGGGGCCGGACACGCCGGCGGCACCCAGGGGAACGGCCGCCGACCGGACCGACGGCACCGGGCGGGTACCCGACGCCACCGGCCGGAGCGGCGGCACCCGGCGGGTGTCCGGCGCCTCCCGCCCGACCCACGACACCCGGCGCGCCCCCGGTGCCACCCGCCGCGCCGACGGCACCGGGTACGCCACCGGCGGCCGGTGGCGTACCCGCGACACCGGGCGATCCTCCGAGACCTCCCGCCCGGCCCGCGGCACCCGGCGGGTATCCGGAGGCACCCGCCCGACCCGCAGCGCCGGATGGCCGTTTGGAGGCGCCCGCCGCGCCGGCGACACCGGGTACGCCACCGGCGGCCGGCGCCGGACCCGCGGTGCCCGGTGCGGCTCCGGTGCCGCCCGTTCCCCCCGTTCCCCCGTCGCCGCCGGCCCCTGGGCCGAACGGCTGAATTCCTTCGGTGGGCAACCGGTCGGGACCGGTCGACGGGGAACTCGGGCACAGCGGGTGCCGTTGACAGGACTGGTCAGCGTTCCACGCTTGTCCCGGATATGTCAGGTACACGAGAGGCAGAGCGCATGAGCGAGTCGCAGGTCTGGGACGCCGTCGACGCCTACTTCACCGCCCACCTCGCCCCGGACGACGAGGTGACCGCGGCCGCGCTGCGCGACAGCGAGGCCGCCGAGCTCCCGCGGATCAGCGTCACGGCGAGCCAGGGCAAGCTGCTCCAGCTGCTCGCCCAGATCCAGGGGGCGCGCACCATCCTGGAGATCGGCACGCTCGGCGGGTACAGCACGATCTGGCTGGGCCGCGCGCTCCCGCCCGACGGCCGGCTGATCTCGCTGGAGTACAGCCCGCGGCACGCGGAGGTCGCCACCCGCAACATCGCCCGCGCGGGGCTCGACAAGCAGGTGGAGGTGCGGGTCGGCCCGGCCCTGGAGTCGCTGCCGCTGCTGGCCGACGAGAACCCTCCCCCGTTCGACCTGGTCTTCATCGACGCCGACAAGGCCAACAACGCCCACTACCTGGACTGGGCCCTCAGGCTCACCAGCACGGGCAGCCTGATCGTCCTCGACAACGTCGTCCGGGGCGGCCGGGTCGCCGACGCGGACAGCGACGCGGGGGACGTGCGCGGCACCCGCGCCGCGATCGAACTCATCGGCTCGCACCCGAGGTTGAGCGGCACCGCCATCCAGACGGTGGGCGCCAAGGGCTACGACGGTTTCGCGCTGGCCCGCGTCCTGGCGTAGCCCGCGCCGCCCCCGCGGGGATCACACCTCGTGGTAGAAGCCCACGTTGACGCTGCGCGGCCCGGTGCGGTCGACGATCACGATCTCGCCGGCCCCGCCGCGCGGCAGCTGCACGCTCCCGCCGTACGCGATGGTCTGGGCGTACTCGCCGACCACCAGCCGGACCTCGGACGAGGGGTCCGGCTGGGAGCCGCGCAGCCAGCTGACCCGCCAGACGCCGTCGGGGCCGCACACGAACTCCAGGTGCACCCGGGAGACGAACAGCCAGTCCTCGGGCGTCACGAGGCGGCAGAGGGACGTGTCCCGGCCCACCCGCAGCACGGCCCCGGGTTCGCTGGGCGCGTCGGCCATGAGCATGCCGGCCGTGGCCCCCTCTTCCGTCCCCGAGACGGTGGCCATGGTGAGTTCGAGCACGTGCGCTCCTCGTGAGGTGTCCGACAGTGGCGGGTGTGACCTTGTACGCGGCCGCATACTAAATCGCCCGGGGCCACCGCGTCCGGCACAATGGACGCATGACCGAGCGAAAGCCACCCGGCGTCCCGTTCGAGTCATGGGTCGACAAGCAGATCCGTGACGCGCAGCGGCGCGGCGAGTTCGACCGACTCCCTGGTGCGGGGCGTCCGTTGGCCGAAGGCCTGGAAGCGTCGTACGACGAACTGTGGTGGATCCGGCGCAAGATGGCGCGCGAGGGGCTCTCGGTGCTCCCGCCCGCGCTCGCGTTGCGCAAGGAGGCGGAGGACGCCCTCGCGGCGGCCTACGCGGCCCCTTCGGAACGCCTCGTCCGGAAGATCATCACGGACGTCAACGTCAAGCTGCGGGACATGATGTTCAAGCCGCCGCCCGGCCCCCCGCTGGGCATGAAGCCCTACGACGTCGAAGCGGTCGTGGGCGAGTGGCGGGAGCGCCGGGCGGCGTCGGGCTCGCGGGAGGGCCGGCCGGAGGTCTAGGACCTGCCGGGGCTCGGGCCCTCCCGGGTGCGGCACGGTCACAGGTGCAGCAGCCGCTCCGTCAGTTCGCGGTAGTCGCGCAGGGCGAGCCGGAGCTGCTCGGTGTCGGCGGTGGTGACGGCGTCGTCCTTGGCGTCGTCGCCGAGCTGCCAGGAACCGCGCAGGGTACGGCGGCGCCGGTTCACGGCGTCGGTGAAGCGCGCGGTCAGCTCCTCCAGGACGTGGTCCGCCTCCTCGACCGAGTCGCGGGGGTGGTCGACGAACTCGGCGACCGCGTGCTGGATGCGGGCGGCGAGCGTGTCGCACTCGTCGTGCGCGAGGAGGGGGGAGGTCTGGGCGGTCTGCGGAGCGGCCCGGCCGCCGGGGCGGTCGTCGTGCGTGCCGCTGCCGGCGCTCGGCACGTCCCTCGTGTCGTCCCGTCCGGCACCCCGCGTGTCGCCGTACCCCACGCCGCGCGTGCCCTCCTGCCCGACACCCCGCGTCTCGTCCTCGCCGGTGGCGCCCCTCGCGGGACCTTCCCCGGCGCCCCGGGCCGTCCGGGCGTCCGCGGTCTCCTCGACGAACGCGCTCCGCGTCTCGGCGGTCGTCGCCGGGGTCTCCCGGCCTCCGCCGGCCACGGTCGTCCGCTCGACCGGCTCCTGGTGCCGTGTCCCTCGCCGGTCCTCGCCGCTCGGTGTCATGTCGGGCATGTCCTTCACCCCTCCTTGGTCTGGTGCCGGTGGAAGCCCCACGGCACGCGGTGGTGGTCCGCACGGTCCCGCGTGCTCCGGCCCTCGGCCGTCCGGGCCGGCGTGCGCAGGCGGCCGGAGTCGTGCCGGCCGCGCGACACGAGGTCGTCGAAGAGCGCGCGGCCCTCGACCATGGCGGCCCGCAGGTCCTCGGTGCCGGGGGCCTGGCCGCTGCGCGCGCCGCCGTCCGCGTGGAAGCTCGCGACCTGGTGGACGCGGCGGTAGCCGTGGACGTGGTGCGGGTGGTGCACGGAGAGCGCGGCGACCTGCTCCTCGTACTGCCCGCCGTCCGGGAAGCCCCGGGCGCCGGCCACCTCCGCGAGCAGTCGGTCGGCCTCGGCGACCGCCTCGCGGGGGGAGTCGACGAAGCGCTCCTGCGCCGCCGTCCAGCGGGCCTCGAACCGCTCGCGCTCCGCGGGCTCCAGCGGCCGCTCCTGCAGCCCGCCGTGCCGCTCCACGAGAGCGCCGAGTTCCCGCTCGGCCGCCTTGACGTCCCCGTCGTTGCGCGCGACGGCCCGGTCGTACTCGGGTCCGAAGCGCTGCTTGAGACTGTGTCCTGACCGCGACCCTCGGGCCCGCACGGCCAGGAAGGCCGCGACGGCGACAATGGCCGCCACGATCACGATCAGAGCGATGATCACGCCTGTGGACATGGTTGCCTTCCGGTGTATCGGCCCCTCGGGCCGGTTCACGGTTCGGGTTGCCCGTCGAACGCCGGACAAACGGCGCCCGCCGTGAGCCCGCCCGGCCTCAAATCCGGTTGCGGACGCGCCCCGTGCCGTCCCGACAATGGCCGCCATGAGCTGGACGATCACCCCGGAACCCGTGGACTCCCCGGTCGCCGCCGCGCTGTGGCGGGCCTACTACACCGAGGTCAGCGACCGCTGGTACCTGCGGTACGAGGGACGCCGGACGGACCCGGACGAGCTGGAGCGGGAGATCGCCGCCGGCGCCGGCGGCGGGCTGGCCCCGCCGAGGGGGCGGCTGCTCGTCGCACGCCACCGCGGTGAGCCGGCCGGCAGCGCGGGCGTACGCCTGCTGGACCCGGCGACCGCGGAGCTCAAGCGGGTGTTCCTGCTGCCGCGGGTGCGCGGGAAGGGCGGCGCGGCCCTGCTGGTGGAGGCCGCCGAGGAGACCGCCCGGGCGCTCGGCGCCCGGCGGATGGTCCTGGACACGCGCGGCGACCTGATCGAGGCCCGCGCCCTGTACGCCCGGCTCGGCTACACGGAGACCGAGGCCCACAACGACGACGCGTACGCCGAGCACTGGTTCGCCAAGGACCTCGTCCCGGTGCCCCCCGCCCACCGTCCCTGACCGCTCGCCCGGCCCGCGCCGCCGGCCGCCCGCGCCCCTCGTCGGACCGCGTCACCGGCCGCCCGCGCCCGTCCCCGCGGTCCGCGCCGCCGGACGGCCCTCGTGCGGCTGTTCCCGGTCCGAGCCGCACAGTTCGCCGTTCAGCTCCTTCACCAGCTGGATCAGGTCGGTGGGGCGGTCGGGCCCCCACCAGTCGCCGAGCAGTTCGGCGAGCGACTCCTCGCGGGCCCGGGCGAGCCGCTCGGCGACCTCGCCGCCCGCGGGGGTCAGCCGCAGGTCGAGGCCCTCGCGGACGGCGAGGCGGCGCTCCTCGATCTGGCGGGCGCCCTCCAGGACCGCGGGCAGCGGGACGTTGACGCGCTCGGCGAGCATGCCGGGCTCGACGGCGCCGTACCGCCTGATCCGCAGCAGCATCCAGCTCGCGGCCGGGAGGAGGTCGTAGCCGGCCCGTTCGGTGATCTTCTGGTACACCTCGCGGCGGCCCTCCCGGGTGCCGAGGACGGACAGCGCCCGGCACACCTCGTCGTACGACGACCGCTCGACCGGGTTGCTGGCGAGGGTCTCCGTCACGTCGGGGGCGGTGACCGAGGCGCGCAGGCGGTCCTCCTTCAGGAACCAGGCGAGGACGAAACCGAGGAGCGCGACGGGGGCGGCGTACAGGAAGACGTCCGTGATGGAGGACGCGTACGCGTGCAGCACCGGCGGGCGCAGGGCGGCCGGCAGACCGCCGATGACGCGCGGGTCGGCCTCCAGCCCCTCCACGGAGACGCCGGCCGGGAGCTCGACGCCCCGGAAGGCGGCCTCGAGCTTGTCGCCCAGGCGGTTCGCGAAGACGGTGCCGAAGAGGGCGACGCCGAAGGAGGCGCCGATGGAGCGGAAGAAGGTCGCGCCGGAGGTGGCGACGCCCAGGTCCTCGTAGGAGACCGCGTTCTGCACGATGAGGACCAGGACCTGCATCACCAGGCCGAGGCCCAGGCCGAAGACGAAGAAGAACACGCTCGTCTCGGCGGTGGGGCTGTTCTCGTCGAGCTGGTGCAGCAGGAGCAGGCCGATCGTCGTGACGGCCGTGCCGGCCAGCGGGAAGACCTTCCAGCGGCCGGTGCGGCTGACGATCTGGCCGGACGCCGTCGACGCCAGCAGCATGCCGAACACCATCGGCAGCATGTGCACGCCCGACATCGTCGGCGAGACGCCCCGCACGACCTGGAGGAACGTCGGCAGGTAGGTCATCGCGCCGAACATCGCGAAGCCGACGATGAAGCTGATGACGGCGGAGAGGGTGAAGGTGCGGATGCGGAACAGCTTGAGCGGGAGGACGGGTTCGGCCGCCCGCCGCTCCACGGCCGTGAACGCGCCCACGAGGACCGCGCCGAGGACGGCGAGGCCGACGATCTGCGGCGAGCCCCAGCCCCAGGTGACGCCGCCGAGGGAGGCGACGAGGACCAGGCAGGTGGCGACGGAGGCGATGAGGAAGGTGCCGAGGTAGTCGATGACGTGCTCGGTCGCCCTGCGCGGGATGTGCAGGACCGCCGCGATGACGGCGAGCGCGACGACGCCGACCGGCAGGTTGACGTAGAAGACCCAGCGCCAGCTCAGGTGCTCGGTGAAGACGCCGCCGAGGAGCGGGCCGAGCACGCTGGTGGCGCCGAAGACGGCGCCGAACAGGCCCTGGTAGCGGCCGCGGTCGCGCGGCGGGACGAGGTCGCCGACGATCGCCATGGACAGCACCATCAGACCGCCGCCGCCCAGGCCCTGCACCGCCCGGAAGGCGATGAGCTGCGGCATGTCCTGGGCCGCTCCGCACAGCGCCGAGCCGGCCAGGAAGATCAGGATGGCGATCTGGAACAGCCTCTTCCGCCCGTACTGGTCGCCCAGCTTGCCCCACAGCGGCGTCGCGGCCGTCGACGCCAGCAGGTACGCCGTGACCACCCAGGACAGGTGCTCCAGACCGCCGAGGTCGCTGACGATCGTGGGCAGCGCGGTCGACACGATGGTCTGGTCGAGGGCGGCGAGCAGCATGCCGAGCAGCAGGGCGCCGATCGAGACGAGGACGTTCCCGGAGACGTGCTCCCGGTGCGGATCCTCCGTGCGGGCGTGTGCGTCCAAGGCCATGGATGCCTCCCGAGGCTCACGTGACACTTTTCCATCGTGATCGGTGTGTCCCGTTATGGCCCGTCGAGTCCCGTCGGAACCCTTCATTCCGGGGGTCGTGGGCGGGCGGTTGTGTGGAGGATCTGCATAATCTCTGAAGTTCGCACGGGGAGGGACGAACAGGTGACCGAATCGACGGGGCAGCAGGGACCAGCGGGGCGGCAGGGGCATCCGTGCCCGGAGTGCGGTGCGCTCCGGGCGGCGGACAACACCCCGTCGTGCTCCTGCGCCCGGCGGGCGTCCGAGGCCCTGCGCGACGCCCGCGAGGCGGAGGCGGCCGCCGCGGGGGACTTCGACCCGCTGCGCATACGGCCCTACGTCGAGATCGGCGGGGCCGGCGAGGGGGGCGGGGCCGGCGAGGGGGGCGGGGCCGGCGAGGGGGGCGGGGCCGGCGAGGGGGGCGGGGACGCGGAGCCGACGCCGGGGGCGGCCGCGGCCGACGTCACGATGCCCTTGCCGCCGGTGTCCGGCGCCGCCCCGTCCGCGTCGCGGGCGTCCGGTGCCGCGGGCGCCGCGCCGGCGGACCCCGACGCCACGGCGCCCGTGCCCCGCGTACCCGGCGCGGCCGCGCCCGTGCCGCAGGCGCCCGACGCCACCATGCCCCTGCGCGCGGTGGACCCGTCCGGCCCGGATCCGCGGACGACGGCCCTGCCCGCGCCCCTCAGCACCGGGCCCTCCGAGCCCAGCGCCACCGACCTGAGCCTGTTCGAGGCGGATGAGCCGGGCGGCGGCGGGGCCCACGCCGACGACGGGCACCCGCGCGGCCGGCGCCGCCGTACGCTGCTGATCGCGAGCGCCGCCGCGGCGGTGGCCGTCGTGGCGGCGGCCGGTTTCGCGAGCGGGCTGTTCTCCTACGAGACGCCGAGCCGGGACGGCGCCGCTCCCGAGGACGTGCGGGCGGCCGTGCCGGACACCTCGACGAGCGCGGCCTCCGCGTCCGCCCCGGCGAGCCCCTCGGCGTCCCCGTCGGCCTCCAGCGCCTCCCCGTCCCCGTCCGAGAGCGAGAGCGCCTCGCCGTCCCCGTCGGCCTCCAGCGCCTCGCCGACGGCCTCGCCGACGGCCGGGGTGAGCCCGAGCGCGACGGCCGCGCAGGCCTCGGACTCCCCGGCCCCGGGGAACGGCTCCGGCCAGGCGGAGGTCAGCCCCGAGCCGCCCGTCCTGCGCCGCGGCGACCAGGGAGCCGAGGTGACCGAGCTCCAGCTGCGGCTGCGGCAGCTGTACCTCTACAACGACGAGACCGACGGGGTGTTCACCAACAGGGTCGAGAGCGCGCTGCGCAACTACCAGTGGTCGCGGGGGATCCAGGGCGACGAGCTGGGGGTGTACGGGGCGGCGACGCGGGAGAGGCTGGAGTCGGAGACGAAGGAGCCGTGAGGCCGCCCGCCCGTCGTGCGGCGGGGCGGGGCACCACCGGTGCGGGGCGCGCGCCGGGGCTCCCCGCGACGGGCGGGATCAGCCCACGTGCAGCCGTACCGTCCCGTCGGGCGACGCCTCCACGCGCACCTGCGTGAGGTCCCGCACCACCGCGTCCGCGCCGTGGAACCCGGCCCGGGGGCCGATCCCCACCACGCGCATGCCGGCGGAGCGCCCCGCGGCGATCCCCGCCCCGGAGTCCTCGAACACCACGCACGCGGCGGGATCGACGCCGAGTTCGGCGGCCCCCTTCAGGAACCCCTCGGGGTCGGGCTTGCTCGCGCCCACCGACTCCGCCGTGATCCGCACGTCGGGCAGCGGAAGCCCGGCGGCGGCCATCCGCGCCGTGGACAGCGGCACGTCGGCGGACGTCACCAGCGCGTGCGGCAGCCCCCGCAGGGAGGCCAGGAACTCCGGGGCGCCGGGCACCGGGACCACGCCGTCCGTGTCGGCGGTCTCCTCGGCGAGCATGCGCGCGTTGTCCGCGAGGTTCTGCTCGACCGGCCGCTGCGGCAGCAGCAGCGCCATCGACGCGTGCCCCTGCCGCCCGTGCACGACCTTCATCACCTCGTCGCCGTCCAGCCCGTGCCGCTCGGCCCAGCGCCGCCAGACGCGCTCCACGACGGCGTCGGAGTTGACCAGGGTGCCGTCCATGTCGAGCAGGAGGGCACGGGCGGTGAGGACGGTGGCCGTCATCGGCAGCTCCCGGGCGGGGACGGAAGGGGCGGTCCGGCCGGAGCCGGAGGACAAGGCGGCCCCGCCCGCCGGTCAGGGAAAACGAGCGGGAGCCACTTTGTTTCCACACGGTACAAAACATGCGGGGCTCGCGCCAGCCCGCCCCGGAGCCGTTCACCCGCCGTTCAGCCCGGCCGGCCGCCCCGCGGCCGCCCGGCCGCCGCGTCACCCGGCGATCGCCTCCCACAGGCTCCACACGCCGAGGGCCAGCATCAGCAGGGCCGCGATGCGCGTGATCAGGGTCAGCGGCACCCGCTTCATCAGGGCCTTGCCGCCGACGATGCCGAGCCCGGCCACCGCCCACAGCGCGAGCACCGCGCCGAGGCCGACGGAGAGCGGGTCGTCGTAGCGGGCGGCGAGGTTGGCCGTCATGATCTGGGTGAGGTCGCCGAACTCGGCGACCAGGATGAGCATGAAGCCCGCCCCGGCGACCTTCCAGAAGGACTGGTTCTCCGGCTTGCGGATCTCCTCCTCGTCCTCGTCCTTCTTCATGAGCAGCATCGCGGCGCCGCCCAGGAAGAGCACGCCGGTCAGCGCGTGCACGATCTGCTGCGGCAGCAGGGTCAGCACGCTGCCGGCCGCGACGGCGAGCGCGACGTGCAGCGCGAAGGCGGCGGCGACGCCGGCGAAGACGTACGAGGCGCGGTAGCGCGTGCCGAGGACCAGGCCGGCGAGGGCGGTCTTGTCCGGCAGCTCGGCGAGGAAGACGACGCCGAAGACGAGCGCTGTCACGGTGAAGCTGATCAAGGGTGTCTCAATCGGTCGGGGCCGCCCCGCCGAGAGTGCTGCTCCTTCGCGCAGGACGCCTCGGCACGGCAGCACACATGGCATCCGCGCCGTACGGCACGGATGTGCACTGCTTGCCGAAGGTCTCGCTGGCCGGCCCCGGTACGGGCCTGCCTCCGGGCGCCGGCTCGGCCGTCACGAGGACGGGGCGAGCAGTGTGTCGACGGTCCGGCGAAGAGCTACTCCCCTTCTGCGTCCCCCATGGTACGTGAGCCCCGCACCGATCCGGCCGGACCGTAAGCGGCGTCACACCCCTTGTCGCGTCATGTACACGTCACTAGCTTCTTACCGCGCACACACCTCCCCGCAACGCGGCCCCGCGAGCATTCCCCCGCTCGCACCGCAACGCCCCACATCCCCAAGGGAGTTCGCATGTCGAAGTTCTACGCGCGTCGACGGGTCAGCATACTCGCGGCGCTCACCGGCCTGACAGCCTCCGCGGCCCTCTTCAACTCCCCGAGCGCCTCCGCGGCCCTGCCCACCCCGGTCAGCGCGGCCACCGCCCGCACCTACCTCGCCTCGCTCACCGTGGCCGCCGAGGACCGCACCGGCTACGACCGCGACCTGTTCCCGCACTGGATCACCCAGTCCGGCACCTGCAACACCCGCGAGACCGTCCTCAAGCGCGACGGCTCCGGCGTCGTCACCGACTCCGCCTGCGCCGCCACCAGCGGCAGCTGGTACTCCGTGTACGACGGCGCCACCTGGACCGCCGCCTCCGACCTCGACATCGACCACCTGGTGCCGCTCGCCGAGGCCTGGGACTCCGGCGCCGACGGCTGGACCACCTCCCGCCGTCAGGCCTTCGCCAACGACCTGACCCGCCCGCAGCTCATCGCCGTCACCGACAACGTCAACCAGGCCAAGGGCGACCAGGACCCCGCCACCTGGATGCCGTCCCGCACGGCGTACCGCTGCACCTACGTCCGCGCCTGGGTGCAGGTGAAGTACTACTACGGCCTCTCGGTCGACTCCGCCGAGAAGAGCGCGCTCACCAGCTACCTCTCCGCCTGCTGAGCCGGCCCCGGCCCCTCTTCCGCCCCGGACTCCGCGCGGTACCCTCCCGCCGGCCTCCGTCGTTCCGTACCGTACGGGACGACGGAGGAGGCGATCACGTGGCCGGACTGCGGCTGGGACCCCTGCTGAGATACGCCGACGGCTCGTCCGCGACCATCTGGGTCGAGGCGAGCCGTCCGTGCGCCGCCGAGGTGCGCTGCGCGGACGGCTCCACGGGCGCCGCCCGCACCTTCCAGGTGGCGGGGCACCACTACGCCCTCGTACCGGTGACCGGCCTGACGCCCGGCACGGCCACGTCGTACGAGGTGTTCCTCGACGGCGCGCGCGTGTGGCCGCTGCCCGACTCGCGCTTCCCGCCCTCGGTCATCCGCACCCCGGCCGGCGACGCGGACGTGACGATGGCCTTCGGGTCCTGCCGGTGGGCTTCGCCCCCGACCGGCGAGCCCGACCCGGTGGGCCCCGACGCCCTGGACGCCCTGGCCACCCGCATCGCCGCCGCCCCGGAGGGCGAACGGCCCGACGTCCTGCTGCTGCTCGGCGACCAGGTGTACGCCGACGAGACCTCGGACGCCACCAAGAAGCGCATCGCGGCCCGCCGCGATCCGGACGAGCCGCCGGGCAGCCAGGTCGCCGACTACGAGGAGTACACCTGGCTGTACTACGAGTCCTGGCGCGACCCCGGGATCCGCTGGCTGCTGTCCACCGTGCCCACCTGCATGATCTTCGACGACCACGACGTCATCGACGACTGGAACACCTCCGCCGCGTGGGTGGCCGACATGCGGGCCACCGACTGGTGGCGCGAGCGGATCCTGAGCGGTCTGATGTCGTACTGGGTGTACCAGCACCTCGGGAACCTCTCCCCCGCCGACCTGGCCGCCGACCCGCTCTACGCGGCCGTACGGGACGCCTCCGACGCCACCGACCTCGTGCGCGACTTCGCCTGCCGGGCCGACGGCGAACCCGCCTCGGTGCGCTGGAGCTACCGGCGCGACTTCGGGCGGGTGCGGCTGCTGATGGTGGACTCGCGGGCCGCCCGCGTCCTGGAGGAGGACGAGCGCTCGATGCTCGACGCGGGCGAGGCCGCCTGGGTGCGCGAGCAGGCCCTGGACGCGCCGGGGTCGTACGACCACCTCCTCGTCGGCACCTCCCTGCCCTGGCTGCTGCCGCACCTGGTGCACGACGCCGAGGCCTGGAACGCGGCCCTGTGCCGGGGCGAGCGGGGCCCGCGGTGGGCGCGGTTCGGGGAGAAGGTGCGCCGGGCGGCCGACCTGGAGCACTGGGCGGCCTTCCCCGACTCGTTCACCGCGCTGACCGAACTGCTCGCCGAGGCCGGGACGGGCCCGCAGGCGCCCGCGAGCGTGCTCGTGCTCTCCGGGGACGTGCACCACGCCTACGTGGCCGAACCGCGCTGGCCGGCGGGCGCCCCGGACGCGCGGGTGCTGCAACTGACGTGTTCCCCCGTCCACAACTCCGTCCCCCTGTCGATCCGGGCCGGCTTCCGGTTCGGCTGGAGCGCCGTGGCCCGCGCCCTCGGACGCCGGCTGGCGCGGCACGGGCGCTGCCCGCGGCCGGTCGTGGACTGGCGCAAGACCGGCGGCCCCTGGTACGGCAACCAGCTCATGACGCTGACGGTGCGCGGGCGTTCGGTCCGGCTGCGGCTCGAGCAGGCGCGGGCGGAGGGCGGGCTGGCGGCCGTGGAGGAGTCCGACCTGACCTCCTGAGGGGGCGGCCCGGGGCCGGGTCCGGCCGACGGGGGGGCCGGGGCCCGGAGGGGCGGACGGCGTGGGGACCGGGGCACGGAGGGACGGACGGTCCGCGGGGGCGGGAAGGCGGGCCGCGGGGGCGTCCGCTGACGGCCCGTCGGTCCGCGCGCGCAGAGCGTGCCCGGGGCGACGGCCGCGGGCGGCCGTACGGGTGCGGATCCGGTCATGCCGTCGGGCGCCGGCGCGGCGGCGGGAGCGGCGCCACCTGCTGCGGCGACGGACGCGGGGCCCCTGGGCGAGACCAAGCCATGGCCAAATGTTGAACTTGCAAGCATTGGTCGGCTCCGCCTACCGTGGTCGCTCATTCGGTACCGCCGCCCCCACCGGCCGGTCCCTCCCCAGGACCGGCCGCACGACCGACACCGAAGGAGTCCCCCCACATGTCCGCTCGTCTCGCCACCGCGCAGCCGTACGCGATCGGCCTGTTCCGCATCGTCGTCGGACTGCTCTTCGCCTGCCACGGCGCCGCCTCGCTCTTCGGCGTCCTCGGCGGCGCCGCCGGCACGAACGGCGGCACCGTCGACACCGGCGCCTGGCCGGGCTGGTACGCGGCCGCGATCCAGCTGGTCTGCGGCAGCCTCGTCCTGCTCGGCCTCGGCACCCGCGCCGCCGCGTTCCTCGCCTCGGGCTCCATGGCGTACGCCTACTTCAAGGTCCACCAGCCGGAGGCGCTGTGGCCCATGGAGAACGGCGGCGAGGCCTCCGCGATGTTCTGCTGGGCCCTCCTGCTGCTGGTCTTCACCGGGTCGGGCGCGCTGGGCCTGGACCGGCTGTTCGGCCGCCGCGCGGCGGAGCGGCGGGAGCCGGCGGCCCGCGAGGCCACGGTGACGGTCTGAGCCGTCGCTCCACCGAGGGGGCGCCCTCCCGGCCGGCTCGCCGGCCCGGGGAGGGCGCCCCCTCCGGTCGCGCGGCCGACTCGTGAACGTGCCGTGCCGAACACACGAGCCCCCGGTGAATCCCCTGTCACACTCTCGGCGTACGCTGTATGGCTGTCATTGGCCGCACCTGCCGCTCCCCCGCGACACCGCGGCACGGTCAGGCCGCACGGGGGAGACACGGGGAGTCCGCGGTGTTCGAGAGTGTGGGGGCGTTGATCGGCGCCCCGTGGATCTATGCGCTGGTGGCCCTGTCGGTGCTGCTCGACGTGTTCCTGCCGGTGCTGCCGAGCGGGGTGCTCGTCATCACGGCGGCCACGGCGGCGGCCGCGGGCTCGGGCGCCGCGACCGGGCTGGTCGCGCACCAGGTCCCGGACATCCTGGCGCTGATACTCTCCGCGGCCACCGCGTCGGTGCTGGGCGACCTGGCGGCCTACCGGCTGGCCCGGCGCGGCGGCGCACGGCTGGACCGCGCCATCTCCCGTTCCCGGCGCCTGACCACCGCGCAGGAGCGGCTCGGCGGGGCCCTGGCGCGGGGCGGCGGCGCCCTGGTCGTGCTGGCCCGCTTCGCCCCCGCCGGCCGCTCGGTCGTCTCCCTCATCGCCGGCGCCGCCCACCGCCGCGCCCGCGACTTCCTCCCCTGGTCCGCCCTGGCCGGCCTCTCCTGGGCCGGCTACAGCGTCGCCCTCGGCTACTTCGGCGCGCACTGGCTGGGCGCGACCTGGCTGGCCACGGGGGTGTCGGTCATGGCGCTCTTCGGCGCGGGCGCGGCAGCGGCGTACCTGATGCGCCGCCAGCCGGCGTAGCCGGCGTGACGCCGCGCTCCGGGGGCTCCGCCCCCGGCCCCCGGCCGGCCTGAGCACCCCACCCGGCACCGGCGCGCGGGCCGACCCCCGCGGCGACCCCCGGGGATTCCGCCCCGCACCCCCGAATCGGCCTCAACGACCCGCCCCCACCCGCCGGACGGGCCGAACCGCCCCGCCCGGCACCGGCGCGCGGGCCGGCCCCCGCGGCAACTCCCGGGAATCCCACCTCCGGCCCCCCGCTCGGCCTGAACGGCCCCGCCCCACCCACCGGACGGGCCGAACCGCCCCGCCCGGCGCCGGCACGCGGGGCCCGGCCGCTCGGCCCCGCGGGGCGCCTCACGTCTTCCGTGCCGCGGTTCCCCGGACCTCCAGTCCGGCCAGCAGCTCGGCCGTGGCCAGGGTGATGGTCTCGACCGCCTGCTCGAACACCTCCCGGTTGTGTGCGGCGGGCGCCCGGAAGCCGGACACCTTGCGCACGTACTGGAGGGCGGCGGCCCGGATCTCGTCCCCGGTGGCCTCCTCGGCCAGCACGGGCGGGCGAAGGGTCTTGATGCTGCGGCACATGACCCCAGTCTGGCCCCGCCGCGGCCCGTCCGTCGCCCCTTCCCCCCGCGCGCCTCCCGCTGCCATGATCACCCCTGAGGCGGCCACCGCACCGGGGCCGACCGACGAGAGGAACACCCACCATGGCGAATGACAGACTCACGCTGGCCGTCCTCGGCCCCGGAGGCGTCGGCGGCCTCCTCGCCGCGCTGCTGGCCCGCGCCGGCCACCAGGTGATCTGCCTGGCCGGCGACGAGACGGCGGCGCATCTGCGCAGCGCCGGGATCCGCGTCCGCAGCGGGCGGTTCGGCGCGTTCACGGCCTCGGTCGACGCGGACACGGAACTCCGCGCCCCCGTCGACGCGGTGCTGATCGCCGTCAAGCACACGACGCTCGACGCGGCCCTCACCCGCCTGCCCGCCCCGGCGCTCGGGGAGGCCCTGCTCGTGCCGTTCCTGAACGGCGTGGAGCACCCGGCGGCGCTGCGGGCGCGCCACCGCGCGGACCTGGTCGCCCCGGCCGTCATCCGCGTCGAGTCGACCCGCGTCGCCCCCGGCGTGATCGAACACGCCAGTCCCTTCGCGGAGATCGACCTCACCGGCGACCCGGTCGCCCGCCCCCGCCTGGACGCCCTCGCGCAGGCCCTCTCCGCGGCCGGCCCGGCCACCCGCGTCCTGCCGGACGAGACGGCCGTGCTCTGGGCGAAGATGTCCTTCCTGGCGCCCCTCGCGCTGCTCACCACCCGGTACGCCCTCCCCCTGGGCGAGGTCCGCACCCGCCACCGGGACGAGCTCACCGCCGTGGTGGAGGAGACGGCCGCCGTCAGCCGCGCCTGCGGCGCCCCCGCCGACCCGGCGCAGGCGCTCGCCCGGTACGACGCCTTCCCGCCCGCCATGAAGTCGTCGATGCAACGCGACGCCGAGGCGGGCCGGCCCCTCGAACTCGACGCGATCGGCGGGGCGTTGCTGCGGGCCGCCGAACGGCACGGGGTGCCGGTGCCGGTGACGGCGAACCTCGTCGGGGAGTTGAGGGACGCCGGGCACTAGGCGACTAGGTCCCGTCGGCGCCCAGGTCCACGTACCAGTCGTTGGACTTGATCCAGTGCCCCTTCGGGTACTCGAAGTCGACCTGGCCGAGCAGGGTGAACCCGGCCTTGCGGCAGACCCCGTTGGACGCGGCGTGGTCCGCGCCGGGGAAGGCGTGCAGGGCCGGGTGGCCGCCGGCCCGCCGGACGATCCCGACGAGCTCCCGGGCGGCCCGCGCGGCGAGTCCCCGCCCCTGGAACCCGGGCAGGATCCCCCAGCCGGTCTCCCAGACCGTGCCGCCCCGCCACGCGCGCTCCCAGTAGCCGATCGAGCCGACGGTCTCCCCGCCGTCGGCGAGCGTGACCCGGTACATGCACCCGTCGTCCAGCGCGACGTACCGCCGATGGCGGTCGGCGAGCGCCTCCTCGCTCTCCGGGCCGCCGAGATGTTCGGTCATCTCGGGGCTGTTGGTCCGCCGCAGCAGCCAGAAGTCGTCCTCCGCCCAGGGCACCAGCCGCACCCGTTCCCCACCTGTGAGATCCATGCCGCCACCGTAGGACGCGGGTCTGACAGCGACACCGGCGACGGCTTCACCCGAACGCATGAACCACCTCGAGCAACTCGCCACTCAAATTCGAACAGGCGTACCATTGCCGCGTGGGTACGACCTATGACTTCCCGAGCGACCTGCGCGCCGGCCAGCAGGAGTTGCACCAAGTGCGGGCCGAGTTGTCGGCCCTGCTCAAGCGGCTCCCCTGGTCGGTCGAGCCCCTGGACGGCTTCAGCGACGACGGCGGCTGGCGCAAGGTGGAGCGCCCCGCCTCCCCCGGCTGGACGGCCGACGAGCAGGCCGAGGTGGAGAAGCTGCGGCAGCGGGAGCACGAGCTCGCGGTGTTCGTGAGCGGCCACCGCTTCTGGGCGGAGGTCTCGGCCGCGGACCGGGTGGAGGCCCGTATGCGGCTCAAGCACGTGGACGAGACCCCGCCCGCCGAGGAGGAGGGCTAGCCGTCGGCCCGTCGCGCCGAGGGGGCCGGTCCGCGGCCCCGGGCGCGGTCCGCCGCCGCACGTCCCGCCCGCCCGCTTCGCCCCTGCGCGAGAAGAGGGCCCCCGGATCTCTCCGGGGGCCCTCTCGTGTCTCCTGGTGGGCGCGGACGGTTTCGAACCGCCGACATCCTGCTTGTAAGGCAGGCGCTCTACCCCTGAGCTACGCACCCAGGACGATTCGACAGCCTACATGGCCCGGGGCACTGCCCCGCAAACCCGATCGCGGTCGCCCTCCTCCCGGGGGCCGTTCCCGCCCGCGCCCCCGCGGACGACGACCACCCCGGCCACCGGTCCTGCGCTCCGCGGAACGCGAACCGACCGGCCCGTGTCTTCGTCCTCGACCGGTGGGAGAATGACACCGGGCAGGGTCGATCACGGCACGGGAGAGGGATGTGACGGCGACACCAGCGCAGCCGTACTCGCCGTCGGTACCGCGCGCACGCCTGCGGGCGCTCGCGGACACCCTCACCCTCGTGGCCGCCGTCCCGTTGGCCGCCGTCCTCGTGCTGCCCGCCGCCTTCGCCGGCGGCGGCACCCGGCGCTGGTTCGGCGGACGCTCGGAGAGCCAGCGGGCCGAGGCGCAGGCCGCGAAGGACGCCGCGGCGGCCGCGTTCTACGAACTGGACACCGCGCAGCGGGACCTGCGGATCTCGATCGAGACCATCACGGCCGTCGACGACTCCCCGGCCGCCCGGCGCGCGGTCGCCGACTTCGCGGCGGTCGGCCGCCGCATCGACGAGGTCAGCCGCCGGTACATCGACGCGGTCGACGCCCACGACCTCGACCGGGACGACCTGGAGGCCTCGGCCGCCGCACAGGCGCGCACCCGGCTGACCCGGGCCAAGGACGAACTGGTCGGCGTCAAGCGGGAGCTGGACCGGTTCGCCGAGGGGCTCGGGCCGCTGCTGGGGAAGGCGGAGACCCGGCTGGCCCGGCTGGCGCCCGCCGTGGAACGGGCCCGGCAGGCGCTGCTGGCCGCGTCGAACGCGCTGGACGCCGTACGGGGCACGGGGCTGAGGGCCGACGGCCTCGCGGCCCGGCTGGCGGCGCTGGCGCCCGAGCTGACCAGGCTCAACCAGGGCGCGGGGCAGCACGGCGTGCCGCAGACGCTGGAGCGGGCCGAGCGGGTCTCCCGGGAGGCCGAGGCGGTCCGCGCGGAGGCCGAGCGGCTGCCGGAGCGGGCCGCGGAGATCGACCGCCGGCTGGTGTCGCTGCGCACGCGCGCGCAAGCGCTGACGACCCGGGCCGGGCAGGTCGAGCCGGTGCTGAGCGAGCTGCGCCGGCGGTTCACGGCGGCCTGCTGGCAGGACCTCCAGCACGTCCCCGAGCAGGCCGCGGAGCACATACGGCAGGCCGAGGCGAAACTGGGCGAGGCGCGGTCCGCGCGGGACGCGCAGCGCTGGCCGGACGCCACCGCGCTGCTGTCGACGGCGCGCGCCCTGCTGAACTCCACCGACGAGGCCGTCTCGGCCGCCGCGGACCGGCTGACCCGGCTGAACGCCGTGCAGAAGGACCCGCGGCAGGAGATCGACCGGACCCGGTTCGCGATCCGGGACGCGCAGCGGCTGGCGATGGCGGGCCGCAACACCCCCGACCCGCGGCACGCGCGCCCCCTGGACGACTCCGTGGCCCGCCTGGAGCGGGCGGTCACCGGCCTGGAGGGCCGCCACCCCGACTACTGGCACTTCCTGACGGAGACGGAGGCCGTACGGCACACGGTGGCCGACGTGGTGGCCCGGATCCGCGAGGAGCGCGGGGCGGCGGCCGGCCCGCAGTAGGGCCCGCGCGCCGGATCGGGTGCCGGATCGGGCCCGGGCCCGCCCCGGACGGTCGCCGGCCGCCCCGGCGCCGTCGGCCGGGCTCTCCGTTGCCGTCCGGCCGGACCGGGCGGATATTGAGAGGTACGGACGGCTCGTCGGCATGTCACACCCCCAGGGAGGCGACGATGGCCAGCCAGGCACTCCACGCGAAGCAACGACGGCGGATCAGGTTCGACGAGCACCTTCCCGTAGACCACCGGCTGAACAGGGTCTACCGGATCGGTGCCGGCCTCATGGGCGCCGGGCTGGTGGTCTTCGGCATCTTCGGGATCATCGACAGGATCGGCTTCTTCGACACCGGCGGCGACACCGTCTGGGCCCTGAACACCAACGGCGCGCTCAGCTGGCTGTCGGTCGCCGTGGGGCTGCTGCTGTTCGTGGGCATGGTGATCGGCGGGAACTTCGCGTCGACGCTGAACATGATCCTGGGGGTGCTGTTCATCCTCAGCGGCTTCCTGAACATGGCCCTGCTGGAGACGGACTACAACTTCCTGGCCTTCCAGATCCAGAACTGCATGCTCAGCTTCGTGATCGGGATCCTGCTGATGGTCTTCGGGATGTACGGCAGGGTCGGATCGGCCCTGCCGCACGACAATCCCTACTGGCGGGCCCGCCATCCCGACGCGGTGGACGAACGGGACCGCCACCGGGAGCTCAGGGAGAACTGGCCCCCCTCGTCGCCCCCGTCGTCACCGGATCAGGTGCGGTAGGCGTAGTAGTACGCGGTCGGGTACGACGCGACCAGGCTCGCCACCGACCTGCGGAGGGTGTTGTTGGAGTGGTAGGTCACGTACGGGACGCCGTTGCTCTTGTACGTGACGATCATCGTGTGGTCCTTGGACCCGTCCCGGTCGAAGTCCATCTGCAGGACGTCGCCGACCTCGAGCTGGTAGACGTTCGCCAGCGAGGTCGTCCGCTTGGAGTTCTGGGCGAACCAGGACCACTCGTTGACGCCGATGAACGAGTCCGACTGGATGTCGGCGTTGCCGAACCACTTCGTGTAGTCGTACACGTAGCCGGGCACGTGCTTCCAGCCGCCCGCCTTCAGGGCCTGGCTGACGAAGTTGGTGCAGTCGCCGCCGGCGCCGTGGCCGTTGAAGTCCGGGTAGTCCGTGTTGTAGACGTTCCAGTACTTCTCGGCGTAGGCCGCCATGGCCTTGTAGTCGTACGTGGTGCCGGTCTTCGGGGCGGCCGCCGGATTGCGGGTCGTCGCCGCGCGCGGCGCGTTCGGCATGGTGTCGTCGACGGTGGTGGTCGCCTTGACGGGGGTCGGCTTGGACAGCGTGTTCACCGCGAGGCCGCCCTGGTCGGTGTCCCGGATGTCGGTGAGCTGCCAGTCGCCGTGCCGGTCGGCCTTGAAGGTCAGCTCGTGCCGGGCCTGGAAGCCGGTGGTCCTCGGCTGGCTGCCGGTGGCGTTCGCGTAGGTCAGGGTCGTGGTCTCGGTGACCGCGGCCTTGGCCGTGCGGCCCGTCACGCGCGTGGCGTTCAGGGTGACGGTGGTGCTGGCCTTGCTGTACTTCTCGCCGGCCTTCGCCAGCTTGTCCTTGCGCTGCCCCAGCGAGGACAGAGCGGCGTCCTCGGTGCGGGCGGTGCCGGCGGACAGCTTGACGTCGCCGGAGAAGCCGTCGGTCAGCGGCTTGTCGCGGTCACCCTGCTCACCGGTGACCAGGGCGTCGGTGCGGTCGGTGAAGACCGCGTCCGCCAGCCGCTGGAAGGTGGCCTTGGTCCTCGCGTCCACCTTGGGGTCGTCGACGACCGCGGCGCCCGCGCTCCAGTTGGGGAGGAGTGCCACTCCCGCCACGACGGAGGTGGCGGCCGCCCCGAGTATGGCGGCACGGCGGCGCGTACGGCTCAATTTCCTTGACTTCACTGATGTTTCCCCTCTTGCCCCGGCGGAGGGATGCCGGGGTAGCGCATCTTCGCACGCCGTGTGCGGCGGCTGTGAAGGGGGATGCCGCAGCGATCCGGGGATGTTACTGGAACGTCATTGCCGCGGCCCTCCGCCCCGCCCGCGTCACTTCACGACGGTCTTCCAGTCCGGGCTCTGCGCCGGGTCCAGGGTGCGCAGCCGCTCCAGCGTCTCGGGCTTCTGCACGTCCATCCAGTCGGCCAGTTCCTTGAAGGACACGCACTTGACGTCCTTCTTGGTGCACACGTTCTCGATGACGTGGTCGACGGCGTTCATGTAGATGCCGCCGTTCCACTGCTCGAAGTGGTTGCCGATGAACAGCGGGGCACGGCTGCCGTAGTAGACGCGGTTGAAGCCCGCCATGTAGGCGTCGATGGTCTGCTGCTGCCACTCGGGCTGCTTGGCGGGGTCGCCCTCGGTCTCGCCGCCGGTCTGGTTGTAGAGGAAGTTGAAGTCCATGGACAGGGCCTGGACGTCGCCGCCGTCGTACGGGAGTCCCTGGAGCGGGAAGTCCCACAGGCCGTCCTTCTTCGCCGGCCAGATCTGGAAGGCGCCCGGGGAGGACGCGTCGTAGCGCCAGCCGTAGCTCTTGGCCGCCTTGACCAGGTTCTCCTGGCCCTCCAGGCAGGGCGCCCGGCCGCCGACGACCTCCTTCTTGAAGTCGAAGGGCAGCGGGTCCATGTCGGTGTAGCCGGTGTTGGTCTTCCAGTTCTCCACGAACGCGAAGAACTGGTCGATCTCGCTCTTCCACTCCTCGACGCTCCAGTCGCCGCCGCCCTTCGCGCCGCAGAAGTGGCCGTTGAAGTGGGTGCCGATCTCGTTGCCCTCCTTCCAGGCCTCGCCGAGCTGCTCCAGCGTGGTGCGGATGTGCTCGTCGGTGGGGAAGCTGATCGCCGCGCTGCCCTTGGGGTGCTGGGGCGGCGAGTACAGGTCCGCCTTGCTCTTGGGCAGCAGGTAGATGCCCGTGAGGAAGAAGGTCATGTGGGCGTTGTACTGCTCGGCCATCTCCCGGTAGTGCTGGAAGAGTTCGTCGTCGCCGCTCAGGGCGCCGTCCCAGGAGAAGACGACGAACTGGGGCGGCTTCTCACCGGGCTTGAGCGGTTCGGCCTTCAGCCGGCCCTCCTGCGGGCCGGTGTACGAGGTGGAGCCGTCCCCCAGGACCTTGGTCTTGCCGTCCCACTCCGGCTCCTTGGTCGCCTGCGCCGACGCGTTCTTGCCGTCCCCCGAGGACGAGGCGGTGGGCGCGGTGTTGTCCGTCCGGTTCAGCACCAGGTAGCCCGCCGTCAGGGAGGCGACGACGAGGAACGCCGCCAGGGTCAGGAACCCCGGATGGAAGGCGGCGGTCCGGCGTTGCTCCCGGGCCTTGCGGCGGCGGCCCGACGGTGACTTCATGTGCGGCTCATTCTCCCAGCGGTTGAGGACGGCGGGGCCCGTCGGTGGTCAGCCGAGCGGGCTCATGGCCCGGGACCATATGCCGTAGGGGACGCTGTCGTCGGCGGTGCCGGCGATGCCCTCCAGCGGCAGCGGTTCGAGGCTCTTGGCGAGGTCGATGCGGTAGACGACGACCGCCGTGGAGACGGACTTGTGGGTGCCGACGTACCAGGCGGCGGTGTCGTTCTGCGTGGTCCCGGCCTTCCCCGCCACCGCGGCCGAGGCGGGCGCGGCGTCGGGGTGGGCGGTGCGGAAGGAGTCGGTGAGCGCGGAGGTGACCTCCTCGGCCACGTCGGCGCCGAACGCCCGGGTCGATTCGGGCACGTCCAGGGCGACCTTGGTGCCGTTGTGGGTGATCTGCCGCACCGAGTACGGCTCGGTGTGCTTGCCGGCCGCGGCGAAGGTGGAGTAGCCGCTGGCCATGCGGATGGCACTGGGCGTGGCACTGCCCAGGGACAGGGCGGGCACCTGGGCGCCGAGGCTGGAGGACAGCAGTCCGGACGCCTCGGCGGTGGCGCGCACCTTGTCCAGGCCCGTGTCCATGCCGAGTTGCATGAACGGCGTGTTCACCGACAGCTCCAGCGCCCGGTGCAGCGAGATCCGGCCGTACGACTTGTCGCCGTCGTTGCTGCCGGTGACCTTCTTGCCGCCGCGGTCCCAGTACGGCCCCTCCGGGGTGGTCACCGGTATGTCGTCGTCGCCGTCGTACAGGGACTCCCCGGTGACCTCGGTCGCCTCCCCGTCGCGGGTCTTGTGGACGCCGTGCTCCAGGCCGGCCGCGTACACGAACGGCAGGAACGCCGAACCGGCGGGGACGGTGGTGGCGTTGGACTCGTTGTAGCCCTGCGTCCGGTGGTCGGGGCCGCCGTAGACGGCGAGGATCCGGCCGTCGGCGGTCACCGAGGCGGCGCCGTAGTGGGCGTTCTTCGCGTTCTTCGGGTCGTCCTCGAGGGCCTTGCCGCGGGCCTTGGTGACGGCGTCGGTGAGCTGGGTCTCCCGCTTCTTGTCGAAGGTCGTGTAGATCTGGTAGCCGCCCAGGTCGAAGTCCTTGTCGGAGATGTCGGCGGCCTTCTTGGCGTACTGCGCGGCGACCTCGACCAGGTAGTCGCTCTGCTCACCGGTGTCGTACAGCGGGTTGTTCTTCAGCGGCTCGGGGAACTTCGTGTACGTGGCCCGCTCGGCCTTCGACAGCTTGCCGATCTCGACCATCCGGTCGAGGGTCCAGGACCAGCGCTCCACGGCCCGGGCCCGGTTGGCGCTGTTCAGGGTCGGGTCGTACAGGCCGGCGCCCTTGAGGAGGCCGGCGAGGAACGCGGCCTCGCTGGCGTCGAGTTCGCTGACGTCCTTGCCGTAGTAGGCCTGGGCGGCGCGCTGGATGCCGTAGGTGCCGCGGCCGAACCAGCTGGTGTTGAGGTAGCCCTCGAGGATCTCGTCCTTGCTCATCTGGTTGTCGAGCTTGAGGGCGATCATCGCCTCGGTGAACTTGCGGCGCAGGGTCTGGTTCTGGTTGAGGTAGACGTTCTTGACGTACTGCTGGGTGATGGTGGAGCCGCCCTGGGTGTCGCCCTGGCCGAGCGTGCGGAACAGGGCGCGGCTGATGCCCTTGAAGGAGACGCCGGGGTCGCTGTAGAAGCTCGCGTTCTCCGCGGCGAGGACGGCCCAGCGGACGTCCTCGGGGATGTCCTCCAGCGGCATCGCCTGCCGCTGGACCCAGCCGGTGCGGGCCATGGGCGTGCCGTCGGCCCAGAAGTACACGTTGTCCTGCTGGGTGGCGTACGTGTTGAGGTTGTCGGGGATGTCGGTGGCCGCGTAGGCGACGACCAGGAACAGGCCGCTGAGGCCTATGGAGGCCAGCACGCCCCCGAGCCACTGCCGCCAGGACGGTATCCA
This sequence comes from Streptomyces sp. NPDC017936, assembly GCF_044328485.1. NCBI lineage: Bacteria > Bacillati > Actinomycetota > Actinomycetes > Kitasatosporales > Streptomycetaceae > Streptomyces > Streptomyces sp. NPDC017936. The sequence continues at coordinate 7,373 of NZ_JBIRHK010000015.1, read as the reverse complement.
GCGCCGCCAGCCGGAGCGCCCCGGCCGCGGGTACTGCGGCCGCATCCGGCGGGCGTACGGCGTGACACGTGCGACCAGCGGAGCGAGGGCGGCGACCAGGAGGGCGAGACGGGGGCCGACGGCGGCGGAGATCCGGGAGGAGAAGGAAGGACGGGGCGCCTTGCGTCCCTTGCGCCTGTTCTCCGGCGTCGCCGGTGTCTCCCGACTGCCCGGTATGCCCCCTTCGGGCACCCGCAGTTGCATGGTCTCGTCCGCCGTGAAAGCGGCCGGGACCTTCAACTGCATGGTGGCGTCCGGTTCCTGGGGCTCCTCCCCCTGCCCCGCCTGGGTCACGATGTCTCCCTCCGCCCTCGGTATGGCACGCGTAGGCAGACGTACAGACGTACGAGGGTCTGACATGGTTGCCGTTGAGGCGGCTGCAAACCCTGAATCCCCCGACCTCGCGGTTCATCGCGGCGCTCTCAAATTACCAGCGCCCTTCGCAAACTCTCCACATAAGAAGTCGACAGATGCGAACACCATCGAACCGATGAGAGCCGTGCCGCCGCATCCGCCGTTTAACCTGTCGCCATGCCACGCTACGAGTACCGTTGCCGGACCTGCGGCGACACCTTCGAACTGAGCCGTCCCATGGCCGAGTCCTCCGCTCCCGCCGCCTGCCCGGCCGGGCACGACGACACGGTCAAGCTGCTGTCCACGGTAGCTGTAGGCGGCACCGTTTCCGCGCCCGCCCCCGGGGCCGGCGGCGGGGGCGGGGGCGGCTGCTGCGGCGGGGGCTGCTGCGGCTGACGCCGCGGAGGGCCGGGACCGCGGACGCCCCGGCGCCGGCGCGGGGGCGCCGTGGCCTGCGGCTACTGCCCGCGGGCCGTCCTCAGGAACTCCCGCAGGATGCGCTCCCCCGCCAGCACGCCCCGTTCGGGCAGGGCCGTGATGTGCGGGGCCGTCCAGGCGGCGTCGGCGAGTTCGCCGTGGCCGGGGCGCCAGCCCCGGTCCGCCGCCAGGAGCAGGTCGGCGTCGAGGAGGGAGTCGCCCGCCGCGAGCGTCAGCTCCGCGCCGGTGCGTCGGGCCACCTCGCGCACCGCCGCGCTCTTGGTCAGCGGCTTCGGCACGGCGTAGATCTTGCGGCCCTGGAGGGAGACCGTCCAGCCGCGGTTCTCCGCCCAGACCGCCAGCTCCTTCACCCACTCCTCGGGCAGCAGCTCGCGCTCCACGACGAGGTAGGCGAACAGGTCGTCGGCGACGCGCTGTTTGCGCAGCCAGAGCGGGTCGGCGAAGGCCGCCAGATGGGCCTGCACCTCCGCGAGCGGCGCGCACTCGTCGGCCAGCCGCGCGGTCACGGCCGCGTGCCAGTCCGGGTCCGACACGCCGTCGACCAGCAGGTGGCCGCCGTTCGCGCAGACGGCGTACGCCGGCGCCGGGCCCGGCAGGTTGATCCGCAGGTACTGCTTGCGCGTCCGGGTGGTCGTCGGCACGAACACCGCCGCGTCCCCGAGGTCGGTGAGCAGCCGGGCCGCCGTCTCCGTGAGGTACGACAGCGGGCGGCTCTCGTGCACCTCCACGCACAGCAGCCGGGGCGCCCGCGCGTCCGGCATGGTCAGCGCGAGGGCCGCCGCGGAGTAGATGAGCGTACGGTCGAGGTCGCTCGCCACCATCACCGGCATCAGACCGCCACCGCCTTGCCGTCGGCGCCGGTCGCGCCGCGCGTGTACTGGGGGTGGATCAGCCCCACGCAGGTGTACGGCAGGTCGCCGACCTCCTCCACCGGCACCCCTCGCTGCCCGGCCAGCAGCCGGACGTGGTCCAGGTCGGGGCCGGCGCCGGCCCGCGCCAGGATCTTCCACGGCACCCGGCGCAGCAGCACCCGGGTGGTCTCGCCGACGCCCGGCTTGACCAGGTTCACGTCGTGGATGCCGTACTCCTCGCTGATGCGCTCCACCGCCGCCCAGCCTTCCCAGGTGGGCGTGCGGTCGCTCGCGAGCAGTTCCTTCACCGCGCCGTCGACCGCGTCCGCCACCTCGGGGAAGCGGGCGGAGACGGCGTCCAGGAAGGCGTTCGAGACGTCCGCCCCGGCGAGTTCGCGGTAGAACTTCGCGCCGTGGAAGTCGTCCGGGCCGACCAGGTCGGCGCGCAGCACCGTGCGGGATATCAGGCCCGACACCGTGGAGTTGAGGCAGGCGGAGGGGATGAGGAAGTCCTCCCGGGTGCCGTAGGTGCGCACGCAGGAGCCCGGGTCGGCCAGCACCGCGATCTCCGGGTCGAAGCCGGACGCGCCGCCCCGGGCCTCGAACTCCTCGATGGCCTCGGCCAGTTCCCGGGTGATCGCGCCCTTGCCGGTCCAGCCGTCGACGAAGACGACGTCGCGCGGGTCGTGGTGCGCGGCCAGCCAGCGCAGCGCGTTGGCGTCGATGCCCCGGCCGCGGACGATGGAGACGGCGTAGTGCGCCAGGTCGAGGCCGTGCCGGTGCAGCGCCCAGCGGCGCATCAGCACGCCGACGGGGGTGCCGGCCCGGGCCAGGGAGACGAGGACGGGCCGGGGCGACCGCTCGGCGATCACGGTCTCGGTGACGACGCCGACGGCCTGCGCGAGCCGGGCCGCCGAGGTCTCCAGCGCCGCGTGGAACAGCTCCTGGTACCGGTCGCTGGGCTGGTACTCCACCGGCAGCGACTCGGCGTAGTGCGCGCCGCCGCTCTGGATGGCCTCCTCCCGCTCCTCGGTCGGCGCCTCCAGCGTCACGTCCGAGAGGTCCTGGAGCAGCCAGCCGACCTCCTCCGGCGCGTACGAGGAGAAGGCGGGACCGCGGAGGGGTTCGGGCAGCATGGCGGATCTCTCTCCAGGCAGGGCGGCGGCGTACAGCGGTTCGGGGACGTACGAGGGCACGACCGCGAGGACGACGTGCGGGGTGTGGGCGGCGAGCCGGTCCAGGAGCCCGCCGGGGGCGTGCAGCGCGCCGGTGTCGGCCACGGAGTCCACGACGGCGACGATCGTGTCGAAGCCGCCGCCCGCGACGTTGTAGGCGTAGCGCTCGCCGGGGCCGTCGGCCGGGTCGTCGTGCGCGGGGAAGACGATGCGGCTGCGTATCGCGTAGCCGGGGTCGTCGACGGCGAGCACGGGCGAGCGGGTGGTGGTGGAGTAGCGCACCTCGGCCGCGACGAGCTGCTCCAGCTCGCGCGCCAGCCGCAGCGGCGCGTACATCAGCTCCTCGAAGCCGAGGACCAGCACGCGGTGCGCCCCGGCCGGCAGCGCCTCGGCGAGCCGGGCGGCCATCGCGGGCAGCGCCCGCTCCAGCCGGGCCCGGTGGCCGGGCGTGAACCCGTGCCGGCCGCCGTCGGGCAGCCCGCGGGGCCAGCACAGGTCGACGCGGGTGACCCGGCCGTACGGCTCGGGGGCCGGGCCCTGCGGCGTCTCGTGCCGCGCGACCAGTTCCCGCCCCTTCTCCAGGACGTCCTCCGGCAGGGTCACCGTGCCCGAGGCGGCGGCCACCAGGTCGACGCGGGCGCCGATCTCGCGGGCGAACTCCGCCAGCCGGCCCGCGTCGGCGGCCGAGCGCATGTCGACCAGGGCGACGATGACGTAGCGGCGCCGCGGGTAGCTCTCGTGGAGGTCGCGGATGGTGTTCAGGACGGTGTTGCCGGTGGAGAACTCGTCGTCGACCAGGACCAGCGGGCCGTCGCCGACCAGCAGCGCCGGGTCCTCCGGCAGCAGCAGGTGGGACGTGGCGTGCGAGTGGGACTCCTCGAAGCCGCCGGCCCGGGCGACGCCGGGGACGGGACGGCGGGTGGAGTGCAGGTAGGGGGCCGAGCCGACGCCGTCGGCGACGGAGTGGCCGAGGCCGGTGGCGGTCTCCGCGTACCCGAGGACGACGGCCGTGGCGGCCTCCTCGCCCAGCAGGTCGCGCACCCGGCGGCCCAGGGCGAAGCCGTAGCCGTAGACCACGGACGGGGACTGCGGCACGTGCTTGCCCAGGACGTGGGAGACGAGCAGGTGCGCCCGCTTGGGGTTGCGGCGCAGCGCCAGCCCCAGCAGGTCCGTCAGCTCGTCGTCGCCCGCGAGCCGGACCCCGAGCCGCTCGGCGACCCAGCTCCCGGACCAGACCCCGTTGTTCACTGCGTTGTTCATGCGTCCCTATGTCGTAGGCGGTGTGTCGTGGGCGATGCGGGCGGTCGCCGTGCGGCGGTGCGCCGCGGGCCGCCGTACGGCGGTGCGCGGCGCCGGCGCTCGGCGGTTCAGCCGGGGAGGCCCGCGGCGAGCAGGTCGACGAAGCTCACGTCCTCGTGCGCGACGCCGAAGACCTCCGCGCGCAGCATGGTCCGCTCGGCCCAGGCGCGGTGCGGTTTCACCTCGTTCATCTTGTTCGTGTACGCCGACCTCAGCACTCCCCCGCCGCCGCGTTCCGGCCGCAGGATGTCCGCCGCGTCGCTGTACTCCTCGTGACTGACGACGGACAGGGCGTGGACCGCGGGGACGTGCGAGGGGTGGATGCAGGTCTTGCCCAGCAGGCCGTTGGCGTGGTCGAGCGAGATCTCGCGCAACAGCCCGTCCATCGCGTGCTCGATCAGCTTCTCACGCAGCTCCACGGCCTGTCCCTCCAGGAAGGGGCTGTGCCGCAGCATCGGCTTGAACATGCGCTCCGGGACCCGGAAGTACTCCCACACCGGCCCGGTCACCGTGAAGCCGCTGCCGTCGGCCCGCCCCAGCATGTTCACCACGTCGGCGATCACGGAGGCGACGATCTGCACGTCGTAGGCGGTCATGTCGGGGGCGCGGCGCAGACCGTACGAGGAGCAGAAGTCGGTCACGCCCAGGCGCAGCGCGAGGACCCGGCTGCGGTACTTCTCGACGGCGCGGGCGATGCCCTCCAGGGCGTCCACCCGCGACTCCCGGTACATCAGCTCGGGCGTCTCCAGCACGGGCATCGCGAACAGCCGCCGCTCGCTCGCCACCTCGGCGCCCGTCAGCGCCTCCAGGAACGGGATGCCGCGCTCCTCGGTGAACTTGGGGAACACGAACCCGCTCAGCAGCCGTACGGTCGGTCCGAGGCGCCGGACCAGGTCGGGGATCTGCTCGGGCGTGCGCACCCGGATGAAGAGCAGCGGCGGCTCCGCGTCCGGACGCCCCGCGAGGTCGGCGAACTGCCGGACGAGGTTCTCCTCACCCTCGGCGACGTCCTCGTCACCGATCGAGTCCTCCAGGCACAGCACCATGGACACCACGCCCCGGGCGGCCTGCTTGAGGATGTCGTCGGCCAGCCGGGGCCGGGTGGCCGGGCTGTAGAGCGTGGCCCCGAGGGCCGCGGAGAGCAGTCGGGCCGACGAGTCCGTGTCGAAGACGCACGGCTGGCGGTGGAAGAGACGCTCTCGCACCGCAGGGGCGAGGTGCCCGAAATGACGCATTTAACTCCCCCGTGGCACAAGGCAAGGCGATGGATTTCGGCAAGAGGTGGCCGGTAATAGTACGTAGATACCCATGTCCAGGGTTCCCACCGGTCATGAACTTCAGGTAACGACGACCGGCACGGACCGGCGGACCCGCGCCGGCCGGGCCGGACCCCGTGTACCCCACGTTGTCGTGAGCAGAACGGAGAGGGCAGGATGGCCGCATGACGCACGCGATGCTGAAGGGGTCGAACGTCCCGCTGAAAGCCACCACGGTGCGCGCCGTGCTGCGCTGGACACCCGGGCAGGGGGTCCCGGACGTCGACGCCTCCGCGCTGCTCCTCGGCCCCGACGGTCGTGTGCGCTCCGACGAGGACTTCGTCTTCTACAACCAGCCCCGGCACCCCTCGGGGAAGGTCTGGCGCCTCGGCAAGAAGCGGAGCGCCGACGGTCTCACCGACACCATCCAGGCGGATCTGGCCGGTGTCGAGTCCGGCGTCGGTCAGATTCTCCTGGTCGCTTCGGCGGACGGCGTCACGTTCGACCGCGTACGCGCCCTCAGCATCCTGCTGTACGACGCGGCCGTCACCGACGGCGAGCCCCTCGCCACGTTCGACATCCGCCCGGAGACGGGCGAGGAGACGGCGCTGATCTGCGGCGAGCTCTACCGCCGCGGCACGGGCTGGAAGTTCCGCGCTCTCGGCGAGGGCTATTCCAACGGCCTGAAGGGCCTGGCGACCGATTTCGGCATCTCGGTCGACGAGGCGGAGGAGGCGGCCGCCCACGCCCCCGAGCCCACGCCGAGCCTCTCGCAGCCGCTTCCGCCGGAGCAGCCGACCACCGCCGTGCCCCAGCAGCCGCCCGCCTCCTACGGCTACCCGGCCAACCTCCCGACATACGGCTACGGCTATCCGGACGCGGCCCGGGCGACGGCCGCGGCCCCGGCCCGGGAGTTCCGCATGCCGCCGCAGGGACCGCAGTTCATCGGGCGGTAGCACGACCGCCCGGGACCGCGCGTAAGGGGCTACCGCTCGACCTTCGTCTTGTAGCCCCGCCCCCACTGCAGCCCCCACCCGTACAGCCGGTCCAGCTCCGCCTGGAAGCCGTACACGAACTTCACCTCGCGCCGCACCAGCATCTCCCCCTTCACGTTCTCGATCATCACCACGGCGCACGAACGGGCCTGCGGGTGCCGTTCGTCGAGGCCTATCTCGATCCGCGGCCCGTTGCTCGGGTACAGCGTGACGATCGCGTGCGTACGGTCGAACGCCGGCGTCTGGTCGTAGATGTAGACGAACACCAGCAGCCGCTTGATGGCGTCGCGGTGGTCGAGGTTGACGTAGATCGTCTCCCCGGACGCCGACCCGAACCGGTCGTCCCCGCTGAGCTTCACGTACGGCGGGGAGTTGACGTCGCCGAGGAGGCCGCCCAGCGGCTGTACGACGCCCCTGGTGCCGTCCGTCAGTTCGTACAGGCAGCCGAGGTCGAGGTCGACGTTGACCATGCTCTGGCTGTGTCCCATGACCTCCGGCGGCCGCAGGGCCTTGAAGGGGTGCCGCAGCAGGCTCTCCCGGTGGACGCCGCCGATGTCGGAGGTGCGCATCCGCCAGGTCAGGTTGATGCGCAGGTGTCCGGTGGCGGCGTCCTGCCGGGTGAGGGAGACGCTGCTGTGCCGTTTGGTCAGCTCGATCGCGTTGGTCGCCGCGTTGCCCGAGTCGAAGTCGGCGGCCCGTCCGGGCCGCAGTCCGTCGAAGAAGCCCATTCCCGCCCCCAAGTGTCCTGACAAAAACCGGCGGGGCGGCCCGAGGACTCGTCCTCGACGGCCGCCCCGCACAGAGCGTTCCTCACCGGGGAGCCGGTCACACCCCGGACGGGACCTCGGTCTTCTCGTCCGAGCCCGTCTCTCCCTCGGCCGCGGCCAGGGCGCGGTTGCGGCGGACGGAGGACCAGAAGGACCAGCCGATCAGGACGACGCCGATGAGACCGGTGATGATCTCGTT
>NZ_JBIRHK010000014.1:0-266002 GCF_044328485.1 Streptomyces sp. NPDC017936 | reverse complement strand
ACGACAACTTCGGCGGCGCCTTCCAGGACGGCTACCAGCACGCCGTCGGGTTCGCCGAGGAGATCCTCCGCCGCAACCTGGACATCTCCTTCCACTGCGAGTTCCGCGTGGACACCGGTCTCATCGACCGGGAGGCGCTGCGCACCCTGCGCAGGGCCGGCATGGACCTGGCGCTCCTCGGCATGGAGACCGGGTCGCCCGGCATGATGAAGCGGTTCCGCAAGGGAACCACCGTGGAGTACAACTTCGACGCCGCCCGCCTGTTCAAGCAGGAGGGGATCGAGCTCGAACCCGGCTGGATCATGATCGAACCGGGCACGACCCTCGACGAACTCTGGGAGAACCTGAAGTTCATCGTGGCCGCCCGGGTGCACGAGAGCGAGAACCCGTTCTTCCTGATCAACCGGGCCATCGCGCTGCGCGGCACCGAGATCTACGACAAGGCCACCCGGTACGAGGAGCCCGACATCCCCGGAGTGGAGGGCGCCGCCTGGGAGGTGCTGCGCCACGCCCGCCGCGACTACCGCGTCGAGGACGAGCGCGTGGAGCACCTGTGGACGGCCTGGAGCCGGGTCTCCTCCGAGATCAACGACCGCAAGGAGAACGAGGTCCCGTTCCTGGCGCAGAGCATCGCGGACGCCGTCCGTGCCCGGCGCGGCACCGGCGCCGCGTCCCTGCGCCCCCTGCTGGGCCGGCTGCGTCGCTGGGACCAGGGGCTCGCCGGCCTGCTCGTCGCCTTCCTCAACGCGGGGCTGCTGCTCGCGGACGAGAACCCGCCGGGACTCTCCGACCGGCTGGAGACCGAACTGCGGGCCATGATCGCGGCCTACGACCGCGAACACCTCGGCCACACGTTCCCGGACTTCGTCGTCGAGACGGCGAGGGCGTGCGGGGAGCACGCCCTCGCACAGGTGAGGGGCTGACCGATGACCCGCGAGAGGATCCGGTTCGCGGCCGTGGGCTGCGGAAGGGTGTTCCAGCGCTACCACCTGCCCTGCGCCGACGCGCGGGACGCCATGGAGCTGGTCGGCCTGGTGGACACCGACGTGGAGCGGGCCCGGACGCTGACGGCGGACCGTCCGCAGGTGTGGACCGGCACCTCCGTCGACCGGCTCGTCCAGGAGACGCGGCCGGACGTGATCAGCGTCTGCACGCCCAACGACGCCCACGCGGAGCCGGTTCTGAAGGCGCTGGACGCCGGCATCGCGGTGCTGTGCGAGAAGCCCCTCGCCGCCACGGTGGAGGAGGCGCGCCGGATGGTGGCCCATCCGGCGGCCGGGAAGCTGCTGGGGGTGAACATGCCCTTCCGCTTCCACCCGCTGCTGGAGGCCTTCGCCGACGCGGCGCGGTCCGGCGCGCAGCGCGTCGACTTCACCATCGCCACTCCCGGCAACAGGGTGTGGCGGGCCTGCACGCCCTGGTACGGCGACGTGCGGCGGGCCGGCGGCGGCGCCCTCCTGGATCTGGGGCCGCACGCCGTCGACCTGCTCATGACGGTCTTCGGCCGGGCGGACGTCGAGGCGTGCGCGGTGGACGCGCCGGGCGTCGAGGAGCGGGTCCGGCTGGAGCTGTCGTTCCGGGGCGTGCCGGCGACCCTGCGGATCGACCGGGCCGCGCGCAGGCTGGAGACGTCGGTCACCGTCACCACCGCGGACGGTGACCATGTTCTGGATCTGCGCCGCAACGAGCTGCGTCTGGCCGACGGCACGGTCCGGGCGGCCGGACAGCGACCGGAACTGGCCGCGATCTCGGCGTACTTCGACATGCTGACGGGCGCCGCCGCCCCGCGGGGAAAGGTCGGCGCGCAGGACGCCCTGGAGGTGCAGCTCGTCGTGGAGGCGGCGTACGAGCACGCCAGGGGCGCGAACGCTCCCCTCGTGCCGGGCCGATGACGGGGACCGGTGCCGGAGGCCGGTGACAGGAGTCGTCCGGGTGGGCGGACCCGCGGGTCGCCCGGGTGAGCGGACCCGCGGGTCGCCCGGGTGAGCGGACCCGCGGGTCGCCCGGGTGAGCGGACCCGCGGGTCGCCCGGGTGAGCGGACCCGCGGGTCATCCGAGGAAGCGGACCACTTCGCGGCAGAAGCGCTCGGGTTCGGTGCGGTGCACGTAGTGGCCCGCGTCGATGGCCAGCAGCCGCCCCCGCGGCACCGCCTCGGCCACCTCGGCCAGCAGGGACCGGGGCACGGGGCTGGACAGCCCCCCGCTGATCACCAGCGTCTCGGCGGTGACCTCCCCGAGCCGCCGCCACCACCCGGGATCCGCTTTCCTCAGGCCGTCGATGACCGGGCGCACCGCGGTACCGTCCAGCTCTCCCGCCCTGCGCGACTCGCGGAACTCCCGGTACAGGGAGATGACGGGCGCCCCGTCACCGGTCGACCGTGACCGCGCCCGCAGCTCCGCCTCGGCCGCCGCGTCCCGAGGGGGCGGCGGCGTGTCCTCGATCACCAGTTTGCGGACCCTGGAGGGATGCCGCTGGGCGATGAGCCAGGCGACATGACCGCCCATGGAATGCCCCACCAGATCGACGGTGCCCAGGCGGTGACGGGCCAGCAGGGACATCACGTCCCGGTACATCGACTCGAAGGTGTACGCGTCGGCCCTGGGGCTCCGCCCGTGTCCGCGGAGGTCCGGCACGAACAGCCGGCGGCCCCGGGGCGCCAGCGCGGAGACGAGCCGGTCCCAGCTCCGTCCGGTGTTTCCCAGCGCGTGCAGCAGAACCGTCGGTCTGCCCGTCCGGTCGCCGGTGATCCGGCAGTTCAACGTCAACGGTTCGTCGCCCGCCCCGTCCCGGCCCGGCGTCTGGTCCGCGTCGCGCAGCACGCCGCGATGCTATCCGTCGAGGGCCCCGGGATACAGAGGGCCTCTGCCGCCTCCCTCCCCCACGAGCGGTACGGGGCCGGGTGCGGGCGCCGCGGGGACCGGATCCCGGTCGGCCGGGCCGGCGGCCCGGCCGACCGGGATCGGCGCCTTCCGCGAGGTCCTCCCGCGGCTCAGGAGCGCGTACTGGCCACGAGGTAGTCCACGATGGCCGTGACCGTCTGCTGGTGCCAGACGAGGTTGGCCGGGAGTTTGCGCTCCAGCAGCCGTTCCAGCCGGCGGCGGATGACGATCGCCATCACGGAGTCCAGCCCCGTCTTCAGCAGGGACCGGTCCGGATCCAGCTCCGCCGGATCCAGCTTCATCTCGCTGACGACGACGGAGACCGTCTGCTCGTGCAGCAGGGCCCGGAGCGCGTCCTCGGACAGCTCCCCGAGATCCCGGACCCCGGCCGCCTCCTCCCGCGCCGGCGCCGTCGGTTCGTCATCGGCGACGTCGCGCAGCAGGCCCGGCCGGCGGGCGCCGTCCGGGAGCGGCACGGTGCGCAGCACCGCGAGGGAGGGGGCGCCGGCCCGGCCGGCGTGTTCCCAGGCACCGAAGGCCTCGGACGCCGTGATGTCACCGACCCCGTGGGCCTCGAGCTCGGCGTCCACCGCCGCGTTGGCCGCCATGCCCATGCCCCGCCAGGACGTCCACGCGAGGCTCATGGTGCCGACGGCGCCGAGGGTGCGGTCGTACGCGGCCATGGCGTCGAGGAACGCGTTGGCGGCCGCGTAGGCGGCCTGGCCGGTGAGCCCCAGGAACTGCCCGCACGACGAGAAGTGGACCAGGAAGTCGAGGGATCCCGGCGGGAAGAGCCGGTGAAGGGTCAGGGCGCCACCGGCCTTCGGCCGCATCACCGCCGCCAGGGCGTCCCGGTCGAGCCGGTCGACGAGCTGGTCCTCCAGCACCCCGGCGGCGTGAACGACCCCGCGGATCGCGGGCATGCCCAGGGCGTCCGGGGTCAGGGCGGCCGCCGCCGCCTCCGCGTCGGACAGGTCGACGGACACCACCCGTACGGTCGCCCCGAGGGCCTCGAGCCCGCGAACGGTCCCGATGCGGCGCGCCCGGATCCCGTCGGTGACGGCGTCCCACTCCGACCGGGGCGGCAGGGCGCCGCGTCCGGCCAGCACGAGGCGGCGCGCGCCCCGTTCCACCAGCCACCGGGCGACCTCGCCGCCCAGGCTGCCCAGACCGCCCGTGACGAGATAGGTGCCGTCCGGCCGGCACCGCGGCGGGGCGTGGTCCGCGCCCGCGCCGGCGCGGACCAGCCGGCTCGCCCGGGCCCCGCCCCCACGGACGGCGACGACGTCCTCGCCCGGGTTCCCGGCGATGACGCCCAGCGCGGTGCCGAGGTCGTCCCTCGTGGGCCGCGGGCCGAGGTCGAGCGTCCCGCCCCACAGCTCGGGGTGTTCGCCCCCGACGACCCGGCCGAGACCCCACCGGGCCGCCTGGGCCACGGCCTCGAGACGGTCCGCCTCGCGGACACCGGAGGTCACCGACCAGAGCCTCGCCGTGCCCGGCGGCCATGCGGCGAGCCGCTGGGCCGCGCGCGCGAGCCGCCACGCCTCCCGCACCGCGCGCTCCCCGGCCTCCTGCGCCGGCTGGTCCGTCAGCGGCAGCAGGAGCACGTCCACGGGTCCGGGCACCTGATCGCGCAGGTCGTCGAGAGCGTCCGGGCCCTCCGTCGTCAGGCACGGGATCCCCAGGCCGTCGGCCGTGGCCCGGAGCGCCGCCGGCAGGTCTCCGTCCGCGCCGATCAGCACCAGGGGCCGGGGGGTGCCGGACGCGTCGGGGGACAGGGGTTTCCAGTCGATCCGGAACAGCAGTTCCCCGGGGGTGCCCGGACGCGTCCCGGCCTCCGCGCCCGCGTACCGCACCCCGTCCAGCACGGCCACGGTCCGCCCGTCCTCCGCCGCGATGCGGACGTTCACCGTGCCGTCGGCGTCGGTGGCCTCGCCGTCGACGCGTGCCTCGACGCGGGCGCGGGGCGGCGGCTCGCCCGTGGTCCACACCCGGCCCACGCCGGCCACCACCCGCAGGGCGGCGGGTCCGGGGAAGGCGACGGCCGCCATGGACAGCGCCGCGTCGAACAGCGGGGCCCACGCGGTCGGGGCGGAGGCCGGCCCGTCGCCCGTGACGACGTCCGCGCGCAGTCCCTCCCGGATCCGCTCCAGCCGTTCCACCCGCCAGGGGAAGGCCATCTCCGGCACGCCGACCGAGGCGAGGCCGGCGACGATCCGGTCCGGGGGGAGCCCCGTCCCGGGTCCGGCGTCGGCGGGCGGAAGGGGCGGCGGCAGGGGGGTGTCGGACACGGAGGCCACCGCGTGGGTCAGCCACGGCTGCCCGTCCGCACCCGGACCGTCCGGGTCGGGACCGTCCGGGTCGGTGGTCCTGGACAGCAGGCGGATCACGCCGCCCTGCGCGATCACGTCGACGTCCCGTGCCGTGGTCAGGGTCAGCGGCAGGTCGAGCGACACGTCGGTGAGGCCGTGCGGCCGTCCCGCGCTCCGCCCGGCGGCGTCCAGGAACGTCTGGAGGACGACCGCGGCCGGGACGATCTCCACGCCGTGGAGGGCGTGGCTGCCCGGGTACGGCCGGGACTCCCGGTCCACACGGGTGCGCCAGAGGTCCAGCGGCGTGGTCCCCGCCAGGGTGGTGCGCGGCCCCAGCACGGTGCGGCTCGTCACGTCGTGCCGTCCGCGGTCGGCCCTGCGGACCGGCAGGTCGCGCCAGTACCGCTGGCGCCGCCAGCTCCGCGCCGGAAGCGACAGGGGCGCCGCGTCCGGGGCGGAGGGCGGGACCAGGGCGACGCCGTGGCAGTACAGCGCCCCCGCGTTCGCCAGCAGGTGCTCCCGTTCCCCGGTGTCACGGCGCAGGGACGCGGCGACACAGTGCCCGTCGGCCCCGACCGTGTCCAGCGTCTCCTGGACGGAGTGCCGGACCACCGGATGGGCCGACACCTCAAGGAACGTCCTGAACCCGTCCTCGGCCGCCGCGGCCACCGCCCCGGACAGCCGTACCGGGCTGCGCAGGTTGGTCGCCCAGTAGGCGCCGTCGCGGGGAGCCGCGTCGCGCGGGTCGTCCAGCGCGGTGCTGTAGACGGGGATCCGGGGGGCGTTGACGGTGAGGTCGGCCGCGGCCTCGGCGAGCTCCTTCATCAAGGGCTCCATCTGCGGGCTGTGGAAGGCCACGTCGCTGTCGACCCGGCGTACGAGCAGGGCCGGGTCCCCCGCCAGTTCCCGTGCGAGGGCGTCGATCTCCGCCACCGCGCCGGCCACCACGGTCTGCGTGGGCGAGGCGAAGACCGCCGGCGCCACGGCGTCGGTGCCGGCCAGCCGGGCGGCGGCCTCGTCGGCGGGCAGGCCGATCATCAGCATGCCGCCCGCGCCGGCCACCCGTCGCAGCAGGACGCTGCGGCGGCACACCAGGCGGGCGCCGTCCTCCGGCGACAGGACTCCGGCCGTCGCGGCGGCCGCGATCTCCCCCATCGAGTGGCCGACGACGGCCGCGGGCCTCACCCCGAGCGACTGCCAGACGGCGGCCAGGCCCATCTGGACCGCGTAGATCATCGTCTGGGCGACGTCCACGCGGGTGACGTCCCCGTCCTCGATCATCCGCCGGGCCGTCGTGCCGATCTCCTCGGCGAAGACCGGTCCGATCCTGTCGATCACCTCGGCGAAGACGGTGTCCGTGGCGAGCAGTTCGCGGCCCATGCCCTTCCACTGGGCCCCGGTTCCGGAGAAGACCCACACCACGTGGTCCGCGCCCTCGCCCGCCACCGTGCCCTCGGCGAGGCCGGGCACCGTGTCACCCGCGGCGCCCGCGGCGAAGCGGCGCAGCCTGCTCTCCAGCTCCGCGTGGCCGGCGGCGACGACGGCGACACGGCGCTCCAGGTGGCTGCGCCGGGCCCCGAGGTCCTGTGCGAGCGCGGCGAGCGGGACCCCGGCGCCCGGTCCGTCCAGCCAGTCGGCGAGTGCGGCCGCGTCCTGCCGGAGGGCCGTCCCGGACCGGCCGGAGAGCGGGAACAGGTGCGGCAGGGCCGGGTCGTCCCCGGACGCGGCGGGCGGCTCGGGCCGTACCGGCGCCTCCTCCAGGACGACGTGGGCGATGGTGCCGCCGTAGCCGAAGCTGGAGACACCCGCCCGGCGGGGACGGCCGCCACGGCGCCACGGGGTGAGTTCCCGCGTCACCCGGAGCCCCGACTCCTCCCAGGGGATGCGCGGGTTGGGGGTGGAGAAGCGCCCGCTGGGCGGGATCTCCTCGTGCACGAGGGCGAGGATGGTCTTGATCATCCCCGCGATCCCCGAGCCGGCCTCCAGGTGCCCGATGTTGCCCTTGACCGAGCCGATGAGGCAGGGACCGTCCTGCGGCCGGCCCGCCCCGAAGACCGCGGCGAGCGCGCCTGCCTCCAGCGGGTCGCCCGCGACGGTCCCGGTGCCGTGGGCCTCCACGTAGTCCACGGTGTCCGGGGCGATGCCGCACTGCGTGTACGTCCTGCGCAGCAGGTCGGCCTGTGCCTCGCCGTTGGGCGCCATGATGCCGGCGGTCCGCCCGTCCTGGCTCACCCCGCTGCCGCGGATCACCGCCAGGACGCGGTCCCCCGCGCGCTCGGCGTCCGAGAGGCGCTTGAGGACGAGGACGCCCGCCCCCTCCCCCCGGCCGTAGCCGTCCGCCGAGGCGTCGAACGGCTTGCTGCGGCCGTCCGGCGAGGTGGCGCCCGCGCGGTCCAGGGTCACCGACAGGCCGGGCGCGACCATGAGGTTCACCCCCGCGGCCAGGGCCACGTCGGACTCCCCGCAGAGCAGACTGCGGCGGGCCAGGTGGACGGCGACCAGGGAGGACGAGCACGCGGTGTCCACGGCGAGACTGGGCCCGCGCAGGTCCAGGCTGTGGGAGATGCGGTTGGCGGTGGCGCACAGGGCCGAGCCGATGCCGGTCCAGGCCTCGATCCGGGCGAGGTCCTCCAGCAGCCGGCGCCCGTAGTCGTCCGAACCGACGCCCACGAACACGCCGCAGTCGCTGCCGCCCAGGCCGAGGGGCGGGATCCCCGCGTGTTCCAGGGCCTCCCACGCCAGTTCCAGCAGCAGCCGCTGCTGCGGGTCCATCAGCTCGGCCTCGCGCGGCGAGATGCCGAAGAACTCCGCGTCGAAACCGGCGATGTCGGCGAGGAAGCCGCCCCGGCTCGTGGTGGCGCGTACGACGGCCGCGTGATCCTGCCCGGTGTCCGCGTACGGCGCCCAGCGCTCCGCTCCGTCGCCGATGCCGTCCCGTCCCTGGACGAGGAGGTCCCAGAAGGCGTCGGGGGAATCGGCGTCACCGGGGTACCGGCAGCTCAGCCCGACGACGGCGACGGGTTCCTCGCGTCCGGCGGCGGCCCCCTCCTCCGGGACCCCCGGGCCCGTCACACCCGGCTCCCCTCGGCGCCCGCGGCGCTCCAGGCGGGGAGCTCCAGCACCGTGACCACCGCGGCGGTGATCATGAGCCCGGGTCCGGCGCTCAGCAGGAGGAGGTGGTCGCCGGCGCTCACCTGCCCGTCCTCGACGAGGTGGTTGAGCTGGAGCCCGACGTCCGCGGCGCCCGCGTGACCCACGTCGCGGAAGAAGTCCACGGCGCCCAGCGACGCGTCCAGGCCCATCGGCCGCAGGTGGCTGTCGAGGAAGTCGGCGGTGCCCGCCCCGAGGTGGAGCACCTTCGACAGGTCCCCCACGGCGATTCCCGCCTCGCCCGTCAGCTGCTCGATCAGCTTTGTACCGCTCGCGGCGTACTCCTGGCCGATCTCGGCCGCCTTCGGGCCCAGTTCCTCGACCATCGCCTCCAGGTGCTCGTTCATGTCGAGCTTCCGGCCGGTGGTGACCGCCGGGGGGAAGATCGGCTCGTGCCCGCGGTTGAGGATCTCGTACCGGGGCAGCGACACCGACTCGACGGAGCGCAGCGCGGCCCAGCCGGACCGCTTCGACAGGACGACCGCGGTGGCGGCGTCGGCGAGCACCGCGTCACGGTGCGCGTACCACCGGTCGACCGAGGGGGCGCCGAAGTTGTCGGCGCTGCTCACCACGGCGCCGTTGCGGGACGGCGCGCACAGCAGGTACTGGGTCGCCATCTCCAGGGCGGCGAGGAACGCGTTGCACCCCTGCTCCACCGTCAGCGCCGGGATGGGCGAGTCGAGGGTGGAGCGCAGGATGTAGTGCGGCGCCGACCAGCCGTCGGGGCCCTGGTGGTAGGCGCAGGAGTGGACGAGGATGTCGATGTCGTCCCGGCCCAGGCCCGAGCGGTCCACCGCCTGCCGGACGGCCGCCACCGCCATGTCCGGCGCGGACGTGCCGTCGGCCACGGCCACGTTCCGCCAGCCGCAGGAATCCCTCCGTTCCCTGTCGTACGCGCCGCGCCGGACCGCCTCGTCCACGCTCACCCTGGGCGGAATGTACGCCCCGGTCCCGGCCAGGAAGATGCTCTCAGTTCTCACTCTCACGGTTCCTTAACTGACCGGTCCGGGGCCTGATGACCTTCCCGGTCTCGGTGGTCGGCAGTTCCGCCACGGAGGCGAAGGCATGGGGGACGCAGGAGGGCGACAGCCGCTCCCGGCAGAAGCGGTCCAGCTTGTCGAGGTCGACGGTCTCGGGGGTCACCGTCGCGCTGATCCGCTGTCCGAGGACGGGGTCGTCCACCCCGGACACCAGGCATGAGGCGACGTCCGGGAAGGCGAGCAGGACGGCTTCGACCTCCTCGGGGCTGACCTTGGCGCCGGCGACGTTGATGCTGGTGGACAGGCGGCCGGCGAGGACGAGTTCCGGCCCTTCCCAGCGGGCCAGGTCGCCCGTGGTGAATCCGTCCCGCAGCGGGGTGGCGTCGACGCTCCGCCCGTCGGCGTAACCGAGCATCATCGACGGCGAGGTGACGGTCACCAGCCCCGTCACGGCCTCCCCCGGCGCCGCGGGGGAGGCGTCCGCGCCGTCCCCGGCGGCCTCCGGGACCGGGGTCAGTCCGACCTCCACACCGGGCAGGGGCGCGCCGGGCCCGGGGGCGCCCGGCTGCCACGGGGCGGGGCTCCTCACGCAGATCGGTCCGGTCTCCGTGGTCCCGTAGACCTGGCCGACGTGCCCGCCCAGCCGGGTCGCGACCAGTTCGGCGGTGTGGGCGTCCAGGGCCATGCCGGCGGAGAGGAAGCCGACCGCGCGGCCGTCGTGCGGCGGGGTGCGGGCCGCCTTGGCGAGCAGGCGCAGCATGGGGGGCACACCGACGAAGAGCGTCACGTCGTCGTCGGCGAGCTCGCGCAGCAGCAGCCGCGGCTTGTCGGGCGTCAGGTAGCGGACGGGTGCGCCCGCCAGGGTCGCGGCGACGGCGCACAGTCCGAAGCCGTACGCGTGCTGGAGGGGCACGGGGCAGACCAGCCGGCTCCGCGGCCCCAGTCCCAGGGCCGTGCGGTAGTTCTCCGCCTCGGCCAGCAGGGCGGCGGCGGAGCGCAGCGCGACCCGGGGGTACCCGGTGGTTCCCGAGGTGATCTGTGCCGTCGCCGCCTCGTCGAAGGCGTGGTGCCGCGCTGTCTCCCGGCCGGGTTCCCGGACACCGCTCAGCGTCCGCGCGCCCCGGTCCGCGACCGTGACCGGCAGGGCCGTCGGCGATCCGTGCGGGGCCGAGAGGAAGTCGAGCGCGCAGCGTTCCCGGACGCGCCGGAGCTCCCACGGCGTCGTCCGGCGCGAGAGCGGAACGGCGACCGCCCCGGTGGAGATGATCGCGAACACGTCGGTGACGAACTCGGCCGCGGGCCAGGCGACGGTTCCCACGAGGACGCCCGGCCCGACGCCCGCCTCCCGCAGGGCACGGGTCCTGGCGTCCACGCGGCCGACCAGTTGCCCGGCGCTGGTGGTCCCGGAGTCGTCGCTGATCAGCGGCGCGTCCCCCGGACGGTCGGCCTGCTCGTGCAGCAGGGACAGCAGCTTCGCGCGGGCGGCGGTCATCCGAGGTCGGTCAGCCCGCGTCGCAGTGCTCCCGCCGCCTTGTCGAGGACCTCCCCGGTGTGCGCGGTGCTCAGGAACCACGGTTCCAGCGCGTTGGGGTGGAAGTAGACCCCCTCCCTCTGGGCCAGGACCTGGAAGCGGCGGTGCCGGGAGAAGTCGACGGCCTCGGCGAGGTCGCGCAGCGTGTCGCTCTTCTCCAGCGGCTTCTTGAGCAGGGCCACGCACATCAGGGTGCCGACCCGGCTGATGTGCACGGGCCGTTTCTCCGCGGCGAAGACCTCGCGCAGGGCGTCCTCCGCGGCGGCGCCGATGCCCTCCAGTTCGTCGTAGAGGCCGGGCAGCGCGCGGATCTTGGTCAGCATGCCGACGACCGCGCGGAGGGCCGCGTGGTTGCCGGCGTAGACGCCGGCGTGGTGCGCCTCGTTCGTGGCGAGCATCCGCATCGCGGTCCTGCGTCCGCCGAAGGCGGCGACGGGGAACCCCCCGCCCATGACCTTGGACAGGACCGTGAGGTCGGGCTCGACGCCGTAGAGTTCCTGGGCCCCTCCCCGGGCGACCCGGAAGCCGGTGATCACCTCGTCGAAGACCAGCATCGCGCCGCTGCGGGAGGTGAGGTCGCGCAGCAGCTCGAGGAAGCCGGGCGCCGGGGGGATCACACCGGCGTTGACCAGGACCGGCTCCAGGATGACAGCCGCGATCCGGTCGCCGTCGCGCGCGAAGAGCTCCTCGACGGCCCCGGCGTCGTTCCACGGCAACTGCGCGGTGTGGGCGAGCGCCTCGGGGATCATTCCCGGCGCCCCCGGGACGACGTCCGTCGGCCGGGTGCCCTGTATCTGGAGCGTGGTCTTGCCCGCTCGCAGGACGGTCTCGCTCCAGCCGTGGTAGTGGCCCTCGAAGGTGACCACCAGTGAGCGGCCCGTGGTGGCGCGGGCGAGCCGCAGCGCGGAGGTGACCGCCTCCGTGCCGGAATTGGCGAACCTGACCTGCTCGACGCCCGGCACCAGTTCGGCGACGAGGGATCCGGCCTCGGCGTCCAGTTCGTGCGGCAGGCCGGTCATATGGCCCTTGGTGAACTGGTCGGCCACGGCGTCGGTGACGTCGCGGTCGGCGTAGCCGAAGAGGTGGGGGCCATAGCCCATGTTGAAGTCCACGAGCTCGCTGTCCTCGACATCCCGGAGCAGGCAGCCGTCGGCGCGCCGCACGACGAGGGGCACGGGGACGGCCGCCGCCCGCATGCTGCTGCTGACGCCGCCGGCGATGACCTCCTTGATGCCCTCCAGGCAATCAGCATTCGTCCGACGTTCTGTGTCCATGGCACCCACTGAATACCTCCAGCTTCGTCGGCCTGTCCGGCACCACAGAATGCCCCAGGGCTTTCGCGGCCAACAACGGCGATTGCCGGAATGGCCGGATAACGGGGGTGGTCGGCCTGTCTTGGGTGGCAGGATCAAACGGGTGACCGGGCAGCGCTGCGGAAGGGGAATGTGATGTCGTCTCGGGGCGTCGCCGTGGTCACGGGGGCGGGATCGGGCCTCGGTGCCGCCATCGCGGTGCGGCTGGCCGCCACCCACGATCTGGTGCTGACCCATCTGACGCGGGACTCCGGGCTCGCCGACACCACCAACCGGGTGTCGGCGGCCGGTGCGGACGTCGTCGCCACGGTGGTCGGGGACCTCACGCACGAGGAGACCGTGGACCGCCTGGAAGAAGCCATGGCGGCCTGCGGTCAGCGGCTCGACGTGCTCGTGTGCAACTCCGGGGCGTACGCCTATGTGCCGTGGCGGGACACCACGTGGGACGACGTGCGCTCGGCCCTGGACGTCAACCTCCTGGCGCACATCGCCTGCGCACGGGCCGCCACACCCCATTTGGTGGCGCGCGGGACGGGCCGGATCGTGGCCGTTTCCACGGTGCTCACGCGGGTGGGGCGCGTCGAACTCGCCCCGTACATCGCGGCGAAAGGCGGCCTGGAAGCATTTGTCCGGGCCCTTTCTCGCGAACTCGGCCCGCACGGGATCACAGTGAATTCCGTCCGACCGGGTTCGATCGAACTGAGCACCGCGCAGAGATCCCATCCGGATTATCCGTCCTGGCGGCAACGGGAATTCGCCCGGCAATGCATCAAACGGCATGGGCGTCCCGAAGACGTGGCCGCGGCCGTGGCGTTCCTGACTTCGCCCGAAGCGGGTTTCGTCACAGGCCAGAGTCTGACCGTCGACGGCGGCTGGGACCTCAACTGACCTGCGTGCGCAGGCCTATCCAAGGACCATTACGCGAATGGCGTACGAAAACGAACACGACTCCCCCACCCGTGTGAGGCTGGTGCGGCATGCGCAGTCGCATGCCAGCGTGAAGAAGCTGATCGCGGGTTCCGGTACGTGTCCCGGCCTCACCGAGCTGGGCCGGGAACAGGCCGCGCGGCTCACGGCGCGGCTGGAGGCCGAAGCACTCCGGCCGTGCGCGCTGCTGACCAGTCCGGTCCGCAGGGCCCGCGAGACGGCCGAGGTCCTGGCGAGCGGTCTGGGACTCGGTGCGCCGGTCGTCGAGACGCGGGCGCGCGAGCTCGACTTCGGAGCGGCCGACGGCCTGTCCATCGACGAGTACCAGCGCCTCTACGGGGCGTTCGACATGACCGTTCACCCCGACCGGCCCTTCGCGCCCGGCGGGGAGACGTGGAACCGGTTCCGGTTCCGGGCCGGCCGGATCGTCGACGAGCTGATGTCCCGTCACCGCGGCGGCACCGTCCTCGTGGTGTGCCACGCCGGTCTCATCGCCGCGGCGATGTCGGCGCTGCTGGACGTCGTCCCGCCGGTGTTGTTCACGGACGCGACGCCCGCGGCGACTTCGATCAACGAATTCGTCCACGACGGCTCTCGGTGGCACCTGCTCCGGTTCGACGACGCGGAGCACCTCGACGAGGCCGATTGAGCGGGGCGGCGTCCCGACGGGCCGGCCGGAGGCGCCGGTCTCAGTGCTGCGGGCCGCGCTTGCGTTCCATCATGTGGCGGCCCAGCGCCTTCTTCCGCTTCCAGTTCCGCAGGAGCTCCTCGTTCAGCCGCGCGTCGCTGCGGGCGGCGATCCGCTCGTTCTCGCGGAGCACCTTGTGGTAGTTCTCGAGCCGCCGCAGGGGCAGGGTCCCGTCCTCGGCCGCCGCGAGTACCGCGCACCCGGGCTCCGTCCGGTGCGAGCAGTCGTGGAAACGGCAGTCCCGGGCGAGCGCCTCGATGTCGGTGAAGGCCCGGGCCACGCCGCTGTCGGCCTCCCACAGCCCGACTCCGCGCAGCCCCGGTGTGTCGATCAGGACACCGCCGCCCGGCAACGGCAGGAGATCGCGGGTCGTCGTCGTGTGCCGCCCCTTGCCGTCGCTGCCGCGCGTGACGTCGACCCGTTGCACGTCCGCCCCGGTGAGCGCGTTGGCGAGAGTGGACTTGCCGGCGCCGGAGGCACCGAGGAGGACGGCCGTACCGCCGCCCCCACCGTCTCCCCCGCCTCCGCCGATGAGGGTCGCGAGGGCGTCCATGCCCTGCCCCGTGGCCGCGCTGACGGGCAGCACGCGCGCTCCGGGGGCCACCCGCCCGGTGTCCTCGGCGAGATGGGAGAGCGTCACCGCGTCGGGAACGAGGTCGGCCTTGGTGAGGATCACCACCGGCTGCCCGCCGCTCTCCCACGCCAGGGAGAGGAAACGCTCGACGCGTCCGAGATCCAACTCGTCGGCGAGTGAGACGGCGATGAGCACCTGGTCGACGTTGGCGGCCAGGACCTGGCCTTCGGACCGCTGCGAGGAGACGGCCCGGACGAACGCGGTGCGCCGCGGCAGCAGCGCCCGGACGGCCCTCCGGCCCGGATCGAGGGCCACCCAGTCGCCGGTGCAGGGGTTCTGCAGGGGATCGGGTGAGGCGACGGTCCCCGTGTCCGCCCGCAGGGACGTCACCCGTCCGCCCTCGGCGACGACGGCCTCGCAGCTCCCGCGGTCGACCCGCGCGACCCGGCCGGGCCGGAGGCCGTCGGCCTCGTAGGGGGCGAAGTCGGTCGCGAACGCGTCGTTCCAGCCGTAGCGGCGGAGCGGATGTGAGGCAGTGGGCAGGGTCACGGTCGCCTCTTCACGGGGATGCCGGCCGACGGAACCGGCCACGGGTGTTCGCGCACCGGCTGCTCGGACCGGCAGTCTATCCCGGGCGTCGCGCGGCCGGCCGATCGCTCCCGTCCCCGCGACGCGACGGGCGAACAGGCACCGGACGCTCCGTCGGTTGCCTTTGTACGCACGGGAGTCGACGGCGCGGACCGAAGCCGGGGGCGGCCGCCGGGGGCTTCGGGTCTCCGTTCCTTCCGGAGTATTGACGCCCCGTGAAACAAGTCAATAGTTTCAGTATCTTCGACTCACCGGGGGCGCTCCCCCGGGGAGTCCCGTACGGCCGGCACCACCACGATCCGCTCCGGAGAAGGGATCACCCATGGGCCGCTACAGCCGGCTCCGCCGCATCCAGCAGATGGACCCGCACCAGGACTTCGAGCGGATCTACCGGTGGATCGTCCACCACGAGTTCCCCCGCGACTACCTCCACGGGACGTCGATCGCGTTCCTGCGCGACTACGGCGTCCCACGCATCTCCCGGCTCCTGGACCGCACCCAGGAGTTCGAACGCGCCGGTCAGAAGCGGTACGACGACACGGTGCTGCTCATGTACGAGATGGTCCGCGAGGGGATGGACTCGGAGCACGGCCGGGCGGCCGCCCGCCACCTGAACCGCATACACGGCCGGTACCGGATCCCCGAGGAGGACTTCCTCTACGTCCTGGCCACCACGGTGGTGGGGCCGAAGCGGTGGATCGACCGCTTCGGCTGGCGGCGCCTGTGCGAGCAGGAGACCGAGAGCCTGGCGCTGGTGGGCCGGCGGACGGGCGAGATGATGGGCCTCTCCGGCGTGCCCGGCACCTACGCCGCGTTCGAGCGGCTCCACGACGACTACGAGCGGGAGATGTTCGCCTACGACCCCGCCAACCGCAGGGTCGCCGCGGCCACCCTGCGGATCCTGGCCTCCTGGTACCCGGCACCGCTACGGCGGCCGGCGTCCCGGGTCGTGCTCGCCGTCCTGGACGAACCGCTGCTGAAGGCGCTCGGCTTCCGCCCCCAGCCGCGCCCGCTGCGGGCCGCCGTCCACCGCGCGTTCCGCGCACGGGCCGCGCTGATCCGCCTGCTGCCCGCGCGGCCGGAGCGGTTCCCGCGCAAGCCCAAGGCGCGCACCTACCCCTTCGGCTGGACCCTGGACGACCTGGGCCCGCACTGGGCGCACTCCCGTCCGCCGGCCCCGCCGACGGACGGGACGCCGGCGGAACGGCCCGCCGCTCCGGCGCAGCCGCCCTCCCCCCGCGCTCCCCGTCAGGAGACCCGATGACCGACACCACCCCGGCCGCCGCACCACGCGCCGCGACCTTCACCACGCGCTCCCCCGCGACCGGCGAGCCCCTCGCCGCGCACCCGGTGAACGGGCCGGAGGAGGTCTCCCGCGCCGTGGCCCGGGCCCGGACCGCCCAGGCCGGCTGGGCGGCGCTGCCCGCGTCCCGGCGCCGCGACCACCTGCTGCGCTGGAAGAAGGCCCTCGCCACCGACCTGGACGCCGTGGCCCGCACCATCGCCGAGGAGACCGGCAAGCCGGCCGGCGACGCCGCGCTGGAGGTCGTCCTCACGCTGGAGCACCTGGGCTGGGCCGCCCGCAACGCCGGACGCGTGCTGCGCCGGCGGAAGGTGGGCACCGGACCGTTCGCCGTCCACCAGCGGGCCTCGCTGGTGCACCGGCCGCTGGGCGTGATCGGCGTGATCGGCCCCTGGAACTACCCCCTGTACACCCCGATGGGCTCCCTCGGTTACGCCCTGGCCGCGGGGAACGCCGTGGTCTTCAAGCCGTCCGAGCTGACCCCGGGCACCGGGGTCCTGCTGGCCGAGCTCTTCGACGCCGCCGTGCCCGGGCACGCCGGGCTGTTCACCACCGTCACCGGCGCGGCGTCCACCGGGGACGCCCTGGCCCGGTCCGGGGTCGACAAGCTGGCGTTCACCGGTTCGCCGGGGACGGCCCGCAAGGTGATGGCGGTGTGCGCCGAGACGCTGACGCCGTTCCTCGCCGAGTGCGGCGGGAAGGACGCGGTGATCGTCACCGCGGACGCGGACCTGGATGCGGCCGCCGACGCGATCGTGTGGGGCGCGCTGAGCAACGCGGGGCAGACCTGCGCGGGGGTGGAGCGCGTCTACGCGGTGCGTGAGGTCCACGCCGCGTTGTGCGAACGGGTGGTCGAGCGGGCCGCGGGGCTGCGCCCGGGTGCCGGGGCGGACGCCTCCTACGGCCCGATGACGCTGCCGGGCCAGGTCGCGGTCGTCGAGCGGCATGTGGCCGGTGCGGTCTCGGCGGGCGCGCGGGCCCTGCTGGGCGGGCCCGAGTCGGTTCGCGCCCCGTACGTCGCGCCGGTCGTGCTGACCGGCGTGCCGGAGGACGCGGCGGCGATGGTGGAGGAGACCTTCGGGCCGGTCGTGGCGATCAACGCGGTGGCCGACGTGGACGAGGCGGTGGAGCGGGCCAACGCCTCGCGTTACGCCCTGGGGGCGGCGGTGTTCTGCCGCGGCGGGCGCGCCGGCGCGGCGATCGCGGCGCGACTGCGCGCGGGGGCGGTGTCGGTGAACTCGGTGCTGGGCTTCGCGGCGGTGCCGGCGCTGCCGTTCGGCGGTTCGCGGGACTCCGGCTTCGGGCGGATCCACGGGGAGGAAGGGCTGCGCGCCTTCACCTCCGTGCAGTCGACGACGGTGCAGCGGTTCACCCCGCCGGTCGCGCTGACCTCCTTCGGGGTTCCGGCCGCCACGCGGGAGCGCGCGGTGCGGCTGGCGCGGGCGCTGCACCGACGCCGCTGAACGGCGGGCGGCGGCCCGCCGGCCGGAGCGTCCGCGAAACGTCCGGGCGGACGGTCCGGACGGTCAGGCGTCCAGCAGCGGGGCCAGGTAGCGGCGGGCGAAGGCCCGGGCCTGGTCCTCGTCCTCCATCTCGATGCAGCTGGCGGGGTTGAGCAGGAAGGACACGGCGACCCGCACCATCAGCTCGGCGACCGGACGCGGGTCCTCGTCGGGACGGCCCTCGACCTGTTGCGCGCGGCGCAGATGGACCGTCAGGTACTCGACGGTGGCGGAGAGCGAGGAGCTGCCCTGCACGGTCAGGTAGGGCAGCACCACCTCGGGTTCGAGGCGCAGCAGGCCGCCGAAGAGCGGATGGGCGCGGGTGTGGCGCAGGGCGACCACGAAGCCCTCGACGACGCGCTCCTTCATGGTCGGCAGCGCCGCCACCGCCGAGTCCAGCCGCTGGAAGAACCGGCTGAGCTCGCGCAGCAGGGTGTCCTCGACCAGCTTGTCCTTGGTCTGGAAGCGCCGGTAGACGGTGACCCGGGAGACGCCGGCCCGCTTGGCGACGTCGTCCACGGAGGAGCGGCGCAGACCCAGGAGGGTGAACTGCTCCAGTGCCGCGTCGAGGATCCGCCGCGCCGTGTCGTCCTCCGGCTCCGGCCGGTCGAGGGCCCGGGCGAGCCACGAGTCGTTCGTGTCAGTTCTCATGGTGCCCCTCACGATACCGGTGAACGACTCCCCGAGAGTCGATGAAACACTTAACATATCTTTGTAACCCTTGTTTGCCCGACCCTGACCGAGCCACCGACCGGCACCCCGATCCCGGAGGACCTGATGGGCAGTCGACTCACCGAGGAGCAGGCCGCTTTCGCGGCGGCCGTGCGCGATTTCGCCAAGCGCGAGTGCGGTACCCGGGAACAGCGTGACGCGCTGACCGGGGGCGGCCGCGAGGCCCACCACCCCGGGTTGTACGGAAGGCTCGCCGACCTGGGCTGGCTCGGGGTCTGCCTGCCCGAGGAGTACGCGGGCTCCGGCGGCGGGCTGGCCGACGCCTGCCTCTTCCTGGAGGAGACCTCGTACGGGATGGTCCCGTGCGGGGGTTTCGTCACCACCGTCATCACCGCGAAGGCGTACGAGCGGTTCGGCACCGAGCGGCAGCGGCGGGAGGTCCTGTCCGGCGTGGTGCGCGGCGACGTCCTGTCCATCGCCATGTCGGAGCCGGGGGCCGGGTCGGACGTCGGCGCGCTGCGCTGCCGCGCCCGGCGGGAGCGGGACGGCAGCTGGGTGGTCGACGGCCAGAAGACCTGGATCTCCAACGCGCACCTGGCGAGGAGCGTCCTGCTGGTGGCCCGCACCGGCGAGGACAAGCACGGCGGTCTGACCATGTTCCACCTGCCCGCCGACGCTCCCGGCGTGGAGATCCGGGGCATCGAGACCATGCGGGGCCGGGAGGTCAACGACGTCTTCCTCACCGGCGTGCGGCTGCCCGCGGACGCGGTCGTCGGCCGGGTGGACGACGGCTGGCGGCAGCTGATGGCCGGCCTGAACCACGAGCGGCTCTTCCTGGCCGCGAACATGCTGGGCCTGGCGCGCCGCGCCTTCGACGACGCCGTCGCCTACGTCCGCGAACGCGAGCAGTTCGGGCGGCCCGTCGGCTCCTTCCAGGCGCTCAGGCACCGGATCGCCGATCTCGCCACCGAGATCGAGTGCACCCGGCTGCTGGTGCGCGAGGTGGCGCTCGACTGCGACGAGCGGCCGGACGAGCTGTTCCCGCGCGAGGCGTCCATGGCCAAGCTGAAGGCCACCGAGATCGCCAAGCGGGCCGCCCTGGAGGGCATGCAGATGATGGGCGGCTACGGCTACACCACGGAGTTCGACATGGAGCGCCACCTGCGGGCCGCGGTCGTCTCCACGGTCTACGGCGGGACCAGCGAGATCCAGCGGGACGTCATCGGCAAGACCTACGGTCTCTGAGACGGCCCGCGCTCGAGGGGCGGCCGCCCGTCCCGGGTCCCGGGAGGGGCGGCCGCCCCTCGAGCGCGGGGGGCGTGGAGGCGCCCCGGGGACGGGGCCCGGATCAGTCCTGGTAGAGCCGGGACAGCTCGTCGGCGTACTTGTCCCGGACGACCCGGCGCCGCATCTTCAGCGACGGCGTCAGCTCGCCGGTCGCCGGACCCCACTCCTCGGCCAGCAGCTCGTACCGCTTGACCTGCTCGGTGCGGTTGAGCCGGGTGTTGGCGGCGGCCACCGCGCGGTCCACCTCCGCCCGCACGGCGGGGTGTTCCGCCAGCGCGGCCGGTCCCCCCTCGGCCTCGACGCCGTGGGCCGCGGCCCAGGCCGGGGCGGCCTCCGCGTCGAGCACCAGCAGGGCGACCAGGTAGGAGCGGTTGTCGCCGTGCACCAGCGCCTGGCCGATCAGCGGGTGTTCCTTGAGCGCGTTCTCCACCAGGGCCGGCGAGACGTTCTTGCCGGTGGAGGTGATGATCATCTCCTTCTTCCGGTCGGTGAGCCAGAGGTAGCCGTCCTCGTCGATCCGGCCGATGTCGCCGGTGGCCAGCCAGCCGTCGGCGTCCAGGGCGGACCGCACCGAGCCGTCCGGCTGGAGGTAGCCGGAGAACACGGACGCGCCCCGCACCAGGATCTCGCCGTCCTCGGCGACGCGGATCTCCACGGACTCCACCGGGCGTCCCACCGAGCCGATCCGGAAGCCGGTCTTCGGGCTGTTGCCGGTGGCCACTCCGGTGGTCTCGGTCAGTCCCCAGGCGTCCATGACGACGATGCCGAACCCGGCCCAGAAGCGCACCACGTCGACCGGCATCGGCGCCGACGCGCTGGCCGCCCAGGTCACCCGGTCCAGGCCGCCCGCGGCCAGCAGGGGCAGCAGCACGTCCTCGCGGGCGCGGACGTAGCGCTCCTCGAGCTCGGCGGGCGGCGTCTCGCCCCGCTCCCGGTACCCGACGTGCTCGCGGGCGACCTCGAACGCCCGGTCGATGACCGCCCGCTGCTCGGCCGGCATCAGCGACAGGACGGCCCGCACGGCGGCGGACAGCTTCTCCCAGATCCTGGGCACGCCGAAGAACTGCGCGGGGCGCACCTTGCGCACCACCTCGCCGACGCGCGTCGGGTCGGCGCAGAGGTGGACGTGCGAGGCCCGGTGGCAGGGCAGGTAGATGCCCAGCATCCGCTCGGCGATGTGGGCGAAGGGCAGGTAGCAGATGTGCTCGACGTGCGGGGGCAGCTCCACCACGGCGTCCAGTGCCAGGGCGTTGGACATCACCTGGCGGTGGGTCAGGACGACGCCCTTGGGCTCGCCGGTGGTGCCGGAGGTGTAGACGACGGTCAGCGGGTCCTCGGGGCGGGCGGCGTCCAGTTCCTCGGCGAACCGCTCCGGCACCGGTTCGCGCAGCAGGGCGGCGTACGGGACGTGGCCGCCCTCCGCGCCCGCCTCGACCACCACCAGCCGCTCCAGCGGGGTGTCGGCGTCGGCCGGCAACGGCTCCCACACGGCGACCTGCGCCGCCCCCTCCACGACGGCGAGGCGGGCCCGGCAGTTGCGGGCGATGTGGGTGATCTGCTCGGGGGCCGCGGTGCCGTAGACGCTGACCGGGACCGCGCCGAGGCGGACCAGCGCCAGGTCCGACAGCCAGTGTTCGGGCCGGTTGGACATCATCAGCAGCACGTGGTCGCCGCGGCCGACGCCGAGGGCCCGGTAGCCGGCGGCGAGGTTCCGGGTGTGCTCGTGGATCTCCGCCCAGCTGAGCGTCGTCCAGTCGCCGTCCCGTTCCGCCGGCTGCCAGGAGAGGCCGGGGAGCCGGGGGTGGTCGCGCGCGTTCCGGGCCAGCAGCTGCGGCAGGGTCCGGTCGGCCGGGTCGCCGGGCAGGTCGCCGGTGGTGCGGGGTGCTGTCGTCATCGGGGCCTCCGTGCGGGTCGGAAGGGAACGTCCGGGGAGACCGGGGCGGTGGGAAGCCCCTGCCGGCGTGCCCGGTGGAGCTGGGGGCGGGAGGAGGTGGGGCGGGAGGAGGTGGGGCGGGAGGAGGTGGGGCGGGTTCCCGTGGGTCCGGGCCCCGGGAGGGGACGGCCCCGCCCACGGGGACCGGTCGGTGCTCAGGACGTGCGGGCCCGGGCCGGGGTGTCGCGGGCCCCGGGAACGGGTCAGGAGTCGGTGAAGGTCTCGCCCTGCTCGGCCTTGCGCAGCAACAGCTCCGGCGGGGCGAAGCGCTCGCCGTGCTTCCCGGCCAGCTCACGGGCGCGGGCCACGAAGCCGGGCAGCCCGGTACCGCCCCCGGCGCCGCCGTCGTAGCCGTTGATGTACTGCAGCACGCCGCCCGTCCACGGCGGGAAGCCGATGCCGAGGAGCGAGCCGATGTTGGCGTCCGCCACCGAGGCCAGCACCCCCTCCTCCAGGCAGCGCACCGCGTCCAGCGCCTCGACGAAGAGCATCCGCTCCATCAGTTCGGTCAGGTCGGCGGGCTGCTTCGCGGGGTCCGTGAAGTGCTCGCGCAGGCCCGGCCAGAGCCCGGCGCGCCTGCCGTCGACGTAGTCGTAGAAGCCCGCGCCGCCGCTGCGGCCGGTGCGGCCGAACTCGTCGATCATGCGGTCCACCACCGCGTCCGCGGGGTGCGGCTGCCGGCCGCGGCCCGACGCCTCGGCCGCGCGGCGGGTCTCCTCGCGGATCGCGCGCGGGAGGGTGAGGGTGAGCTCGTCCATCAGGGACAGGACCTTGGCCGGGTAGCCGGCCTGGGCGGCGGCCTGCTCGACGGAGGCCGGCTCGATGCCCTCGCCGACCATGGCGACGCCCTCGTCGATGAAGCGGCCGATGACCCGGGAGGTGAAGAAGCCGCGCGAGTCGTTGACCACGATCGGCGTCTTCTCGATCTGCCGGACCAGGTCGAAGGCCCGTGCCAGCGCCTCGTCGCCCGTCTTCTCGCCCTTGACGATCTCCACCAGCGGCATCTTGTCGACCGGCGAGAAGAAGTGCAGGCCGATGAAGTCCTGCGGCCGCTCCACCCCCTTGGCGAGGACGGTGACGGGCAGGGTCGAGGTGTTCGAGCACAGCAGGGCGTCCGGGGCGACGATCTCCTGTATCTCCTGGAACACCCGGTGCTTGACGTCCGTGTCCTCGAAGACGGCCTCGATCACCGCGTCGCAGCCGGCCAGGTCCCCGGCGTCGGCGGTCGGGGTGATGCGGGCCAGCAGGGCGTCCGCCGTCTCCCGCGTCGAGGCGCCGCGCGAGACGGCCTGGGCGCACAGCTTCTCGGAGGAGGCCTTGCCCCGCGCCGCCGCACGCGCGGAGACGTCCTTCAGGACGACGTCGATGCCGGCGCGGGCGCAGGAGTAGGCGATGCCGGCGCCCATCATGCCCGCGCCGAGCACGGCCACCCTGGTCACCGAGCGCGGCTCGACGCCCTTCGGGCGGCCGGCGCCGGAGTTGACCGCCTGCAGGTCGAAGAAGAACGCCTGGATCATGTTCTTGGTGATCTGTCCGGTGACCAGTTCCGTCAGGTACCGGGCTTCCACCACGAAGGCCGTGTCCACGTCGACCTGGGAGCTCTCCACGGCCGCCGCGAGGATGTCGCGCGGGGCCGGATGCGGGGCGCCGCCCGTCTTCTTCTTCAGCAGCGCGGTGAGGGCGGGGAGCCGCGCGGCCAGCTCCGGGTCCGCGGGGGTGCCGCCGGGGATGCGGTACCCGGGGGCGTCCCAGGGCTGCGCGGACCGCGGGTGGGCGTCGACGAACGCCCGTGCCCTGGCGAGGAGTTCGTCCGGGTCGGCGGCGATCTCGTCGACCAGGCCGGCCTGCAGGGCGCGCGCCGGCCCGTACTGGGCGCCCTCCAGGAGGACCTTCCGCAGGGCGTCCGCCACACCGAACATGCGGACCGTGCGGGTCACTCCCCCGCCGCCGGGCAGCAGGCCCAGGGTGACCTCGGGGAGTCCGACGCGGGCGGCCGGGCTGTCCAGCACCACGCGGTGGTGACAGGCCAGGGCGATCTCGTAACCACCGCCCAGCGCCGCGCCGTTGATCGCGGCGACGACCGGCTTGCCCAGCGTCTCCAGGACGCGCAGCGAGCGCTTGACGCGCATCCCGGCCTCGAAGGAGGCGCCGGCGGTCCCGGGCGTGACGGAGATCAGGTCGCGCAGGTCGCCGCCGGCGAAGAAGCTCTTCTTGGCGGAGGTGACGATGACGCCGCGGAGGGTGTCGCGGCGTTCCGCCAGCCGCGCCGCGACGGCGTCCAGCGAGTCGATGAACGCGGCGTTCATGGTGTTGGCGGACTGGTCGGGGTCGTCGAGGACGAGGGTGACGACGTGGTCGTCGGACTCTTCCCAGCGGATGGTGGAGGGACGTGCGGTGGTGTCCATGGCTGATGTCTCCCGTGAAGACGGACGGCTGCGGGGGCGGACGGCCGGTCAGAGGCGTTCGACGACGGTGGCGATGCCCATGCCGCCGCCGACGCACAGCGTGGCGAGGCCGTACCGCAGGTCGCGGCGCTCCAGCTCGTCGACGAGGGTGCCGAGGATCATGGCGCCGGTGGCGCCGAGGGGGTGGCCGAGGGCGATGGCGCCGCCGTTGACGTTGACCTTGTCCAGGGACAGGCCCATGTCCCTCACGAAGCGCAGGACGACCGCCGCGAAGGCCTCGTTGATCTCGACCAGGTCGATGTCGTCGATGGTCAGGCCGGCCTTCGCGAGGGCCTTGCGGGTGGCGGGGGCGGGGCCGGTGAGCATGATGGTGGGCTCGGAGCCGGAGACGGCGGCGGAGACGATCCGCGCCCGCGGGGTCAGCCCGTGGCGCTCGCCGGCCTCGCGGGAGCCGACGGCGACCAGGGCGGCGCCGTCGACGATGCCGGAGGAGTTGCCCGCGTGGTGGACGTGGTCGATCTTCTCCACCCAGTGGTACTTCTGCAGCGCCACCGCGTCGAAGCCGCCCAGTTCGCCGATGTCCGCGAAGGACGGCTTCAGCCCGCCCAGCGAGTCGGCGGTGGTGCCGGGGCGCGGGTGCTCGTCGTGGTCCAGCACGACCAGACCGCTGCGGTCCCTCACCGGCACGACGGAGCGGTCGAAGCGGCCCTCCTTCCAGGCCGTGGCCGCGCGCTCCTGGGACAGCGCCGCGTACTCGTCGACGTCACGCCGGGAGAAGCCCTCGACGGTGGCGATGAGGTCGGCGCCGATGCCCTGGGGGGCGAATCCGGTGGCGTGGCCGGTGCGCGGGTCCAGCGCCCAGGCGCCGCCGTCACTGCCCATGGGCACCCGGGACATCGACTCCACGCCGCCCGCCAGGACCAGGTCCTCCCAGCCCGAACGGACCTTCACGGCGGCCAGGTTGACGGCCTCCAGGCCCGAGGCGCAGAAGCGGTTCTCCTGCACGCCCGCCACCGTCTCCGGCAGACCCGCGAGGATCGCGGCGGTGCGGGCGATGTCCGCGCCCTGGTCGCCCAGCGGGCTGACCACGCCGAGCACGATGTCGTCGATCGCGGCCGGGTCGAGGCCGGGGAAGCGGCGGAGGGACTCGTGGATCAGGCCGACGACCAGGTCGATCGGCTTCGTGCCGTGCAGGGCGCCGTTCGCCTTGCCGCGCCCGCGCGGGGTGCGGATCGCGTCGTACACGTACGCTTCGGTGCTCACCTTGGGTGCCCTCCATGTCGGGTCTGGACGAAGCCGCGAACGCCACACGGGTGTCATCGAGGGGGGTCGGCCGGCGCTCGACCGAGCAGCGAGCGGCCGATGATCTCCTTCATGATCTCGGTGGTGCCGCCGTAGATGGTCTGGATGCGGCTGTCGAGGAACGCCCGGGCCACCCGGAACTCGCTCATGTAGCCGTATCCGCCGTGGAGTTGAAGACAGCGGTCGACGACGCGCTTCTGCAGTTCGGTGGCCCACCACTTGGCCATCGAGGCGTGCACGGCGTCGAGCCGGCCCTGGTTGTGCTCGGCGACGCAGCGGTCCACGAAGGTCCGGGTGACCGCGGTCTCGGTGGCCATCTCGGCGATCTCGAAGCGGACGTGCTGGAGCCCGGCCAGCGGCCTGCCGAACGCCTCGCGCTCCTTCACGTACCGCGTGGTGACGTCCAGGATGTCCTCGGCCGCGGCGGCGGCGCCGACCGCGATGGCCAGTCTCTCCTGGGCGAGGTTGTCCATGAGGTGGGCGAAGGCCCGGTTCTCCTCGCCCAGCAGGTTCTCCTTGGGGACGCGCACGTCGTGGAAGAACAACTCGGCGGTGTCCTGGGCCTTCTGGCCGATCTTGTCGAGGTTGCGGCCGCGTTCGAAGCCCTCCGCGCCGCGTTCGACGACGAGCAGGCTCTGTCCGCCGCTGCCGCCCTCGGGCGTGGTGCGGGCCACGACGATCACGAGGTCGGCGAGGATGCCGTTGGAGATGAAGGTCTTCGCGCCGTTGAGCAGGTAGTGGTCGCCCCGGTCGGTGGCGGTGGTGCGGATGCCCTGCAGGTCGGACCCGGCGCCGGGTTCCGTCATGGCGATGGCGGTGACGATGTCGCCGGAGGTGAACCCGGGCAGCCAGCGGCGCTTCTGCTCCTCGGTGGCGAGCCGGGTCAGGTACGGGCCGACGATGTCGTTGTGCAGGCTCAGGGCCAGGCCGGAGGCGCCGGCGCGGGCGAACTCCTCGATGAGGACGGCGCTGTAGCGGAAGTCGCCGGTCCCGCCGCCGCCGTACTCCTCGTCGACGGCCATGCCGAGCAGGCCCTGGCGGCCCGCCGAGCGCCACACCCCGCGGTCGACGACGCCGTCCTTCTCCCAGCGTTCGTGGTGCGGGGCCACCTCCTTGGCGAGGAAGGTCCGCACCGTCTCGCGGAAGGCCTCGTGGTCGGGGCCGTACAGGTCTCGTTCCCTCGTCACAGCCAGCTCCTCACGCGCTCGATCAGCCGGGCGGGATCGGGACCGACGGGGGTGACGTTGAGCATGGTCACGCCCGCCTCCCGGAAGACCTCGACGCGGTCGCGGACGTAGCCCTCGGGGCCGGCCAGGCAGAGGAGCTCCAGCAGCTCGGCTGGCACGGCGGCCTCCGCGTCCTTCTTGCGGCCCGCGAGGTAGTGCTCCTGGACGGCGGCCGCGGCGGACTCGTAGCCGTAGGAGCGGACCAGGTCGTGGTAGAAGTTGCGGCCGGGCGCGCCCATGCCGCCGACGTAGAGGGCGACGGTGGGGCGCATCAGGTCGCGGACGGCCTCGGCGTCGTCGCCGATGGCCAGCAGGCCGCCCGCCACGACCGCGAGCGGGCCGAGCGCGGGGTCGCGGCGTGCGGCGCCCTCCGCGAGGGGGCCGCCCCAGACCTCGGCGGCGTGCTCGGGGACGTAGAGGAAGGGCAGCCAGCCGTCGGCGAGTTCGGCGGTCATCCGGACGTTGGCGGGGCCGAGGGCGGCGACGTACACGGGGACGGTGTCGCGGACCGGGTGGTTCAGCAGCTTCAGCGGTCTGCCCAGGCCGGTGCCCTGCCCGGGGGGCAGGGGCAGGTCGGTGATGCCGTGGTGCTCGATCACCTCGCGCCGCCAGATCCGCCGGGACAGCTCGATCACCTCGCGGGTGCGGCCCAGCGGGCGGTCGTAGCGGCGGCCGTGCCAGCCCTCGACGACCTGGGGCCCGGAGGCGCCGACGCCGAGGAGGGCGCGGCCGCCGGTGAGGGCGTCGAGTCCGGCCGCGGTCTGGGCGATCAGCGCGGGGGTGCGGGAGTAGACGTTGAGGACGGCCGAGCCGATCCGCATCCGCTCGGTCTTCGCGGCGAGGTATCCCATGACCGTCGGGGAGTCGAAGCCGTAGGCCTCGGCCACCCAGACGGCGTCGAGGCCCGCGGACTCCAGGGCGGCGGCCCGGTCCGCGGCGGCGCGCGGATCGCCGGCGTACGCCAGGGGCGAGGACAGTTCCATCAGCAGTGGTCCTTCAGCAGTTCGGGCACGCCCCAGTCGCGGGCCACGTCGGGGGTGTGCGCGCCGGGGACGGCCGGGGGGAGCCGCAGGGTGCCGGGGGTGTCGGAGAAACGGGGGGCGGGGGCGGGCTGGGTGATGCCGTACGCCTCGGTGTAGGTGCCGCGTCCGGTCAGGTGCCGGTGGCCGGCCGCCTCGTGCAGCGAGAGCACGGGCGCGACGCAGGCGTCGGTGCCTTCGAAACGGGCCGTCCACTCCGCCCGGGTGGCGGTCTTGAACCGGGTGGTGAACACGGCCCGCAGCGCGGACCAGTTGCGCGGGTCGGCACGGTCCGGCAGGTCCTCGCCGTCCAGGCCCAGCAGGGAGACGAACACCGCGTAGAACTGGGGTTCCAGGGCGCCGACCGCCATCCAGCCGCCGTCGGCGGTCTCGTAGACGCCGTAGTGGGGGCAGCCGCCGTCGAGCAGGTTGCGGCCGCGGGCGTCCTGCCAGGTGCCCTCGGCGAGCATGCCCCAGAACATGGCGGTGAGGTGGGCGGCGCCGTCCACGATCGCGGCGTCCACCACCTGGCCGCGGCCGGTGGCACGGGCGGTGAGCAGCGCGGCGAGGACGCCGGTGGTCAGGTAGAGGGAGCCGCCCGCGTAGTCGCCGAGCAGGTTGACCGGGGCGACGGGTGGTCCGTCCGGCGCGCCGGCCATGGACAGGACGCCCGCGGTGGCGATGTAGCCGATGTCGTGTCCGGCCAGGGGCGCGAGGGGTCCTCGCTGGCCCCAGCCGGTCATCCGGCCGTATACCAGCGCGGGGTTGACGGCCATGCACTCCTCGGGGCCGACCCCGAGCCGCTCCGCGACACCGGGCCGGTACCCCTCCACCAGGATCTCGGCGCGCGCCGCCAACGCCCGTACCGCTCCCGGCCCTCCGGGCGACTTGAGGTCGATCAGGACGGAGCGCTTGTTGCGGTTGGTCACGTCGTGGGCGGGATCGCCGCCGAGCGGCGAGGGGCCGGGGCGGTCCACCCGCACCACGTCGGCGCCCAGGTCGGCGAGCAGCATCGCGGCGAACGGCCCGGGACCGATCCCCGCCAGTTCGACCACGCGCACGCCGTCCAGCGGGCCCGAGACGTCGCGGCCGGGGAGGTCGGTGGTGTGCCGGCTCATGGGTTCCTTTCTCGGCGCACGGCGGACCCGCCGCCGCCGACCGGGGACTTACTGAGCGTTCGCTAAGAACGTAGAAGTGCGACGCCGGTCGGTCAACTCCCCCTGCAGCGAGAGTTTTCATCGATGCACACCGGGGAAGTGACCTCAGGCCGGACGCGGGACGCCCGGTTTCCCTGAGCGATCGCTAAGCTGCTGGAAGGAGGCGTCGAGGACTCACGGCCGTACGATGTCGCCGATCGCCGCCCGTCCCGAGGAGAGTCGTTGAACACCGCGCCGAGCCAGGACACCACACCGCCGGCGGAGCACTGGCGCTCCTACGGACCGCTCGACCTGCACCCGATCCTGATGCGCGCCATGGAGGCCTTCAACGAGCACGGCTACCACGGCACTTCGGTCCGGGACATCGCCGGCCGGGTCGGCGTCACCGTGCCCGCGCTGTACTACCACTACGAGAACAAGCAGGCTCTGCTGGCCACGCTGCTGGAGACGTCCATCAAGGACGTCCTGGACCGCTGCCGGGCCGCGGCCGGGGAGGCCGGGGACGATCCGCTGGCGCGCTTCTGCGGCATGGTCGAGTCGATCGTGCTCTACATGGCCCACCGCCAGCAACTGGCCTTCCTGGACACGGAGATCCGCAGCCTGGAGCCCGAGAACCGGGCGCGCTACGTCGCCCTGCGCGACTATCTCGAGCACATGCTGCTGGACACGGTCGAGGCGGGCCGCGCCCAGGGCGTGTTCACCACGCCGATCCCGGCCGACGCGGTGCGTTCGGTGCTCGTCATGTGCCAGGGGGTCGCCAACTGGTTCCGCGAGGACGGCCCGCTCACCGCGGAGGAGGTCGCCGGACGCCACGTGCTGCTGAGCCTCGGCACCGTGGGCCACCCCGGCGCGGTCACCGGCGGCTTCCCGCTCCCCTTCCCGCGGCTCGCTCCGCCCCGGACTCCGACGGCCGGCAGCGGCCGGCAGCGGCCGGGGCGACCGTCTCCGGCGCATCCCGCCCCGGAGACATCCTGACGTCTCCCTTCCACGGTGCCACCACCGACGAGAGGACACCCGCATGGACGTGCTCGAGGCCCGCGCCCGGTTCCAGGAGCTCCGGGAGCGGGACGGTCTGGTCGACCCCGCCGAACTCGACGAGATCTGGGCGGCGTTGGCCACCGTCCGCCCCGAGGAGATACTCGGTGAGTGGAAGGGCGGCGAGTTCGCGACCGGTCACCCGCTCAACGGCATGCTGGCGAAGGCCGGCTGGTACGGCAAGACGTTCGCCTCCGTGCACGACGTCAAGCCGCTGATGTGCCGGGACGAGAAGGGCGAGCTGTACTCCGACCACGAGCTCGGCAAGGGCGAGGCCAGCCTGTGGACCGTGGAGTTCCGCGGCGAGACGACGGCCACCATGGTCTATGACGGCCAGCCGGTCCTCGACCACTTCAAGCGGGTGGACGACACCACGCTCATGGGGATCATGAACGCCAAGGGGGTTCCCCCTCAGGGCCCCTTCTACTACTTCTTCCTCGAACGCGTCCCCGAGGGCTCGTGAGACGCGTCCGCGCCGCGGTCACCGAGACGCCGGGCGCCCCGTTCACCGTCCGGGACGCGGACCTCGAGGACCCGCGGCCGCGCGAGGTGCTGGTGAGGATGACCGCGGCCGGCGTCTGCCACACCGACCTGGCGATGCGGGACGCCTGGCCCCGGCGGCTCACCCCGATGGTCTTCGGCCACGAGGGCGCCGGCCGGGTCGAGGCCGTGGGCGCGGAGGTGACCGGCCTCGCGCCGGGGGACCACGTCTGCCTCACCTTCGCCAGCTGCGGCGCCTGTGAGCAGTGCGCGGCGGGCCACCCGGCCTACTGCCACGCCGCGCGGGCCCGGAACTTCTCCGGCGGGCGCGACGACGGCACCACTCCGCTCTCCCTCGACGGCACACCGCTGCGCGCCGGCTTCTTCGGCCAGTCCAGCTTCGCCACGCACGCCGTCGTCCACGAACGCGGCGTGGTCAGGGTGCCCTCCGGCCTGCCGTCCGCGGTCGCCGCACCGCTGGGCTGCAGCGGCCAGACGGGCGCGGGCACCGTGCTCAACCGGCTGCGCCCCGCACCGGGTTCCTCGCTGGTCGTCCTGGGGGCGGGCGGGGTCGGTCTGAGCGCGCTGATGGCCGCGGTGGCCGTGGGCTGCGACCCGGTGGTGGCCGTCGACCCGGTCGCCGCCCGCCGCGCCCTGGCCACCGGACTCGGCGCCACGGCGGCCCTGGCCCCCGGGGACGGTCTGGCGGCGGCGCTGCGCGACCTCACCGGCGGTGGCGCGCACCACGTCGTCGAGACCACCGGCCGTCCGGAGATGGCCCGCCGGGCCGTCGGCGCGCTGCGCCCGCGCGGCGAGCTCGCCCTCCTCGGCCTCGGCGGCGAGGTGACGTTCGACGTGACGGGCCTGCTCGCCAAGGGCGTCCGCGTCCACGGGGTGATCGAGGGGGACTCCGATCCCGGCCGCTTCCTCCCCGAGCTGATCGGCCTGCACGACCGGGGCCTCTTCCCGCTCGACCGGCTGGTCACCACGTTCCCGTTCGAGGACATCGGCGCGGCCGTGGCCGCCATGGAGGACGGCCGCGTGATCAAGCCGGTCCTCACCTTCACCTGACCGGCCGCTCCGGCACCGGGAACGACGGTGCCGGACGGCGCGTCCCCGCCGGAACGCCGGCCGCCGCACCGGCTGCCGCCCGCCGCACCGGCGGCCGGCACGAGCCGTTCACGTCGCGGGACGGCACCTCACGGGGGAAGTGCTCCCGGCCCCACGGCCTGCGCGGTCCGCGCCGAGCCGGCCGGGCCCGCCGACGGCGTGTGATTGACTGATCCGCATGGCTCCCGCCTCCCCGCCCGCCCGTCCGGCCCCGGCCACTCGGCCCCGCAACCGCAGGCAGCTCATCGTCGAGGCGGCGGGGCGGGTCTTCAGCGAGCGCGGCTACCACAAGGCGTCCATGGAGGAGGTCGCCGCCGGCGTGGGCATCACCGCGGCCGCTCTGTACCGGCACTTCCCCAACAAGTACGCGCTGTTCGCCGAGTGCGCCCACGTCATGGTGGACGGGCTGGTCGCCGCGCTCGACGGGGTGCCGCCCGGGGCGGCCCTGACGGACGTGCTCACCGCCGTCACCCGCATCACCGTCGCCCATCGCGCGTCGGGCGGCGTGTACCGGTGGGAGGCCCGGTACCTCGACCGCGAGGACCGCCGGCGTCTCGGGGTGAAGTTCGGGCGCCTCGTCGAGCGGGTCGACGAGGCGGTGCAGCGCGAGCACCCCCTGCCCGACGAGCGCCTGCGGGCCATGGCGGCCCTCGGCGCCATCGGGTCGATCACGATGCACCACACCTCCATCGCCCAGCGCCGGGCCGAGGAGCTGCTGCTGGCGTCCGCGCTGCGCGTGGCCGCGACCGATCCGGCGGCGGGCCGGCCGGGCGCGCACCCCGTCGAGCTGCCCGCCCGGCCGGTGCCGCGCACGCGACGCGCGGAGATCCTCGCGGCCTCCGTCCCGCTGTTCGCCCGGGACGGATTCGCCAACGTCACGAACGGACAGATCGCTCAGGCGGTGGGGCTGACCCCGTCCGCGCTCTACCGCCATTACCCCGGCAAGATCGACATCCTGGCGGCGGCATGCCTCCAGGCGGCGGGACTGCTGGCCCAGGGGGTGGAGCGGAGTCTGCGCGGGGTGGCCGGCCCGCACGACGCCGTCGTCGCGCTGGCGGCGACGTACGTGGCCTACTGCTTCGAGTACACCGAGCTCAACAGCGTCGCCGAGGCCGAGCTGGCCGGCTTGCCGGCCGACCTGCGGCGGCCCCTGCTCCTCGCGCAGCGGGAACACATCGCCGTCTGGGAGCAGCAGTTGCGGCTGGTCCGTCCGGAGCTGGACCCGCGCCAGGCCCGGGTGCTGGTGCACGCGGGGTTCGGCGTGGTGGTCGAGGCGGGACGCAGACTGCGGTGGCAGGACAACCCCGACCACCGTGAGGCCGTGACCGCTCTGGTCGTGGGCGCTCTGGGTCTGTCGGCCCCTCGGTCCTGAACGGGCCTCGGACCCCGGCGGCGGGGCGCCCCGCCGGGAAGCGCCTCGGGCGGGAGCCGCCCTGACACCCGCCCCTCGGCCGCGGGGCGGGCACCGGTGGGACCGGATCGCCGGCTCAGCCCGCCCTGTTCCCGGTGGGGATCGTGATGGGGGTGGTGGTCCCGGAGGAGCCCTTGTTGAGGAACAGCATGGCCAGGGCGCGCACGAACTGGTCGACCAGGTAGAAGGTGCCGGGCATGACGGGCGACAGCCCCTCACGGAACAGGACGTACGCCGGCCACGCGGTGCGGACCAGGGCCGCCGACGCGTAGTCGCGTTTCAGTCCCAGCCAGTCGCCGACCTCGTCGCTGAGGACGTAGCGCACGAACTCGTTCAGGAACCCGCGCGTGACGCCGAGGTCGATCTGCGCGGTCAGGCCGAGCAGTTCCTCGGCCAGTGCGATGCCCTCGGTCGACGGGGTGAGGATCGGGGTGAGCACCTGCGCCGACTGCGCCTCGGCGGCCGCCCAGGTCCGGGGGATGTGCTCGTACGGCACACCGAGCAGGTGGACGGCCACCTGCCACGAGTGCAGGAACGCCTCCTGGTCCGCGGCCGGGTACGGGATCTTCCAGTCGAGCAGCTTCCGGTGCACGTAGGTGCCCAGGCTGTGGAAGGTGACCAGGATGTCGGCGGCGCTGATCGGGACGGTCTCGTCGGCGACCGCCCGCCAGTGCGGCGACTGCGGCAGCAGGTGACGCACCGCGGCGTGCACCACGCGCGTCTTGTTGGCGGTGACGACGAACTGTCCCGTCGGGGTGAAGGCCCCCAGCTGGGACAGGTCGTAGCCGAACGTGAACGTCTTGGCCGCGCGGTCCTGCATGTCGGCGCCGCCCGCGGACCAGTAGACGCTCTTGGCCTCGCGCGGGATCACGGTGCTCATGATGCCGCTGCCGAGGCCGTACAGCATGAAGAGGTACGTGTCCCGGCGCCGGTTGAAGTCGGCGGCGCGGGCCAGCTTGGCGGAGTCGGCCCAGGAGGGCAGCCGGTTGACCTGCCGCAGGTACGCGGCGAACTCGGCCGGCAGGCCGCTGGGCAACGGGTCGTTGTTGTTCAC
The DNA here is from genome assembly GCF_044328485.1 of Streptomyces sp. NPDC017936. Lineage (NCBI taxonomy): Bacteria > Bacillati > Actinomycetota > Actinomycetes > Kitasatosporales > Streptomycetaceae > Streptomyces > Streptomyces sp. NPDC017936. The sequence continues at coordinate 232,163 of NZ_JBIRHK010000014.1, read as the reverse complement.
CCACGACGCCCACGCCGTGTTGATCGCCGGCACGTGTCCGTTGTCGAGCATCGAAGCCATCAGAGGGTCCGCCGCGTCGTCCCAGATCCACTCCGGACCGGTCCCCGCGGCCGCTCCCGTCGCCGGACCCGTCGACGCCCACGCCCGGGCGGGGCCCGCCACACCCACGAGACCGAGGGCGACACCGAGCGACAGAGCCCTTCGCCTGCTGAGGTTCTCCATTGACTTACCTGCTTCCCTGATGGGTCAGATGGTTCCAGATGCCTTCGCAGACTTGCCAGTTGCGCGACCGATGCGTGGTGAACCTTGTCGCACAGATGTGATTTTCGATTAACATAGCGAGGTGCGTTGCGGTCGGCAATGGTGGTGACGAGGCTCGTCGCCGAGGCCGGCCGGGGCTCCGCCCGTCGCTCCGCCGCGTGACGTCGGGGCCGGCCCTCGGCCCGATCGGGCTTGACCCTCGACCTGGTCGAGGGCTCAGAGTTCCGGGTGTGGAGAGCGAGATGCGTGGCATCGGGGACATGGCCCGGAACAGCGGACTGAGCGTGAGCGCTCTGCGGTTCTACGACCGTGCCGGTGTGCTGGTCCCCGCCTGGGTGGACCCGGTCAGCGGCTACCGCTGGTACGGACCCGAGCAGGCGGAGGAGGCCCGACTGCTGGCCCGGATGCGCCGGGCCGGCATGCCCCTGGCGGACATCCGGCTGGTCCTGGCCGGCTGGTCCCGTGCCGACACGGACCTGGTGCGCGGGCTCCTCCGGGCGCACCTGCGCCGCCTCGAACGGGGCCTGGCCGACGCCCGCACCGAGTTCTCCGCGCTCCGAGAACTGCTCGACCACAGGGAGAACCCCATGGCGTCGCCCGGCACCACCACCGTCGAACTGTCCGTCCCCGCACCGGAACTCGCCGCCGCACTGGACGCGGTCCGTTTCGCGGCCGGTTCGAACCCGGATCTGCCGATGCTCGCCGGTGTCCTGTTCGACATCGAGGGCGAACGGCTGAGCACGGTGGCCACCGACCGCTACCGGATGGCCGTCGCACGGACCGCGACGACCGGGTACGACGGACCCCGCGTGCAGGCCGTCGTCCCCCTGCCCCTCGCCGACGCGATGCGGGCGCTGCTGCGGGACGGGGAACCGGTGCGGCTCACCGTGGACGACGGCCGGGTGTCGCTGGAGTCCGGCGACCGTCAGACGGCCGGCCGGTGCCTCGGCCACGACTTCCCCGACTACCGTCGCCTGGTGCGGCTGCCGGAAGGCCGCCGGGCCCTCGTCGACACGGCGGCCTTCCGGGAGGAGCTGAGGACCGGCCCGGTCCGCGCGAGCGAGCCCCGCGAGCAGGACGGTGGGGCCTGTGACATCAGTGTGCTCAGGGTGGCGGACGACGGCACGGTGACCGTGTGCGAGGACGGCGACGACGCCCCGGACGACGTCGGCGTCAACCGGGACTTCCTGCTGGACGCGCTCGCCGCCGGGGACCGCGGCGAGCTGATCCTGGAGTTCGGCGCCCCCACGGCGCCGATCGCGATCCGCCGGCCCGACGACGACACGCTCTCGGTGCTGATGCCGGTCCGCCTGGAGAACTAGGGACCGTCGTGCGCCGTGACCGGCGCCGCGGGGCTCCGCGTCGGCCCGCCGCCTCGCCCGACGGGCCGGGCAACGGCACAACGGCACGTCACGGGGGCTGACGTTCCCCGCACAAAGCCGAAGGCCCCCTGGACGGGAGTTGGTGAGACTCCGGGGGCCTTCGCTTGAGAGGAGGGAGCGCTGCAAGAGCGATCCACTCATGATCATCCTATCCGAACCGGTACCGCGCTGCCACCACGGCGGGCACGCGGCACCGAACCGTCCCGCAAGGGGCCTGCCGCGCCGCCCCGCGCCCGGGACGACGGCTCGGCCGGGGCGGCGGTCCGGGCGGGCGGGGCGAGCCTCCGACGGGATCATGGATATGCTCGCCGCCGTGTCCAGCTACGAGTACGAGAAGGACGGCGCGGCCATCTACCGCCAGTCGTTCGCCACCATCCGCGCGGAGGCCGACCTGGCGGGTCTGCCCGCCGACGTCGGCCAGGTGGCCGTCCGGATGATCCACGCCTGCGGAATGGTCGACCTCGTACGGGACTTGGCGTACACGCCGGCCGTCGTGACCGCCGCCCGTGAGGCGCTGCGCGCCGGCGCGCCCGTCTTCACCGACGTCCAGATGGTGGCCAGCGGCGTGACCCGCAGACGGCTGCCCGCCGGCAACGACGTGGTGTGCGCCCTGTCCGATCCGGCCGTGCCGGGGCTGGCGGCCGAGCTGGGCACCACGCGCAGCGCCGCCGCGCTGGAACTGTGGCGGGACCGGCTGGAGGGCTCGGTCGTCGCCGTCGGGAACGCGCCCACCGCCCTGTTCCGGCTGCTGGAGATGATCGAGGAGGGCGCGCCCCGGCCCGCCGCCGTCATCGGGGTGCCGGTCGGGTTCGTCGGGGCCGCCGAGTCCAAGGACGCGCTGGTCGCGAACGCGTCGGGACTGGAGTACCTGGTGGTGCGGGGCCGTCGGGGCGGCAGCGCCCTCGCCGCCGCCGCGCTCAACGCGATCGCCAGCGAGGAGGAGTGAGCGGCGGTCACCGGCGGCGGGGCCGGGTCCGGCCACCCACCGCCGGTGACCGTGCGGGCCGTCGCCGGGAAGGCGGAGGCAGCCGCGTACGACGGCGCCCGGCACGGCCGGCCGCCCGCTCCCCGCTCGCGCCGGGGCACCCGCGCGTCGGGCGGCGGCCGGCCCGTCGCGGGGTTCAGCCGGATCCGGGGCCGTGAACGACGCCCAGGCCCAGGCGCTCCGCCAGCCAGCGCGCCGCTGCCCGCGGGTCCGGTACGACCGGCACGTCCGCGGGGACGGGCGGTCTGCGGACCACCACCACCGGCAGCCCGGCCTCCCGTGCGGCCGTCAGCTTCGGCGCGGTGGCCGCTCCCCCGCTGTCCTTCGTCACCAGGACGTCGATGCCGTGACGCAGCAGCAGTTCCCGCTCCCCGTCGAGGGTGAAGGGGCCCCGGTCCAGCAGCACCTCCGTGCGGGGCGGCCGGGGGGACCCGGGCGGGTCCACGGACCGCACGAGGAACCACAGGCCGGCGAGGTCCGCGAAGGCGGCCAGGCCCATCCGCCCCGTGGTGAGGAACACGCGCCGGCCGAGTGCCGGCAGCAGCCGCGCGGCCTCCGCCAGGGAACCGGCGTCGTGCCAGCGGTCCCCCTCGACGGGGACCCAGCCGGGGCGGCGCAGGGCGAGCAGGGGAACATGGGCGGTGGCGGCCGCCTCGGCCGCGTGGAAACCGATCGTGCCGGCGAAGGGATGGGTGGCGTCGATGAGCGCGTCCACGCTCTGTTCGGCCAGCCACCCGGCCATCCCCTCGGCCCCGCCGAAGCCGCCCACCCGGACCTCGCCCGGAGGCAGCCGGGGGCGGGCGACCCGTCCGGCGAGGGAGCTGGTCAGCCGCAGGCCGGGCGTGCCGTGGAGCAGTTCGGCGAGGCGGCGGGCCTCCGAGGTTCCGCCGAGTATCAGTACGTGCATGGGAGTCCGGGTCCGATCATGAGCGACGAAGTACACGGCGCCGGCCAGGCGAAGGGCGGCCGCCGTGCCCAACTGGAACACACCGGCCTGCGGCCCGGCTGGACCACCGGCGCCTGCGCGACGGCGGCCACGACGGCCGCGTACACCGCGCTGCTCACCGGCGAGTTCCCCGACCCGGTGACGATCACCCTACCCAAGGGGCAGACGCCGTCCTTCGCGCTCGCGGCCGAGGAGCTGACCGGTACGTCCGCGATGGCGGGGGTGGTCAAGGACGCGGGCGACGACCCGGACGTCACGCACGGCGCGCTCGTGCGCGCCACGGTACGGCGGCTGCCCGCCGGGGCCGGGGTCGTCTTCCGGGCCGGTCCGGGCGTCGGCACGGTCACCCGCCCCGGGCTGCCGCTGCCCGTCGGCGAACCGGCCGTGAACCCCGTCCCCCGTCAGATGATGCGCGACCACGTCGCCCGGGTCGCCGCGCTCCACGGCGGCACCGGGGACGTGGAGATCACCGTCTCCGTCGACCACGGCGAGGAGATCGCCCGCTCGACCTGGAACCCGCGGCTCGGCATCCTCGGCGGTCTGTCCGTCCTCGGCACCACCGGGATCGTCGTGCCGTACTCCTGCTCGGCCTGGATCGACTCCATCCGGCGGGGCGTGGACGTGGCACGGGCGGCCGGGCGCACGCATGTCGCGGGGTGCACGGGGTCGACGTCGGAGAAGACGGTCGTCGCCGAGTACGCGCTGCCCGAGGACGCCCTGCTCGACATGGGCGACTTCGCGGGCGCGGTGCTGAAGTACCTCCGCCGCCATCCCGTGGACCGCCTGACGGTCTGCGGGGGTTTCGCCAAGCTGTCCAAGCTGGCGGCCGGGCACCTCGACCTGCACTCGGCCCGCTCCCAGGTCGACCGGCAGTTCCTCGCCGGGCTGGCCCGGCGCGGCGGTGCGGACGGGGCGCTGGCCGCCGAGGTGGCCGCCGCCGGCACCGGACTCGCCGCCCTGCACCTGTGCGCGGCCGCCGGGGTGCCGCTCGGCGACCTCGTCGCCACCGCCGCCCGCGACGAGGCGCTGGCCGTGCTGCGCGGAGCGCCGGTGGCGGTCGACGTCCTCTGCATCGACCGTGCGGGGACGGTGGTGGGACGCAGCACGGTGCGGTGAGGGACCGGCGCCGGCGGCGCCCGCCCCGCGACCGTGGCGCGGGGTTCCCGGGTCTCGTTCCCGTGCCGGGCGGGCACGGGCGCGGGTGGCGGTCCGTGCCGGGTCCCGGCCCGGGCTGCCGTCCGTCCGCCGCCACCCGGACGCCCGGCGAACCCTCGGGACCGCGTGCCCGCGGCTCCGAGGGTGTCGCTCTCGGGGAGCGAGCGCCCTGCTCAGGCGCCCACGTACTCCGCGAGGTGCTCGCCGGTGAGGGTGGAACGAGCGGCGACGAGGTCGGCCGGCGTCCCCTCGAAGACGATCCGCCCGCCGTCGTGGCCGGCGCCGGGGCCGAGGTCGATGATCCAGTCGGCGTGCGCCATGACCGCCTGGTGGTGCTCGATGACGATCACCGACTTGCCGGAGTCGACGAGCCGGTCGAGCAGGCCGAGCAGCTGCTCGACGTCGGACAGGTGCAGGCCGGTGGTCGGCTCGTCGAGAACGTAGACGAGGCGGTCGCCACCCTTGTCGGCCATGTGGGTGGCCAGCTTGAGGCGCTGCCGCTCGCCGCCGGAGAGGGTGGTGAGCGGCTGGCCGAGGCTGAGATAGCCGAGTCCGACGTCGGCGAGCCGTTCGAGGATGCGGTGCGCGGCCGGGATGCGCGCCTCGCCGGCGCCGAAGAACTCCTCGGCCTCGGTCACCGGCATGGCGAGCACCTCGCTGATGTCGCGGCCGCCGAGGCGGTACTCCAGCACCGACGCCTGGAACCGCCTGCCCTCGCACTCCTCGCAGAGGGTGGCCACGCCGGCCATCATCGCCAGGTCGGTGTAGACGACGCCGGCGCCGTTGCAGGTCGGGCAGGCGCCCTCGGAGTTGGCGCTGAACAGCGCCGGCTTCACGCCGTTGGCCTTGGCGAACGCCTTGCGGATCGGTTCGAGCAGACCCGTGTACGTCGCCGGGTTGCTGCGCCGGGAGCCGCGGATCGCGGTCTGGTCGACCGTGACCACCCCGTCCCGGCCGGACACCGAGCCGTGGATCAGGGAGCTCTTGCCGGAGCCCGCCACGCCCGTGACGACCACGAGCGTGCCGAGCGGGATGTCGACGTCGACGTCGTGGAGGTTGTTCGTCGCGGCGCCGCGCACCTCCAGCACGCCCGACGGCGTGCGCACCGACTCCTTCAGCGAGGCCCGGTCGTCCAGGTGCCGTCCGGTGAGCGTGCCGCTGGCCCGCAGGCCCTCGACGGTCCCCTCGAACACGACCTCGCCGCCCTCGGCGCCGGCCCGCGGACCGAGGTCGACGACGTGGTCGGCGACCGCGATCGCCTCCGGCTTGTGCTCGACGACCAGCACGGTGTTGCCCTTGTCGCGCAGCTGGAGCAGCAGGTCGTTCATCCGCCGGATGTCGTGGGGGTGCAGTCCGATCGTCGGCTCGTCGAAGACGTACGTCACGTCGGTGAGGGAGGAGCCGAGGTGACGGATCATCTTGGTGCGCTGGGCCTCGCCGCCCGAGAGCGTCCCCGACGGGCGGTCGAGGCTCAGATAGCCGAGTCCGATCTCGACGAACGAGTCGAGCGCGTGCCCGAGCGCGGCCAGCAGCGGCGCGACCGACGGCTCGTCGAGGCCCCGGACCCACTCGGCCAGGTCGCTGATCTGCATCGCGCAGACGTCGGCGATGTTCTTCCCGTCGATCTTCGACGAGCGGGCCCCCGCCGCGAGCCGGGTGCCGTCGCACTCGGGACACGTCGAGAAGGTCACCGCGCGCTCCACGAACGCCCGGATGTGCGGCTGCAGCGCGTCGACGTCCTTGGCCAGGAACGACTTCTGGATCTTGGGGATCAGTCCTTCGTAGGTCAGGTTGATCCCCTCGACCTTGATCTTGGTCGGTTCCTTGTGGAGCAGGTCGTGCAGTTCCCTCTCGGTGAAGCCGCGGATCGGCTTGTCCGGGTCGAAGAAGCCGCAGCCCCGGTAGATGCGGCCGTACCAGCCGTCCATGCTGTAGCCGGGGATCGTGAGCGCGCCCTCGTTGAGGGAGAGGCTGTCGTCGTACAGCGCCGACAGGTCGAAGTCGCTGACCGCGCCCCTGCCCTCGCAGCGGGGGCACATGCCGCCGAGGCGGTTGAAGGTGGCCTTCTCCGCCTTGGTCCTGCCGCCGCGTTCGACGGTGATCGCGCCGCTGGCCGACACCGAGGGCACGTTGAACGAGTACGCGTTGGGCGGGCCGATGTGCGGCGAGCCGAGCCGGCTGAACAGGATGCGCAGCAGGGCGTTGGCGTCGGTGACGGTGCCGACGGTCGAGCGGGCGTTGGCGCCCATCCGCTCCTGGTCGACGATGATCGCGGTGGTCAGGCCGTCGAGGAGGTCGACCTCGGGTCGCGCCGGCGTCGGCATGAAGCCCTGCACGAAGGCGCTGTAGGTCTCGTTGATCAGCCGCTGCGACTCGGCGGCGATCGTGTCGAACACCAGCGAGCTCTTGCCCGAGCCGGAGACACCGGTGAACACCGTCAGCCGGCGCTTGGGGATCTCGACGCTGACGTCCTTGAGGTTGTTCTCGCGTGCCCCGTGCACGCGGATCAGATCGTGGCTGTCGGCGGCGTGCTGCGCGGGCGACGGGGTGTCCGTCCGCGTGGCCATGCTCATCGTGTCTCCCTCTGTCGGTCGGTGTCGGCCGGAGTGGCGCGAGCGGCCGGTGCGTCGGCGGCACCGCGGCCCGTGGCGTCCCGGGGCCCCGGCGGCCCGGCGTGTCCGGCCGGCGCGACGGACCGGTCGCCGGCCGTCGCGCATAGTAGCCCGGGCCCGGGCCCGCGATCCGGGAATATGCGGCGGGGGCGGGTGGTGCCCGGACGGCTCAGCGCGGTTCCTGAAGGCGGACCAGACGGCCGGCGGGACCGCGGAAGGCGCAGTCGCGGACCGCGGAGCCGAGGGTGTCGCGGTGGAGGGCGAGGGCGGCGTCCGGGCCGTCGTGCGGGAGGAAGCCCGCGTGGAGGGTGGGGTGCATGGCCCTCACGCTAGGGGCGGCCCGGCGCCGGTGCTTCTCGATTCCTGACCGGTCTGGTGACCTGCTTCGCCACGCACGACGGCATCCCCTCCGTCGCGCTCGCCGCCTGCCGCCGGTAGACGCTGGGGGGCACCCCGACCAGCTCGGTGAAGCGCGTGCTGAAGGTGCCCAGCGACGAGCAGCCCACCTCGAAGCAGACGTCGGTGACGCTGAGGTCGCCGCGGCGCAGCAGCGCCATCGCGCGTTCGATGCGCCGCGTCATCAGGTAGGAGTAGGGCGACTCGCCGTAGGCGAGGCGGAATTGGCGGCTGAGGTGCCCGGCCGACATGTTCACCCCGCGGGCGAGCGCCTCGACGTCCAGCGGCTGCGCGTACTCCCGGTCGATCCGGTCGCGCACGCGGCGCAGTCGCGCGAGGTCGCTCGGGTGCTGGGCCGCGGCGGGTCTGCTGGTCACCCGGGAGATCGTGCCACACCGCGCGGCCCAGCGGTCGTACACCGGGGATCCCGTCCGCCGGCCGCCCCTCACCCGTCCCCGTACCCGGCGCTCACGGCGACGCGGTCCGGCACCGGCGCGGCGGGAACCGGCTCAGCGGGAGCGGTTCAGTTCCCGGCCGCCCGGAAGACGCCCTGGCCCGGGGCCAGGAGTCCGCGCGGGTCGTACCTGCGCTTCGCCGACTCCAGCGCCGGCCAGGCCTCACCGAAGTGGGTCCGCCAGTCCGCGGGGGTGAAGGGGATGCTGCCGACGGGGTAGTGGGTGCCCCCGGCCGCGGCGGCGGCCTCGTAGGCGGAGCGGTTGGCCGTCAGGATGCGGTCGACGGCGGCGGTGTCGTCCGGCGGGGCGGCGCTGAGGACGTCGAAGAGGTAGGACACGTCGTCGTCGGAGGTGCGCAGCAGCGGGGTGGTGAGGCGGTCGCGCCGCAAGGGGTAGAAGAGGACGACGCCCCCGGGTCCGAGCGCGGCCGGGGTGAGGCCGTCCAGGATCCGCCCGCTGACGGTCGCGGCGGACGTGCCCGGGAGCATCAGGTTGAGCCAGGGATGGGCGTACTTCCAGATCCCGGCCTCCTTCATGGCCGCGACGAGGGGGGCCAGCCGGTCGAGGAAGTCGGCGTAGGCCCGGTCCTCGAAGGTGAGGCCGGCGGGGTCGTGGCGCAGGCCGCGCAGCAGCGCCGTGTCGTCCGGGGCGGGGCCGGCCGGCGGGCCGTAGGCCACCGCCTCCAGGGTGTAGACGCGGAAGGCGCCGTCGGCGTCCGCGGAGACCTGGCCCTCGACGTGGTCGAAGCGGCCGTCCTGGACGAGGCGGCGCTGGTCGTCGAGGAAGGTCTCCAGGTCGTCGTAGGGCAGGTGGTAGTGGCGTACGCTCCCGGGCGCGGGCACCAGGCGCAGGGTGGCCTCGACGATGACGCCGCACTGGCCGAGGCCCGCGAGGACGGCGTGGAAGAGGTCGGCGTGCCGGGTCGGGGAGCAGCGGACCGGCTCGCCCGCTCCGGTGACCACCCGGAGTTCGGTGACGTTGTCGACCTGGGCGCCGTGCCGGTGGGCCTGGCCGCCGAGGCCTCCCACGGAGAGGGTGCCGCCGACCGAGAGTTCGATGTAGTCGGTGAGGACCGGCGGGGTGAGCCCGTGGGCGAGGGTGGCCCTGGCCACGTCGCTCCACCGGGCGCCGGCGCCGACGGTGACGGTGCGGCTGTCCGGGCCGAGGGGGCCGATGCGCGCGAGGGGCGCGGTCTCGATGACCAGGCCGTCCCGTACCTGTGCCTGGCCGAACGGGGCGTGCCCCTGACCGCGCGGCGCGACCGGCAGGCGGTGGGCGTTGCAGAAGCGGATCATGGTGACGACGTCACGCACCGAGCCGGGGCGCAGGACGGCGAGGGGACGGCGGTGGACCAGGTGGCCGTAGTCGTCGGCCGCGGCGGCCAGCGACGCCGTGTCCGTGACGAGCGTTCCGTCCAGCCGGGGGATGCCGACGAGTGGCGTGCCCGGCTCCGACGGGGTCGCGGCCCAGCCGCGGGCGGCGGGGTCGAAGCCGACCACCACCGCCCCGGTGACCGTGAGTCCGCGCAGAACGGTACGTCTGGACGGTGCGCGGGACATCCGCACCACCACCTCTCCAATAATCCGGAAATGGTCAAATCCTCGGCATCCTAGGTCAGTTGGTGCCCCGATGTGCCGCATTCCCCGGTGGCGTCCCGCCCGCCGACGGTCCGGCGGGCGGGTGCGGGGGAAGGTGTCGCGACGGGGTGGCGAGGCCGCGGGCGGGCGCGGCCCCCGGACCGGCGAGGACGGGGACCACGGCTGTGGTGTCGGTCCGCTGACGTATCCTTCCCGCCACCGCCCACCGACCGCGAGGACCAAGGGAATTGACCGACCTGCCCGCTTTTCCGCTGCCCTTCCACGCCTCCCGCTCCCTGGCGATCGCGGCGCCCCGAACGCTGCGAGAACTGCAGATGATGCAGTGCAGCTCGCACATCCGGGCGAAGCCGGGGTGGTTCGACAAGATGAACGATGCCGACGTCGTCGCCAGGTGGACGCGAGAAGCGGTCGCCCAGGGCCTCACCGAAGCGCAGGTTCGTTACGTGCTGGCCGAACTCCGCCATTACGCCGCGCTGCGGGACGGACGGACCGGCGTCGAGGTGTCCGCCGTCGACGGGGTGTGGCAGTCGGACACGCTGATCGACGACGAGCTCGGATCCCGGCTGCGCGAGGCGGTCAGGGTGGTGGAACAGGTCCCCGAAGCGGAGCGGGACTGGCATCCCGGATCCGACGGCCAGGTACTGGATCTGGTTCATCCCTCACTGTTCTGCCTGGTGAGAGGGGTGAGCGGTGCGCCCGAGCGGGCTTGGCGGAACCCGACGGACCGCTACTCGCGGTACGAGTTCTCGGAGAAGTTCCAGTGGCTGCCCACGGACGTCGACGTCAGCGACGACGGCGATGTCGCCTTCCGTTCGTACGTCAACAACGTCCACCCCGAGACCCACCGCGACCTGGCCCGCGTCCTGCCGGACGTGTTCGCGCGCTTCCGCCCGCTGCTGGAGAACGTGCTCACCGATCTGCGCCATCCGCGGCCCCCGCGGATCGAGGCCGATCCTTACGGTTGGTACGACTCGGAGCCGGAGTACCCGGACAGATCCTCTTACGGTGACGACGAGGCCTACGCAGAAGCCCTCCGTGCGTGGGAGGAGGCCCAGGACGACTGGTGGGAGAACCGCCGCCCGGTCGTCCCGGACGCCCCGGCCTTCACCCCGCCCGAGTCGCCCGACGCATCCGCCCGGGTCGACCTGCGCGGCCGCCGCCTCCAGGTCATCGTCAAGCTCGCCACCATTCATCTCACCCCGGACAAGCCCGAGTACCCCGGCGGTTCCTGGCATGTCGAGGGGATGATGAACGAGCGGATCGTCTCGACCGGCATCTACTACTGGGACAGCGAGAACATCACCGAGAGCCGGCTGAGTTTCCGGGCGGCACTCGACGACCCGCACTACGAACAGGACGACGACGACGGCCTGCGCGAGGTCTACGGCCTGGAGGACGAGGGCCCACTGAACCAGGTGCTGGGATCGGCGTCGACCCCGGCGGGCCGCTGCCTGGCGTTCCCGAACATCCTGCAACACCGCGTCGGATCGTTCGGCCTCGTGGATCCCACCCGCCCGGGACACCGGAAAATCCTCGCGTTCTTCCTGGTCGACCCGTCGGAGAAGATCGTCTCGACATCCGACGTGCCACCGCAGCAACCCTGGTCCGACACCTCGACCATGACCCTCGAACAGGCCAAGGACTACCGCGAACAACTCATGCGGGAACGCAAGTTCTTCGTCGACGAACACAACGAGCAGCTCTACGAACGGGAATTCTCCCTCTGCGAGCACTGAACCCCTTCCGCCCCGACCCTTCGGCTGCGCGAAGGAACTGCCGCACAGGGGGGACGAATTCATTGACCAGGTGACATTTGAATCGGCGACCACCATGCCGGGAACGCCGAGAGGGACGGACGCCGCCCGGCGGAATCCCCGAAGGAAAATCATGGAGGACGGTGCTCACAATGGAATGAGGGGGGAGCCCGAGAACCACGGAGGCGTTCATGATCACCGCAGAACACGTTTCCGAGGCGGAGACCGACTACCTGGCCCAACTCGAGCGGGCCGGTCGGCGGTTCGAGAGCCGTACCGCACGGCGCGAGGAGACCCGCCGGACCATCGAGCGCCGCGGCGTGCTCTACGCCGACGAGCCCGACCGGGTCAACAAGCGGCTGGCGCGGCTGAACGCCGACTGGTCGCTGGCCCGGTCGATCGAGCGGATGCCGACGGAGCCCCCGGCGGCGACGGGGAGCACGCTGCCGCTGGCGCCGGAGGCCTTCGGCGCCGATGTGCTCGGCCTGGAACGCCTGATGGGGCGCAACGACCTCACCGGCGTGGCGTTCCTGGAGGGAGGACACCTGGCCTCGCGGCCGATCGGACGGATCACCGTCAGATCGCCGGTGGGCGGGCACCACGGCACGGGGTTCATGATCTCCCCCTCCCTCCTGATGACCAACAACCACGTGCTGCGCAGTTCCGAGGAGGCGGGCCGCGGCGTCATCGCGTTCGACTTCCAGACCGGACTCGACGGGCTCCCGCTCGTCCCGGTGGTCTTCGCGCTGGAACCCCAGAGGTTCTTCGCGACCGACCGGGACCTGGACTTCAGCGTGGTCGCCGTGGCCGAGCGCGGCGAGCGGGGCGCGCAACTCGCCGATTTCCACTGGCTGCCCCTGGACGGGGCGCAGGGAAAGGCCATCCTCGGTGAATTCGTCAACATCATCCAGCACCCCAACGGCGAACCCAAACAACTCGCGCTCCGCGAGAACCAGATCGTCGATCTGCTGGACGACTTCGTGCACTACGTGACCGACACGGCGCCCGGCTCCTCGGGCTCCCCGGTCTTCAACGACCAGTGGGAGGTCGTCGCCCTGCACCACTCGGCGGTGCCGAAGACCGACAGCGAGGGCCGCCCGCTGGCCGTCGACGGAACGGTGTGGCAGCCGGGCATGGGCGAGCACCGGCTGGCCTGGAAGGCCAACGAAGGGGTGCGCGTCAGCCGCGTCCTCCAGGCGCTGAGCCGGCTCACGCTGACCGGGACCGCGGCCCGGCTGCGCGACGAGCTGTTCAAGCCGGCGGGCACGTCGCTGCCGGGCGAGGCCGCACCGCGGACGACGGCGGGCGTCACGGCGGAGCCGGCGGCCGACGGGCTGCCGCCGGACGGTTCGGCGCAGTCGGCGCCGGCCGGCACCGCGGGCCTCACCGTGCCGCTGCGGCTCAGCGTCGACGTCGGTCCGCCGGCCCTCCGGCAGGCCGACCCCGGCCGCTCCACCGCCGCGCCCCCGTCCGGGACGGCCGCCGCCCCCGCCCCGCCGCTCCCTTCGGCGGCACGGCTGGACGGCCGGGCCGGCGCCGCCGACGAGGCCGCCGAACGGGATCTGCACGCGGCCCTGCGCAACCTCGAACTGGGCAGGGAGCGCGTCTACTACGACCGGGAGGCCGACCGGGAGGCCCGGGACGCCTACTACGCCGGCATCGACGGCGCGGACGGCGACGCGCTGCGCCGGGCGCTCACCGCCCTGCTGGAGAAGACCCACGAGCGCCGCCCCTCCTACCAGCCCTCGCGGCTGCTCTACCCGTGGGTCGACCTGCACCCCGACCGGCTGCTGCGCAGCGTCTACTCCGGCAGGACCTTCACCGCGGAGGAGTTCGTCCGCGCCGACGTCGCCGCCGAGGCGGCCCGGCTCAAGGGCATGCAGGAGTTCCTGCTGCGGGAGAGCGCCGCTGGCCCGGCCGAACTCGCCGCGGAGCTGGACGCCCTGGAGGCGTCGCTGCCCTTCAACTGCGAGCACGTCGTCCCGCAGTCCTGGTTCGCCAAGCGCGAGCCCATGCGCGGTGACCTGCACCATCTGTTCGCGTGCGAGACGGGGTGCAACAGCTTCCGCGGCAACATCCCGTACATGGACTTCCCCGACTTCGACGAGGTCGTACGGGACGACTGCGGGATGCGCGAGCGGACCGGGTTCGAGCCGGGGCACAGCAGGGGTGCCGTCGCCCGGGCCACCCTGTACTTCCTGCTGCGCTATCCCGGGACCGTCGGCGACGAGGCGAGGGAGTTCCCCGAGGAACGGCTGCCCGTCCTGCTGAACTGGCACCGGAACGAGCCCGTCGACGAGCACGAACTCCACCGCAACGCCGCCGTCGCCGAGATACAGGGGAACCGCAATCCGCTGATAGACCACCCGGAGTGGGCCGAGACCCTCGACTTCTCCGGTGTCTGGCCCTGAGCGGGCGGAGGGCGCCCGGCCGGGCGGATGCCCGCCGGGCGCCCGGTGCGGTCACATGCTCCTCAGCTTCACGTACCGTCGCATCCCCGGGAGTTCGGCCAGGGCGATGACGACCGCGGCGGCGCCGACGGCGCCGACGACGGCCCTCACGACGTGGGCGGGGACGAAGATGCCGTTCCTCATGACAGGTCACCTCCTCTCGGGGGCATCGGCCGACAGGTCGGCCAGCAGGGACTCGACGAACGGCACGGACCGCTCGACGGCCTCGCGGACCGGTGCGCTGAGGCCGACGACGACGTCCACCTCGTCGCCGTTCATCCGGACCTCGGGCTCGCAGCCGACGACGAGGACGCGGGGCAGGTCGCCGTCGCCCAGTGAACGGGCGAGGGCGAGGACCCTCACCGGGTCCATGGCGTGGGCCTCGGGGGCACCGCCCGCGGGCAGCGCGGCGAGATCGGGCTCGATGACGCTCAGCGTGCCGGGCGGCTGTCCGTGCGGGGTGGCGTCCAGCAGGACGACCGTGTCGTAGCCGTCCAGCATGCGGTAGGCGAGGTCCATGCCGCGGATGCCGAAGTCGGCGACGTGGACGCCGTCGGGCTGCGGGCGGCTGGCGAGGGCGGCGGCGGCCTCGGGACCGAAGCCGTCGTCCGCCATGAAGATGTTGCCGACGCCGGCGACGAGCACCCGGTGGGCGGGCGGGCCGCCGCCGGGCCCGGCGAGCGGTTCGAGTTCGTCGGGCGCGAAGAAGAAGCGGTGGCCGATCTGGCTCGCCGCTCCGAGGTCGCGGCCCGGATCGCCCTCCAGGACGACGGCGACGTGCACCTGCCCCTCGTAGTCCTCCTCGACGGCGGCGACCTCGGCGATCCGCCCCGTCAGGGCGAGGTCCATGATGTCCGCCCGCCGTGAGGGCCGCAGCCGCACCCGGGTGCCGGGGCGCGGGGAGACCGCGGTCACCGTGCCTCCCCGGCGGCCGTGCGGAACTCGCGGACGGTGCCGTGCAGGTTCATCAGGTCCTCGGTGCCGAGTCCGGCGCAGCGGTCGAGGATCTCGCGCGCCCGCGGGTCGCTCGCCCGCGCCTCGGCGCGCTCCTCCTCGGTCAGGCTCAGCACGCTCAGCACGAGCAGTTGGTCGATCTCGGTCCCGTCGAACAGGTCGCCCGGGCTCTCGGGCGCGACCCGCGGGAAGTCGTACAGGGTGACCGGCGAGGACAGCACCGTGCGCGCCCGGCCGTCGCCCTCGTCGGTGCCGACCAGGACCGGCCAGGTGCCCTGGTTGCGGCAGGCGGCGGCCTGGTCGCGCAGCGCGGCGGGCGGGTCGAGGAGGGACACGAACCGGCCGCTGCCGCTGTGCAGGACGGTGTGCGTGGAGACGAAGGCGTACCGAGCGGCCTCCTCCCGGGCGTGCCGGGCGCCGGGCCGCGGCACCGGGCACGCGGTGTCGTTGGCGATCCGCACGGTCAGCCGGCGCACGCCGTCCGCGACCGGCTCGGCCGTCACCTCGACGGTCCCGGTGAGCCGGCGCCAGTCACGGACCAGGCAGGCGCTCCCGCCCGGCTCGAGCTCCTCGGTCGCGGTGCCCCCGGGGACGTCGACCGCGGCGGCGGCGGGAGCGCCGGTCAGCACGACCTCGCGCTCGGTCACCTCCTGCCAGCTGACGTGGCGCTCCCCCGCCACGGTGAGCTCGTCGACGGGCCGGCCGTCCCGCGTCGCCGTGCGGTCCACCACCTGGAGGAAGCGCACCCGCACGGTGAGGTCGTCGGCGGGTCCCTCGTGGAGCACCCGGGTGGTCATGGTGGCCGGCTCGCCCAGCGCGTCGGCGCAGGCGGCGGGGAAGACGCCGCCGAAGGTCCAGCGTTTGGCGTTCTTCAGCGCGGACCGGCGGTAGGGCCACAGCAGGTAGCCCTCGTACAGGCAGGTCCGGGTGATCTTCTCGACGTCCGAGAGGTCGGTGAGGGTCATGGGGTCCCCGAGTGGTGGTGGGCGACGCCGTCGAGCAGGGCGCGCACGGCGTCGTCGGGAGTGCCGAAGACGTGCCGGGCGCGGTAGGCGTCGAGCCGGTCGTAGGTCTCGCGGGACAGCCGCAGCCAGGGGCTGCCCGCGTGGTAGCGGTCGGTCAGGGAGTGCCAGAGGGCGGCGGGCATGCCGAAGCGGACGTCGCCGTCGGACCAGGGGATGCGGGAGGCGGCGAGGCCCGGGGTGCCCGGGAGCCGGTGGAAGACGGTGCCGCTGAACAGGAAGTCCAGCGGCACGTCGCCGTCGCCGCCCACCGCGCGCAGGTACTTCACGACGGCCAGCTCGGTGTCGTACGGGCACTCGACGGGGATCTCCACCGTCGTGCGGTCGTCGAAGGCCGGCACGTGGACGGTGCTCCGCGCCCAGGTGAGCGGCCGCATGCCGTTCGCCCACTGCTCCGGCGCCCCGAACAGCTCGGTCAGCGCCGCCCGGGCCCGCGGCCCGTAGCGGCGGCGGGCGACGTCGATGCGGACGACGGTGTTCAGGGCGATCGAGCCGACGGGGCTGCCGCCGTTGCGGACGATCTCCAGCCGGAAGCGGAGGGTGGGCAGTGCGGCGAAGCGCTCCTCCTGCGCCGCGGTGACGGCGAACGCGAGGTCCGGCGCCACCGCGGCGGAGGGCTTGGGCGGCGCCGTCATGGAGTGGGCAGGTTCGGCATGTCCCGGTCGACCGGGTTGCGGAGCCTGGCGTTGATGCCGGTGTAGCTGCGGGCCGTCGTGCGGTCGTCGCGGCGGTGTCCCGGCTGGTGCTTGATCAGGCCCCGGTGGTTGCCGCGCCGTACGCCGGCGACGTGCGCCGGCCTGTCGGGCTCGACGTCGGGTTTTCCTACGGTGATGCCCATGACGCCTCCTCGGTGGTGAAGGGGGTGGGTTCGGTCGGTTCGGCGAGAGCGCCGAAGAAGTCCTCGACCCGCTGCCGCACCTCGGGGCCGCCGTCCAGTCCCTTCCAGTGTGCGCGGACGACGGCGACGAGGCGGAAGCAGTCGTCGAGCGGGACGAGCCAGTGCTCGCCCGCCCCGCGGGCGCGGCGCACCAGCAGCGCCCGGACGTCGGTGACGGAATCCGGCAGGTCGGGGTGGCACCGCTCGACCTCCTGCCAGCTGTCCGCGGGGACGGTGGCCCGCAGCGCGCCGAGCGGGCTCGGGTACGCGGCGGTGACCTCGCCGGTCTCCTCCGAACGGGTGAAGAAGGCGAGGGAGACGGGGACGCCGAGGCCCGCCCACACGGCGTCGTCGATGCGGCAGCCGTCGAGCCGTCGCCGCTCCCGCGGCAGCAGCCGGTAGCCGCCCGCCGAGGCGGCGCCGTGGTCGAAGAGCACGGCGCAGGCGCGGCAGGCGCAGGAGACGCCGCCGGTGGCGAGCTGGAGCACATGGCGGTGCGCGGGCCCGGGCGGCAGCGGTTCGGCGCACAGGTCGCAGCTCTGCGGCCGGTCGTGCCGGCCGTCGGCCCGGGCGGCCCGCCGGGCCACGCGTCGCAGCCCGTTCATCCGCAGGAACCTCCGCCGGCCGGTGCGGGGACGGAGGCGGGGGCGCGGAACAGCGCGTCGACGGGGATCAGCGTCTCCTCCGCCGGGCCGGTCTCGACCCGTACGTCCTCGACCTCCGGGGCCCGCGCGGCCACCGCCTCCCGCACGGCCCGCTCGGTCCCGGCCGTCCCGCAGCCGCCGCCCCGGACCGTGATCCGCGCGGTGCCGCCGGACAGCTCGGCCAGCTCCGGGGGGCCGGGCAGGTCCGCGAGGGCCTGGCGCACCCGGGTCTCGACCGGGTCCGGGTGCAGGTCGTGGACCAGCAGCAGATGCCCGACCAGCTCGTCGGCGGCCAGCCGGCCGAGCAGTCCGGGCTGGTCGGCGAGCTGGGCGACGATCCGGCCCAGGCACTGTCCGTACAGCCCGACGAGCGTCTCGACGGTCTGCCCGGCCCGGGCGGCGGCGAGGCCGTCGGGCAGGGCGTCCAGGCCGGACAGCCGCTCCTCGGCCAGCGCGACCTGGGTGCGGGCGTAGGCGTCGTCCCAGGGTTCGAAGGGCATGGGCGGTCCGCCTAACCGGCCAGGGCGCCGAAGGTCGGCGAGTGGGACTGGGTGAGGGTGCGGCCGCCGCCGAGGTACATGTGGACGCCGCACGGCAGGCAGGGGTCGAAGCTGCGGACGGTGCGCATGATGTCGATGCCCTTGAAGTTCTCCGGCCCGTTCTCCTCGAAGATCGGACAGCCCTGCACGGCGTCCTCGTAGGGGCCGGGGGTGCCGTAGAAGTCGCGCGGGCTGGCGTTCCACGGGGTCGGCGGGTACGGGTGGTAGTTGGCGATCTTGCCGTCGCGGATGACCAGGTGGTGGCTGAGCACTCCGCGCACGGCCTCGTGGAAGCCGACGCCGATGGCCTCCTTGGGCACCTTGAAGTCCTGGAACGTCTTGGTGACGCCGGAGCGGACCTCCTTCAGTGCCTGGTCGACGAAGTGCAGCGCCATGCCCGCCGCGTAGGCGACGAAGTACATGCGGGCGCGGTTGCGCTCGATGGTGTTGGGGAACGGGGGCGGCGTCCACTCCAGCCGCCGCTCGGGCGACGACGGGGTCTTGGGCAGGTCGATCTGCACGCTGTGGCCGGTGGAGCGCACGTACGGGGTGCTGACCTTCCCGGCGAGGGCGGTGGCCCAGAGGCGGGCGATGGGGCCGCCGCCGGTGTCCAGGGCGAGGAAGTCGTCGGTGCGCTTGTCGAACCAGCGGGGGCTCATCACCCAGCTGTAGTTGCCGCCGTTCAGGTCGCGCTTCTGCGGGGCGGGCAGGGTGGTCTGGTTCCACGGGTGCCGCTTGTCGACCGGATTGCCGAGCGGGTCCTTGTCGACGAAGGTCTCCTCGCCGGTCCAGTCCTCGTAGTAGGAGCTGCCGAGCAGGATGCGCATGCCGAGGTTGATGTCGACGAGGTCGGTGGTGACGAGCTGGTTGTCGACCACGATGCCCGGGGTGACGAACATGCGGTTGCCCCACTCGTTCATCTTCCGGTAGCTGTAGTCGACGATCTCGGGGTCCTGGAAGGCGCCCCAGCAGCCGAGCAGGGTGCGGCGCCGGCCGACCTCCTCGTAGCCGGGGAGGGCCTCGTAGAAGAAGTCGAAGACGTCGTCGTTCATGGCGACGGCGCGCTTGATGAAGTCCAGGCAGCGGGTGAGCCGCACCAGGTAGTCGGTGAAGACCTGGGGGGTGGCCATCGTGCCGACGCCGCCCGGGTAGAGGGTGGAGGGGTGCACGTGGCGGCCCTCCATGAGGCAGATCATCTCGCGCGTGATCCGGCTCATGACGAGCGCCTCTTTGTAGGTGTCGCCCTCGAAGGGGTTGTACGAGCGCATGATGTCGCCGATCGTGCGGCAGCCGTGCTGGTCGCCGCGCGGGGCGGGGGTGCGCTCGGCCCGCTCCCACACGCCCGGGTTGGTCTCCTTGACCATGCGTTCGCAGTAGTCGACGAAGACCATGTTGTCCTGGAAGATCGTGTGGTCGAACATGTACTCGGCGGCCTCGCCGAGGTTGATGATCCACTCGCCGACCGGCGGCGTCTTCACCCCGTACGCCATGTTCTGGGCGTACACCGAGCAGGTGGCGTGGTTGTCCCCGCAGATGCCGCAGATGCGGCTGGTGATGAAGTGGGCGTCGCGGGGGTCCTTGCCCTTCATGAAGACGCTGTAGCCGCGGAAGACCGAGGAGGTGCTCTTGCACTCCACGACCTCGCGCGCGTTGAAGTCGATCTTCGTGTAGATGCCGAGGTTGCCGACGATCCGGGTGATCGGATCGAACGCGACGTCGGTGAGGGTGCGCTGCTCCGCGGGGGCGGCCTGGCTCGTCGTCACTCGACGGATTCCTTTCGGGACAAGGGGCAGGCGTGGGGTTCGGGGGTCACTTGCCGGGCCAGCGCGGCGCGAAGCCGGAGGTGAGCTCGGGGCGGTTGTGCCGCCACTTGGGCTCTTTGTTGACCGAGCGGTTGGTGATGGCGCGCAAGGTGCGCACCAGCGGTCCGTAGGTGGAGGCCAGCAGGCCGGAGGAGATGCTGCCGCCGGGCGGCTCGTCCATGAACGGCATGAACTTGTCGGGGAACCCCGGCATGGTGCAGGCGATGCAGATGCCGCCGACGTTGGGGCAGCCGCCGATGCCGTCCATCCAGCCCCGCTTGGGGACGTTGCAGTTGACGACCGGACCCCAGCAGCCGATCTTCACCTGGCACTTGGGCGAGTTGTAGTCCTTGGCGAAGTCACCCTGCTCGTAGTACGCGGCGCGGTCGCAGCCCTCGTGCACCGTCTTGCCGAACAGCCAGGTGGGGCGCAGCTGGTCGTCGAGCGGGATCGGCGGCGCCATGCCGGCGGCCTGGTAGAGGAGCCAGGTCACGGTCTCCATGAAGTTGTCGGGCTGGACGGGGCAGCCGGGCACGTTGACGATGGGCAGCCCCCCGGCCGAGCGGAAGTCCCAGCCCAGGTAGTCGGCGAGGCCCATGCAGCCGGTGGGGTTGCCCGCCATGGCGTGGATTCCGCCGTACGTGGCGCAGGTGCCGATCGCGACGACGGCGAAGGCTCCGGGGGCGAGCCGGTCGATCCAGGTGTTGAAGGTGATGGGCTCGCCCGTGCGCGGGTCGTTGCCCATCGACGTCCAGTAACCGTCGCCGTTGATGCGCTCGTTGGGGATCGAGCCCTCCACGACCAGGACGTACGGGGCGCCCAGCACGCCGTCGGCGGCCTCGTGGAAGGGGCGGGTGAAGTCGTCGGCGCTCTCGTAGGACAGCACCTTGTTGTGCAGGACCACCTTGGGCAGTCCCGGGATGGCGCCGAGGACCACGTCCTCCAGACTGGGCAGCGACGCGGCCGTGACGGAGACGGTGTCGCCGTCGCAGCTCATGCCCTCGGAGGTCCACAGGATGTGAACCTCTTCCACGGCCGCGGGGGCCTCGGTGTCGGTGCTCATGGATTCCCTTCCTGGCGGCGTCCCCCGCAGCAGGCTGACATATCCGACAATCAGCGACCATTCGGGCGCTCTGTTCGGAGGTGTCCGGGTGTCCCGTCCGGCCGTCGCTTGCGCACGAAGGCGGAGCGCAGCGCGTGGTACGGAGCGGCCGGATCGTCGAAGACGGCACGCATCCGCTCGAGTTCGGCGGCGCGGTGGGCGCCGAGCGGACGTACGGCCTCGTCGCGCTCGCGTGCGGTCTTCTTGCCGCCCAGCCGGGCCCGCAGTCCCGCCGAACGGGCCAGCCGCTCGGCCATCCGGGTGACCTCGGCCGAGAACTCCCCCGGCGCGCACGCGACGACGCGGTCGACCAGCCCGAGGGCGTGGGCCGCGTCGGCGGTCAACGGCAGGGCGTCCTCCATCAGGCGCGCGGCGGCCGCCGGACCGACCCGGCGAGGCAGGGTGTAGGTCCAGTACTCGGAGCCGTACAGGCCCATCAGCCGGTAGTGCGGGTTGAGCACCGCGCCGCGGCGGCACCACACCTCGTCCGCCGCGAGGGCCAGCATGGCGCCGCCGGCGGCCGCGTTGCCGGCCGGCGCCGCGACCACGAGGCGGTCGGTGGTGGTCAGGATCTCCTCGACCAGGTCGTCGATGGCCTCGATGTTGGCGAGCGACTCGGCGGCGGGGTCGGGGGCGGCCTCGATGACGTTGAGGTGGATCCCGTTGGAGAAGAAGTCCCGGTGGCCGCCGAGGACGATGACGTCGGTCGGGCGGGTGCGGGCGTGGCGGTAGGCGTCGAGGAGGCGACGGCACCGGTCGGTGCTCATGGCCCCGCCGGGGAAACGGAAGCGCAGGTGACCGACGCTCCCCTGCTCCTCGTAGGTGATGTCCGCGTGGCTCCCGCCCGTCCGTGGGCGGCCGTCCGCCGCTTCGGGCAGCGAGGGGCCCAGCGCCGTGGCCGCCGGCAGCTTGAAGGTCGCCGGGCCGCCCGGCTCGCGGCGGGGCCGCAGCTCTGGGATCCAGACCGCGCCGTCCGTCGTCGCCCGGCAGACCGCGCCGTGGCGGGTGGCCAGGAACTCGCCCGGGAAGCCGGTGAGGTGGGGTTCCGGGTGGCCTCCGTGCAGGTACCACTGCGCTCCCAGGAAGGTGTCCAGCACTCCGGGCTGCGAGTCGGCGGCGCGCAGCTTGCGCAGGACGGTCACGGTGGTGTCGTGCGCCCAGTCGATGCGCCGCTCCTCCTGGCGCAGGTACGGCCGCCAGGTGTGGACCGGCGGGACGACCGGGACGTACGCGCCGGAGGCGAAGCGTTCGACGGCGAGCAGGACCGCCCGCGAGGCGGCGTCCGCCAGTTCGCCGCGGTACAGGTCGCTCTTGCCGACGTCCGGGGGGACGGCGAAGTCCGCCGACGCCCAGACCGGGCCGGCGTCCATCTCGGCGACCGCCTGCAGGACGGTCACGCCCCAGCGGTCCCGCCCCTCCTGCACCGCCCGGTCCAGCGAGGACGGGCCCCGGTCGCCGGGCGGTCCCGGATGGACGATCAGACAGGGGTGCGCCGACCACACCTCCTCGGGGACGGCGGTCGTCAGCATGGGGCAGATCACCAGGTCGGGCGCGTGCCGGCGCACCGCGGCGGTCAGCCGCCCGTCGTCCCGGAGGGCCAGTTCGACGGCGACGGGGTGCCCGAGGTCGCGCAGCTCCGCGAAGACCCGCTGGGTGAGGCTGTTGAACGCGTCGGCGAGAAGCAGGATCCGCATCACGCGGCGATGTTCCCCGGCCGTCCGCGCCGGGCCCCGGAGCCACGCCCCCCGGCGTCCCGCGCTTGCGCCGCCCGGGGGAAAACACCCGCCGTCCGCTCCCGCGTGCCCGGGCCGGGCCGTGGTCGTGCCTACCGTGGCGGACCATGCACGAGCTGTCGATCGCCGCCGCCGTCGTGGAGAACGCCGAGGGCGTCGCCCGCGCCCACGGGGCGGACGCGGTGGCGGGCGTGACCCTGCGCGTCGGCGAGCTGGCGGGAGTGGTCCCGGACGCACTGCGCTTCTCCTTCTCGCTGGTCGCCGAGGGCACCGCGCTGGACGGCGCGGAGCTGGTCATCGAAGAGGTGCCGGCCCGGGCCCGCTGCGGCGGCTGCGGCGCGCGGTTCGCGGTCGGCTCGCCGCCCACGCTGTGGTGCCCGCACTGCGACACCGCGGCGGCCGAGCTGCTGACCGGGCGGGAACTGGAACTGGCGGAGGTACGAATGGCAGGGAGCCCGTGATGTGCCGCAGCATCGACGTACGGACGGCCGTACTGGCCAAGAACGACGGCCTGGCGGCCGAGCTCCGCGCCGACCTGGCGAAACGGCGGGTGACGGCCGTCAACCTGCTCTCCAGCCCCGGAAGCGGCAAGACCGCGCTGCTCGAACTGGTGCTGCGCCGGGCGCTCAGCCGGGACGTGCCGGTCGCCGCCCTCACGGCCGACCTGGCCACCGAGAACGACGCCCGCCGCCTCGCCCGTTCCGGGGCGCCGGTGAAGCAGGTGCTGACCGGCGGCCTGTGCCATCTGGAGTCCGCGCAGGTGCGCGGGCTCATCGACGGCTGGCTCCCGCCCGCGACCCGCGTGCTGTTCGTGGAGAACGTCGGGAACCTGGTCTGTCCCGCCTCCTACGACCTGGGCGAGACCCTGCGCGTGACGCTGATGTCGGTGACGGAGGGCGAGGACAAACCGCTGAAGTACCCGACCGCCTTCGGCGCCGCCCACCTCGTGGTGCTGACCAAGGCGGACCTCGCCGAGGCCGCCGCCTTCGACGACGCCGCGTTCGCGACGGCCGTGGAGCGCGTCAATCCCGGGGTGGAGATCCTGCGGACGTCGGCCCGTACCGGGCAGGGCCTCGACACCCTGCTCGACCGGATCCTCACCGTCGCCGACGGCGTGCCGCCGCACGCCCCGCTGCTCGCGGCGGACCACCTGCGCGACCACGGCCACCACCACGGCCCCGCCGAGGGCGCGGACCACGACCACGGCGGCCACCACGGGCACGCGCCCCGGGCCACCACCGCGTGACCTCCGCGACGACGGCCCGCGGCCCGGCCGGTCCGGCCGCGGTACGCCGGCGTGTGATCGTCCGCGGGACCGTGCAGGGCGTCGGGTTCCGGCCCTTCGTGCACCGCCTCGCGACGGAGCTGGGCCTCGCGGGCCACGTGCGCAACGGCGCGGCCGGCGTGGTCGCCGAGGTGGAGGGCGTCCCGGAGGCCGTGGCGGAGTTCTGCCGGGCCCTGGCCGAGCGGCCCCCGCCCCTGGCGGACGTGCGGGAGGTGGCGTACGAGACGGTGGCGGCCGTCGGCGTGCCCGGTTTCGTCATCCGCGCCTCCGAGGACGAGGGCGACGGCGCCCGCCGGACGCTCATCCCGCCGGACACCGCGCCGTGCGAGGACTGTCTGCGGGAGCTGGCGGACCCGGCGGACCGCCGCCACCGGCACCCCTTCATCGCGTGCACGCACTGCGGCCCGCGCTTCACCCTCTCCACCGGCCTGCCCTACGACCGGGCGACGACCACGATGGCCGCCTTCCCGCTGTGCCCGGAGTGCGCCGCCGAGTACGCCGACCCCGCCGACCGCCGCTTCCACGCCCAGCCGGTGGCGTGCCACGCCTGCGGGCCCCGGCTGCGGCTCACCGTGCCCGGCGGACGCCCCCGGGAGGGCGAGGCGGCCCTGGCGGGGGCGCGGCGGCTGCTGGCGCGGGGCGCCGTGCTGGCCGTCAAGGGGCTCGGCGGTTACCACCTGGCCTGCGACGCCGGCGACGAGCGGGCCGTCGCCGCCCTGCGCCGGCGCAAGGAGCGCGGCGGCAAACCCTTCGCCGTCATGTGCGCCGACCTGGCGGACGCCGAGCGGCTGGCGCACGTGAGCGCCGGGGAGCGGGAGGTCCTGACGGGCCGGCGGCGGCCCATCGTGCTGCTGCGCCGCACGGCCGCGGCGGGGCTCGCCGCGTCGGTGTGCCCGGGCAGCCCGGACGTCGGCGTGATGCTGCCGTACACCCCGCTGCACCGGCTGCTGTTCGGTCTGCCGGGCGATCCGCCGGGGCCGCGGGTCCTGGTGATGACCAGCGGCAACCGTTCCGGGGAGCCGATCGTCACCGACGACGCCGAGGCGCTGGAGCGGCTCGCCGGGATCGCGGACGCCTGGCTCCGGCACGACCGGGTCGTCGAGGCGCCCTGCGACGACTCCGTGGTCCGCGTCCGCCCGGACGGAGGGGGCGAGGTCGTCCTGCGCCGGTCGCGCGGACACGTCCCCGAGCCGGTCGCGCTGCCCGTCCCCGTCGCCCCGGCCCTCGCCGTGGGCGGTGACCTCAAGAACGCCCTGTGCCTCGGGGCGGAGGACGGCGCCTGGTTCTCGCCGCACGTCGGCGACATGGGCGACCTGGCGACCGTACGGGCCTTCGAGCGGGCCGCCGGGCGGCTGCGCGCGCTGACCGGCATCGACCACGAGCTGCTGGCGGCCGACCGGCACCCGGGGTACCACTCGGCGCGGTGGGCGCGGCGGGCCGCGCGGTCGGACGGTCTCGAGCTGCGTCCGGTGCAGCACCACCACGCCCACCTCGCGTCCCTGATGGCCGAGCACGGGCTGGACGGCTCCGCCCCCGTCGTCGGCGTCGCCTTCGACGGCACCGGGTACGGCGACGACGGCGCGATCTGGGGCGGCGAGGTGCTGATCGCGGACTACGGCGGCTACCGCCGCTTCGCGCACCTGCCGTACGCGCACCTGCCCGGCGGCGACGCGGGCGTGGCCAATCCGTGCCGGGGCGCGCTGGCGCGGCTGACCGCGGCGGGCCTGCCCTGGGAGCCCGGGCTGCCCTGCGTCGCCGCCTGCACGGACGAGGAACTGCGGCTGCTGGGACGGCAGCTGGCGCGCGGGACGGCGTGCGTGCCGACGTCGTCCATGGGCCGGCTCTTCGACGCGGTCTCGTCCCTGACCGGGGTCTGCCACCGGACCCGCTACGAGGCCCAGGCCGCGATCGAGCTGGAGGCGGCGGCCCTGGCCGCGTGGCCGGAGCGGACCGGGGCGTACGCCTTCGCCGGCGGTCTGGACCCGGGGCCGGTGCTGGCCGCGATCGTGGCCGACCTGCGGCACGGGGCGCCCGTGCCGGTGATCGCCGCCCGCTTCCACCGCGGGGTCGCGCGGGCGGTGCTGGAGGTCTGCCGGTCGGCCCGCCGGGAGACCGGGGCGGGCGTGGCCGCGCTGTCGGGCGGGGTGTTCGCCAACGTGCTGCTCGACACCGAGTGCGCCGCGCTGCTGGCGGCGGACGGCTTCACGGTGCTCCGGCACCGGCGGGTGCCGCCGGGCGACGGCGGGCTCGCGCTCGGCCAGCTGGTAGTGGCGGCCCACCGGGGCCGCGCGCAACGACAAGGAGGGCGCTGATGTGCCTTGCGGTACCCGGCCGGGTGGTCGGGATCGAGGACCGGGACGGCACCCGCATGGCGCGGGTCGACTTCGGCGGTGTGGTCAAGGACGTGTGCCTGGCCTACGTCCCGGATGCCGAGGTGGGTGAGTACGTCATCGTCCACGTCGGTTTCGCGCTCCAGCGGCTGGACGAGGAGTCGGCCCGCGCCTCGCTGGACCTGTTCGAGCAACTCGGCCTGCTGGAAGAGGAGTTCGGCGACGCGTGGGCGCGGGCCGAGGCCGAGGCGGCGGTCACGGAACAGGAGGGCACACGATGAGGTACATCGAGGAGTTCAACGACCCGGCGCTGGCCCGCCGGCTGCTGGACGAGATCCACGCGACGGTCACCCGGCCCTGGGCGCTGATGGAGGTCTGCGGCGGGCAGACCCACTCCATCATCCGCCACGGCATCGACCAGCTGCTGCCTGAAGAGGTGGAGTTGATCCACGGACCCGGCTGTCCGGTGTGCGTGACCCCGCTGGAGATGATCGACAAGGCGCTGGCGATCGCGTCCCGCCCGAACGTCGTCTTCTGCTCCTTCGGCGACATGCTGCGCGTGCCCGGGACCGACCGCGACCTGTTCCGGGTGCGGGGCGAGGGCGGTGACGTACGGGTGGTGTACTCGCCGCTGGACGCCCTGGACATCGCCCGCCGGGAGCCGGACAAGCAGGTCGTGTTCTTCGGCATCGGCTTCGAGACCACGGCGCCGGCCAACGCGATGACCGTGCGCGAGGCCCGCCGCCGGGGCATCGGCAACTTCAGCCTGCTGGTGTCGCACGTACGCGTCCCGCCCGCGATCGACGCGATCATGCGGGCGCCCGGGTGCCGGGTCCAGGCGTTCCTGGCCGCCGGCCACGTGTGCAGCGTCATGGGCACGGCCGAGTACCCCGAGCAGGCCGAGCGCCATCGCGTGCCGATCGTGGTGACCGGTTTCGAACCGCTGGACATCCTGGAGGGCGTCCGCCGCGCGGTCGGTCAGCTGGAGCGCGGGGAGCACCGGGTGGAGAACGCCTACCCGCGCGCGGTGCGCGAGGCGGGCAACCCGGTCGCGCTGCGCGTGATCGAGGAGGTCTTC
The DNA here is from genome assembly GCF_044328485.1 of Streptomyces sp. NPDC017936. Classification (NCBI taxonomy): domain Bacteria; kingdom Bacillati; phylum Actinomycetota; class Actinomycetes; order Kitasatosporales; family Streptomycetaceae; genus Streptomyces; species Streptomyces sp. NPDC017936. The sequence goes on along the minus strand of NZ_JBIRHK010000014.1, from coordinate 204,803 downwards.
GAGGTCACCGACCGCGCCTGGCGGGGCATCGGGACCATTGCGGACAGCGGCTGGCGGCTGTCCGACGCCTTCCGCGCGTACGACGCCGAGCACCGCTTCGACGTCGGTGACGTGCGGACCGCGGAGTCCGCCGAGTGCCGCAGCGGCGAGGTCCTGCAGGGCCTGATCAAGCCCCACGAGTGCCCCGCGTTCGGCACGGCCTGCACCCCGCGCACCCCGCTGGGCGCGACGATGGTCTCCAGCGAGGGCGCCTGCGCGGCGTACTACCTGTACCGGCGGCTGGAGGTGGCCCCCGTTGGCTGACACGGACGTGGCCGGGGCGGTCGTGGACCCCGCGAACTGGAGCTGCCCCCTTCCCCTGCGCGACCATCCGGTGGTCGTGATGGGGCACGGTGGCGGCGGCGCGCTCTCCGGCGAGCTGACGGAGCACCTGTTCGCCGCGGCCTACGGCAACGAGACGCTCGCCGCGCTCACCGACTCCGCCGCCGTCGAGCTGGGCGGGGCCCGGCTGGCGTTCTCCACCGACTCGTACGTCGTGCGGCCGCTGTTCTTCCCCGGCGGCAGCATCGGCGACCTGGCGGTGAACGGCACGGTCAACGACCTGGCGATGAGCGGCGCCCGGGCGGCCTACCTGTCGACGGCCTTCATCCTGGAGGAGGGCGTCGCGCTGGACGTGGTGGGCCGGGTCGCCCAGGCGGTGGGCGCGGCCGCCTCCGCCGCCGGGGTGACGGTGGCGACCGGGGACACCAAGGTGGTGGAGGCGGGCCACGGCGACGGGGTGTACGTCAACACCTCCGGCATCGGCCTGATCCCGCCGGGCGTGGACATCCGCCCCCGGCGGGCCGCCCCGGGGGACGTCGTGATCGTCAGCGGACCGGTCGGGGCGCACGGGGTCGCGGTGCTGAGCGTGCGCGAGGGGCTGGAGTTCGGCTCCGACGTGGTCAGCGACACCGCGCCGCTCGGCGGGCTGGTGGCCGCGATGCTGGGGGCCACCCCCGACCTGCACGTCCTGCGCGACCCCACCCGGGGCGGGCTCGCCACGTCGCTGTGCGAGATCGCCGCCGCCTCCGGCACCGGTGTCGTCCTGACCGAGAGCGCCGTCCCCGTGCCGGACTCCGTGGCCGCCGCCTGCGGTTTCCTCGGCCTGGACCCGCTGTACGTGGCCAACGAGGGGCGGCTGGTGGCCTTCGTGCCGCCCGAGCACGCCGAGGCCGTCCTCGCCGCGATGCACGCCCATCCGCAGGGCGCGGGCGCGGCCGTGATCGGCCGCTGCGTGGCCGAGCACCCCGGGATGGTCGTGGCCCGGACCGGCCTCGGCGGGACCCGGGTCGTCGACCTCCCGCTGGGGGAGCAACTGCCGCGCATCTGCTGAGACGGCGGGCGGCACGAGCGCGGCGGGCCGGGCCGCGGCTCCGCGGCCCGGGCCGGTCGGCCCTCGCCCCCGCGGGGGCGGCGTCCGGGGCGGCCGCTGCCGCCTCGGGAGGCCGTGCCTCAGCGCAAGGCACCGTGCCCCAGCACGGCGCGGCCGTGCCTCGGCACCGGACGGCCGTGCCTCAGCACCGGGCGGTCGTGCTTGAGCGCAAGGCGCCATGCCCCAGCACGGCGCGGCCGTGCCTCACCACCGGACGGCCGTGCCTCAGCACCGGGCGGTCGTGCTTCAGCGCAAGGCGCCATGCCCCAGCACGGCGCGGCCGTGCCTCAGCACCGAGCGGCCGTACCTCGGCGCGGGCCGGCCGCCCCGTCTCGGGGAGTGCGGGTCCCCGCGGGCACCGGCTGGGGACGGTGCGCCGGCCGGCGCCCACGCCCGGTGCGTCGCACGGCGGCCGTCGCGCCGCACGGTCCGCGCACCGACGCACCGACGCACGGCCGACAAGGCGGCGCGCCCGTCCCCTGGCGGGAGGGCGGGTCCTGTCGGCGGGGGCGGGTCAGATCCGGTGGCCCTGTTCCGCCAGCCATCGGTGGACCGTCTCCTTGTCGGCGGGCGTGATCCGGACCTCCCCCTCGACGTGCGGGCCCTCGTCCTCGTTGAAGGCGGTGTCGGTGACCCGCGCGGTCACCCAGTGGGCCAGGTCCTGGGCGGACGCGGGCGGCAGCGCGCCCCGCTCCCATCCGGTGCGGGCCTCGTGGGCGGCGGCCCTGTCGTGCCGTTCGGTCTCCTCCAGCCAGGCCGCGACGAGCCGCTCGACGGTCGGACGGTCCTCGGACGGGACCGGCTGCTGCTTGTCCTCGCTGTTCATGGGGGCCGAGTGCCCCTGAAGCGGGAGGGGAGACGTCCGGGCCGAGCGGTGGGGCGTCCGCCGTCGCCGGGGTGCCTCGGCAGGGGGTGTCCGCGGCCGGAGCGGGAGTCGCCCGGGGCGGGAGGGGCGGGGTCCGGGCGCTTCCCCGGCTCGTCCGGGCCCGTCGGTGTCGAAGCCGCGCGTCCGGGTACCCGGACGTCTCGCCGTCCCGGTCCACAGGAGACGGCCCGCCGGACGCGGGCCGGACGACGGGGCCGACCAGGAAGAGGCGACGGGCCGACCAGGAGAGACACAGGGGGCAGTGATGACGCGGCACGCCGACGACGACGCTCTCGACCAGCACGCGGGTGTCGCGGAGCTGCGTCTGGCCACGGGTGACACGGGCCTCGGCCCGCAGAACGGCGCGCTCGCGGAGGATCTCCCCCTCGACCGCAACCAGGCGATCCTCCAGGCCGCGAAGCAGGTCGGCTCGATCCTGAAGCGCAACGGGCACAGGTTCGCCCTCGCGGGCAGTGTCGCGGTGTACGCCCACGGCGGCACCCAGAACCTCCAGCACGACGTCGACTTCTGCTTCCGGCCCGAGGACGCGGAGGCCGTGGCCCGGACCCTGCGGGAAGCCGGGCTGCCGGTGTACGCGCCGCCGGAGGACTGGCTGCTGAAGGCGAGCTGCCTCGGCCAGCAGGTCGACCTCATCTTCGAGCTGGCGCACCAGCCGGTCACCACGGAACTGCTGGAACGGTCCCAGGAGCTCTCGGTCGACTCGGTGTTCATGCCGGTGCTGTCTCCGACCGACCTGGTGCACAGTCTGGTGGCCGCCTTCTCCGAGCACCACTGCGACTTCGGCGCGGTGCTGCCGATCGCCCGCACCCTGCGGGAGAGGGTCGACTGGGACGCGGTGCGCCGCGCCTGCGGGGACCAGCCGATGCCCGACGCGTTCTTCTACTTCCTGGAACGGCTGGAGGTCATCCCGTCGAGGCCGAAGGAGGCACAGCGATGAGGCCCCACGCGGGCGGAGCCGACGGCACCGGCCCTGCCCCCGAGAATTCCGAGAACGTCGAATACCGCGTCGCCCACCTGCACGACCGGCTCGCCGCGGAGGAGCTCGGTGAGCTGGGCGTACGCGCCGAGGTGCGGGCCGGGTCGGTCGTGGTGACCGGCACGGTGCCGTCCGCCCGGTGCCGGGAGACGGTGCTGCGGACCGTCCGGGAGGAACTGGCCGGGCTCGCCGTGCACACCGACATCGTGGTGGCGGAGACCGCCTCCCCCGACCATGCGGAGGACCTGCCATGATCCGCGTCGCAGCCGTGGGTGACATCCACATGGGGCCGGACAGCCAGGGACTGCTGCGGCCCGCCTTCGAGACCCTGCCCGAGTGCGCCGACCTGCTGCTCCTGGCGGGCGACCTCACCCGGCACGGCACGCCCGAGGAGGCGCGGGTGGTGGCGCAGGAGGTCCGGGGGCTGCCGGTGCCGGTGGTGGCGGTGCTGGGCAACCACGACCACCACGACGAACAGCCCGAGAAGGTCACCGCCATCCTTCGGGAGGCGGACGTCACGGTCCTGGAGGGCGAGGGCACCGTCGTCGAGTGCGGCGGGGGGGCACGGATCGGGGTCGCCGGCACGAAGGGCTTCGGCGGCGGGTTCGTGGGACGCAGCGCGGGGGAGTTCGGCGAGCCGCTGATGAAGGAGTTCGTCCGCTCCACCCGCCGCAGCGCCGACGGTCTGCGCACCGCGCTGGAGGAGCTGGGCCGGGAGGGCTGCGACGCGCGGATCGCCCTCACCCACTTCTCCCCCGTAGCCGACACCCTCGCCGGTGAGCCGCTGGAGATCTACCCGTTCCTCGGCAGCTATCTGCTGGCCGAGGCCATCGACACGGCGGGCGCCGACCTGTCCGTCCACGGGCACGCCCACATGGGCACCGAGCACGGCATGACCGCCGGCGGCGTCCGGGTGCGGAACGTGGCGCAGCCGGTGATCAAGCGGGCGTTCAACGTGTACCAGCTGCACGCCGCCTGACGGCGACACCTCCGCGGGGAGCCGGGAGGCTCAGCCCTCCTTCGCGCGCCTGAGGGCGCTCACGAACGCCGCGTGGATCTCGTCGGGCAGCCAGCGGCAGTGGGCTCCCTGCACCACGTACTCCGCGACCTCCCGCAGCTTGGTGTTGGTGTGCTGGGAGATGTCCTTGAGGACCTCCCAGCCCTGCTCGGGACGGAGGTGTCCGGCGGCGATGACCACGCCGATGGCCTGGTCGACCACGGCGTGCGAGACGACGGCGTTCCGCAGCTGTTCGATCTCCTCCTGGAGGACACCGATGCGTTCGTTGAGATCCTCCTCCGCGGTCATGGCGCGCCGTCCCTCTTTCCTCGTGCGGGATCCCCGTGGCCGATGTCCACGACGATCACAGTCCGGTCCCTCCCAGCCTGCCCGCCGCGGGCGGTGACGGCCGCACGCACGACGAAGAACATCGCCGCCGTCAATCCGGAAAACGAATGCCGTCCGGGATGCGGGGCAGGTGAGGTGGCGGGCGACCGGCGGTCCGCGTCCCGCCGCGGGCGGGGCGGCCCGACCGCCGGAAGTCCCGTCCTGCACCGTGCAGGGCCGCCCGAGACCGGACGAGGCCGTGATGGACACGCTGTTCTTCGACAGTGACGACCTGGACCTGACCGAGGACTTCCTCAGCCGGGCCTACGCGCGCATGCACATCGGCAGCGACACCCCGCAGGCGAGCCGGGCGCGGATCACCCGGACGGCCATGCCGTCGGTGAGCGTGGACGAGCTCGACCTGGACTTCGAGATGAGCTACTCGGTGACGCCCCTGGGCCGGATCTGTCTGTGCCTCGTCCACGACGGCACCATCGAGGACCACGTCTTCGACGGCGTCCAGGACGCCTTCGGCCCCGGTGACGTGGTGTCCTTCGCCCCGCCGGAACTGCCGTACGCGGGCCGGGTCTGCCGCGCCCGCTACAACATCACGATGCTGGATCCCGCCCTGCTCGACCAGGTCGCCGCCGCCGCGCCGGGGCGCAGGACCGAACCGGTCCGGCTGACCGGTCACCGCCCCCACTCCCCCGCCGCGGCGCGGCACCTCAGCCGCTCGATCGGCTACCTGCGCGACCACGTCCTGTCCGACCCCGACGTCGCCGACCTGCCGCTGGTCGCCTCGACGGCCGCCCAGCACCTGGCCGCGGGCGTGCTGGCCGCCTTCCCCAACACGGCGCTCGCCGACCCCACCGCGACCGACCGCAACGACTCCGGTCCCGCCACGCTGCGGCGCGCGCTGGCCTACATCGACGACCACGCCCACGAGCCCGTCACCGTCGCCGACATCGCCGCCGCCGCCCATGTCACCGTCCGGGCCCTCCAGTACGCCTTCCGACGGCATCTGGACACCACCCCGCTGGCCCGTCTGCGCCAGGTGCGCCTGTCCCACGCCCACGCCGAGCTCCTCGCGGCGAGCCCGCTGGACGGCCTCACGGTCACCGACGTCGCGGCCCGCTGGGGCTTCTTCCACCCGGGCCGCTTCGCCGCCCTGTACCGCGAGGCGTACGGACGCCCGCCGCACCGCACGCTCGCCGCGTAGGCCGCGCGCCGGGACCGTCCCGCCGGGCCGTCCGCGCGCCGTCCGTCCACCCGCAGGCGCCGGCGCGCCGGCCGCGGGGCGAGAGCCGCGGCGCCGGACCGGCCCCCCTCGCCGTCCGGCACGGGCCGGCCGGGTGCCGCGACGGTACGGCCCCGGTGGACGGCGGGAAGCGGCCGCCGCACGACCGGCCGGGAATCCGGGCGCGCCGGTCACCGGGCCCGCCGTCGCGGACGGCCCCCTCCGCGGAGCAGCCGGTGAGCGGGGCCGCCGTCGGCCCGGCCCGGGGCGGCGCCGGGACGGACCGCCGCACCGCACGGCCGCACCGGACGGTGGGACCGGCCGTCCGGTGCGGCGGTCCCGCCGTCCGGTGCGGCCGGCCCGCGCGGGACGGGCCCGGCCCCCGTGAGCAGCCGTGCTCACGGGGGCCGGGCCGGGGTGCCGGGTCCGTCCGCTCACTCCATGCGGCGCTGGTCCTCCTCGCTCCACGCCCGGGTGTCGCGGGGCGGCACGTACGGTTCCTCGTCGTCCGGCAGTCCGCCCGCGACGGCGCGCTGGCGGGCCAGCTCCGCGTCGAACTCCAGGCCGAGCAGGATCGCGATGTTGCTGATCCACAGCCACACCAGGAACACGATCACGCCGGCCAGCGTGCCGTAGGTCTTGTTGTAGGAGGCGAAGTTCGCCACGTAGAACGCGAAACCGGCGGAGGCGATCATCCAGATCAGCAGGGCGAGCACGCTGCCCGGCGTGATCCAGCGGAAGCCGCGCCCCTTCACGTTCGGCGCCGCCCAGAACAGCAGCGCGATCATGATCGTGACCAGGACGACGAGCACCGGCCACTTCGCGATCGACCACACCGTCAGGGCGGTGTCCCCGATGCCCAGCGCCGTCCCGGCCCGCCGGGCCAGCTCGCCGGTGAACACCACGATCAGCGCGCTGAGCACCGCCAGCACGAGCAGCGCCACCGTCATGCCGATCCGCACCGGCAGCACCTTCCACACCGGGCGCCCCTCCGGCATGTCGTACACGGCGTTGGCGCTGCGGATGAAGGCGGCGACGTAGCCGGAGGCCGACCACACCGCGAGGACGACGCCGACGACGGCCATGAGCGAGCCGATCCCGCCGCGTCCCTGCAGCTGCTGCACCGCGTCGCTGATGATGTCCCGGGCCGAGCCGGGGGCGAGCCTGCGCAGGTTGTCCAGGACCTCGTCCGTGGCGGATCGGCCGGCGATGCCCAGGATGGACACCAGGACGAGCAGGGCGGGGAACAGCGACAACACGCCGTAGTACGTCAGCGCCGCGGCGCGGTCGGTGAGCTCGTCGTCCTTGAACTCCTTCACCGTGCCCTTCAGCACCGCCCCCCAGGACCGTTTCGGCAGCTCGGTGGGTTCGTCCGGAGCGCGCCGCTCCACCTGCTCGTCGGGCCCCGGGTGCGTCCGGGATTTCGATGTCCGTGCCATATCACCGGAGTAACCCTCCCGGCCCGGCTCATGCGTCGCCCCGCGCTCCGCCGCCGGGCGGCCCCCTCGCGGACCTCGGTCACGGCCCGCGCAGGTCGGGGCGGGTTCGGGGTATCAGGGTCCCGAGGGGCGACCGCACCGCGAGGGCGGCCGCGCCGCGGGAACGAGCACCCGGAGGACAGGAGGGCGGGGCATGGTCAGGCGATCCGGTTGCCGGAATCCCCGGCGTCGTCGTGGATGCGTGTCGCCGCCGCGTCGCAGAACGCCTCCAGCCCCTCCAGCAGGGCCACCCGCTTGGCGGTGGGCATCACGTCCAGCACCGCCCGCAGCTGCCGCTCCCTGCGCGCGCGCAGGTCCGCGAGGAAGGCCCGCCCCCGGCCGCTGAGGCGCAGCCGCACCTCGCGCCGGTCGGCCGGGCTCACCGCGCGCTCGACGAAGCCGGCGGCCTGGAGCCGGTCGCACAGCCGGCTGGTCGACGGCGGCGTGGAGGCGAGGGAGTCGGCGAGGGTGCGCATGTTGATGTCCTCGTGGTGCTCGAGGATCAACAGCACGCGCAGCTGCGACGCGGACGCGGGCGCGGTCGACGCCCTGCCCCACAGCACTTCCAGCAGCTCCGCCGCCGTCGCGGTCACCCGGGCGACCTCGTCGGGCTCCGGGCGGTGACGGAAGGCAGTCACGGTCAGCCTCTCGCAGGCACTGGGACGACCGCCAGCGTACTAGGGCTCGTCCGGTGAGGCGGGCCGCGAAAAGCAGAAGAGCACATGATCCGTACATTTCGACGAGAGGACCGGTGCAGTGACGACCGTGGACGGATGGACGACCGCCGAGCGCGCCCTGCGGACGGCGGCGCCCCACGAGTTGCTCGACACGGTCCGCGGCGTGCTGGCCGAACAGTACGGCGCGGACCGTGTCGAGCTGTTCCTGGCCGACTACGGCCTGACGGTGCTGCAACCGGTGTCCACGTCGCCGCACGCCCCGGAACCGGTACCGGCCCACGGCAGCCCGGCGGGCCGGGCCTTCGGCGCGCAGGAACCGTTCGTGGAGCCCGCCGGCGAGGGACGGGTGCGCGCCCATCTGCCCGTCACCGTGCGCGGCGACCGGCTCGGCGTGCTGTCGGTGACCCTGCCCGAGCAGGGGGAGGCCGTCCTGGCCGAGGTGGCCGGGATCGCGCAGGTGCTGGCGCACGAGCTGGTCCTGACCGAGCGGGACACCGACCTGTACCTCCGGGCGAGACGCAGAGACCGGCTCACCCTGGCCGCGGAGATGCAGTGGCAGCTGCTCCCGGGCCGCTCGCGCAGCTGCCCCGAGTTCGATCTGGGCGCCCAGCTGGAGCCCGCCTACGACGTCTTCGGCGACTCCTACGACTGGTCGGTGACGGCCGACCACCTGACGCTGTACGTCACCGACGGCATGGGCGAGGGCACGGAGGCGTCCCTGCTGACCGGCCTGGCCGTCACCGCGCTGCGCAACGCGCGGCGGGCCGGCCTTCCCCTCGCCGACCAGGCGGCCCTGGCCGACCAGGCCGTCCACGCCCAGCACCGGGGCCGCCGCCACCTGCCGGCCCTGCTGCTCGAGGTCGAACTGGCCACCGGGCACGCCCGGGTGGTGGACGCCGGCTCCCCCCGGATGCTGCGCCTGCGGAACGGCATCGTGGAACACGTGCGCCTCGACCCCCAGTTGCCGCTGGGCATGTTCGAGGAGACGGACTACGCGGCCCAGGAGTTCCGCCTCGAGCCCGGCGACCGGCTCCTCTTCGTCAGCGACGGCGTCCACGCGGCCGTCTCGCCCGCCGGGGAGGCCTACGGCGAGGCCGTCCTGGCCCGCGCGGTCCTGTCCACCCGCCTGCTGCCCGCGGCCGAGGTCCCGCACGCCGTCCTGCGGGAGCTGACGCGTCACCGCGGCCGGCGCGTCCCGGACGACGACGCCCTGGTGCTGTGCCTGGACTGGCGCGGCCGCTGACCCGGACGCGCGTTCCCGGCAGGGCGCCGGCGCGGAGCCGCCGGCGGCTCAGGCCGCGGCGCGCACGGCTTCGACGGCCAGGTGGCCGGCCTCGTCGATCGCCGCCCGCACGGCGTCGCCGTCGACCCTCCCGCCGCGCACCGTCACCCGCCCCGCCCGCACGTCGACGTCCACCTCGGTGACGCCGGCCACCTCCACCCCCTTCTCGGCGACGCCGGCCGCGCGGCGGCCGCAGCTCATGGCGGACACGGTGCAGACCGGCTCGGTCACGGCGGGTGCTCCTGCCGTCGGGTTCACCGGTGCCTGCGCCCCGGGGTCCCGGGGCCCGCGGCACCAGGTACGGCACGGATCCCCGCCGTGTTCAGCAAGCGCGTACCACGTCGGCGGAACGCACCCGTGCGCCGGGGTGTGAGCCCTCGTCCGCCGTCCGCGCGCCCCCGTCGCGGCTTGTCACTGCCCCTGTCCTGGCACTACTGTCACCACGCCTTGGTGAACGGGAAATCCGGTGTGATGCCGGTGCGGCCCTCGCCACTGTGATCGGGAAGTCCGGCTCCGGCCCTCACGGGCAGCCACTGGGTCCTCGGACCCGGGAAGGCGGAGCACGGGCGGTGGTACCCGTCAGCCAGGAGACCGGCCAAGGCGCGTCAACCATCCACGAGGTGCTGGAGAGGGTCTGCTGAGCCATGCACATAGCCGAGGGTTTCCTTCCTCCGGCGCACGCGGTCGCCTGGGGCGTCGCGTCGGCGCCGTTCGTCGTCCACGGAGTCCGCGCCCTGAACCGTGAAGTGCGCGAGCATCCCGAGAGCACCCTGCTCCTCGGCGCCTCCGGGGCCTTCACCTTCGTCCTGTCCGCTCTCAAACTGCCGTCGGTGACCGGGAGCTGCTCGCACCCCACCGGCACCGGGCTGGGCGCCATCCTGTTCCGGCCGCCGATCATGGCGGTGCTCGGCACCATCACGCTGCTCTTCCAGGCGCTGCTGCTCGCCCACGGCGGCCTGACCACCCTGGGCGCCAACGTGTTCTCCATGGCGATCGTCGGTCCGTGGGCCGGTTACGGGACGTACCGGCTGCTGCGGCGGTACGACGTGCCGCTGATGGTCACCGTGTTCGCCGGCGCGTTCGTCGCCGACCTGTCCACCTACTGCGTCACCAGCGTGCAGCTGGCGCTCGCGTTCCCCGACCCGAGCAGCGGCTTCCTGGGCGCGCTCGGCAAGTTCGGCTCCATCTTCGCCGTCACGCAGATCCCGCTGGCGGTGAGCGAGGGCCTCCTCACGGTGCTGGTCATGCGGCTCCTGGCGCAGTCCAGCAAGGGCGAACTGACCCGCCTCGGCGTACTGGTGACGAAGCGGCAGGAACCGGCCGACACGGAGGCGGTGGCCCGGTGAACCGGAACACGAAGATCAACATCCTGCTGCTGGCCGTGGTGGTCGCGCTCGCCGTGCTGCCGCTCGCCCTCGGCCTCGGCGACCACAAGGAGGAGCCGTTCGCGGGCTCCGACGGCGAGGCGGAGACGGCGATCACCGAGATCGAGCCGGACTACGAGCCGTGGTTCTCGCCCCTGTACGAGCCGCCGTCCGGGGAGATCGAGTCGGCGCTGTTCTCCCTCCAGGCGGCCCTCGGAGCGGGCGTCCTCGCCTACTACTTCGGCCTGCGCCGGGGGCGGCGCCAGGGCGAACTGCGGGCCGCCGCACGGCTGGCGGAGACCCGGGACACCGCGGAGGGGACCACCGCGCCCACGACTGCGCGAAGCCCCGGGGGCGCCGGGGGGCCGGAGAGCGGATCCGACGCCGGGGCGTCCGCGCCGGGACGGGTCTGAGCGGTCGTGCTGCCGATCGACGCGGCGGCGCACAGCAGCCGCTGGCGCCGCCGCCACCCCGTGGACAAGGCCGTGCTCGGGTTCGGCCTCACCGTGCTCGCGATCTCCCTGCCGCCCTGGCCGGGCGCGGTCCTGGTGCTGGTGACGGCGCTGGTCCTGCTGCTCGGCCCGGCGGGTGTGCCGGCCCGCCGGCTGTGGCGCGCCTACCGGGTGCCGCTGGGGTTCTGCGCGACCGGCGCGGTCACCCTGCTCGTCCAGGTGGGCGGACCCGGCGGGTTCGTGAGCCTGGCCGACGGCGGGGCCGTGCGCGCCGGGGAGCTGATGCTGCGCACCTCGGCCGCCTCCCTCGGCGTGCTGCTGTTCGCGTTCACCACCCCCATGTCCGACCTGCTGCCCCGCCTGGTGAAGGCCGGTGTGCCCGCACCGGTCGTCGACGTCGCCCTGGTGACGTACCGCATGAGCTTCCTGCTGCTGGACTCCGTGCGCCGGATCCGGGAGGCCCAGGCGGCCCGGCTCGGGCACACCTCCCGGGCCGCCGAGTGGCGTTCCCTGGCCGGGCTCGGCGCCACCGCCTTCGTGCGGGCCTTCGACCGGGCGGCGCGGCTCCAGGCCGGTCTCGCCGGACGCGGCTACGACGGCACCCTGCGCGTCCTGGTGCCCGAGGCCCGTGTCTCCGTCCGTTTCACGGCGGCCGGCGCCGGGCTCCTGGCGGCCCTGGCCGCCCTCACGTTCGTACTGGAAAGGTCCCTGTGATGAGCGAGCTGGTCGCCCTGCGGGGCGTCTCCTTCGCGTACGAGGACGGCCCGGCCGTGCTCGACGGCCTCGACTTCGTCGTCCGCGAAGGCCGCGCGCTCGCCCTCCTCGGCCGCAACGGCACCGGCAAGACGACCCTGATGCGGCTGCTCAGCGGCGGACTGCGCCCGCACCGGGGCCGGCTGACGGTCGAGGGAGAGCCGGTGGCGTACGACCGCAAGGGGCTGACGCGGCTGCGGACCACCGTCCAGCTGGTGGTGCAGGACCCGGACGACCAGCTGTTCGCCGCGTCCGTCGCGCAGGACGTGTCGTTCGGTCCGCTGAACCTCGGGCTGCCCGACGCCGAGGTGCGGGCCCGGGTGGCCGAAGCGCTCGCCGCCCTGGACATCACCGGCCTCGCCGACCGGCCCACCCACCTGCTCTCCTACGGGCAGCGCAAGCGGACCGCGATCGCGGGCGCCGTCGCGATGCGGCCGCGCGTGCTGATCCTCGACGAACCGACCGCCGGGCTCGACCCCGACGGGCAGGAGCGCCTCCTCGCCACCCTCGACGCCCTGCGCGCGTCCGGCACCACGGTCGTGATGGCCACCCACGACGTCGACCTCGCCCTGCGCTGGGCCGACGACGCGGCGCTCCTCACCCCTTCCAGCGCCCACACCGGCCCCGCGGCCACCACCCTCGCCCGCACGGACCTCCTCGGACAGGCGGGACTCCGGCTGCCCTGGGGCGTCGCCGCCGCCGGGCTCCTGCGGGCGCAGGGGCTGCTGCGCGAGACGGAGCCCGGCCCGCGCAGCCCGGAGGAGCTGGCCGCCCTGACGGCGGCGCCGGCCACGCCCCCGGTCCCGGCCGACGGCTGATCCCCGGCGCGCCCGCGGGGTGTCGGCGCGGCGCCGGGTGGAACCCGGTGTCGTGGAAGGAAGCCGCGCCGACACCCGGGAGACCCGTGTGCCCCAGACCGCCGAAGCCCTGTACCGCCGTGTCCACGAGCAGGCCGAGGAGCGGGCCGACGCGCTGTGGCAGGTCGCGTCGGCGCTGCACGCCGACCCCGAGTACGCCTTCGCCGAGCGGCGGGCCGCCGCGCTCCTGACGGGTGAGCTGCGCCGGGCCGGGTTCGACGTGCGGCAGGACGTGGCCGGCATGCCGACCGCCTTCACCGCCCGCTTCGGCGAGGGGCGGCCCACGGTGGCGCTGCTGCTGGAGTACGACGCCCTGCCCGGCCTGGGGCACGCCTGCGGGCACAACCTGATCGCCGCCGCCGGGCTGGGGGCGGCGCTCGCCGTCCGCGCCGTGCTGGAGCCGGGCGCCGGGTCGGTGCTGGCCGTCGGCAGCCCGGCCGAGGAGGGCGGCGGCGGCAAGGTCCTGGAGGTGGAGGCGGGCGTCTTCGACGACGTCGACGCCGCGCTCATGTTCCATCCGGGCGTGTACGACTGGGCCCGGGCCCCGCTGACGGCGCAGGAACAGTACCGGGTCGGCTTCCACGGCCGGGCCGCCCACCCGACCGGGAACCCCACGGAGGGCATCGACGCGCTCGCGGCCCTCGTCGAACTGTTCAACGTGCTGGCCGCGCTCGGCCGGCGCCTGCCGGAGGCCTCCCACGTCCAGGGCATCATCACGCACGGGGGCGAGGCCACGAACATCGTCCCCGAGTACGCGGAGGGCCTGTTCGGCCTGCGCGCGGCCACCACGGACGCCCTCGACGACCTCGCCGGGCGGCTGCGGTCCGCCGCCGCGGGGGTGGCGCAGGCCACCGGCACCCGGTGCGCCGTCGAACGGGTGGGGGTCCGCTACGAGCACTTCCGTGACAGCGAGGCGCTCTCCCGGCGCTTCGCCGCGCACCTGGGGCGCTCCGGGATCGCCCTCACCCCGCCCGCGCCGGGGGTGTACCTGGGTTCGTCGGACATCGGCAACGTCAGTTCCCGGGTGCCGGCCATCCACCCGTTCGTGGCGATCATGGACGAGGACGGCTCCGACCACACGCCCGAGTTCGCCGCCGCGGCGGTCTCCGAACGGGCCCGGCGCGTCCTGTCCGCCGCCACGAAGGCGCTGGCGTGCACCGCGGTGGACGTCCTGTACGACGCCGGTCTGCGCGCCGAGGCGTGGAACGGGTACGGACGCGCCGCGGGCGCCGTCGCCGCGCGCTGAGCCCGGCCGGGCCCGGCGTCAGCCCTCGACGCCGGTGGCGCTGTGCGCGGAGCCGACCGGCTTGGACTCCGGGGAGCCCCGCTGCCGCAGGTAGATCGAGAGCACCGCCATGGAGGCGACGGCGAGCAGTTCGGACTGCCAGTTCTGCAGGGTGCGGTTCCAGAAGTCCGCCGAGCCCAGGTACTGCGTCCAGCCGACCGGGGCCTCGAGCCGCCGCAGCCGTTCCTCGTCGTGGGCGACGACGCCGGTGATCGACTGCACCAGCCAGGACAGCAGGAAGATCGTCCCCATGACGAGCAGCAGGGAGTTGGAGTACAGCGTGCGCCGCCATCCGGTGGCCGACGCCCACCGGGGCGAGTTCTCCCGGGCGTGCTCGCCGACCCTCTGGTCCTCGTCCGACTCGGTGCCGGACCTGCCCGGTTCCTTGGACTCCGGGGAACCGCGCTGCAGGAGCCAGACGGTCGCGCCGATGTACAGGGAGAACTGGAGGTACTCGGACTGCCAGTTCTCCGCCACGTCGACCGCGAAGTCGGACGAGGTGAGGTACTCGCCGAAGCCGACCGGCCGGAACCGGTCGGCGACCAGCTGGTCGTTGAGGTCGGCCCGGCCCGCGATCGCCTGCCCCACCAGCGTCAGCAGGAACGCGGCCATGAAGGTCAGTCCCAGCGCGTTGTCCCGGACGAAGCCCCGCAGGCCCCCGGGCCGGGACGCCCGGTCACGGGTCGCGTCCCCGTTCACCGGCGCATCAGTCCCACGGCGGCGAGGTAGGCGAGGCCGCATCCGACGACCAGCAGGACCATGACGAACATCGTCCTCATCGCTCACCCGCCCTTGACCAGGCACTGGTAGGGCCGTTCCGGCCGCGGCCGGCAGCCTGCCGCGACGATCTTCCAGCCGTCGCCGAAACGGGAGAGGAACAGGGTGTCCCGGACGAGCACCGCCCGCGCCTGGTTGCCGTAGACGTCCGTGCCCCGCACGGCGCCGCCCGCGGGAAGGGACTCCTCCCGGAGCGCCCGCGCGCACGGGACGCCGGCCGACTGCTCCACTTCCTCCAGGGTCCCCGGCGCGAGGGCCCCGCACATCCGGTCGTACGCGCCCTCGTCGAGCGCCTCCTCGAACGCGGCCGCGGCGGACCGCACGTCGGCGCGTCGTTCCTGCACCGTGCCGCAGGCGCCGACGGTGCCGGTGAGGACGACCGCGGCGGCCGCGGTCCACGCTCGGCTGGCCACCCACCACCTCCGACCCGGATCCGTCCGGGCAGTACACCCCGGAACACGGCCCCGGGCGGCCCGGCACGACGGCGGGTTCCCCCGGCCGGCGGACACCGCCGTGCCCTCCTCACGGCGGCGGGTGCCCTACGGACCCCGACCGCGCCCCCGTCCGCGTGAGCGAGACCGTGAAGGGGTGGCGGGGCTCGGTCAGCACGCGGTGGGCCGGTCCCTGCTCGACGAGTTCGCCCGCGTCCAGCACGGCTATGCGGCCGGCCAGGCGGGCGGTGTCCAGGTCGTGGGTGACGAGGACGAGGGACAGGCCGTCGCGCTCGCGCAGCAGACCGGCGAGGAGACGGAGGATGCCGCGCCGGGTGACCGGGTCGAGGCCGGAGGTGATCTCGTCGCAGATCAGGACCCGCGGCCGGGCGAGCAGGGCGCGGGCGAGGGCCGCGCGCTGCAGTTCGCCGCCGGAGAGCGCGCCGGGACGGCGGCGGGCCAGGTCCGCCGGCAGGCCGAGGCGGTCCAGGGCGGCCGTCGCCTCGTCCGCCGCCGCCCGGTCGCCGATGCCGCGCAGCCGCACCGCCGTACGGGCCACCTGGTGCAGGACGGGCCGGTGCTCGTCGAAGGCGGCGCGGGCGTCCTGGAAGACGTACTGCACGGCGGCGAGCTGGGCGCGGCTGCGGTCGCGCAGACTGCGCGCGAGCCGTGTGCCGTCGAGCAGGATCTCCCCGTCGTGATCGCGGTGCAGGCCCGCGAGGCAGCGGGCGAGCGTCGTCTTGCCGCTGCCGGAGCGGCCGACCACGGCCAGGCACTCGCCGGGGCGGAGGGCGAGGTGCGGGGCGCGCAGGACGACGGTCCGCCGGCCGTGCACGGCGGTCAGGCCCCGTACCTCCAGCACGGCCGGCCCGGCGGCCGCCGGCTCCTCGGGGGCCGCGCGCCGCTCGTCGAACAGCCGGCGCGTCCACGGGTGCCGCGGCGCCGTGCGCAGCCGTTCCACCGGCCCCGACTCGACGACCCGGCCCGCGCGCAGGACGAGGACCTCGTCGGCGAGGGCGCGCACCACGTCCAGGTCGTGGCTGAGCAGGACGAGCGCGACACCGCGGGCCGCCACCGCCGCCAGCTGCTCGACGACACGGCTCTTGGTCAACGCGTCCTGGCCCGTGGTGGGTTCGTCGGCGACGATGACGCGGGCGCCGAGCAGCAGGGCCTGGGCGAGGACGACGCGCTGCTGCTGTCCGCCGGAGAGCTGGTGCGGGTAGCGCCTCAAGAGCGCCTCGGCATCCGGCAGTTGGGCGTCGGACAGCGCTCGCAGGACCCGCTCGCGGGCCGCCGTCCGGCGCTCGGCGCGGGGCAGACGGCGGACCTGGAGCCGGGCGATGTCGTACAGCAGCGCGCCGACACGGCGGACCGGGTTGAGCACGGCGGCGGGGTGCTGAGGCACGTAGCCCACCGGGCCGTCGCCGGTCCGCCGCACCTCGCCCGTGACGCGGGCACCGGGCGGGTGCTCGCCCAGCAGGGCGAGGCCGGTCGTCGTCTTCCCGCTGCCGGAGGCGCCGACCAGGGCGGTCACCCTTCCCGGCAGCGCCCTCAGATCGACTCCGTCGACGATCGCCCGGCCGTCGATCTCGACGCGCAGACCGCGGACCTCGACGACGGCGTCCGTCTCCCGGCTCACGGGCGTCGCCCCTTCCTCTTCTTCTCCAGCGCCGCGTCGAAGAGCAGGTTGGTGCCCGTCGTCAGCGCCACGATCAGCAGCGCGGGCACCACCACGGCCCAGGGCTGCACCAGCAGGCCGGTGCGGTTGCGGTCGACCATGACGGCCCAGTCGGCGGCGTCCGGTGCGACACCGACGCCGAGGAACGCGGCGGTCGACACCAGGTACAGCACACCCGTCAGCCGGATGCCGGCGTCGGCGGCGAGGGTGCGCAGCGCCGAACGGCCGACGTAGCCGACGGCGATCCGCCACCGGCTCTCGCCCTGCACGCGCAGCGCCTCGACGGCGGGGCGGGCGGCCGCCTCCCCGGCGGCGGCCCGCACGGTCCGGGCCGCGTCGGGCACGTTGACCAGCGCCACGAGCAGCGCGAGCCCCACCGGCCCCGGTGACAGCACGGAGGCCACGAGCAGGATCAGCAGCAGGGACGGCACGGCGAGCAGCACGTCCAGCGGCCGCATCAGCGCGTCCTCCAGCGGGCGCGCCCGGGTCAGCGCGCCGAGCAGGCCGACCGGGACGGCGACGAGGTAAGCCAGGGCGGTCGCGGCCAGCGCGGTGACCACGACCGTACGGCCGCCCAGCAGGACCTGGTCCCGGACGTCACGGCCGACGAAGTCGGTGCCGAGCCAGTGGCCGCCGCCGAGCGTGAAGGAGACGGCCCTGGGCCCCGGGTCGCCCACGAACAGCGGTCCGAGGAGGGCGAGCGCGAGGGGGACGGCGACGACCGCGCCGCCCGGCACGAAGCGGCGGTACGTCCTCACGCGGCCACCTCCGTGCGGGGAGTGAACCGGTGGGCCACCAGGTCGGCCCCGAGGTTGAGCACGACCGTCAGCACCCCGAACACCACGGCCAGCCCCTGCACCACCGGCACGTCCCGCTCGGCGACGGCGTCGAGGAGGACCGTGCCCAGGCCCGGGATCACGAACAGGGCCTCCACCACGATCACCCCGCACAGCAACCAGTCGGCGGTGCGGGCGAGTTGCTGCACGGCCGGGGCGAGGGCGTTCGGCAGGGCGTGGGCGCGGCGGACGCGTGCGCCGGGGACGCCGCAGCGGCGGGCGTGGGCGGCGTAGGGGGAGGCGAGCGCGTCGACCATGCCGGCCCGCACCAGGCGGGACAGGGAGCACACCGGGCGGGACAGCAGGACCAGCACCGGCAGCACCAGCACCGCCGGATCGGCGAGCAGGCCGGTGCCGTGGCCGACGGCCGTCGGCGGCAGCCAGGCCAGCTCGAGGGCGAGGACCGTCACCAGCAGCACCCCGAGGGCGAACTCGGGGACCGCGTAGACGGCCAGCGTCACCGAGCTGACCAGCCGGTCGACGAGCCGGCCCTCGTGGCGGGCGGCGAGCACGCCGAGTCCGAAGCCGAGCGGCACGAGCAGCGCGAGGGTGAGCGCGGCCAGCAGCAGCGTCGGGCCGAAGCCGTCGGCGAGGTACCGGGTGACGGGCCGGCCGGAGGTGAGGGAGGTGCCGAGGTCGCCGTGGAGCAGGCCCGCCGCCCAGCCGGCCAGCCGCTCGTGCGCCGGCCGGTCCAGCTCCATGGCCTCGCGGATCGCCGCGATGCGCGCGGGGTCGGGCTGGTCACCGGCGAGGGCCACGGCCGCGTCGCCCGGGAGCGCCTCGGTGAGGGCGAAGACCAGCAGCACGACGGCCATGGCCTGCAGGGCGCCGAGGAGCAGCCGCCGGGCGACGAAAGAGCGAAGTCCGCTCACGCGAGCCACACCTTGTCGAAGCGGGCCCAGTCGAGGGTGTTGGCGGGCGCCTGGGTCTCGACCCCCTTCACCGTGCGGGCGGTTCCGATGATCCAGTCGGCGAAGCCCCAGACGAGGAAGCCGCCCTCGGCGTACAGGCGACGCTGCATGCGCTCGTAGACGGCGGCCCGTCCGGCCTTGTCGCGCAGGGACTGGGCCTGCCGGTAGAGGGCGTCGAAGTCCTTGTGCCGCCACTTGGTGGCGTTGGTGGTGGAGTCGGTGAGCAGGCGCTGGGAGAAGTGGGCTTCGATGGGCATGGCGCCGGAGCGGTAGCAGCACAGGGTGCCGCCGTCGAGGATGTCGCTCCAGTAGGAGTCCTTGCTGCCCGTCTTCACGTCGATGGTGACGCCCGCCTTCGCGGCCTGGTCGCGGAAGATGCCGGCGGCCTCGGTGAACCCCGCGGCGACGGCCGAGGTGTCCAGGGTGACCTTGAGCTTCTCGGCGCCCGCCTGCTTGAGCAGGGCGCGGGCCCTGTCCAGGTCCTGCGCGCGCTGGGGCAGGTCGGCGGCGTAGTACTCGTAGCCCTTGCCGAACAGGTCGTTGCCGATCTCGCCCGCGCCGGACAGCGCGCCGTCGACGAGTTCCTGCCGGTCGGCGATCAGGAAGAAGGCCTCGCGGACCCGCTTGTCGTCGAAGGGCGCCCGGTCGGTCTTCATGCAGAAGGCCTGCATGGCGCTGTTGCGCAGCCGCACGATCTCGATCCGGCCCTTTCCCTCGTGGGCGCGGGCGGTGGTCGGGTTGAGTTCGTGCGCGTACTCGACCTGGCCGCCGAGGAGGGCGTTGGCGCGGGCGGACTCCTCGTCGGCGACGACGAACTCGATCTCGTCGAGGAGCGCGGCGCCGTCCCAGTGGTCGTCGTAGCGGCGGAAGACGGCGGAGCGGCCGGGGACGAAGGAGACGAACCGGAAGGGACCGGAGCCGATGGGCCTCTCGTCGAACCCGGTGGCGTTCTCGGGGACGATGTACGCCCCGAACGCGGCGAGGACGTTGGGGAATTCGGCGGTGGGCCGCTTGAGGACGAACTCGATCGACCGCTCACCGGTGGCGCGGCTGGCGTCGAGGTCGATGGGCTCCAGGGAGGCCTTGGCGCGGAACGCCTGCTCGGGGTCGGCGATACGGCGGTAGCTGTAGAGGACGTCCTCGGCCGTGACGGGCTTGCCGTCGTGGAAGGTGGCCTGACGCAGCGTCACCTGCCAGCGGCTCAGCGTCTTGTCGGGCTCCCACCGCTCGGCGAGGCGGGGCCGGGCGGAGAGGTCGGCGCCGTGGTCGGCGAGCTTGTCGAAGAGGGCCTTGGCGCGGGCGACGTCGGCGAAGAGGTTGGCCCGGTGCGGGTCGAGGGTCTCGCTCGCGCCGCCCCCGGCGAACGCGGCGCGCAGACGGCCGCCGCGCTTGGGAGTGGTGGAGCCGCCGGCCGCCTTGTCGTCCGTGCCGCCGGCGCAGCCGGCCAGGGCGAGGGCGGCGGCGCCGGAGGCGGCGAGGAAGCCGCGTCGGCGCAGGCCGGGGAAACGTTCGTCGTGCATGACTGGTCCTTCGTGTCAGGGGGTGTGCAGGCGCGCGACGGCGTGCAGCCGGTCCCGGTCCGCGGTGGACCCGGGCGGCTCGCCGGGCCGCCAGGGTGGTTCGGTGCGCGGCCCGGGGCCGTCGTGGAGTTCGAGCACCTCGAAGCCATGGGCGGCGAGGAAGTACCGCAGTTCCTGCGGGAACAGCAGCCGCCAGGCGGAGCGCTGCTCGACGGGCGGCGACCCGTCGTCGGCCGTCCAGAGGCGGGTGCGGCGCAGCAGTTGGGCGGTGCGGTCGACCGTGAGGGTGGTGGTGGACCGGTGGGTGGTGCCCTGCCAGGTGAAGGCGGTGACCGTCGGGGTGTCCAGGAGGTCCGTGCGGCCCAGGAAGTACGCGCCGTTGCGCATCTCCGCGACCAGCAGCCCGCCCGGCGCGAGGACCCGGCGGCAGGAGGTGAGGAAGCCGTCGAGCTGGTCGTTGGTGTGGCAGTACAGCAGGGCGCTGTCCAGGCAGAGGACGGCGTCGAAGGCGCTCCCGCCCAGCTCGGGCCGGCCGAAGCCGTGCAGGTCGGCCCGGACGTACGCCGGGCCCGGGTGGTGGACGCGGGCGTGGGCCAGCATGGCCTCGGAGCGGTCGGCGCCGGTGACCGTGCGGCCGGCGGAGTGCAGGTGGGCGGCGTCGCGGCCGGTGCCGCAGCCCATGTCCAGGACGCGTGGCCCGGCGCCGTGGCGGCGCAGGCGGTCCTCGGCCCAGCGGCCGGCGAGGCGCTCGGGGTCGGGGAAGCGGGCCTCGTAGAGGGCGGGGTGGTCGGTGAGGAGGTTGCCGCCGGTCATGCGCCGGCCCCCTCGCGCACCGGCTCCCCGGGCGCCGGCAGCGCCCCCCGGCGACGCAGCCACGCGACCCCGCCCGCCGAGGCCAGCCCGAACAGCGCGCAGCACGCCCACGGCAGCCACGCGCGTCCCGCGGCCTCCCCCGCGTCCATGGCCCAGCCGACGACCGCGTTGCCCAGGGCCGCGGCGACGCCCGAGACGACGTAGAAGACGCCGAAGTACGTGCCGGTCAGCTCGGGGCGCCCGAAGCGGGGTATCAGCTCCATCACGAACGGCGAGGCGATCATGAGGCCGACGTGGAGCAGCAGCGCGCCCGCGAGAACGGGTACGGCACCCGCCGTGAGGGCCGCCGGCAGGAAGGCCAGCCCCATCACCGCGAGCCCGACCGCTGTCCAGCGCTCCCCGGGTCCCCGGGACGTGAGGCTCGCCGTGATCCTCAGCTGGAGCGCCAGGTGGGCGACCGTGCCGACGAGGAGGACGAGGCCCGCCGCGCCGTCCCAGCCGGTGGCCTCGCGGGCCCCGTCGGGCAGCAGCAGGTAGAGCTGGCTCTCCAGGGTGAACATGCCGACCGTGGCGAGGGAGAAGGCCGTGAACGCCCGGTTGCCGAGCACCTCGCGCCAGTCCTCGAGGACGCCGCCGCCGCTCCGCTCGACCTCACGTGCGGGCAGGACGAGGGCCTGCGCCACCGTGAGCACCGCGAAGATCCCGGCGGCGGTCAGCGCGGAGGTGCGGAAGTCGACGAGGAGCAGGGCGCCGCCCAGCAGCGGCCCGACGAGCGCGCCGGTCGTGGCGAACACGTTGAACAGCGCGAACGCCTCCGCCTTGCGCTCCCCCGCCTCGTGCGCGAGATATGCCCGCACGGCCGGGTTGAACAGCGCCCCGGCGAGCCCGCTGAGCACGGACGCCGCGAGCAGCACCGGCAGCCCGTCGCCCAGCGCGAACAGCGCGAACCCGACGGTCCGCAGGGCGCACCCGGCGATGATGACGCCGCGCGCCCCGAGCCGGTCCGCTGCCGAGCCGCCGATGATGAACAGTCCCTGCTGGCTGAGGCTGCGCACGCCGAGGACGATGCCGACGACCGCCGCCGACATGCCGAGGTTCTCGCCCAGGTGGGTGGCGAGGTACGGGACGAGCAGGTAGAAGCCGGTGTTGACGCCGAACTGGTTGACGAGCAGGAGCCGCACGGCGAACGGGAAGCCGCGCACCTCACGCCACGTCCGCACGGGCCGCCACCTCCTCGACGCCCAGTCCCGGGCGGGCGCTCGGGCCCACGAAGCCGTCGTCGCCGCCGATCCCCCGCCACGGGTCATGGGCGAGCAGCAGGTGTCCGTCGAGGTCGGTCCAGCGGGCGCGGCCGGCGAGGTGGACGGCGGGCGCGATGCCGAGGCTGCTCGCGGTGAGACAGCCGAGCATCAGCTCCGTGCCGCTGCCCTCGACGGACTCCGCGATGCGCAGGGCGGCCCGGACTCCCCCGCACTTGGCGAGCTTGACGTTGACGCCGTGGACACGTCCGGCCAGCCGCCGTACGTCGTCGAGCGACACGGCGTCCTCGTCGGCGACGACGGGCAGCGGCGACCTCTCGGCGAGGGCTGCGAGGGCGTCGGGGTCACCGGGCGGCAGGGGCTGTTCGACGGCCTCGACCCCGAGTGCGGCGAACCGGGGCAGCAGACGTTCGGCCTCGGCCGCGGTCCAGGCCCCGTTCGGGTCCAGCAGCAGCCGTACGCGCGGGGCGGCGTCACGGACGACCCGCACGCGCTCGACGTCGTCCTCGGGATCGGACGAGCCCGCCTTCACCTTGACGACCTCGAATCCGCTCGCGGCGAGGCGCCGGGCCTCGGCGGCCGCGTGCGCGAGGGAGGTGATGCCGATGGTGCGTGCGGTGGCGACGCGGGACGGCGCCCCGGTCCCCAGCAGGCGGTGCAGGGGCACGCCGTCCCGCTTGCCGACGAGGTCCAGCAGCGCGGACTCGACGGCGGCGACGACGGCGGGCGGGGCGTCGACGGCGGGCAGGGCCTCCAGGGCGCTCTCGGGGCCGGCGAACCGTGCCGGGTCGAACGCCGAGATCAGCCGTACGAGCGTGGCGGCGTCCAGCCCGTAGTAGGCGCTGCTGACGGCCTCGCCGTAACCGGTGACGCCGTCGTGCTCGACGGCCAGCCACACGGCGTCGCGGGCGGTCGTGGTGGAGCGGGAGATGCGCAGCGGCTCGGCCAGTTCGAGACGTACGGTGCGCAGGCGGGCCTTCATCGGGTCCCTCCGGGAGAGAGCGGGTCGGTCACCCGGGTGCAGCGCGCCCAGCCGCTCGCCTCGGCGGCGCGGGGGTGCGGTATCTCCACGGGCCGGGTGGCGGCGCCGGCGGGGTCGACGCCGTGGGCGGCGAGGAAGTCGTCGTCGTAGACGGTGCCGAGGTAGCGGTGCGGTCCGTCGGGGAAGACGGTGGCGACGACGGCGCCCGGGTGCACGCGGGCCGCCCAGGCGGCGACCCGGGCGACCGCGCCCGTGCTCCAGCCGCCGCTGACGAAGCTGCCCCGGGCGAGCCTGCGGCAGCCGTCCACGGCTTCGGCGGGGCCGATCCAGTGGACCTCGTCGAAGGCGTCGTAGGCGACGTTGCGCGGGTGGATGCTGCTGCCGAGGCCGCGCATCAGGCGGGGCCGGGCGGGCTGGCCGAAGATCGTGGAGCCGGTGGCGTCGACGCCGACGAGCCGGAGCGCGGGCCAGCGCCGGCGCAGCGGGCCGATCACACCGGCGCTGTGGCCTCCGGTGCCGACGCTGCACACCAGGATGTCCACGTGGTCGAGCTGGGCGCCGAGTTCGGCGGCCAGGGAGGCGTAACCGGCCGTGTTGTCGGGGTTGTTGTACTGGTCGGGCCAGTAGGCGGCGGGCAGTTCGGCGAGCAGTTCGCGCAGCCGGCCGAGTCGGGCGGCCTGCCAGCCGCCCTGCGGTGCGGGACGGTCGACGAGCTCCAGGCGGACGCCGTGCGCGTGCAGCAACTGCCGCATGGACGGTTCCAGTTCGCTGTCGCCGACCAGGACGACGGGGTGGCCGAGCGCCTGCCCGGCGAAGGCGAGCCCGATGCCGAGCGTGCCGGAGGTGGACTCCACCACCGGCGCGCCGGGGAGGAGCTCGCCGCGCTCCCGCGCGCCCAGCAGCATCGACACGGCGGCCCGCGCCTTCATGCCGCCCGCCGCGAGCCCTTCGAGCTTGGCCCAGAACCCGGGGTGGGCGTGGGGCAGGCCGGTCGTGACACGGACGACGGGGGTGCGGCCGAGCAGGGCGAGCAGCTCCCGGCGCGCGGTGGGGCGTACGGCGGTGACGGTCATCGCCCACCCCCGCGGCTCCGGTACCGGTGGACGACCCCGGGGCCGCCGTCGAGCCAGAAGAACGGGTACGGCTCCGCGCACACCGCGCTCACCCCGTGTCCCAGGAAGCGGGGCAGGACCGCGCTGCCGGTCTGCGCGAACGTCACCAGCTGCTTGCCGTGCCGCAGGGCGTGCTCGCGCAGCGGCTCGAAGGTGCCGTTGCCCAGGGTCATCCCGGACACCAGCAGCGCGTCGCAGTCCGCGGCGGCGGCGAGCGCGTCGGCGACGACCGGCTCGCCCCACTCCGTCACCCCGCCCTTGAGATCACACGGCAGGTAGCGCAGTTCCCGTGAACGCAGCGCCTCCAGCAGGGAGTTGACGACGCCGACCACCAGCACGGCCGCCCCGGCCGGCAGGTCCAGCAGCTCCACCACGGCCCGCGCCCTGGCCCTGGACTTCTCCAGCGACGACCCGGCGGGCAGGGCGACGGGCCGCGCCCCGTGGTCCGGTGTGTGCGGGGTGACGTGCATCAGGTAGGCGTCGAGGGCGGCCACCCGCACCGCCGGCAGCGGATGGCCGAGGAGCCGGGCCACGTCGGCGCCGACGCAGTCGTCGAGCGCGCTGTCGGGCAGCTCGCCGGGTTCGACGGCGCAGGAGCCGACGGCTTCGGCGAGGCGGAGGCTGAGGACCTCGTTGCGGTAGCCGGTGCCGCGCCCGTCGTGCCGTACGGCCTGCCGGGTGGTGAAGGCGGCGGCGACGCGCCGGGTCCGCGGGTCGGGGCCGAGGGCGCCCGCGCGGACGCGGGCGACCAGGTCGTCGTACGTCCGGCAGGGTCGTGCGTCGGTGACGGTCACCGGATCACCAGCCCCGCGCGCAGCCCGGCCAGCAGGTCCTCGACGCGGTCGCGGGCGCCGGGTCCGTCCGGGTCGCCGGCCATGACGTGGCCCAGGTAGTCGTTGTTGCTGCCCGCCGCCGTCACGGCCGTGCCGGGTCCGGCGAGCCGCACCTCCAGCACGCCCGGCTCCTCGGCCGGCGAACGGCCGTCGAACGCTTCGAGGGTGCCCGCGCGGTCCGGGACGAGGAAGCCGATGGCGGCGCTGCGCAGCCCGGTGTCCGTGGGCCGCAGGTCGGGGACGCGGCCCAGACAGACGTCGACGAAGGCGGCGGCGAGGTCGATGCCGGTGACGTGGCGGACGAGTTCGGTGATGCGGTTGCCGGCGGGCCGGGGGTTGACCTCGACGACCCGCGGTCCGGCGGAGGTCAGCTTGACCTCCGTGTGCGCCACGACGCCGTCGGTGAGGCCCAGCGCCTCGAGCGCGTCCAGCGCGGTCCGCCCGGCGGCCTCGGTGTCGGCCGGTGTCAGGGCGGCGGGGAACATGTGGCCGGTCTCGACGAAGGCGGGCGCCCCGCCGACGCTCTTGTCGGTCACGCCGACCACGTGGACCGCGCCCGCGTGCGACACGGTCTCGACGCTGACCTCGGGGCCGTCCAGCAGTTCCTCGAGGAGGACGGCCGGCTCGCGCCGCTGTCCCCGGGCGTTGACCGGGAAGCCCGCCAGCGCGTTCACCGCCCCGGCGAGCTGCGCCTCGTCGTCCACCCGGCGCACGTACATGCCCGCGCACAGGTCGACGGGCTTGACGACCAGGGGATAGCCGATCTCCCGCGCGGCGCGCGCCAGGTCGCTCCACTCCTCGTGCACGGCGAAGCGGGGGCCGGGCAGTCCGGCGCCGGCGAGGAGCCGGCGGGTGGCGTCCTTGCGGCAGGCGTGGTGGACCGCTTCGGGATCGGGTCCCGGCAGGCCGAGGGCGCCGGCGATGCGCGCCGCCGTCGGCAGGTAGTAGTCGCAGGAGGTGAGGACGCCGTCGAAGCCGAGCGCCGCGTGCAGCCGCTCGGCCTCGGCGATCAGGGTCTCGGCGTCGTTGGTGTCGGCCGTGATCACGTGGCGGGCGCCGAGCAGCGGATGCGTCCCCCGCTCGGGCGCCGACCGCAGGTAGTGGTGCAGGTCGCGGGTGAGGAACGTGAACGTGTGTCCGCCCTCCCGGATCGCCCGGGGCAGCAGCCCGCTCATCGATCCGACCCAGCTCTCGACCATCAACAGATGAGCCACGACTTCCCTTTTTCCGACATGAGTGGGGATTGCCAGGGCAGCCCGGAGCGCCCTCGTGCGGGAGGGGCCGGGCCGCGCACACCACACGCTATCGATAATCATTTTCATTTACCAGCCCCGTGTCGCCCCCACGGCCACACCCGGCGGACCCCGTCACACCTCCGGCCGCCGCCGCACGGCCGAAACGGCCGACTCCTGCCCGCCACTGCCCTGTTCGCGTGTCACTCCGCGCCCGTACACTGACAAATCACTGACGTACGGGCGCAGTTGAC
Source organism: Streptomyces sp. NPDC017936 (assembly GCF_044328485.1). Lineage (NCBI taxonomy): Bacteria > Bacillati > Actinomycetota > Actinomycetes > Kitasatosporales > Streptomycetaceae > Streptomyces > Streptomyces sp. NPDC017936. The sequence goes on along the minus strand of NZ_JBIRHK010000014.1, from coordinate 178,183 downwards.
GGGGGGGCCAGCCATGTCCGGCGACGGCTACGGCATGCACGATCACCAGTTCTCGATGCCACCGGTCCCACCGATGCCGCCGGCCCCGCCACCGGCCCCGGCGGACGGCGCGCGGGCCGTCGCGGTGGCGGTGCTCAACCTCAGCGGGCTGGGCCTGGGATACGCGCTCGTGCGGCGCTGGGGCCTGACGGTGCTGTGCTGGATCGCCACCGCCGCCCTGCTGTTCGTGGCGCTGCCGGCCGACCCGGACGGCGTCCCGGTGTTCGCCCTCGTCGTGTACGCCGTCTTCCTCGCCGTCGTGGCGGCGCACGGCGCGCGCGTGGGCCTGCGCACCCCCCTGGCCGGGCTCGGACAGGCGCCGCTCGCGCTCGGACTGGGGCTGGTCCTGCTCGCCGTGCCGGCCGGCGGGGTCGTGCTGTACGACGACGCACGCGACGAAGCCGTCCAGCAGATGCTGCTGGACCGGCTGGAGCGCGCCGACGAGCTGGTGGAGAAGGCCGGCACCCAGGCGTTCGGCGTCGGCAAGGACGGCTACGGCGAGGCGCTCTCCCTCTACGAGGACCTCAGCGCCGACCACCCCGGCTCCCGCGCGGCCGACCGGGTGCCCCAGCGGATGAGGACCTTCTACTCGACGGTCGGCGGGGCCTACGCCGAGGGCGACCACTGCGGGGCGATCGAGCCGCTGACCTATCTGCGCACGGTCCCGGAGAAGATGCCCGCCACGGACCTCGGGGAGCTGGAGGACTGGCCCGACGACCGCCTGGCCACCTCGCTGTACGAGTGCGCCTCGCGGGACCTCGCGGGCGGCGGGTCCGGCTGGACCGAGCGCTTCGGCGACCTGCTGACCACCTTCCCCGACTCGGACCAGGCCGCGAAGGTCGAACCGGCCGTCGCCGCCGCCGTCACCCGGGCGTCGAAGGACCTGCGCGGCGGCGAGCCCTGCACGGCGGTCGAACGGCTGCGCAGCCTCGGCTCCGCGATCGACGGCCTGCCCGGCGAGGAGGCGGGCGTCGGCGACGCCCTCGCCCAGGACTCCCGGCGGGCCGCCGCCAACGCCTCCTCGGGCACGTACACGTGCGGTGTGGACCAGTACGAGGACGGCGACTTCGAGGCCGCGCGGACGACCATGAACGAGTTCGCCAAGGCGAACAGGAACCACAAGAACCGGACCCTGGCGCAGAAGATCGCGATCGCGGCGGAGATCGCGCAGACGGTGCCCGCCGCCGGCAAGCGCCTGCCCACGACCCGTTCCGGGGGCAGCATCTCGGTGACGGTGATGAACGACAGCCCCGACGACATCACGGTCCTCTACACGGGTCCGGTCACCGGCAGCTTCACCCTGAAGGCCTGCCGCGGCTGCACGACGTACTCCTGGGCCAGCACCGTGCTGTCGGGGTTCGACCCGTGCAGCGACAGCAGCAAGAACTACCCGCGGCGCACCATCAGCCTGCCGCCCGGCACCACCTACTTCCTGCACAAGCCGCAGAACGACAGCCTCTCCTCGCCCGCCTCCGACACGGCCGCGCTCCGGTCCGGTTACCTCTACACGGAGTGCGCCTACGCGACCCAGTCGCTGGGAACGGGCCTGTGAGCCGACCGACCGGAGGTGAGCGCCGGCATGACGGACGGGTCCGGGCGGCGCCTGGTGATCCACGTGGCGAAGCTGACGTTCCACCCGGAGCCGCTGGACGGTGAGCCGTGCTCCTACCACCCGGTCGGCCGCGACCGCGGCGTGCTGGGCCGGACGGCGGTCCGCGGCACCGCGGACGAGCGGGCGCGGTGGGACGCGGCGGCCGAGCGGTTCCGCGACCGGGTCCGGGAAGCGGAGACGGCGTACCGGGCGGTGACGCGCCACCGGGTGGCCCGCAGGCTGCCCGGGGCGCGACGGCGCGCACAGCGCGCGAAGGAACGGTTCCGCGCCGAGCTGGCCGCGGCCGAGGAGGCGTACCTGCCGGTGCGGGAGGAGATCGAGCGCCGGCTCGCCGCGCACGCCGAGGAGGAGCGCCGCGCCCGGGAGGAACGGGCCCGCCGCAGGGAGGCCGAGCGGCGGGAGAAGGAGCAGCGCGAGCGGCTCAGGCAGGCCCGCCGGGAGCGGTACCGGGTGGCCGGGGAGCGCGCGGTGTGGGGCTGGGTCCTGCACGGGCACGGCACCTCGGTGTTCGTGTACCGGCACGACGTGCCGCGCGCCCGGCCGCTGCCGGCGGGTCCGCGGCGGTCGGGAACGGCCCTGACCGCGAGGAGGCTGGAGAACGCGCTGCTGCGGCTCCAGCCGGAGGGCGTTCGTGACGTCGTCTGGGACCGGGCCGCCCGCAGGGCCGTCGTCGCGGAGAACTCGACGCCCGAGGAGCCGGCGGCCTTCGAGGAGTGGTGGGCGGCCGTCACCCGGCGCCGCTGGGAGTCGTCCGAACGGATCCCGGCGCCGGGGCCGCGGCCCTCCCGCTCGCCCGGTTCCACGGGCTCACCGCACCGGCACGGTCCCCCGGGCAGCGACTACGGGAGCGGCGGGGACCTCGGGGGCGGTTTCGGCGGCGGGGACCTCGGGGGCGGTCACAGCGGCGGGTTCGGCGGGGGTTTCGGGGGCGGCTTCGGCGGGGGTTTCTAGGGCCGGGCGAGCCGGCCGGGTGACCTCCGCGGCGGTCGACGCGGCGGCCGACACGGCGGCCGACGCGGTACGGACCCCGGTGCGCGGGGCCGTACCGCGCCTCGGGCCCGTCGTCAGCAGGTCCGGCCGACGTAGTGGGCGCCCTGGATCCGGTCGGCGGAGCCCAGCCAGGTCCTGCCCGGTCCGACGCAGCGCTCGTAGTCGGGCGCCAGGGCGACCTCGACCTCGACGACCACCCGGGAGCCGTCGGAGGTGCAGTGGTGGTAGTACGCGTCGGAGCCGGTCTCGTAGAAACCGCACGGGTCGGCGGCCGCCGGGCCCGCGGCGGCGGTGACGGCGCCCAGCGAGGTGAGCACCAGGGCGGCGGAACCGAGGGCGCTGGTCACCATACGACGAACACGCAAAGCGGAACTCCTTGCCGGTGGGGGGATCGGGCCCGGGAACGCCCGGACCCCTGATCGTTCGGATTGCCGGACCCAGGATCGCCGTGTCCTGGCCCCGCGGCGGATCGCTCGCCGCCCGGTTCACCTAACGGATCGTTTCACCGCTCCTCCGAACGGGTGGCCCACCGCCCTTCCGCGAGGGCCCACGACGAGCGCGTCCGGCGCCGCTGTTGGCATGCTTGCCTGCGAGACCCCGAGGGAAGGCCGGCCCGGAAGCCCATGAACAGCAGTGTCCCGACCGCTCTGGAACGCGCCGCCGGGCACCGGCAGCGCTTCGACGCGGCCTTCGAGAAGTACTTCGCCGAACTGGCGGACCGTCTCGGCGGTCCGCCGCTGAGCCGCTTCGGGCCCCGCTGCCTGGAACTGCTCGCCCGGTTGTCGCTGCGCGGCGGCAAGCGGGTCCGGGTGATCCTGCTGTACGAGGCGGCCCGCCTGGTCACCGAGGACGAGGTGCCCGGGCTCACGGAGGCCGCGCTGAGCCTGGAGCTGCTGCAGACCCACGCGCTCGTCCTGGACGACATCATCGACGACGCGCCGGTGCGCCGCGGTGAGCCCTCGACGTACTACGCCTTCCGCCAGGACCTGCCCGACCGTCCGCGCACCGCCCTGGGACTGGCCATGATGGCCGGGGACCTCGCCGGGTTCCTGGCGCTGCGCGTCCTGCACGAGGCCGACATGCCCGCGGAGCGCAGGCACGCCCTGCTGGACGTGCAGTTCGGCGTGACCACGGACACCGTGCTGGGTCAGGTGCTGGACCTGGAGCGCGACGTCACCCCGTCGCCCGACGAGGCGCTGCTCGACACCGTCTGCGAGTACAAGACCACCCGCTACTCCCTCCTCGCGCCCCTGCGGCTGGGACTGCTGGCGGCCGGGGAGGACCTGACCGCGCACGAGCCGAGCCTGCGGCGCTACGCCACGCAGGCCGGCCTCGGCGGCCAGATGCGCGACGACTACCTCGACCTCTTCGGGGACCCGGAGGCCACCGGCAAGCCCCGCGGCGGCGACGTCCGGGCGGGACGCCACACCTATGTGGTCCGCGCCCTGCTGGACGCCACCGACGGCCCGGACCACGCCGCGGTCCGGGCCGCGCTCGGCGACCCGCACTGCGCGCCGGAGACGATCGACCGCGTCCGCGACATCGCCCTCCGGCACGGCGTGGACGCCCGGGTGCGGGCGACGATCGAGCGCCATGCCGAGGCCGCCGCCGCCGAGGCCGCGTCGTGGCGTGCCCACTGGCGCCCGGAGGCCGTCGACCTCTTCGAGCAACTGCCCTGGTGGAACGCCCGGCGCGGCCACTAGGGCCGGTCCGGCGGATCATGCCGGACCGGCCCTGGCCGGGCGGGTGACGGCGGAGGGCCGCCGGGGCCTTCCCACCCTCCGCGACCGGGCCCGCCGGTCCGCCGTGCCCGCCGTCCGGGGGCTCCTACGGGGGCGCGGCCGACGAGCGGCGTCCCGGCCGCGCCCGGCACGCGTCCGGGACCGTCCGGGCCGGCGCTCACGTGGACGCCTGGTCGCTGTCCTTCATCGCGCCCCAGCCGTGCCACCGCTCGACCTCGATCCAGGCGCTGACCCGGGCGCGCACCCGGTCCGGGTAGGACCCGCCGGTGTAGTGGCCGGCGAGGCGGTCGATGTCGGCGAGGCCCTCGTCCTCGCGCGTCGCGACGACCCGGCCCACGAGCGTGACGTGGGTGTACCAGTCGTCGCCGTCCAGGACGGTCAGGGTGACGCGCGGGTCGCGCCGGATGTGCTTCAGCCGGACGCGGCCCTCGTCCAGGCTGATCAGCACCCGGCCGTCCTCCCACAGGTACCAGGTGGGGGTGGAGACCGGTGTGCCGTCGGAGCGCAGGGTGGCCATCACGGCCGGGTTCGGGCGGCGCAGCAGGTCGACGGCCTCGGGCGGCAGCGGCGGCTTGGACATGGGGATCCTCCTCGGACGGTCGGGCGTGGGCACGGGCGTCGGACCCGGCGAAGGGCGCGGCCGTGTCCTCGTCGGCACGGCCGCGCCCGCGGCTCGGTGGCGGTCAGTCACCGAGTCTGCCGGAAGCGGCGCGGACCAGCCCGTCCAGCCAGGCCTGGTGACCGTTGAGCATCGGGTTCGGCAGCTGCTTCGCCAGCTCCGCGGCCGGCCGGCCGATCTGGGTCTCCTGCGTCAGGACGCGCACCCGGCCGCCGGGCAGGTCCTCGACCAGCCAGGCGTGCAGCACGTCGAGCCGTTCCTCGGGCGCGCCGTCCTGCTTCGCCGTCCACGACAGCCGGCCCGGGACGCCCTCGGCGGGGGCCTGGAACTCCACGACGTGCGCGTCCAGGGGCGGGAAGCCGAACGTGCCGAAGGCGAAGTCGACGTCCGCCGTCAGCTCGGGTCCGCCGCCCCGGGGGAAGGAGATGTCGGCGACGTTGTCGTAGTACGACTCCCAGGTGGAGGTGTCGGTCAGGTGGCGCCACACCCGGGCGGCGGTGACGCCCCGGACGACGACCTCGTTGGAGACGAAGTTGTCGCCGGTGCCGGGCAGGTACTTCTCGGGCCAGTCGATGGCGTTCTGGGTGGTCATGGGGGGTGCCTTTCGGGGGTTGTGCTCGGGTGCGGGAGGCGGGTCCGGCCGGCGGGCGGCCCGGCGTCCTCCGGCCGCGGTCGGCCGCAGGGTCGCCCCGCGTGCCGGGGGCCGCCACCGGGCGCTTGCGGCGACCTCCACGACGCTAGGCCCGCACTCCATCGGAGGGCCAATAGGAGAGCCGATCCCCGCCATCGGAACTCCGATGCGGATGCTGGTTACGCTGGCCGTCATGAAGAACCGGACGCCCGACGCCTCCGAGACCGCGGCCGGCGCCGCCAGGCACCTGCCCGCGCACGCCGACCTGAATCTGCTGCGCACCTTCCTGGCCGTGTACCGCGCCGGCACCTTCACCGCCGCCGCTCCGGCGCTCGGGTTGTCCCAGCCCACCGTGACCGCGCAGATCCGCACCCTGGAGCAGCAGACGGGCCGCGAGCTGTTCACCCGGCTGCCGCGCGGAGCGGAACCCACCCCGCTCGCCCACGAACTCGCCGCCCGCATCGCGGGCCCGCTCGACGCGCTCGCCGCGCTCGGGGGCGGTGGCCCGCTGGCCGGGCAGACGACCCCCGTGCACCTCGCCGGCCCGTCGGAACTGCTGTGCGTGCGCGTCCTGCCCGCCCTGGTCCCCCTCGTCGCCGACGGCGTGCAGCTGCGCGTCACCCAAGGACTGCCCGAGCCGCTGCTGGAGGAGATGCGGGCCGGCCGCCACGACCTGGTCATCGCCACCCGGCGGCCCCGTGGCCGCGGCCTGGAGTCGGCGCCGCTCGCCGACGAGGAGTACCTGCTGGTCGCGAGTCCCTCCTGGGCCGGACGCCTCACCGCCACGCCCGCGGAGGCCGACGAGCTGTGCACCGCCCTGCGCGCGGTCCCCCTGATCACCTACGCCGAGGACCTGCCCATCGTGCGGCGCTACTGGCGGACCGTCTTCGGCAGGCAGCTCACCGCCCGCGCCGCCGTCACCGTGCCCAACCTGTACGCGGTCCTCTCCGCGGTCAACGCCGGCGCCGGCTTCAGCGTGCTGCCCCGGTCGCTGTGCCAGGAGCACCTCGACTCCGGCCGCCTCGCCCTCCTCCACGCCCCGGAGGAGCCGCCGCTGAACACCCTGTTCCTCGTCCAGCGCCCCGGCGCCGAGGCCAACCCCCACGTGGTCCGGGTCCGCGACACCCTGCGGCGGGCCGCCCGCACCTGGTAGCGGCCGCCGCACCCGCTCCCGCGGCCGCCGTCGTCCACGGGGCCGCCACCACGACCGCTCCGCCGCCACGACCGTTCCGACGCCCCGGCCGCGCTGCGGCGGATCCGCCACGTCACGAGCGGTGCCGCCTCACCCGTGCCGGTTCCCGGGGGCGGCCGTGCGCGCCCCGGCCGTGGTCCGCCGGCCGGGACGGGCGGAAGAGGCCCGCCAGGGCAGGCGGGCGCACGTCATCCGGGCGCCCGGCCCGGAGGAACCGGCCGGCGGCCGCACCGCCGGGCACGGGTCCGGCCGTTCCCCGGGTCAGCGTCCTCTTCCGCGCGGCTTCAGCGGCGTGTTCGGCAGTTCCGGCGCGGGCAGGGGGTCGCCGTCGTAGCCCTCCACCTCGCCGAAGCGGGGGCCGCCCAGCCGCGCCATCCAGTCCTCCCGGGCGCGGACGACGTCGTCGTGCGAGCGTCCGATGAAGTTCCACCACATGACGATCTCCTCCTCGAACGGGGTCCCGCCGAGCAGGACGGTCCTGGCCGGGCCGTCGGAGTCGTTCGCGAGGGTCAGGCGGGCGGCCCCGGCCTCCAGGAAGCCCAGTTCCGCCGGGCGCAGGCGGGTCTCGGCGAAGCGGACCTCACCCGTGTCGACGAGCAGCCCGTGCTCGAACGCGGGGTCGACGGGCAGGGTGATCTCCGCGCCCGGCCGCAGGACGATCTCGGCGCCGAGGAGCGGGGTGAACGTCCGCACCGGGGAGGTGACACCGGCGAGGGTGCCGAGGAAGACCCTGATCTCGGCGCCGTCCGGCCGCACCGGCTCGGGCACGTGGTGCTGGAAGTCCCGTGCGGTGGCGCGATGTTCGTCGGGCAGGGCCACCCAGAGCTGCACGCCGTGCAGGACCGTGGTGCCCGGGGTGGAGACCTCGGAGTGGCTGATGCCGTGTCCGCCGGTCATGAGGTTGAGCTCGCCGGGGCGGACGAAGGCGTGGCTGCCCAGGCTGTCGCGGTGCTCGATCTCGCCGCTGAAGAGCCAGCTCACCGTCTGCAGGCCGGTGTGCGGGTGCGGGGCGACGTCCATGCCGCCGGTGTCGGCGACGTCGTCGGGGCCGTAGTGGTCGGCGAAGCACCAGGCGCCGATCAGGGAGCGGGTACGCTGCGGCAGCGTCCGCCGCACGGTCATCGCCCGTGGGCCGCCGAGCGGCACGTCCCGCGGGGTGAGTACCTCGGCCTTGCTCACTGCGGGCCACCTCTCGTCGGTTCCATCCCGGCCCCTGCCCTCTCCCAAGAATGTTAGATATTCAACTATGACTCGGCGTATCTTCATCGACAAGCAGAGCCCCAAGGCCTACCACGCGCTGGTCCAGACGTCCGAGGCCGTGCGCGCGACCGCCGCCGACGCGGGCCTGGAGCGTACCGTCGTGGAGCTGGTCAACCTGCGCGTCTCGCAGCTCAACGGCTGCGCGTACTGCCTCGACGTGCACACGAGGGCCGCCCTGCGCGAGGGCGAGACGACCCGGCGGCTGGGGGTGCTCGCGGCCTGGCGGGACACCGACCTGTTCAGCCCGCTGGAGCGCGCGGCGCTGGCGCTCGCGGAGGCGACCACCGTCCCGTCCGACGCCGCCGCGCAGGAGACCGCGTACGCCGAGGCCCTCGAGGTCCTCACCGAGGACCAGATCTCGGCGCTGATCTGGGTGGCGGTCACCATCAACGCCTTCAACCGGGTGTCCGTCCTGAGCAAGCACCCCGTGCGCCCGCGCCTGGCCGAGCGGCCGGCCGGCGACGGCTAGACCGCCGTCAGCACCTGGGGCGCCTGCACCTTGATCAGGGTGTTCGTCCACCGCATCTGGCGCAGCGTCTGCGGATGGCACGAGCTGACCAGATCCAGGAGGTCCCGGTCGCGCATCGCCTGGGCCGCCTGACCGAGCATCTCCCAGTGCAGCGAGTTGCGGGCGGCCGCCAGGTGGAGGTCGCGCAGGTCGTGCAGGAGGAGCAGGCCCGGCTCCGGCCGCCGGCCGAGCGCTTCGGCGGTCTTCTCGCGCAGGGCGGCGAGCGCGCCGGGGGCCGGGTCGTCCGGCGGCCCGGACAGGTCGAGGCCGTGGCCGCGGCCCGCTTCGGCCAGCCGGGCGGTGTGCTCGCGGGACCAGCGGGCGAGGTCCGTCGCGACGTGGTGGACCTCGTGCTCGGCGCGGTGGCGCTCCGCCGCGGCCAGCAGGTCCCGCTCCAGGGCGCGCTCGCCGTCGTGCAGGACGCGCAGGGTCGTGGTCAGTCCCGCGGTCGTCATGTCCGGTCCCCTTCCGCGTTGCCGGCGTTTCCGGCGTCCCGGCGGGCGACCAGCGTGACGGCGGCCGCCGCGGTCTTGAACAGGGGCTGCTTGGACACCGGGTCCCAGTCGGTGACCGTCGTCTCGTTGGCGGCCCGCCCGGCGCCGTCGTCGGGCGGGCGGTGCCCCTCGGGCGTGTCCCAGTAGCCGTAGTGGAACGGCAGGAAGACCGTGCCGTCGCGCATGACGGTGGTCCGCAACCGGGCCCGCACCCGGCCGCGCGGGGTGGTGATCTGCACGAGGTCGCCGTCGGCCAGGCCCTGCCGGGAGGCCTCGGCGGGGGACAGCTCCGCCCACACGTCGGGGGCGGCGGCGTCGAGTTCGGGCGCGCGGCCGGTCTTCGTGCGGGTGTGGAAGTGGTACACGGTCCGTCCCGTGATCAGCTGGAGGGGGAAGTCGGGCGACGCGTCCTCGTGCGGGGGCAGGTACTCCGCGGCCTTGATGACGGCCTTGCCGTCCGGGTTGAGGGAGCGGTACTCGACGGCGTCCACCGCCGCCCCGGTGACGAGGTCCTTGCCGTAGCTCTCGCAGGTGTCGGGGTGGGCGAAGGCGACGCCGTCGGTGTAGAGGCGCGGGGTGCCGTCGGGGCTCTCGGCGGTGCAGGGCCACTGGACGCCGCCCTCGCGCAGGCGGTCGTAGGTCAGGCCGGTGTAGTCGCAGGGGCGGCCCGCGCTGCACCGCTGCCAGGCCCGGAACGCCGACTCGGGGTCGTGCCAGGGGATCAGCGGGCCGCCGTCCTTGTCCCGGAAGTCCATGCGGGCGGCGTAGGCCAGGAAGATGTCGAGGTCGGGGCGGGCCTCGCCGGGCGGGTCGACGGCCTTCTCCGAGAGGTGGACGGTGCGGTCGGCGTTGGTGAAGGCGCCGGTCTTCTCGCCCCAGGTCGCGGCGGGCAGGACGACGTCCGCGAACTGCGCGGTCTCGGTGAGGAAGATGTCCTGGACGACGACGAACAGCCGCTCCTGGGCGAGGATCGAGCGGATGCGCGACAGCTCCGGCAGGGACACCGCCGGGTTGGTGCCCGTGATCCACAGCATGCGGATCGAGCCCTGTTCGGCGTAGCGGAAGATCTGCATCGCGTGAGTGGGCGGCCCGTGGTGCGGGATGCGCTCGGGCTCCACGTTCCAGATCCGGGCCAGGTCGGCGACGTGGGCGTCGTTCTCCCAGTTGCGGAAGCCGGGCAGATCGCCGTCGGCGCCGCACTCGCGGGTGTTCTCCGCGGTGGGCTGCCCGTTCATCTGGAGCAGGCCGCAGCCGGGGCGGCCCAGCATGCCCCGGATCAGGTGCAGGTTGTTGACCTGGACGGCGGCCGCGGTGGCCTGGTGGGACTGGTAGACGCCCTGAAGGACCGTCGACAGCAGCCGTTCGGCGCCGCCGAGGATCTCCGCCGCCCGTTCGACGGCGGCGGCCGGGACGTCGCAGATGCCGGCCGCCCACTTCGGGGTGCACCGCGCGGTCGCGGCGACGAGTTCCTCGAAGCCGACGGTGTGCCGCTCGATGTAGGTCCGGTCGATCCGGTCGGTGCGGATCAGCTCGTGCAGCAGGGCGTTGAGGAGGGCGACGTTGGTGCCGGGGCGGGGCGCGAGGTGCAGATGGGCGTGGCGGGCCACGTGCGTGCCGCGCGGGTCGACGCACAGCAGCGTGGGCGGCTCGGGGCCGGCGAGCCGGTCCAGGATGCGGGCCCACAGCACCGTCTGCGTCTCGGCCATGTTGTGTCCGAACAGGGCGATGGTGTCGGCGTGGTCGATGTCCTCGTAGGAGCCGGGCTGCCCGTCGCAGCCGAACGACTCCTTCAGCGCCTCGCCGGCCGTGGCGGTGCACAGGCGGGTGTTGCCGTCCAGGTGGCTGGTGCCGATGCCGGCGTGGGCGAGCACGGAGAGCGTGTAGTACTCCTCCAGGAAGAGCTGGCCGGTGGTGTAGAAGCCGAGGGCGCCGGGTCCCTGCTCGTCCAGCAGCTCCCGGCTGCGGGACACGACCCGGTCCAGGGCGGTGTCCCAGTCGCACTCCACGAGCCGTCCGCCCTCGCGCACCAGCGGCCGGGTGAGCCGGTCCGGGGAGTGGTTGGCCTGCCAGCCGTACAGGTCCTTGGGTCCCAGCCGGCCCCGGTTGACGCGGTCGCCGGCCCTGCCGCGCACCCCGACGATCCGTCCGTCCCGTACGGCGATGTCCATGGCGTCGCCGTTGGAGTGCAGCAGCGAGGCGGTGGGCACCCACCGCTCCACGTCGTCCTCGGTGAGCCCGTCGGCCAGGTGGAGGTCGGTGCGGGCCGGCCAGGGGGTGCCGGGACCGTAGGGGGTGCGCTCCCCCCAGGGGTTCTCGATGCGATCGGGCCGTTTCACCACGACGTCACCTCCACCGTCCGAACCGCTTGCCCCGGGCGAGTACCCCGTTCCCCCGGCCTCGCGCGCCGCGGGCGGAACCGGGGATTGTCCGCCCCGGCCGCCGGTAAGGATCCCCGGGCCAGCCGCTCAGCACCCAGGAGGCCGACCGTGCCGCACCCCTTCGTCCCGGACGGCCCGGAGGCCGTCAACGCCGAGGCCTGGCAGGCCTACGCGGAACACCACCTGCGGCGCGGCACGGTCGTGCCGGAGGCGGAGCGGATCGACTGGGGGTTCCCGGGCGCGGGACCGGACGACTCCTTCCTCGGGGATCTGCGGGGGCGGCGCGTCCTGGACCTCGGCTGCGGCATCGGCCGGCACGCCGCCCGCCTGGTGCGCGCGTACGGCGCCGAGGTGGACGCGGTCGACTCCGCGCGGGGCCAGGTCGAGCGGGCCCGGGCCCGCTACGGCTCGCTCCCCGGTCTGCGCCTCGTCCACGCGGACGCCGTGGACCACCTGCGCACCGCGCGGCCGTACGACGTCGTCTACTCGGTCGGCGCCGTGCCGTACGTCGATCCGCGCCGTCTGCTGCCCGCGCTGGCGACGGCGCTGACGCCCGGCGGGACGCTGTGCTTCTCGGTGCCGCACACCGACGGGCACGGCGAGGGACCGTCGGCCGGGGTCGTGGCCCGGCCCGAGCCCCTGGTGTTCGCGGGTGGCGGGCGGACGACGGTCCGCAGGTGGGTGCTCGCCCCCGAGGTGTGGCAGGAGCTGCTCGCCGAGCACGGTCTGCGCGTCGAGGAGGTGGTGGAGGTACCGTCGCCGGACCCCGCCGGCCTCGCCTCCTACCGCGTCCTCCGGGCCCGCCGGCCCGTGCGGGTCTCCTCCCGCCCGCGCACGGCCCGGCCGCCCGTGGCGCACGCGGCCCTGGGCGTCGGCGCCATCCTGCACGGCCCGCGCGGGCTGCTCCTGGGCCGCCACCGGCGGGGCACCTGGGAGCTGCCCGGCGGCACGGTGGAGCCCGGCGAGTCGCTCCGGGAGACGGTCGTGCGGGAGCTGCGGGAGGAGACCGGGCTGCGGGCGCGCCCCTCGGACGTCCGGCTGCTGGGCACGCTCCTCGACGACGCCGGCGGAGTCGTCCGCGTCACGGTCGGCGCCGTCGTCACCGACTGGCGGGGCGAGCCGGCCGACCAGCCCGGCGAACGCGTCGGCGACTGGCGCTGGTACCCCCTGGACCGGCTGCCGCCGTCCCTGTTCGTGTGCAGCGCCCAGGCCCTCACCGCCTGGCGTCCGGACCTGCCCGTCGACCACGCCCCGGCCCACTTCACGCCGTACGCGGACCCCGCCCCGGCCGGATGATCCCGGCCGGGCCCCGGAGCTGCGGCCGTCCCGTCGACCGACCGCCGTCCCAGGGGACTTGACGGACCGTGCCCGCGCGGCCCGTGGCCGACGCACGCGCACATCGCCCCACCGCGTGGGCGGGGCGGTCGACGTCACGCCCTCCCTCACTCGTTCTCGTGGCGGGAACCGGCCCCCCGGCCGCACTCCTCGCAGGTCGTGAGAGAGTTGCGGCTCGAACTGCACAGGGGGGTCCGTGACACGGCATCAACAACGGTCCGGGGCGCGCACGAGGACGCTCACCGTGACGACCGCTCTCGGCGTCCTGGCCGGCGGCATGCTGGTGGGGGCCGCACCGGCCGGCGCCGCCACCTGGACCACCATCGCGGCGGGCGTGGCCTACCGTCAGTACAACCTGCCGGCCGCGGCCGGCACCACCCATGTCCACGTGCTGAGCGTCGACCTGACGAACACCCACGTCCGCCTCGGCCTGCTCCACCCGGGGAAGGTCGCCGCCCGGGCGCCCGTCTCCCGGATGGCCACGGCGCAGAAGGCCGTCGCCGGCGTCAACGGCGACTTCTTCAACATCTCCGAGGTCCAGCACCCGGGCGTCACCGCGACCGGCGCCGCCGTGGGCCCGGCGATCGGCGACGGGAAGGCGCTCAAGGGCGCCGTCCCGGACGGTCAGCGGTTCGGTCCCGAACTGCCGCCGGGGGCCACGACGAAGGACGTCGTCGGCGTGAGCACCGACGGACGGGCCCGGCTCGACAGCCTGACGCTCGAGGGGTCCGTCAGCGCCCCCGGCCGTCTCTTCCCGCTGGGCGGGCTGAACCAGTACGCGCTGGCGGAGGACTCCATCGGCGCGTACACGTCCGACTGGGGCAGCGTCTCCCGGCTGCGGGCCACCTGCGGCACGGACACCGAGCGGGCCGCGCCGTGCAGCACGAACACCTACGAGGTGACCGTGCGGAAGGGGGTGGTGGTGTCGGCCTCGGCCACTCCGGGCAGCGGCGCCATCGCCCCGGGCACCACCGTGCTCGTCGGCCGTGAGGCGGGCGCGCAGCGGCTGCGGGGGCTCGTCAAGGGGCAGCGGGCGACCGTGCGGCACACGCTGACGGCCGCGTCGCGGCGGGCGTACCGCTTCGCCCTCGGCGGCTACCCGGTGCTCTCCGGCGGCAAGGCCCTGACCGGGCTGGACACCCGGACCTCGGCCGTGCGGACGGCGGTGGGCCTCGCGAACGGGGGACAGCGCGTGCTGCTGTTCGCGGTGGACGGCGCGGCCGCCTACCGCAAGGGCCTGACGATCGCCGAGGTCGCCCAGGCGCTGAAAAGCCTCGGAGCCACCGAGGGCTTCAGCCTGGACGGCGGCGGATCGTCGACGCTCGTCGCCCGGGCGTCGGGCGCGTCGGGGGTCACGGTCCGCAACCACCCCTCCGACGGCACGGAACGTCCGGTGCCGAACGGGATCGGCGTCTTCACGCAGTGATCCCCGGACGGCCTCACGGCCGCAGGCCGCCGACGAGGTCGGCCGTCGCCGTGAGGCCGCTGTGGATGGTGGGGGCCATGCTGGTGCCGGCCAGGAGGAACCCGAGCAGCAGACAGACCAGGGCGTGCGAGACCTTCAGTCCGCCGTTGCGCAGGAAGATCACCGCCAGGATCAGCAGCAGCACCACCACGGAAAGGGAAACGACCACGACAGCCTCCTCCGCCACGTCCGCTTTCGCGGCATTCGGCCGCAAGTGTGGCGTAGCGGAGGGTTCGTCCGTGCGGCTGACCTGTCCGCCGAACGAGTGGTGTCCACGGTCGTCTAGGCCGGCCGGTGGACGTCGAGGAAGGCCTCCAGGCCGGCGAGGTCGTCGGTGTTGAGGTGGTCGACGCCGGCGGCGAGGAGTTCGCCCCACAGCGCGTCCCGGGCGGGGCCCGGCACGTCCGGGGTGGCCCAGAACCGTACCCTCTGGCCGCGCGCGTGCGCCGCGCCGACGATCCCGCGCAGCTTTGCGCGCTCCGCGTCGGGGAAGGCCCCGACGCCCTGCCAGGTGAAGTTCAGCGTCCAGTTGTCGCTGATCAGCGCGGCGAAGGAGGCCTGCGAGGCGCCGAGATCCGTGAGGCGGCCGTCGTAGAAGGCCCGGCGCGCGGTCTGCGCCTCCATGGGGGCGCGGGCCGCGCGGTCGCCGGAGACGACGGCGGTGACCGGGCCGCGGTGGATCCGGCCGTGGGCGTACGTGGTGAAGAGGTGCCGGTAGCGCTTCAGCAGTTCGTCCAGGGCGAGGTAGGTGGACGAGCCCTCGGTCTTGATGTCGACGAGGAGTTGCAGCGACTGCCGGTGACCCCGGTACACGCTGCCGTGGTGGGCCTCGACGCGGGCGGCGAGCGGAGC
The DNA here is from genome assembly GCF_044328485.1 of Streptomyces sp. NPDC017936. Taxonomy (NCBI): domain Bacteria; kingdom Bacillati; phylum Actinomycetota; class Actinomycetes; order Kitasatosporales; family Streptomycetaceae; genus Streptomyces; species Streptomyces sp. NPDC017936. The sequence goes on along the minus strand of NZ_JBIRHK010000014.1, from coordinate 163,066 downwards.
GAGGTAGAGGGACTCCAGGGTGCGGGCGGGGTCGAGCTGGTCCGCCGAGTGGGCGATGAGGAGTTCGCCGTCGACGAGGAAGATGTCGGCCTCGACGCTGCCGAAGCGGTGGTCGAGGGCGTCGAGGAGGGGGCGGGGGTGCTCGTAGTCGTTGTGGGCGTGGGCGCGCCACAGCGGGCGGGGGCCGGGCCGCTGTCCGTCGGCGAACGCGCTGCCCGCGGGCGACGCGAGGACGGCGGCGGAGGTCGCGGCGAGACCGGTGAGCACTCTGCGGCGGGTGACGTGGGCCATGGTGATCCTCCCTGCGGGGCGGGTGCGAGCCACAGGGAGTATGGGGCCGTGCGTCAGTCAAAGTGCCTGTACGTGACAGGAGTTGGCCGGACCGCCGTCGTCCGTTCACCCGGTCCGCCGGGCGGCACGGGAAAGCCCGCCCCAGGTGGGGCGGGCTTCGTCCGGTGAACGGCGGTGGCCGTCAGGGGGCTCGCAGATCGACCAGTTCGGCCACGGCCGACCGGTGGGCGCCGGCCGTGCCGTAGGCGATCGAGTCGGCCTTGGCCCGCTTGAGGTACAGGTGGATCGGGTGCTCCCACGTCATGCCGATGCCGGCGTGCAGTTGCAGCGCCTCCTCGGCGGCGTGGACGGCGACACCGGCCGCGTAGGCCTGCGCGACGGCCACCGCGAGGTCGGCGTCCTCCCCGCTCGCCAGCGCGTCGGCCGCGCCCCGGGCGGCGGCACGGAGGTTGACGACCTCCAGCCACAGCTGGGCGAGCCGGTGCTTGAGCGCCTGGAAGCCGCCGACCGGCCGGTTGAACTGCTTGCGCTCCTTGAGGTAGCGCACGGTCTCGGTCAACAGCCAGTCGGCGAGTCCCAGTTGCTCGGAGGCGAGCAGTCCGGCGCCGGCGCGCAGGGCCCGGCGCACGGCGGGTCCGGCGTCGCCGAGGCGGCGGCCGGGGGCGCCGGTGAGGGTGACGGCGGCCAGCGGGCGGGTGAGGTCGAAGGAGACCTGCGGGGTGACGGTCACCGTGTCCGTGTCCGCCGCGGAGACCGCGTACAGGCCGCCGTCCTCGGCGGGCACCAGCAGCACGTCGGCGGCCGCCGCGTCCGCGACGCCGGTCACCTCCCCGTGCAGAGCGCCCCCTTCGACGCGCACGGCCGTGGGGGCGGCGCCGGGAGCGGTGTGCAGCCCGACCGCCAGCGCGCCCACGGTCCGGCCGGACGCCAGCCTGCCGAGCAGTTCCCCGTCACCGCAGGCGAGCAGCGCCTCCGTGGCGACCACGGCACTGGTCAGATAGGGCACGGGCGCGACCGCGCGGCCCAGTTCCTCCAGGACGACGGCGACTTCGCGGTGCGTGGCCCCCTGACCGCCGTGGGCCTCCGGGATCAGCAGGCCCGCGAGGCCCATGCCCTCGGCGAGCGCCTTCCAGGCCGCCGGGTCGTACGGGGTGTCCGACTCGGTGCGGGCGATCACGCCCGGGGCGTCGCAGTGGTCGGCCAGCAGGTCCCGCACGGCCGCCCTGAGCGCCTCTTCCTCCTCCGAGTACAGCAGGTCGGGCTGCGTCGGCTGCGGCTTCATCGGGACAGGTCCTTCCACGCGACGTCCTTGTCGGTGCGCGGCTCGGCGGGCAGGCCCAGCACGCGCTCGGCGACGATGTTCAGCAGGACCTCGCTGGTCCCGCCCTCGATGCTGTTGCCCTTGGAGCGCAGGTAGCGGTATCCGGCGTCGCGCCCGGTGAAGTCCACCAGCTCCGGGCGGCGCATGGTCCAGTCGTCGTACAGCAGGCCTTCCGCGCCGCGGAGTTCGACCTCCAGGCCGCTGATCTCCTGGTTGAGGCGGGCGAAGGCGAGCTTCATGCCGGCGCCCTCCGGGCCGGGCTGCCCGGCGACGAGCTGCTGGCGCAGCCGCTCGGCGGTGAGGCGGGCGACCTCGGACTCCACCCACAGCTTCAGCAGGCGCTGGTGGAGGTCGTGGGTGCGCAGCTCGGGACGCTCGCGCCAGGTCTTCGCGACCGGGCCGATCATGCCGCCCTCGCGGGGCAGCCGCATGCCGCCGATGGCGACGCGCTCGTTGTTGAGCGTGGTCTGCGCGACCCGCCAGCCGTCGCCGATCGCGCCGAGGCGGTGGGAGTCGGGGATGCGGACGTCGGTGAGGAAGACCTCGTTGAACTCGGCCTCGCCCGTGATCTGCCGCAGCGGACGGACGTCGACGCCGGGGTCGGTCATGTCGCAGAGGAAGTAGGTGATGCCGGCGTGCTTGGGCACGTCCGGGTCGGTGCGGGCGATGAGGATGGCCCAGCGCGCGTTGTGCGCGCCGGACGTCCACACCTTCTGCCCGTTGACCACCCACTCTCCCCCGCTCTCGCGGACGGCCCGGGTGCCGAGCGCGGCGAGGTCGGAGCCGGCACCGGGCTCGCTGAACAGCTGGCACCAGACCTCCTCGCCGGTCCACAGCGGCCGCAGGAAGCGCTGCTTCTGCTCCTCGGTGCCGTACTTGAGGATCGTCGGGGCGGCCATGCCGAGCCCGATGCCGTTGCGGCGCGCGTCGTTGTCGGGGGCGCCGGCCGCCTCCAGTTCGGCGTCCACGACGGCCTGCAGGGACCGCGGCGCGCCGAGGCCGCCGAGACCCTCCGGGTAGTGCACCCAGGCCAGTCCCGCGTCGAAGCGGGCCTTGAGGAAGTCGAGGCGGGCGGTGGTGGCGGGCGGGTGCGCGGCCAGCAGGTCGGCGGTGCGGCGCTTGAGTTCGGCTGCGTCGGTCATGCGGCGGCTCCGTTCTCCAGGGAGGGCACGACGGCGACCCGTCCGGTCGTGGTCCCGTCGCCGACCCGCTGGACCGCTGCCGCCGCCTCGCTCAGCGGCACGCGCTCGCTCACCAGCGGCTTGACCGCGCCGCGGGCGGCGAGCTCGGTGAGCTGCTCGTGGCAGTGCCGGACCAGCTTCGGGTCCCTGGTGTTGTACAGGCCCCAGTGGAGGCCGAGGATCGAGTAGTTCTTCACGAGGGCGTGGTTCAGGCCGGGGCTGGGGATCGTCCCGCTCGCGAAGCCGACGACCACGATCCGGCCCTCGAAGGCGACGACCTTCGTGGACCAGGTGTAGGCGTCGCCGCCGACGGGGTCGTAGACCACGTCCGCGCCCCGGCCGCCGGTGGCCTCCTTCACGGCGGCGACGACGTCCTCGGTGCGCCGGTCGACGACCACGTCGCAGCCCAGCTCCCGGGCGACGGCGGCCTTGTCGGCGCCGCCCACGACGCCGATGACGGTCGCGCCGGCCGCCTTGCCGAGCTGCACGGCCGCGCTGCCCACCCCTCCCGCGGCGGCGTGGACGAGCAGCGTCTCGCCGGCCTCCAGCCCGGCCCGGCGGTGCAGACCGAACCAGCCCGTCTGGTAGCCGATGTGCAGCGCGGCGGCCTCGGCGTCGTCCAGCGGGTCCGGCGCGGGCAGCAGGGCCGCCTCGTCCGCGACGACGTACTCGGCGAAACCGCCGTACGGCAGTGCCGGGGTGGCGAGCACCCGGCGGCCGTCCCCGGTCTCGCCGCAGATCTCCACGCCCGGGGTGAACGGCAGCGGCGGCCGCACCTGGTAGTGGCCCCGGCACATGAGCACGTCCGGGAAGTTGATGTTCGCGGCGCGCACCTTCAGCAGGACCTGGCCGTCGCCGGGTGTGGGCCGCTCCACTTCCCGCAGCCGCATCACCTCGCTCGGCTCGCCGTTCTCGTGCACCTGCCATGCCTGCATGCGGAGCCTCCACGGGACTGGGTCGTCTGACCGGGGTCGATCGCATACTAAGCGGTCGCTTGCCCGTCGGGGAACCCCGTGACGCAGCTCACCGCCGCGTGGGGCGCGCCCGCACGTGCATGCGCTCCCCCTGCGGTCCGAACAGGCTGAGGAACTCCACCGGCCCCTCCCCCGTCGACCCGAACCAGTGCGGCACGCGCGTGTCGAACTCCACGGCCTCCCCCGCCGTCAGCACCACGTCGTGCTCCCCGAGCACCATCCGCAGCCGTCCGGACAGCACGTACAGCCACTCGTAGCCCTCGTGGGTGCGCAGGTCCGGCTCCTCCGTGGCCTGCGGCACCAGCACCTTGAACGCCTGGAGCCCGCCGGGCTGCCGGGTCAGCGGCCAGAAGGTGCGCCCGTGCCGGACCAGCGGCTTGGCCCGCACCCGCGGATCGCGCACCGAGGGCGTGCCCACCAGTTCGTCGAGTGCCACCTCGTGGGCCCGGGCGATCGGCAGCAGCAGCTCCAGGCTGGGCCTGCGCAGGCCCGACTCCAGCCGGGAGAGCGTGCTCACCGAGATGCCGGTCGCCTCGGACAGCCCGGCCAGCGTCGCACCCCGCTCCTTGCGGATCCGCCGCAGCCGCGGGCCGACCTCCGCCAGCACCTCGTCCATGTCGTCGTCACTCATGGACCCCATTGCAGTTTCGGCAAACACGTTTGTCAATGCGGCAGGGGCGGGGCGACCGTGTCCGTGGAGGTGGTCACTCATGACCGAGAACACCGAGCACACCAGGAACACCGCCGGCGGCCCGGGGAACACCGCGGCCTACGAAGTGATCGTGATCGGCGGCGGGGCGGCGGGCCTGTCCGCCGCCCTGGTCCTGGGCCGGGCCCGGCGCCGCACCCTGGTGGTCGACGCGGGCGAGCCGCGCAACGCGCCCGCCGCCCACCTGCAGGGCTACCTGTCGCGGGACGGGATGCCGCCCGCCGAGTTCCTCGCGGCCGGCCGTGCGGAGATCGCCCGGTACGGCGTGGAGCTGGTCCGGGACCGGGTGGTGGACGCCACGCGGGACGGGGACTTCGCCGTGCGGCTCGCCGGGGGCGCCCCCTCCGGAGGAGGCCGGACCGTCCGTGCCCGGCAGCTCGTCGTCGCCACCGGGCTCCGCGACGAGCTGCCCGGGATCGAGGGCCTCGCCGGGCGCTTCGGCCGGGACGTGCTGCACTGTCCGTACTGCCACGGCTGGGAGGTGCGCGACCGGGCGTTCGGGGTGCTCGCGACGAGCCCGCTGAGCGTGCACCAGGCGCTGATGGTCACCCAGTGGTCGAAGGACGTGACGTTCTTCCTGCACACGGTCGCCGAGGAGGAGCTGTCCGAGCAGGACCTGCGCCGGCTGGCGGCGGCCGGCGTGCGCGTGGTGCCGGGCGAGGTGGCCGGGCTGGTGGTCGAGGAGGACCGGCTCACGGGCGTCCGGCTCGCCGCGGGCACGCCGTCGGGGGGAGGCGCCCTCCATGCCCGCGAGGTCCTCTTCGTCGCGCCCCGGCCGGTGCCGCGGACCGGCCTGCTGCGCCGGCTGGGCGCCGAGACGGAGGAGACGCCGTTCGGCGTCTACCCCGTCGTCGACGGCAGGGGGCTCACGACCGTCCCGGGACTGTGGGCGGTGGGCAACGCCTCCGGCTTCGCCGAGCAGGTGGTCAACGCGGCGAGCCGCGGCTACCGGGCCGGGGCCGCGATCAACGGAGAGCTGCTCATGGCGGACCTGGACGCGGCCGTCGCTCGGGCGCAGGTGTAGAGCGGGCGTCGCCGGTGCACCCTGACTGCATGCTGCTGACCCGGCTCGCCGACGTGTCCAGGGAGGTCGCCGCCGCTTCGGCGCGCTCCCGCAAGATCGCTCTGCTCGCCGAGCTCTTCCGCGACGCGGAGGCGGACGAGGTGCCGCTCGTCATCCCCTACCTGGCCGGACGGCTCCCGCAGGGCCGGCTCGGCGTCGGCTGGAAGGTGCTGGGCCGCCCGGTCGCCCCGGCCGGCGAACCGTCCCTGACGGTACGCGAGGTGGACGCCCGGCTCACCGAGCTCGGCAAGGTGGCGGGCCCCGGATCGCAGGCCGAACGGGCCCGTGTGGTGGGCGAGTTGATGGGCGCGGCCACCGAGCAGGAGCAGCGCTTCCTGCTCGGTCTGATCACCGGCGAGGTGCGGCAGGGCGCGCTGGACGCGGTCGCGCTGGAGGGGCTGGCGCAGGCGACCGGGGCGCCCGCGGCGGACGTCCGGCGGGCGGTGATGCTGGCCGGCTCGCTCGAGTCGGTCGCCCGGGCGCTGCTGGCGGACGGCCCGGCGGCCCTGGACCGGTTCCGGCTCACCGTCGGCCGCCCGGTCCTGCCGATGCTGGCGCACACCGCGTCCTCGGTGGCCGAGGCCGTCGGCAAGCTGGGCGCCTGCGCGGTCGAGGAGAAGCTGGACGGCATCCGCGTCCAGGTCCACCGGGACGGCGACAGCGTGCGGATCTACACGCGCACCCTCGACGACATCACCGACCGCCTGCCCGAACTGACGTCGGCCGCCCTGGGGCTGACGGGCGAGCGGTTCGTCCTGGACGGCGAGGTCATCGCCTTCGACGGCGCGGGCCGGCCCCGTTCCTTCCAGGAGATCGCGGGCCGGGTCGGTTCCCGCGTGGACGTGGCGGCGGCCGCCCGGGCCGTCCCCGTCTCCCCCGTCTTCTTCGACGCGCTGTCCGTGGACGACCGCGATCTGCTCGACCTGCCGTTCGCCGGGCGCCACGCGGAGCTGGCCCGGCTGGTGCCCGAGCCGATGCGGGTGCGGCGCACGGTGGTGTCCGGCCCCGGGAACCTCCCGGCAGCCGAGGACTTCCTCGAGGAGACGCTGCGGCGCGGCCACGAGGGGGTGGTGGTGAAGGCCCTCGACGCGTCGTACAGCGCGGGCCGGCGCGGCGCGTCCTGGCTGAAGGTGAAGCCCGTGCACACCCTCGACCTGGTGGTCCTGGGCGCCGAGTGGGGCCACGGGCGGCGCACCGGCAAGCTCTCCAACCTCCATCTCGGGGCCCGCACCGCGGACGGCGGCTTCGCCATGCTCGGCAAGACCTTCAAGGGTCTGACCGACGCGCTGCTCACCTGGCAGACCGAGCGCCTGCGGGAGCTGGCCGTCGAGGACGACGGCTCGGTGGTGACCGTGCGCCCCCGCCTCGTCGTCGAGATCGCCTACGACGGCCTGCAGCGCTCCACCCGTTACCCGGCCGGCGTCACCCTCCGCTTCGCCCGGGTGGTCCGCTACCGCGAGGACAAGCGCCCCGAGGAGGCCGACACGGTGGAGACCGTGCTCGCCGCGCACCCGCAGGTGCGGCCGTGACGGCGAAGCGCAGCGCGGGCCTGCTGCTGTTCCGCCGCACCGACGAGGGACCGCAGGTGCTGCTGGGGCACATGGGCGGCCCGTTCTTCGCGAAGAAGGACGCCGGGGCGTGGACCGTGCCCAAGGGCGAGCACGACCCCGACGAGTCCGCGTGGGAGGCCGCCCGCCGCGAGTTCCGGGAGGAGCTGGGGATCGCGCCGCCCGACGGCGAGGCGATCCGGCTCGGGGAGGTCCGGCAGGCGAACGGCAAGACCGTCACGGTCTGGGCGGTCGAGGCGGACCTCGACCCGGCGGCGATCGAGCCGGGCACGTTCGTCATGGAGTGGCCGCCGCGGTCCGGGCGGACGCGGGAGTTCCCCGAGCTCGACCGGGTCGCCTGGTACGGCCTGGACCGGGCGCGGGAGCTGGTCGTGAGGGCCCAGGCCGCGTTTCTGGACCGGCTGGCGGAGCACTCGGGCCGAGCGGGCGCGTACGCGTTGCGGGGCTCGGCGCGGCGCGCGAAGGTCGAAGCACAGCCAGTAACCAGGAGGTCGGTCATGCCCATCGCGACGGTGAACCCGGCGAACGGCGAGACGCTCAAGGCGTACGAGGCGATGGGCGAGGAGGAGCTCGAACGCCGGCTCCAGCTCGCCGAGGCCACGTTCCGCACGTACCGCACGACGGCGTTCGCCGAGCGCGCCCGGCTGCTCGACCGGGCCGCCGGCCTCCTCGACGAGGACCGGGCCGAGATCGCGCGCGTGATGACCACCGAGATGGGCAAGCCGGTGAAGCAGGCGCGCGCGGAGGCCGCGAAGTGCGCCAAGGCGATGCGCTGGTACGCCGAGCGCGCCGAGGCGCTGCTCGCCGACGAGGAGCCGGCCGAGGCGGACGTGAAGGACTCCGGCGCCTCGCGCGCCCTGGTCCGCTACCGGCCGATGGGCCCGGTGCTCGCGGTGATGCCGTGGAACTTCCCGCTGTGGCAGGTGGTGCGCTTCGCCGCGCCCGCGCTGATGGCGGGCAACGTCGGCCTGCTCAAGCACGCCTCGAACGTCCCGCAGACGGCCCTCTACCTGGAGGACCTGTTCCACCGGGCGGGCTTCCCGGAGGGCTGCTTCCAGACCCTGCTGATCGGTTCCGCCGCGGTCGACGACATCCTGCGCGACGAACGGATCAAGGCGGCCACCCTCACCGGCAGCGAGCCCGCCGGGCGGGCGGTCGGCTCCACCGCCAGCCAGATGATCAAGAAGACGGTGCTGGAGCTGGGCGGCAGCGACCCGTACGTGGTCATGCCGTCGGCGGACGTGGACCGGGCCGCCGAGGTCGCGGTGACCGCGCGCGTGCAGAACAACGGGCAGTCGTGCATCGCCGCCAAGCGGTTCATCGTCCACACGGACGTGTACGACCGGTTCGCCGAACGCTTCACCGAGGGGATGCGGGCGCTGCGGATCGGCGACCCGCTGGAGGAGGACACCGAGGTCGGTCCGCTGGCCAGCGAGCGGGGGCGCGACGACCTGGAGGAGCTGGTGGACGACGCCAAGCGCAGCGGGGCGACGGTGCTGTGCGGGGGCGAACGGCCGGACGGGCCCGGCTGGTACTACCCGCCGACCGTCCTGGCCGGCGTCACCCGGGAGATGCGCATCCACCGCGAGGAGGCCTTCGGACCGGTCGCCACGCTGTACCGGGCCGCCGACCTGGACGAGGCGGTCCTCATCGCCAACGACACCCCGTTCGGCCTGAGTTCGAACGTCTGGACGCGGGACGAGGCCGACGTCGACCGCTTCGTGCGGGACCTGGAGGCGGGCGGCGTCTACGTCAACGGCATGACGGCCTCCCACCCGGCGCTCCCGTTCGGCGGGGTCAAGCGGTCGGGCTACGGGCGTGAGCTGTCCGGGCACGGAATCCGGGAGTTCTGCAACATCACCACGGTTTGGCACGGTGCGTGACGCTTCCGCGGCTACGATCCCGTCTGTGAACCGCGAAGTGACTCTGCCTCTGATCGTCGACGACCGCGGGCACTTGCAGGTGGCCGCGGCCGACGTGAGCAAGCTGCTGCGCACACTGGGCGGTCGGTGGCTGCATCTCGTCGAGGCGGGGGCGGAGGACCTGGACGAGGACACCGTGGCGGCCCTGACCATCGAGCTGGCCAAGCTGGCCGACCGGATCGACGTGGCGTGCATCGCCCACAGCAGCGGGAGCACTCCGTAGGGGGCGCGGGTGCGTCGTGGCCGGTCGCGCCCATGCGACGGAGCCCCACACCGGCACAGCCCCGCGCCCCTCGGGGGCTGCCGTCATCGGCACCGGAAAGGGGCACGGCAGGACAGCCGACCGAGGGGCGCGGGGAACTGCGCGACCAGCCGTCGACGGGCCGCGGGCCGCATCGCACGGTCGCCCCGCGGCGCTACCGGATCGGCATCCCGGACAGCGTCCGGGCGATGACGAGCCGCTGGATCTCGCTCGTCCCCTCGAAGATGGTGTAGATCGCGCTGTCGCGGTGCATCCGCTCCACCGGGTACTCACGGGTGTAGCCGTTGCCGCCGAGGATCTGGACGGCCTGGGCCGTGACCTTCTTGGCCGTCTCACTCGCGAACAGCTTGGACATCGAGCCCTCGGCCGCGGTGAACGGCTTGCCGTTGATCGCCATCCAGGACGCCCGCCACACCAGCAGCCGCGCCGCGTCGACGGACGTCCGCATGTCCGCGAGCTGGAAGGCGACGCCCTGGTTGTCGATGATCGGGCGGCCGAACTGCTCGCGGGTCTTCGCGTAGTCGAGGGCGACCTCGTACGCGGCGCGGGCCGTGCCGACGGCCATCGCGCCGACCGCCGGGCGGGAGGCCTCGAACGTGGCCATCGCCGCGTTCTTCACCCGCTCGCCGCCCGTCCTGGCCCGCTCGCGGGCCCGCGCCAGCCGCTCGTCCAGCTTCTCCTTGCCGCCGAGCAGGCAGGAGCCGGGGACGCGCACGTCGTCGAGGATCACCTCGGCGGTGTGCGAGGCGCGGATGCCGTGCTTCTTGAACTTCTGGCCCTGGGCGAGGCCGGGCGTGCCGGGCGGGACGATGAAGGACGCGTGGCCCTTGGAGCCCAGCTCGGGGTCGACGACCGCGACGACCACGTGGACGTTGGCGATGCCGCCGTTGGTCGCCCAGGTCTTCGTGCCGTTGATCACCCACTCGTCCTTGGCCTCGTCGTACACGGCACGCGTGCGCATGGAGCCGACGTCCGAGCCGGCGTCGGGCTCGGAGGAGCAGAAGGCGGCCACCTTGACATCGTTGGCGTCGCCGTACATCTGGGGGATCCAGGTGCCGATCTGCTCCTCGGTGCCGTTGGCGAGGACGCCCACGGCGGCGAGGCCGGTGCCGACGATGGACAGGGCGATGCCGGCGTCGCCCCAGAACAGCTCCTCCATGGCCATCGGGATGCCGAGGCCGGTGGGGTCGAAGTACTGCTGGGCGTAGAAGTCCAGGGAGTAGATGCCGACCTTGGCGGCCTCCTGGATGACCGGCCAGGGAGTCTCCTCACGCTCGTCCCATTCGGCGGCCGCGGGGCGGATGACGTCGGCGGCGAAACCGTGCAGCCAGTCGCGGACCTCCTTCTGTTCGTCGTTGAGCTCCATGGTGAACTCGGCCATGTCCCCTCCAGCGGCGACGCGCACGTTACTAACGGTAACGCGAGTCTGTTACCGGTCGGTAGGAAAAGTCAACTCCTGATGGGCCCCGGCAGCCCGTTCGATGTCGGACGGCCGTCAGGTGTTAGTTTGCGCAGGCGTCACCGAATCAGCACGGGTGGGGAGAGCACATGGACACCACGCAGCGGACCGAGCAGCAGCGGTCCGCCGACCGCCGACGGCGCGAGCTGCTGGAGGCCGCGGACCGCGTGGTGCTCCGGGACGGCCCGCAGGCGTCGATGAACGCCATCGCCGCCGAGGCCGGCATCACCAAGCCGATCCTCTACCGCCACTTCGGTGACAAGGGCGGCCTGTACGCCGCCCTCGCCAAGCGGCACACGGACGCGCTGCTGGACTCGCTGCGGGCGGCGCTGGACGCTCCCGCCGAGCGCCGGGAGCGGGTCGAGGCCACGCTGGACACCTACCTCGCCGCCATCGAGGCCCGCCCCCAGGTGTACCGGTTCCTGATGCACCCCTCCGAGGGCGGCCAGGGCGGGGACCAGGGGTTCGACGTCGGCAAACACTCCGCTCCGCTGCTGCGCCGCATGGGTGAGGAGCTGGCCCAGGTCGTCGAGGACCGGCTGGACCTCGGGCCCGGAAGCCAGCAGCTCTCCCGGGTGTGGGGGCACGGGATCGTCGGGATGATGCACGCCGCGGGCGACTGGTGGCTCGGGGAGCGGCCGTGCTCCCGGGCCGAGCTGGTGCGCGGTCTCGCCGACCTGCTGTGGGGCCGCCTCGCGGCGGCGGGTGACAGGACGGGCGGTCCGGGGTTCTGACGGCCGTGCGCCGGGTACGGCCGCGGGCCGTCGGGCGGGCCCGCGCCGCGCGGCCGCGCACCGGCACGGCCCCGCGCCCCTAATCCGGCGATCCCGCCCGGCTCCAGGAGGCCCGCGCCACCCGGCGCATCAGGCGCCGGCGCCGCAGGCCGGTCACCCGGTCCGCGTACACCGTGCCCTCCAGGTGGTCGCACTCGTGCTGCAGGCACCGCGCGAAGAAACCCGTGCCGTGCACCCGCACCGGCTCCCCCGTCACCGTGACGCCCTCGACCACGGCGTGGTCGTAGCGCTCCGTCCCCGCCTCCAGGCCCGGCAGGGACAGGCAGCCCTCCGGGCCCCGCAGGACGATCCCGTCCGCCTCCACCAGGCGCGGGTTCACGACGTGGCCCAGGTGGCGGACCTCCTCGTCGTCGGGACAGTCGTAGACGAAGACGCGCAGGGGCTCGCCGACCTGGTTGGCGGCGAGGCCCACGCCCCGGGCCGCGTACATCGTGGCGAACATGTCCTCGACGAGGCGGGCGAGGCCGGGACCGAAGTCGGTGACCTCGCGGCAGGGTTCCCGCAGGACGGGGTCGCCGAGCAGGGTGAGAGCCCGGACCCGCCCTCGGGCGCCGGGGATGGAGCCGTGTCGCATGGCGGCAAGGGTACGGTCCTTCCTGACACGCGCATGCCGCACGCGGCGTGGAACGGTCCCGCGATTCGGGAGTGTGAATGGATCTCGATAGGCTGACCACCTACCACGTTGCCGACAGGCTTCAGCGCGGCGCGTACGCAAGGAGGATCGAGAACTGATGGCAGGCAACTCGGACCCGCTCACGCCGCGGGCCAAGCTCGCCGTGACCGCGGGCAAGGCGGTCGCTGCGGCATCGCGCGCCGCGGGACGGGGCAGCGGTTCGGTGATCGGCGGCCGGGTGGCGCTGAAACTCGACCCCGACCTCCTCGCCCGGCTCGCCCAGAACCTGGACGTGGTCCTCGTCTCGGCGACCAACGGCAAGACCACGACCACCCGGCTGATCGCGGAGGCGCTGCGCGCCGCCGGACCGGTCGTGTCGAACGCGCTCGGCGCCAACATGCCGGCCGGCATCACCTCGGCGCTGGCGGGCGGTTCGGAGGCCAGGTACGGCGTGATCGAGGTCGACGAGAAGTACCTCGCGGGTGTGGCCCGGGACACCTCCCCCAAGTGCATCGCGCTGCTCAACCTCTCCCGCGACCAGCTCGACCGCGCCGCCGAGACCCGCATGCTCGCGGAGAACTGGCGCGAGGGGCTGGCCGGTTCCAAGGCCGTCGTCGTCGCCAACGCCGACGACCCGCTGGTGGTGTGGGCCGCGTCCTCCTCGCCCAACGTGGTCTGGGTGGCCGCCGGGCAGATGTGGAAGGACGACGCCTGGTCCTGCCCGTCCTGCGGCGGTGTGATGCAGCGCCCGGGCGACGACTGGTTCTGCGGCGAGTGCGGTTTCCGCCGGCCGACGCCGAGCTGGGTGCTCTCCGGCGACCACGTGCTCGACCCGCACGGCTCCGCCTGGCCGATCCACCTCCAGCTGCCCGGGCGCGCGAACAAGGCCAACGCCGCCTCGTCCGCCGCCGTGGCCGCCGTCTTCGGCGTGCCGCCGCAGGTGGCGCTGGAGCGCATGTACCAGGTGCAGGCCGTCGCCGGACGGTACGACGTCGTCCAGTTCATGCAGCGCGACCTGCGACTGCTGCTCGCGAAGAACCCGGCGGGCTGGCTCGAGACGTTCAGCCTGATCGACCCGCCGCCCACCCCGGTCATCCTCTCGGTGAACGCGCGCGGCGCCGACGGCACCGACACCTCCTGGCTGTGGGACGTCGACTACACCCGGCTGACCGGTCACCCGATCTTCGTCGTCGGCGACCGCAAGCTGGACCTCGCGGTGCGTCTGGAGGTCGCCAACCAGCACTTCCAGGTGTGCGAGAACGTCGACCAGGCCGTGCAGATGGCGCCGCCCGGCCGGATCGAGGTCATCGCGAACTACACCGCCTTCCAGGACCTGCGCCGCCGCGTCGGCAACTGACCCCGAGGAACCATCACGTGATGAGCGACAACCAACTGCGGGTCGTCTGGGTCTACCCGGACCTGCTCAGCACCTACGGCGACCAGGGCAACGTCCTGGTCGTGGAGCGCCGCGCGCGGCAGCGCGGCCTCGACGTGGCCCGCCTGGACGTGCGCAGCGACCAGCCGATCCCGACCTCCGGCGACATCTACCTCATCGGCGGCGGCGAGGACCGGCCGCAGCGCCTCGCGGCCGAGCGGCTGCGCCGCGACGGGCACCTGTACCAGGCGGTGCAGAACGGCGCGATCGTGTTCGCGGTGTGCGCCGGCTACCAGATCCTGGGCCACGAGTTCGTCAACGACCTCGGGCAGCGCGAGCCGGGCCTCGGCCTGCTCGACGTCACCACGGTGCGCGGCCAGGGCGAGCGGTGCGTCGGCGACGTCCTCGCCGACATCGACCCGCGCCTGGGCCTGCCGCCGCTGACCGGTTTCGAGAACCACCAGGGCGTCACCCAGCTCGGCCCGACCGCCCGCCCCCTCGCCCGCGTCCAGATCGGCAAGGGCAACGGCACCGGCGACGGCACCGAGGGCGCGTACAACGACACCGTGTTCGGCACCTACATGCACGGCCCGGTGCTCGCCCGCAACCCGCTCATCGCGGACCTGCTGCTGAAGCTGGCGCTCGACGTGAACGCTCTCCCGCCGACCGACGACCGCTGGTACGAGGCGCTGCGCAACGAGCGGATCGCGGCCGCGCAGCAGCCCGCCTGACCACCGGACCGCGGCAGCCGGGTGACCCGGATGTTCACCCGATCGCCGGAGTGCCGTCAGCGGCCCGTCTGACGGTGCGTCCGCACAGGTGAGCAGGCACGTCCAGCAGGCGGACGTGTGCTTCGGCCCCGCCCCCTCCTGCCGCTAGGGTGGCGGGGATCGAGCCGGACAACGCGGTCCGGACCCGGCCCACGTCAAGAAGGTTGTTTCGGGCTATGCGCATTGGTGTCCTCACGTCCGGCGGCGACTGCCCCGGCCTGAACGCCGTCATCCGGTCCGTCGTGCACCGTGCCGTCGTCGACCACGGCGACGAGGTCATCGGCTTCCGGGACGGCTGGAAGGGCCTCCTGGAGTGCGACTACCTCAAGCTCGACCTCGACGCGGTGGGCGGCATCCTCGCCCGCGGCGGCACGATCCTCGGCTCCTCCCGCGTCCAGCCCTCGCACCTGCGGGACGGTGTGGAGCGGGCCAAGGGCCACGTCGAGGAACTCGGCCTCGACGCGATCATCCCGATCGGCGGTGAGGGCACGCTCAAGGCGGCCCGGCTGATGTCGGACAGCGGCCTGCCCGTGGTGGGCGTGCCGAAGACCATCGACAACGACATCGCCGTCACGGACGTCACCTTCGGCTTCGACACGGCCGTCGGTGTCGCGACGGAGGCCCTCGACCGGCTCAAGACCACCGCCGAGTCCCACCAGCGGGTCCTCGTCGTGGAGGTCATGGGCCGCCACACCGGCTGGATAGCGCTGCACTCCGGCATGGCGGCCGGCGCCCACGCCATCGTCGTCCCCGAGCGGCCCTTCGACATCGAGGAGCTGGCGCGGCGGGTCGGTGAGCGGTTCGAGGCGGGCAAGCGGTTCGCCATCGTCGTCGCGGCGGAGGGTGCCAAGCCGGCGCCCGGCACCATGGCCTTCGACGAGGGCGGCAAGGACGTCTACGGGCACGAGCGGTTCGCCGGCATCGCCCGCCAGCTGTCCCTGGAGCTGGAGTCGCGGCTCGGGAAGGAAGCCCGTCCGGTCATCCTCGGGCACGTGCAGCGGGGCGGTACGCCGACCGCGTACGACCGGGTGCTGGCGACCCGCTTCGGGTGGCACGCCGTGGAGGCCGTGCACCGGGGCGAGTTCGGCAGGATGACGGCCCTGCGGGGCACGGACATCGTGACGGTGCCCCTGGCCGAGGCCGTCGAGACGCTGAAGACCGTGCCCGAGGAGCGCTACGCGGAGGCGGAGACCGTCCTGTAGCGAAGCGGTCCTGCCCCCACGGCCCCCGGTGACGAAGATCGCCGGGGGCCGCTCTAGTCTGGGGGCGGTAAAACGCACAACCCCCCACGAATCAGGAGCGGGCGGAATGGATCACAGCGGGCACGGCACGACCATGGATCTGCCGCCGTTCACGCTGGGGCGAGGTCTTCAGTGGTCGGCGGACCCGTTCTTCCTCGTCGCCTGTCTGGTGGGGCTGGCCCTGTACGGGTGGGCCGTCGTGCGGCTGCGGCGGCGCGGGGACGACTGGCCGGTGGCGCGGACCGTGTCGTACGCGGCCGGCGTGCTGACCGTGGCGCTGATGATGTGCACCAGGCTGAACGACTACGGGATGGTCATGTTCAGCGTGCACATGGTGCAGCACATGGTGATCAGCATGCTGTCGCCGATCCTGATCCTGCTCGGCGCCCCGGTCACGCTGGCCCTGCGGGCGCTGCCGACGGCGGGCAGGGGCCGCAGGGGCCCGCGCGAGCTGCTGCTGATGCTGCTGCACAGCCGGTACATGCGCGTCATCACCCACCCCGTGTTCACCATCCCGCTGTTCATCGCGAGCCTGTACGCGCTGTACTTCACCCCGCTGTTCGACTTCCTGATGGGCTCCAGGACGGGGCACGTCGCGATGATGGTGCACTTCCTCGCCGTCGGCGTGGTGTTCTTCTGGCCGATCATCGGGGTGGACCCGGGGCCGCACCGGCCCGGCCACCTGATGCGGATGCTGGAGCTGTTCGCGGGCATGCCCTTCCACGCGTTCTTCGGCATCGCGCTGATGATGGCGTCGACGCCGATGGTGGAGTCGTTCCGGAACCCGCCCGCCTCCCTGGGCATCGACGCGCTCTCCGACCAGAACGCGGCCGGCGGCATCGCCTGGGCCTTCAGTGAGATCCCGTCGGTGCTGGTGCTGATAGCGCTGCTGTTCCAGTGGTACGGCTCCGAGAAGCGGCAGGCCAGGCGCAAGGACCGGGCCGCCGACCGGGACGGCGACAAGGAGCTCGAGGCGTACAACGCCTATCTGGCCTCGCTGAACGCACGCCAGGGCTGACGCAGACGCCGGGGGCCTTCCCCCGGCGTCTGCGTCGTGTCCGCGCCCCGCGGGCTGCCGCGGTCCGCCTCCGCCTCCGCCGACGTCGACGACCCGGGCGGGGCCCGGGCCAAAGTCCCGCCGCCGGACCGGCGGCGGAGCCCGGAAGTCCGCAACCCGTTACGCCGTCCGCGCGGTACGGAGGCGGAATGGGGGCACCATGGTGGGGGACGCATCCTGAGGAGGGTGTGCCGGAGGAGGGTGTCGCGATGCCCGGTTCCACGGACGGTTCCACGAAGACCATGGGGGTGCTCACCCTCGGCGGGCTCGTGGCGGTGACGGCCTACACGGTGGCGCTCGGCAGCAACGGCTGGCTGTGGTTCGGCTGGGTCGTGCTCGGGCTGATCACGCTCGCGATGGTCATGATGCGCACGACCTGAGGCCCCGCGCGCCCGGAGGGCTCGCCGCGCCCGAGGCCTACTCGGGCGCGAGGCCTACTCGGGCGCGAGGCCTCCTCGGGCGCGAGGCCTCCTCGGGCGCGAGGCCTACTCGGGCGCGAGGAGGGCTCCCGAGTGGACTCCCGGCTGGTACTTCGGCAGCCGGGCGGTGATCTTCATGCCCGCGCCCGGGGCGGTCTCGATGACGAGGCCGTAGTCGTCGCCGTACACCTGGCGGAGCCGGTCGTCGACGTTGGACAGGCCGATGCCGCCCGACGGGCTGACCTCGCCCGCCAGGATGCGGCGCAGCAGCTCCGGATCCATGCCGGCGCCGTCGTCCTCGATGACGACGAGCGCCTCGGCGCCCGTGTCCTGGGCGGTGATCCGGATGTGGCACTTGTCGGCCTTGCCCTCCAGCCCGTGCTTGACGGCGTTCTCGACGAGGGGCTGCAGGCAGAGGAACGGCAGGGTGACCGGGAGGACCTCCGGGGCGATCTGGAGGGTCACGGAGAGCCGGTCGCCGAAGCGGGCCCGGACGAGCGCCAGGTAGTGGTCGATGGCGTGGAGTTCGTCGGCGAGGGTGGTGAAGTCGCCGTGCCGGCGGAACGAGTAGCGGGTGAAGTCGGCGAACTCCAGGAGCAGCTCGCGGGCCCGTTCGGGGTCGGTGCGGACGAACGACGCGATCACCGCGAGCGAGTTGAAGATGAAGTGCGGGGAGATCTGGGCGCGCAGGGCCTTGATCTCGGCCTCGATCAGACGGGTGCGGGACCGGTCGAGGTCGGCCAGCTCCAGCTGGACGCTGACCCAGCGGGCCACCTCCCCGGCCGCCCGGACGAGGACGGCGGACTCCCGGGGCGCGCAGGCGACGAGGACGCCGTGCACCCGGTCGTCGACGGTGAGCGGCGCGACCACGGCCCAGCGGACGGGGCAGTCGGGGGCGTCGCAGGTGAGCGGGAAGGCCTCGCCGCGGCCGGTGTCCAGCGGGCCGGAGAGCCGGGCCATGATCTCGGTGCGGTGGTGCGCGCCCACCCCGTCCCAGACGAGGACCCGCTGGTGGTCGGTCAGGCACAGGGCGTCGGTGCCGAGGAGGGTGCGCAGCCGGCGGGCCGACTTGCGGGCCGTCTCCTCGGTGAGGCCGGCCCGCAGCGGGGGCGCGGCGAGGGTGGCGGTGTGCAGGGTCTGGAAGGTGGCGTGCTCGACGGGGGTGCCGAGGCCGCCGAGGGTCTCGGGGCGGGCGGTGCGCCGGCCCAGCCAGAAGCCGAGGGCGAGGAAGGGGAGGATCGCGATGCACAGGCCCGCCAGGAAGCCGCTCATGCCTTCACCTCCGCCGTCCTCAGCTCCTCGGGGAGGTGGAAGCGGGCCAGGATCGCCGCCGTCCCGGCCGGGACCCGGCCCGGGGTCGCCAGGGACACCAGGACCATGGTGAGGAAGCCCAGCGGCACCGACCACAGGGCGGGCCAGGCGAGCAGGGCGTGCGGTGTGCCCGTCACGGGGAGGCCGGCCATGGTCGCGGCGACCGCGGCGAACGCCGAGCCGCCGCCCACGAGCATCCCGGCCGCGGCCCCGGGCGGGGTGAGCCGCCGCCACCAGATGCCGAGGACGAGCAGCGGGCAGAACGACGACGCGGAGACGGCGAAGGCGAGGCCGACGGCGTCGGCCACCGGCAGCCCGCCCACCAGCACGCTCGCCGCAAGCGGCACGGTCATGGCCAGGCCGGTGCCCAGCCGGAAGTGGCGTACGCCCCGGGAGGGCAGCACGTCCTGGGTGAGCACGCCCGCCACGGCCATCGTCAGCCCCGACGCCGTGGACAGGAACGCGGCGAAGGCGCCCCCGGCGACCAGCGCGCCGAGCAGGTCTCCGCCGAGGCCGCCGATCATCCGGTCGGGCAGGAGCAGGACGGCGGCGTCGGCGTCGCCGGTGAGGGCGAGTTCGGGGGCGTAGAGGCGGCCGAGGGCGCCGTAGAGGGGCGGGAGCAGGTAGAAGCCGCCGATCAGGGCGAGGACGACGACGGTGGTGCGGCGGGCGGCGACGCCGTGCGGGCTGGTGTAGAAGCGGACGACGACGTGCGGCAGGCCCATGGTGCCGAGGAAGGTGGCGAGGATCAGCCCGTAGGTGGCGTACAGCGGGCGTTCCTCGCGGCCGGCGGCGAGGGAGGTGGACATGCCGCTGTTGCCGCCGCGCTCGGCGACGGGGACGGCGGTGCCCTGCGGGAAGGTCAGCCGGGTGCCCTGCGCGATGCGGTGGGTGCCGGCGGTGAGGCGCAGCCGCGCGCCGTCGTGCGCACGGCCGTCGACCGTGCCGCTCACGGTGACGGTCAGGGGCCGGTCCAGTCCGAGGTCGAGGGTGTCGTCGACCCGTACGGAGCGCTGCTCGCGGAAGGCGGGCGGTTCCTCGAAGGCCTGCCGGGGGGCGCCGTCGCCCTGCCAGGCGAGGGCCAGGAAGAGGGCGGGGACGAGGAGCGCGGTGAGTTTGAGCCAGTACTGGAAGGCCTGCACGAAGGTGATGCTGCGCATGCCGCCCGCGGCGACGGTCGCGGTGACGACGACGGCGACGATCAGTCCGCCGAGGGTCTCGGGCGCGCCGGTGAGGACCGTCAGCGTCAGTCCCGCGCCCTGCAGCTGGGGCAGCAGGTAGAGCCAGCCGACGCCGACGACGAAGGCGCCCGCGAGCCGCCGCACCGCCGGGGAGGCGAGGCGGGCCTCGGCGAAGTCGGGGAGGGTGTAGGCGCCGGAGCGGCGCAGCGGGGCGGCGACGAACAGCAGCAGCACCAGGTATCCGGCGGTGTAGCCGACCGGGTACCAGAGCATGTCGGGGCCCTGGACGAGGACCAGGCCGGCGATGCCGAGGAAGGAGGCGGCGGAGAGGTACTCGCCGCTGATGGCGGCCGCGTTGAGGCGGGGGCCGACGGTGCGGGAGGCGACGTAGAAGTCGGACGTCGTGCGGGAGATGCGCAGGCCGAAGGCGCCGACGAGGACGGTCGCCACGACCACGAGGGCGACGGCGGGGACGGCGTACGCGGAGTTCATCGGTCCTCGACCAGGCGCACCAGGTCGCGTTCGTTGCGTTCGGCGCGGCGGACGTACCAGCGGGCGAGCAGGACCAGCGGGACGTAGAGGCCGAAGCCGAGGACCGCCCACTCCAGGCGGCGGGCGCCGGGCAGCGCCGTGAACAGCAGGGGCAACGGTCCGATCAGGAGGGCGAGGACCGCGAAGACGGTGAGCGCGGCGCGCAGCTGGGTCCGCATCAGGGAGCGGACGTAGGTGTGGCCGAGAGTGGTCTGCTCGTCGATCTCGGTGCGCGGGCGGTGGTGGTCCGGGGCGTGGGGGTACCGCCCGCGCGAGCGGAGCCGGGCGTGGGGGAGGGTGCGGCGGGGCGGGGCGGTGACGACCACGCGCCGCTCGGCGGGATCCTGCGGCACGGCTACGGCCTCCTCATCAGCAGGTCCCGCAGTTCACGGGCGTGGCGGCGGCTGACCTGGAGCTCCTCGCCGCCGACCAGCACGCTGACCGTGCCCGCGTCCAGGCGGAGTTCGCCTATGTGGCGCAGGGCGACGAGGTGGCGGCGGTGGATGCGGACGAAGCCGCGGGCGCGCCAGCGGTCCTCCAGGGTGGACAGCGGGATCCGCACGAGGTGGCTGCCGCGGTCGGTGTGCAGCCGGGCGTAGTCGCCCCGGGCCTCGACGTGGGTGATGTCGTCGACGGCGACGAACCGGGTCACCCCGCCGAGTTCGACGGGTATGTGGTCGGGGTCGGGCTCGTGCACGGGGATGCGCGGGGCGGCCCCGCGCAGCTCGGCGGCGCGGCGGACGGCCTCGGCGAGGCGTTCCTTGCGGACGGGTTTGAGGACGTAGTCGACGGCCTTCAGGTCGAAGGCCTGGACGGCGAAGTCCTCGTGGGCGGTGACGAAGACGACCAGCGGCGGGCGGGCGAAGCCGGTGAGCAGCCGGGCCAGGTCGAGGCCGTCGAGGCCGGGCATCTGGATGTCGAGGAAGACGACGTCGACGGCGTCCGGGCCGTCGGGGCCGGACGCCAGGGCGCGGTTGATCCGGCGCAGGGCCTCGGTCGCGTCACCGGCGCCCTCCACGCTCCCGATCCGGGGATCCGCGGTGAGCAGGTACAGCAGCTCCTCCAGGGAGGGGCGTTCGTCGTCGACGGCGAGGGCGCGCAGCATGAACGTGGAGTGTAGGGGCGATCCGGACGGCTGGGCACGTGCCGGGGGTGGACGTATCCGCTGGATACAGTGCCGCCCATGAACAGCACACCGCCGCCGTTCGACGAACTCGACCGCAAGATCCTCACCGCGCTGATGACGAACGCCCGCACGAGCTTCGCCGAGATCGGTGCGGCGGTCGGGCTGTCGGCGACGGCGGTCAAGCGCCGGGTGGACCGGCTGCGGGACAGCGGGGTGATCACCGGGTTCACGGCCACGGTGAAGCCGTCGGCGCTGGGCTGGCGCACGGAGGCGTACGTGGAGGTGTACTGCGAGGGCGCGGCGCCGCCGCGGCGGCTCGCGGAGGTCGTGCGCAACCATCCGGAAATCACCGCGGCGATGACGGTGACGGGGGGCGCGGACGCGCTGCTGCACGTGCGGGCGCGGGACGTGGAGCACTTCGAGGAGGTGCTGGAGCGGATCCGCGTCGAGCCGTTCATCCGGAAGACGATCAGCGTGATGGTGCTGTCGCACCTGCTGCCGGAGAGCCCGGAGGCCGGCGCCACCCAGGTGGCTCCGGACGACGCAGCAGACGTGCGCTGAGCGGGTGCATCACGCAGTGATCCTGCGTGGACGCGCAGCGATGATTGCTTGTCGGGCGTACCGTCGCTTCCTACCGTGGTGTCAACCCCAAGTCGACACCGCAGGAAAAGCGGAGGAACCCCTCTGTGTCCTTCAGTCGTGTGCCGCGCTCCCGGCGCTTCCTGGTCTGTGAACCCAGACACTTCGCCGTGCAGTACGCCATCAA
Organism: Streptomyces sp. NPDC017936; assembly: GCF_044328485.1. Lineage (NCBI taxonomy): Bacteria > Bacillati > Actinomycetota > Actinomycetes > Kitasatosporales > Streptomycetaceae > Streptomyces > Streptomyces sp. NPDC017936. Next base: position 141,132 of record NZ_JBIRHK010000014.1, on the reverse strand, counting down.
TCCCTGGATGCACCCCGACACCCCCGTCGACGTCGACCTCGCGCACGAGCAGTGGCAGTCGCTGATCCGCGCGTACCGCGCCCACGGCCACGCCGTGGACGCCGTGGAGCCGGCTCCGGGCCTGCCCGACATGGTCTTCGCCGCGAACTCCGCGGTCGTCGTGGACGGCCGCGTCTTCGGCTCCCTCTTCCACGCGCCCGAGCGGCGCCCCGAGTCCGTGCACTACGACACCTGGTTCACGACGGCGGGCTACGACGTCCACCGGCCCGACTCCGTCTGCGAGGGCGAGGGCGACCTGGTGTGGACGGGCCGGTACATGCTGGCCGGCACCGGGTTCCGCACGACGCGGGAGGCGCACCGCGAGGTGCAGGAGTTCTTCGGCCACCCGGTGATCAGCCTGACGCTGGTGGACTCGCGCTTCTACCACCTGGACACGGCGCTGTTCGTCCTGGACGACGAGAACATCGCCTACTACCCGGAGGCCTTCTCGCCGGGCAGCCGGGCGGTGCTGGCGCGCCTGTACCCGGACGCGGTGGTCGCGACCCGCGAGGACGCGATGGCGTTCGGCCTCAACTCCGTCTCCGACGGCCGTCACGTCTTCATCGCGCCCCGGGCGGAGGCGCTCGCCGCCCGTCTGGCCGAGCGCGGCTATGTCCCCGTCCCCGTCGACCTGTCCGAGTTCCAGAAGGCCGGCGGTGGCATCAAGTGCTGCACCCAGGAGATCCGTCCATGACCGCACCCGCCCGTACGCGTGCCTCCGCCGATCTGATCCGGGCCGAGGAGCCCGTGCTCGCGCACAACTACCACCCGCTGCCCGTGGTCGTCGCCCGCGCCGAGGGCGCCTGGGTGGAGGACGTCGAGGGCCGTCGCTACCTCGACATGCTGGCCGGCTACTCGGCCCTCAACTTCGGCCACCGCCACCCCGCGCTGATCGAGGCGGCCCACGCCCAGCTGGACCGCCTCACCCTGACCTCCCGCGCCTTCCACAACGACCGCCTCGCCGGATTCGCCGAGCGGCTCGCGGAGTTGACGGGGCTGGACATGGTGCTGCCGATGAACACGGGCGCGGAGGCGGTCGAGAGCGGCATCAAGGTGGCCCGCAAGTGGGCGTACGAGGTGAAGGGCGTCCCGGCCGACCGGGCGACCGTCGTGGTGGCGGCGGACAACTTCCACGGCCGTACGACGACGATCGTGAGCTTCTCGACGGACGAGACGGCGCGGCAGGGCTTCGGCCCGTTCACGCCGGGCTTCCGGATCGTGCCGTACAACGACCTCGCGGCGCTCGAGGCGGCGGTCGACGAGACGACGGCCGCGGTGCTGATCGAGCCGATCCAGGGCGAGGCGGGTGTCCTCATCCCCGACGACGGCTACCTGGCGGGCGTGCGCGAGCTGACCCGCCGGGCCGGCTGCCTCTTCGTCGCGGACGAGATCCAGTCGGGGCTCGGCCGCACGGGCCGCACGCTGGCCGTGGAGCACGAGGGGGTCGTGCCCGACGTGCTGCTGCTGGGGAAGGCGCTGGGCGGCGGCATCGTGCCGGTGTCGGCGGTCGTCGCCCGGCGGGAGGTGCTGTCGGTGCTGCGGCCCGGGGAGCACGGGTCGACGTTCGGCGGGAACCCGCTGGCGGCGGCGGTCGGCACGGCGGTGGTGGAGCTCCTGGAGACGGGCGAGTTCCAGCAGCGGGCGGCCGAGCTGGGCGTCGTCCTGCGCGACGGCCTGACCGCCCTGGTCGGCAGGGGCGTCGTCGGCTTCCGCTCGCGGGGCCTGTGGGCCGGCGTCGACGTCGACCCGGCCCTCGGCACCGGCCGCGAGGTGAGCGAGCGCCTCATGCGGGAAGGCGTCCTGGTCAAGGACACCCACGGCTCGACGATCCGCCTGGCCCCGCCGCTGACGATCACCGCGGAGGAGCTCCGCTCGGCGCTCGGGGTCCTGGAGGGCGTCCTGTCGTAGCCCCCTGTCGCGGCCCGCCCGCCCGTCCGCGTCGCGGTTCACCGTCCGGGGCCGCGGCGGGGCGCCCGCCGCCCGCCGCCCGCCGCCCGCCGGAGGGGAGATCGTCCGGGCCGGGCGGCCGCGCACGGGCTCCGGAGTGTGACACGGCCCCCTCCCCCGGTCACATTCCATGAGAAAATGCCTCAATATCGACACATGGGTTTATCGATATGCCGGGACATCGGTGCCGGCGCGCCGGGGCGTCGTGCCGTCGGGGCGCCGACACCGCGCGGTTCCGGGCCACCCGCGTTCCGGGCCACCGGGAACGGGTCGGACGGGGCGAGGGTCGGGCGGTGCAAGGGTCATGAACGACACGGCGATCGACTACGCGGCGGTGTTCCGGACCCTCCCCGGCATGGTCGCCCTCCTGACCCCCGACCTGGTCTACGCGGACGCCAACGAGGATTTCCTGCACGTGGCCGGCCGCACCCGCGAGCAGGTGATCGGACGCCACCTCTTCGACGTCTTCCCCGACAACCCGGACAACCCCTCCGCCGGCGGCGTGCGCAACCTGGAGGCCTCCCTCCGGCGGGTGCTGGCCACCGGAGAGCGCGACGTCATGGCCCTCCAGCACTACGACGTCGAGTTGTCCGAGCGGCCCGGACAGTGGGAGGAGCGCTACTGGAGCCCGGTCAACGCGCCGGTGCTCGGGCCGGACGGCTCGGTGGTGCTGCTGGTGCACCGCGTCGAGGAGGTCACCGAGCTGATCCGGGCCCGCCACGGCCGCGGGGGCGGCCGGCCGGAGGACCCGCCGGGAGGCCGGCCCCGGGTGCTGGAGGCCGAGCTGTACACCCGCGCGCGGGAACTCCAGGAGCTCAACGAGCGTCTGCGCCTGGCCCACGCCCGTGAACGCGAGGTGGCCCTCGCCCTCCAGGAGGCGATGCTGCCTCCTCGCCGGCAGGTCCGCCACCGCAGCGCGGCCGTGCGCTACCGGCCGGCGGTCGGCGCGCTCAACGTCTGCGGGGACTGGTACGACCTGGTGGACCTCGTCGGCGGCCACCGGATCGGCGTGTCGGTCGGCGACGTCGTCGGGCACGGCCTGGCGGCCGCCGGGGTGATGGGCCAGCTGCGCAGCGCGCTGAGCGCCGCCTCCCGGGTCGCCGCGGGGCCGGGGCAGGCCCTGGACGTCCTCGGCCGGTACGCCCACGTGGTGGACGGAGCCGAGTCGGCCACGGCGGTCACGACGTTCATCGACTTCGACCACCACACCGTCACCTACAGCAGCGCCGGCCATCCCCCGCCGATGCTGGTGCACGCGGACGGCCGCGTGGAGTGCCTGGACCGGGCCACCGATCCCCCGCTCGACGCCCGCCCCGATCCGAGGGCCCGGCCGCAGGCGGTCACCGCCTTCGGCGCCGGGGCCACCCTCACGCTGTACACGGACGGCCTGGTGGAGCGGCGGTACGAGGACATCGACACCGGGCTGGAGCGGCTCGCCGACTCCCTCGTCCGGCACCGGCACGCCGACCCCGAGGCCCTCGCCGACGCCGTCCTGCTGGAGCTGCTGCCGCCCGGGGGCGCGACCGACGACACCGCGCTCGTCGTCGTGCGGCTGTGAGGGGCCCGCCCGGCGGGGTGACGCACCGTCAGCACGACGGGTTCCGGGCGCACCCGCCCCCGCCTACACTGTCACCCCACACCATGCCGGTTGACCTGCCGGAACACGGCGGCCCCGCCGATCCTCCGGACTGAGGAGCGACCCCTTGTTCTACTACCTCCTGAAATACGTGGTGCTGGGACCGCTGTTGAGACTGCTGTTCCGGCCCCGGATAGAGGGACTCGAGCACGTGCCGGCGTCGGGTGCGGCGATCATCGCGGGCAACCACCTGTCGTTCTCGGACCACTTCCTGATGCCGGCGGTCCTCAAGCGGCGGATCACCTTCCTGGCCAAGGCGGAGTACTTCAGCGGCCCGGGCATCAAGGGCCGGCTGACCGCGGCCTTCTTCCGCAGTGCCGGGCAGATCCCGGTCGACCGGTCCGGCAAGGAGGCCGGCCGGGCCGCGATCCGCGAGGGCCTCGGCGTCCTGGGCAAGGACGAGTTGCTGGGCATCTACCCGGAGGGCACCCGCTCGCACGACGGCCGCCTGTACAAGGGCAAGGTCGGTGTCGCCGTGATGGCCCTGAAGGCGGGTGTGCCGGTGGTGCCCTGCGCGATGATCGGCACCTTCGAGGCGCAGCCGCCCGGCAAGGTGGTCCCCCGCATCCGTCCCGTCGTCATCCGCTTCGGCGAACCCCTGGACTTCTCCCGCTACGCCGGCATGGAGGACGAGAAGACGGTGCTGCGCGCGGTCACCGACGAGATCATGTACGCGATCCTGGCGCTGTCGGAGCAGGAGTACGTCGACCGGTACGCGGCCGTGGTCAAGGCGGAGGAGGAGGCGGCCAGGGAGGGGGCGCGCAAGTTCCCCCGGCTGCCGCTGAGCTGAGTTCCCCCGGACAGCGCCGAGGGGCGGCCGGTGCGATCCGGCCGCCCCTCGTCGTCGTACCGGTGCCTACGGCTTGGGCGTGGCGTGCGGGGCGCAGGTCACGTCCGCGCCGTCGAGCCGACCGGTGAGGAGGTAGGAGTCCACCCGCGTGTTGACGCAGGAGTTGACCAGGTTCGTCACACCGTGGGAGCCGGCGTCCTTCTCGGTGATCAGGCGGGAGCCCTGGAAACGCCGGTGCAGTTCGACGGCGCCCTCGTAGGGGGTGGCCGCGTCCCGCTCGGACTGCACGATCAGCACCGGCGGCAGGTTCTTGTGGCTCTTGACGTCCACCGGGGTCTGCTGCTTCGCCGGCCAGAACGCGCAGGGCAGGTTCATCCAGGCGTTGGCCCAGGTCATGAACGGGTGGTCCTGGTGCAGCCGGGTGTTGTCCCGGTTCCAGGTCCGCCAGCTGGTGGGCCACTTGGCGTCGGCGCACTCGACGGCCGTGTAGACGGCGTTGCTGTTCTCGGAGGCGGCGTTGCCGACGGTGTCCGTCAGGTCGGGGGCGGCCGCGTCGATCAGCGCCTGGGTGTCACCGGCGACGTACTTGCTGAAGACGGTGGCGGTCGACGCCCACGCGGAGTCGTAGTACGGCGCGCTCTGGAAGAAGGAGATCAGCTCGGCCGGGCCGACGACCCCGCCGAGGGGGCTCTTCGCGGCGGCGGCGCGCAGCTGCAGCCACTTGGCCTGGACGGCGTCGCGGGTGGTGCCGAGGTGGTAGGTGGCGTCGTTGGCGGCGACCCAGTCCTGCCAGTCCTTCCAGCGGCCCTCGAAGGCGACGTCCTGGTCGAGGTTGGCCTGGTACCAGATCTTCTCGCGGGACGGGTTGACGACGCTGTCCACGATCATCCGGCGGACGTGGCCCGGGAACAGCGTGCCGTAGACCGCCCCGATGTAGGTGCCGTAGGAGACACCGAGGTAGTTGAGCTTCTTCTCGCCGAGGGCGGCCCGGATGACGTCCAGGTCCCGCACGGTGTTCGGCGTGGTCATGTACGGCAGCATCTCGCCGCTGCGCTCGTCGCAGCCCTCGGCGTACTCACGGGCCAGTTTGATCTGCGCCAGCTTGTCGGCCTCGGAGCCCGGGACCGGGTCGGCCTTGGGCGCCTTGACGAACTCCTGCGGGTCGACGCAGGAGATGGGCGCCGACTTGCCGACACCGCGCGGGTCGAACCCGACGAAGTCGTACGCCTTGGCGACATCGGCCCAGATGGCGGCCTTGGTGGTCACGCGGCGCGGGAAGCGCAGGCCGGAGCCGCCGGGGCCGCCGGGGTTGTAGACGAGCGCGCCCTGGCGCTCCCCCTTCGTCCCGGTGTTGCCGACGCGGTCGACGGCGATCTTGATCTGCTTGCCGTCGGGCCTGGCGTAGTCGAGCGGCACGGTGACCCAGCCGCACTGGATCGGCTTCTCCAGGCCCCAGTCGGCGGGACAGTCCTGCCAGTCGATCCCGGCCTTCGCGGCGCGTTCCGCGGCGATCGCGGCGCCCCGCATCTCCCGGTCCTGCGCCGGTCCGCTGCTGGTCGCGCTCGCCGTGGGGGCGGCGACCGCCCCGGCCATCAGCGTCGCGGTGACGAGCACGCCGGCCGTGCCGAGCGCCGTTCGCCTGTTCGGTCGTATGTCCCTCAAGTGGGCTCTCCCCGTACCTCGTTGACGACAGGTACGGGGATCCTTGCTGCTGTGAGGTCCCTGAGAACAGTGCTCGTTGACCTTCTTTGCCAATCCGATAACCGGAGAGATCCGTACCGCTGAACGGATGAGCGGCTGGTTCAGGCCAGGGACGCGAGCGCCTCGTCCAACAGCCGTCGCAGCCGCAGTCCGTCCGGGGCGAGGGCGGTCACCAGGGCGGCGGGCCCGGCGAGCGGCACGAGCGTGGCGGTCTCGCCGAGGACCCGGGGGGTCACCGGACGGTCCCGGAACTCCGGTCGTACGACCACCAGTTGGCCGACGGCGCGATGTCCCGCGAGGACGGCGGGCCCGTCCCAGCCGCCGGGAGCGCCGGGCCCGCAGGCCAGTTCCTGGTCCAGCACCAGGCGTTCGCCGACCCGCACGACGAGCCGGCTGCCGAGCCGACCGGGCTCCTCCCCCGCCCGCCCCAGCACCTGCTCCTCGCGCAGCACGAGGCGCGCCCCGGGGCCGAGGCCGACGCGGGTGGTGACGGACAGGTCGCTGCCCTGCGCCGAGATCAACGGTTCGGGCAGCCAGTGCAGTTCACCGCCGTCGGCGACGTCGATCCGCACGTCGTAGCGGGCCTCGTCCTTGAGCTGTCCGGGCAGGGCGAGGGTGGCGGCGGCCGACGTCAGGCGCAGCCGGGCGCCGCTCTCGACGGCCGCCTCGACGGCGAAGCGGTCGCCGCCGAGGGGTCCGCTCATCGCGCCGACGAGCACGACCCGCGCCTCACCGCCGTCGCCGCCGCGGGTCCGCCGCAGCGCGAGGGGCCCGTCGCTGTCGAGCACGGGCAGCGAGGTCCCCCCGCGCCCGTCCGCCCGCGCCCGGATCCGCGCGGTGGCGTGCACCCCGCTCATCTCACGCCGCCCACACGGCGAGCCGGTCCCGCACCCAGGCGGCGACGTCCGTCACACCGCTCTCGCCCCGCAGCGACTGGAAGACGACCGGCAGTCCGGCGCGCTGCGCCTCGGCGTCGGCGGCCATCCGGGCGAGGTCGGAGCCCACGTGGGGCGCGAGGTCGGTCTTGTTGACGACGAGCAGGTCGGCGGTGGTGACGCCGGGGCCGCCCTTGCGGGGGATGTCGTCCCCTCCGGCCACGTCGATCACGAAGATCTGCGCGTCCACGAGTCCCCTGGAGAAGGTGGCGGTGAGGTTGTCCCCACCGGACTCGACGAGGATCAGGTCGAGCGGTCCCGCCTCGTCCTCGAGGTCCTCCACCGCTTCGAGGTTGGCCGAGATGTCGTCCCGGATCGCCGTGTGCGGACAGGCCCCGGTCTCGACGGCCGTGATCCGCTCCGGCGGCAGCACGGCCTCCCGCAGCAGGAACTCCGCGTCCTCCCGCGTGTAGATGTCGTTGGTCACCACGGCCAGGGACACCTCGTCCCGCAGCGCCCGGCAGAGCGCCGCCACGGTGGCAGTCTTCCCCGACCCGACGGGTCCGCCGAGCCCGATCCGCAGGGCCCGCCGGGACCCGTCGGGCCGCCGCGCGTCGGCACCGACGGCGACGGCTCCGTCGTGGGAGTGGTCAAGATGCATGTACGGCTCCTTCAGACCCGGTACTGACTGACGAACACCGGCAGGACGATCCGCCCGGCCCGGCAACGGTTGACGACCACCGGCCAGGACGCGCCGGCCAGGACGGTCCAGCCCGTCTGGGGGCACCCCCTCCGGGGGAGTTCGAGGACGAGGCCCGTTCAGGGCCGATCGGGGCTGCGGGGGGCGGAGCCCCCGGCGGGGTCGAAGGGGCGGAGCCCCTGGGGCGGGAAGGGTGAGGGCGGCGGGGGCGACACTCCCTATGAGGCGAACAGCCGCACCGGCCACCCCGCGTGCACCTCCGCCCCGACCTCCAGCAACGGCGCCGAAGCCGCCGGCAGCGCGTCGACGCCGTCGGCCAGGACGGCCACCCCCGCCGACACCGCCCGGTCGACGACCCGGTCCACCTCCGGCGCCAACCGCGCCAGCACCGCCGTGGCCTCGAACGGATCCAGGCCCAACAGCCGCACCACCGCCGTCCCCGGCCCGCTCACGCTCTCGTGGGCCGCACAGTACGCCGCGTCCCGCGGCCCGAGCCCGGCCGCGCGGGCCGCCAGCCCCAGCACCACCGGCTGATGCGCGCCCTTGGGGAACCGCCTCGCCACGGCGTCCAGTTCGCCGCTCGGCCAGGTCGCCCGAGCCGCCCGCGTCAGCTGCCGCCCCAGTTTCCGCGCGGCAGCGCGCAACGCGGGGGACGGCGTCCGCGCGTCGGCCGCCGCGTCGAGCTCCGCCGGAGCGGCTCCGGCCGCGGCCGCGGCGGCCAGCGCCCCCGCCACCAGCCCCGCCGTGTGCAGCCGCCCCCGGCAGAAGTCCTCCAGGCTCGCCGCACCGGTGATCCGGCCGGCCTTGACGGCCTCCTCCGCCCCGCCGGAGTGCGCGTGCCCTCCGGCGGGGAAGCGGCCGTCGGCGAGGACGAGAAGTGCTGCCCGTGTCATGTCGGCGTCCTCAGAACAGGAAGTAGCGCTGTGCCATGGGCAGTTCGGCCGCGGGCGTCGCCTCGACGAGTTCCCCGTCGATCCGCACGGCGAAGCTGTCGGGATCGACCTCCACCCGCGGCCGGGCGTCGTTCTCCCGCATGTCCGCCTTGGTCACGCCACGCGTCGACTCGATGGCGACGAACCTCTTGCCCAGCCGGAGCCGTTCGGGCAGCCCGTCCTCGAGGGCGAGCGGCGCCACGAAGTTGAACGAGTTGGCCGCGGGGGCCCGGCCGATCGCGCCGTACATCGGGCGCGGCAGGATCGGCTGCGGGGTGGGGATGGAGGCGTTCGCGTCGCCCATCTGCGCGTACGCGATCTGCCCGCCCTTGATGACGAGGTGCGGTTTGACGCCGAAGAACGCCGGCTCCCACAGCACGAGGTCGGCGAGCTTGCCCGTCTCGACGGACCCCACCTGTCCGGCCAGGCCCTGCGCGAGCGCCGGGTTGATCGTGTACTTGGCGACGTAGCGCCGCACCCGCCGGTTGTCCGCCCGCCCGTCCCCGGGCAGCGGCCCGCGCCGCCGCTTCATCACGTGCGCGGTCTGCCACGTCCGCAGGATCACCTCGCCGACCCGTCCCATGGCCTGCGCGTCGGAGGAGATGATCGAGATGGCGCCGAGGTCGTGCAGGACGTCCTCCGCGCCGATCGTCGAGGGACGGATCCGGGACTCGGCGAAGGCGAGGTCCTCGGGCACCGCCGGGTTGAGGTGGTGGCACACCATGAGCATGTCGAGGTGTTCCTCGGCGGTGTTCACCGTGTACGGCCGCGTCGGGTTGGTCGAGCTGGGCAGCACGTGCGGCTCGGAGACGACGGTCATGATGTCCGGCGCGTGCCCGCCGCCCGCGCCCTCGGTGTGGTAGGCGTGGATGCCGCGCCCGGCGATCGCGGCGAGCGTGTCGCCCACGAACCCGGCCTCGTTCAGGGTGTCCGTGTGGATGGCGACCTGGATGCCGGTCCGGTCGGCGACGGTCAGCGAGGCGTCGATGACGGCCGGCGTGGACCCCCAGTCCTCGTGCAGTTTCAGCCCCAGCGCGCCGCCCCGGATCTGGGAGAGCATCGCCTCGTGCGAGACGGTGTTGCCCTTGCCGAGGAACCCGATGTTGAGCGGGTACTGCTCCATCGCCTCCAGCATGCGGGCGAGGTGCCAGGGGCCCGGCGTCACGGTCGTCGCCTTGGAGCCCTCGGCCGGTCCGGTGCCGCCGCCGACCAGCGTGGTGACGCCCGCCGACAGCGCCTCGTCGGCGATCTGCGGGCAGATGAAGTGGACGTGCGCGTCGATGGCGCCGGCGGTGAGGATCCGGCCGTTGCCGGCGATGACCTCGGTCTCCGGGCCGATCACCAGGTCCGGGTCCACCCCGTCCATGGTGTCCGGGTTGCCCGCCTTGCCGATGCCGGTGATCCGGCCGTCGCGGATGCCGACGTCGGCCTTGACGATCCCCCAGTGGTCGATGATCACGGCGCCGGTGACGACCGTGTCGGGCGTGCCCTCCGCGCGCGTGGCACGCGACTGCCCCATGGACTCGCGGATGACCTTCCCGCCGCCGAACACCGCCTCGTCGCCGGCCAGTCCGGGGCCGCCGGAACGATCCTCCTCGATCTCGACGACCAGGTCGGTGTCGGCGAGCCGGATGCGGTCGCCCGTGGTCGGCCCGAACAGGTCGACGTAGGCGGCACGCGAGATCTCAGGCATCGAGGGCACCTCCGGTCTCCCCGCGCAGACCGGGCACCACGCGGGCGCCGGCGAGGGGGACGAGCTCGACGCCGACGGGGATCCCGGGCTCGAAGCGCACGGCGGTGCCGGCGGCGACGTTCAGCCGCTTGCCGCGCGCCGCGGCACGGTCGAACTCCAGGCCGGGGTTGGCCTCGGCGAAGTGGTAGTGGGAGCCGACCTGGACGGGCCGGTCGGCGGCGTTGAGGACGGTGATCCGGGTGACCTCGCGACCCTCGTTGCAGACGATCGGGCCCGGGGCGAACAGGATCTCTCCGGGAATCATCGGGGCTCCTGTCAGACGATCGGGTCGTGGACGGTGACGAGCTTGGTGCCGTCCGGGAAGGTCGCCTCGACCTGGACGTCGTGGATCATCTCGGGCACGCCCTCCATCACGTCGTCGCGCGTGAGCAGCTTGCGCCCGGAGGACATGAGCTCGGCGACGGTACGGCCGTCACGCGCGCCCTCGAGGAGGTGCGAGGTGATGAGCGCGACGGCCTCGGGGTGGTTGAGCTTCAGCCCGCGGGCCCGGCGCTTCTCGGCGACGTCGGCCGCCACGTGGATCAGCAGCCTCTCCTGCTCGTGCGGGGTCAGTTGCACGTCCCACCTCACATCCTCGCTCCGGACCGTGCGGGGCCCGGTCGCCGCGGCCACGGGGCAAAGTCCCTGGTGGCGTGGAGGGGCAGGCTAGTGGGAGCGCGTTTCGAGCGCGTTAACCAAGCTGTGACCCTCAGCTCCCGGGCACGCCGCCCGCCATGCTCATCAACCCGCGCAGACCGTCCCGGAGGACGTCGACCGGGGCGGGCCCGAAGAGGGACTGCTGGGCGATGAAGCCGAGGACGGCCGCGATCATCGTGCGGGCCACGTGGTCCGGCGGGACGTCCCGGCGCATCGCCCCGGCGTCCTGGTAGGCCTCGACGATCCGCCCCCACGCGGCCCGGACCTGGCCGTACCCCTCGCGCAGGACGGCCCCCAGCTCGTCGTTGCGCGGGATCTCCGACCACACCTGGACGACCAGGCGCGGGAAGGCGGGGACGCCGTCGTCGAGGGTGAGGGACTCGCGCAGGGCGAGGGTCCGGCCGAGGACGGCGGCCACGAGGACGTCGGGCGACGGGGGCGGGCTCTGCCCGGCCGCCGCCTCGAAGGCCGCGCGGACCTCGTCCAGCACCTCCGAGACGATCGCGGCGATCAGCTCGTCCTTGCCCCGGAAGTAGCGGTACACCGCCCCGGCCGAGAGGTCGGCCTCCTTCAGCACGTCCTGCATGGACGTGGCGTGGAAGCCGTTGCGGGCGAAGCAGAGCGCGGCGGCGTCGAGGATCTGGCGACGACGGGCGTCGAGGTGGGCCTGGGATACGCGTGCCATGACCTCAACCTAAAACGAACGTTCCTTCTTGACAAGGAACCGCCTCCCGGCGCACGGTGGAGTCAACAAAAACGAACGATCCTTCTTTTTATCGGCCCCCGGCCCGCCGGCCCGGAGCCCGGAGGAGAACCCCATGTCCACCGCTCACCCCCTCACCGGCAAGGGCCCCGCCCGGCGAGCGATCGCGGCCGTCGTCCTGGTGCCGCTGCTCGCGGCCCTCGCCCTGTGGGCCTTCGCCTGGCCCGCCGCCCGCACCGCGCCCCGCGACCTGCCGCTCGGCGTGGCCGGCCCGGCCGCCGCGACCGCACAGGTGGAGGAGGCGCTCCGGCAGCACGAGGGCGCCTTCGAGATCCACCGCTACGACGACGAGGCCACCGCCCGTGCCGCGATCGAGGACCGGACCGTGTACGGCGCCGTGGTCGTCACCGCCCAGGGGCCCGAACTGCTGACCGCCTCGGCCGCGAGCCCGGTCGTCGCGCAGCTGCTCCAGCAGACGGTGGCCCGTCAGGCCGCCGCCGGGGGCGCCGAGGTGCGGACGGTGGACGTCGTCGCCGCCCCGGCGGAGGACCCGCGCGGGGCGGCCCTGGGCGCGAGCGTGCTGCCGCTGGCCCTGGCCGGCATCGCCGCGGGCGCGCTGGTGACCCTGCTCGGTCTGCGCGGGATCCGCGCGGCGCTGACGCTGGCCGGCGCCGCCGCCCTGGTGGGCGTGGTCGCGGCGACGCTCGCGCACACCTGGCTGGGGGTGCTCACCGGCGACTGGTGGGCGGAGGCCGCGGTCCTCGGCCTGTCGACGCTGGCGGTGGGCGCCGCCGTGGCCGGGTGCGCCGCGCTGATCGGCCCGTCGGGGATAGGCCTGGCGGCCTTCACCGTGATGTTCCTGGGCAATCCGTTCTCGGGCGCGACCTCGGCCCCGCAGATGCTGCCCGAGCCGGCCGGCGTCATCGGCCAGTGGCTGCCGCCGGGCGCCGGGACGACGCTGCTGCGCTCGGTCTCGTTCTTCGACGGCGCCGCCGCGACCGGTCCCGCCCTGACCCTCACCTGGTGGGCGGCGCTGGGTCTCGGTGCGGTGCTGCTGGGCGACGTGCGGAAGGAACGCGGGAAGAGCGCCGGGCCCTCCGTCGAACGGGAGCCCGCGCTCGCGGGCTGATCACCGGCCGGCCCGCGCGGAGAGGTGGGGGGGGGGGCGGGCCCCCCCCCCCCCGCGCCCCCCCCCCCCCCCCACCTCTCCGCGTCTCAGGAGGGGTTCGGTCCCCGGTGCTCCGCCGCGATGCCGAACCGCTGCCGTTCCCGGGGAGCGGACGCGACCTCGCGCACCCCGGAGACCGAGCTGATCACCTGCTCGTCGGCCGGGGCGTCGAGCGCGTCGAGCCGCTCCAGGTCGGAGGCGGAGACGAGGGCGACGAGGGGCTTGCCGTGCCGCGTCACGACGACGCGCTCACCGCCGTACACCACCCGGTTGATCAGGTCGGCGAGTTCAGCCCTGGCTTGCGTCACCGGAATCTCGTAGGCCATGCCCCCATTCTAACGTCACGTACGTCCTGTACATTTTTTACAGACGCAGAAGGAGGGGTTCCCATGACCCGACCGTCCGCACGCCACGCCCTGCCCGAGTTCACCGAACGCACGGGCTCCGGGCACCGGACCCTGGATCCGTACTCCAAGCTCCTGGAGGAGCGGATCGTCCTCCTCGGGACACCGGTCGACGACACCGCCGCGAACGACGTGACGGCGCAGGTCATGTACCTGGAGCACCGGGACCCGGACCGGGACGTCTCGCTGTACCTCAACTCCCCCGGCGGCTCGTTCAGCGCGATGTCGGCCGTCTACGACACGCTCCGGTACGTCACCTGCGACGTGGAGACCGTCTGCCTGGGCCGGGCCGGCCCGGCCGCCGCCGTCCTGCTGGCCGCGGGCACACCGGGCAAGAGGTACGTGCTGCCGGGCGCGCGCGTCGTCGTCCGCCAGCCGGCGCTTCCCGAGCCGGTCGAGGGCCGGGCCGGTGACCTCGAGGTCCAGGCCGAGGAGTTGACCCGCACCCGTGCCCGCCTGGAGCGGATGCTCGTGCGGCACACCGGGCGCAGCCCGGAGCAGGTGAGCGCCGACCTGGAACGGGGCCGCGTGCTCGACGCGCGGCAGGCCGTCGCGTACGGGCTGGCGGACCGGATCGTGCCGAACCGCGGGGCCGCGGGCGCCGCGCCGGGCGTGGGGTGAGCCGGCGATGCTGCCTCCCGAGCTGCCGCCGCTGCCGGCGCTGACCCGCGCCGAGGCCGAGGTGATCGACCGTTACCTGGAGGTGGTCGACCTGCTCGGCCGGATCAACCCCGCCCGTCACGGCGACACCTACGGCGGACTGCGTGCCGCCCAGGCCCTGGTCGGCCGGGCGACCGCGCTGCGGGACGCCCTGACGCTGATGCACCAGCGGGGCGAGAGCGAACTGCACGCGCCGACGTTCGCGCGGGCGCTGCGCGTCCTGGACGGGGAGCGCCGCACGGCGCGCGTCACGCTGCCGCCGCTCCCCGACAGTTGACGCAGACGTGTCCGGCCCGGACGTTGTTCGCCGAGAGCGTGACGTCCGGGCCGGAGTCGAAACGCCCCGAACGACGTACCCCTGTTCGGCGTACCCGCGGCTGCTTTTTCCAGACCACAGCGGTTGCGCGATCGAGGGCACCCCGGCCGGAACGAAGTGTTCCTGTGCTGGTCCGGGGGCATTTCGTCGGCTTGACACCTGACCGCCCATCAGGGTGTCCACCCGAACGGGTGAGTGGTGAGTAACCCCACAAATCCCCGGTTGCGTTGGGATTTTCGGACATCGGTGCGCCAAGATCCCTGTCTGACGACAAGCCCCCGCCACAAGCGGCGGGGCGGTCCGGGCGGACGCCGAGTCCTGCCGCCGCCCGGATGACCGGTCGACAGAAGTGCATCGGCAGGAGTGGAGGACCCAAGCACGACGGGTCGCCGGGACGGTCGGCTCCGCGAGGAGGCGCCGGACCGAGCAGCCCTTGGGGTGAAGCCGCAGCAGCGGCCGGGCAACTTCGCCAGCCCGAATCCGACAGGTCATCCTTCACAGGCGGCTGACGAAGGGTTGCGCATGACTGCGCTCAATCGTGTCCCGTCGCTCATGGCCCGGGCCGGTACGGCCTCGGCCTTCGCCATCGCTGCCGTGGGCGGCTCGATCGTGGTCCCGGGTGTCGCCTCCGAGGCGGCGGCCGCCACCGCCGCGACAAAGGCGCTGCAGGTAGCGGCCTCCAAGAAGGGTTCCCCTTACAGGTACGGCGCCACGGGTCCGAGCAGGTTCGACTGCTCCGGCCTCACCCTGTACTCGTACAAGAAGGCGGGCAAGAAGCTCCCCCGTACGGCGGCCCAGCAGTACAACAAGACCCGCCACATCTCGGCGAGCCACCGCAAGGCCGGTGACCTCGTGTTCTTCCACTCGGGGTCGAACGTCTACCACGTCGGCATCTACGCCGGTAAGGGCAAGATCTGGCACTCGCCGAAGACCGGGGACGTGGTGCGGCTGCAGAAGATCTGGACCAAGAGCGTCTGGTACGGCCGCGTCAAGTGAGCTCCTGGGGCGGTGACGGCGTCCTGACGCGCCGCCGCCGCCCCGGGGCCCGGCTCCCCCGGAAAGGCCCCCAGGGCCGCGCGCGGCGGCCCGGGGAGGCCCGCGGGGTCCCCATGGGGCCGCCGCGCGGCCGGAGGGAGCCTCAGGGCTCCTGCTGGACCGCTGTCGCCACCGGTTCCACCGGGGCCGTCCACGGCAGCTCGATCAGGACGGTCTTGCCGCCCTCCCGGGTGGGGCGGACCCGGAGCCCGCCGCCGCACTCCGCGGTCAGCCAGCGGATGATCACCATGCCCCGGCCGTTGTCCTGCTGGACGGCGGCCGGCAGCCGTCGGGGGAAGCGCGGGTGGCTGTCGGTCACCCCGATGCGCAGCCGCTCGTCACGGTCGAGCACGAGGTCCACCGTGAAGGTGGGTGACTGCCCGAAGGTGTGCTGCACGGCGTTGGTGGCGAGTTCGGAGACGATGAGACGGATGGTGTCGGCCCTTTCCGACTCCGCGGCCAGACCCCACTCGCCCAGCGTGCTCAGCGCGAACGCGCGGGCCGTGGACACCGAAGCGGGATCGCTCGGCAGAGTGACGGATGCTGCCAGATGGTCTGCCATGGCGACGTCGTCCCTTTCCCACGGGACCGGAGTCCGACACAGCGCGGATGGTTCGATACGGTCCCGGACCGGTGGTTCGTTTCGCCAGAGTGCCATCAGTGCGCCGGTCACGGGGGGCGATCCACCGAGAAGCGCATATATCTGTCGCCCGATGCGGTGAACTCTGCCACGGCGGAGCGTATGCGGACGGCTCCTCGGGAGCAGGAGAGAGGCCCATGCAGCACGGTCCCGCGGTACGCCGCCGGAAACTGGGCGCCGAGCTGCGGGCGTTGCGCGTCCGCGTGGGCCTCACCAGCGGGGAGGCGGCCCGGCTCGTGGGCTGGCACCAGTCGAAGGTGAGCCGGATCGAGACCGGCACCAGCGGTACGAAACCGGCCGATGTGCGGTCACTGCTCGACGCCTACGGCGTGACCGATCAGCAACTGCGCGAGCTGATACTGGCGTTGGCGGACTCCGTGGAGAGCGGCGGGCGGGATCACTGGGTGCACGCCTACCGTGGCGTACTGCCGCCCGCCTACCGGGACTTCATCAGCCTGGAGTCGCAGGCCACCGCGATGCGGACGCTGGAGACGACCGTGGTCCCGGGACTGCTGCAGACGCCCGCGTACGCGCGGGCGGTGACCCGGGCCGCCGTCGAGGGCGCCGACGAGGGCCGGTTGGACACCCTGGTGGAGGTGCGGCTGGCCCGGCAGGACGTGCTGCGCGGCCGGCCTCCGCTGGAGCTCCACGCGGTGCTGGACGAGGCGGTCCTGCGGCGGGAGGTGGGCGGGCCCGACGTCATGGCGCGGCAGTTGGAACGGCTCGTGGAGGCGGCACGGCTGCCCCAGGTGAGGCTCCAGGTACTGCCGTTCAGCGCCGGAGCGCATGTCGGCGTCACCGGCCCTTTCGTCATCTTCTCATTTTCGAGCACTTCTGATCTGGACGTGGTGGTTCTCGACCACTTGACGAGTAGCCTCCATCTCGAACGGAAAGAAGACCTCCGGGCCTACACGGAGGCCTTCGACGCCCTTCGGGCGCACGCCCTCTCCCCCGAAGACACCCTGGATTACCTCGCCGCGACAGCTGACGGCGCGTAAGGAGGCACCATGACCGCACTGCCTCGGAACGTACCTTCCAGCACCGACCTGCACGACCGTCGCCATCCGCAGGGTCTGCGGTGGCTGCGCAGCAGCTACAGCACGGGAGCCAACAACTGCGTCGAGACGGCCCGCCCGGCCGCCGGCCCGTGGGCCGGTCTGCTCGCCGTACGCGACTCCAAGGACCCGGCCGGCCCCGCCCTGCTCTTCTCCCCCGAGAGCTGGACGGGCTTCACGGCCGCGTTCCGCTGACCCCCCGCACCGCGTTCGCCCCGTTCACCCCCGCGCTCCGCCGTCCCGGCGTACGGCCGTGTCGCGCCGGCTCACGGTCGTGCCCCGTCGATCACCAGGACAGCGCGTTCGATCTGCGCCCCGGAGAGGTCCGCGCGGGCGGTGAGCCGCAGGCGTGACACGCCGTCGGGCACGGAAGGAGGACGGAAGCAGCCCACGGCCAGGCCCGCCGCCCGGCAGTCCGCCGCCCAGCGCACGGCCCGCTCCGGGGACGGCGCGCGCACGGAGACGACCGCGGCGTCCGGACGCACCGCGTCCAGGCCCGCGGCCGTCAGCCGCGCGTGCAGCTCGCTCGCCACCGCACGCGCGCGTGCCGCCCGCTGCGGCTCGCGGCGCAGCAGCCGCAGGGCGGCCAGGGCCGCGCCCGCCGCCGCCGGGGCGAGGCCGGTGTCGAAGATGAAGGTCCGGGCCGCGTTGACCAGATGGTCGATCACGCGCGCGGGGCCGAGCACGGCTCCGCCCTGGCTGCCGAGCGACTTGGACAGCGTGAGCGTGACGACGACGTCGTCGGCGCCCGCCAGCCCCGCCGCGTACGGGGCGCCCCGGCCGCCGTCGCCGAGGACGCCGAGCCCGTGGGCGTCGTCGACGACCAGCCCGGCGCCGTGCTCCCGGCACGCCGTCGCGAGGGCGGCCAGCGGGGCCGCGTCGCCGTCGACCGAGAAGACCGTGTCGGAGACCGCCACCGCCGGGCCCCCGTGCGTGCCGAGCGCCTTGCGCACGGCGTCCGGGTCGGCGTGCGCGACGACCTGTGTGGTGCCGCGGGCCAGCCGGCAGCCGTCGATGAGCGAGGCGTGGTTGCCCGCGTCGGAGACGATCAGGGTGCCGTGCGGGGCCAGCGCGGTGACGGCGGCGAGGTTCGCGGCGTAGCCGGAGGAGAAGACCAGGGCCGCTTCGAAGCCGCAGAACGCGGCCAGTTCGCGTTCCAGCGCGGTGTGCAGCTCGGTGGTGCCGGTGACGAGCCGGGAGCCGGTCGCGCCGCCGCCCCAGGTCCGCGCGGCCCGGGCCGCGCCCTCGGTGACCTCGGGGTGGCGGGCCAGGCCCAGGTAGTCGTTGCTCGCCAGGTCGAGGAGCGGCGAGTCGGCCGGCCGGGGCCGCAGCGTCCGTACGAGTCCGGCGCGGCGGCGCAGCTCCGCCTGCTCGTCGATCCAGCCGAACGCCATGGGTCCTCCGGGGCTTTTGTAGGTAGCGGACAGACACTAGCGGGACGACCGGCCACCCAGGGTGTGGCCATACCCACACGTCGAAGTGGGTGAGTCGGGGGGTCCACGCCTTGGCCCGGAGCGGGTCGGTAGGACAGGATCGGCTCTCATGGACCTGCTGAACACGCTGGTGGACAAGGGGCTTCGGCGCGAGCTGCCGACCCGCGAGGAAGCACTGGCCGTCCTCGCGACGGCCGACGACGACCTGCTCGACGTGGTGGCGGCGGCCGGAAAGGTGCGCCGGCACTGGTTCGGACGACGGGTGAAACTCAACTATCTCGTCAATCTCAAGTCGGGGCTGTGCCCCGAGGACTGCTCCTACTGCTCCCAGCGGCTCGGCTCCACGGCCGGCATCCTCAAGTACACCTGGCTCAAGCCCGACGAGGCGTCCCGGGCGGCGGCCGCGGGGCTGGCCGGCGGGGCCAAGCGGGTGTGTCTGGTGGCGAGCGGGCGCGGCCCGACCGACCGGGACGTGGACCGGGTCTCCGAGACCATCAGGGCCATCAAGGACCAGAGCGAGGACGTCGAGGTGTGCGCCTGCCTCGGCCTGCTCTCCGACGGCCAGGCCGAGCGGCTGCGCGAGGCGGGCGCCGACGCCTACAACCACAACCTCAACACGTCCGAGGGGACGTACGCGGACATCACGACCACCCACACCTACGCCGACCGCGTCGACACCGTGCGGAAGGCGCACGCGGCGGGGCTGTCGGCCTGCTCCGGCCTGATCGCCGGCATGGGCGAGAGCGACGAGGACCTCGTGGACGTGGTCTTCTCGCTGCGCGAGCTGGACCCGGACTCGGTTCCGGTCAACTTCCTCATCCCGTTCGAGGGCACTCCGCTGGGCGGGGAGTGGAACCTCACCCCGCAGCGGTGCCTGCGGATCCTGGCGATGGTGCGGTTCGTGTGCCCGGACGTCGAGGTGCGCATCGCGGGCGGCCGCGAGGTCCACCTGCGCACGATGCAGCCGCTCGCCCTGCACCTGGCCAACTCGATCTTCCTCGGCGACTACCTCACCAGCGAGGGGCAGGCCGGCAGGGCCGACCTGGAGATGATCGCGGACGCCGGCTTCGAGGTGGAGGGCGCGGACCAGGTGACCCTGCCGCGGCACCGGGCCGCCACCGGCGGGGGGTGCGGGTCGCACGAGGGCGGCGGCTGCGGGTCGCACGAGGGCGGCGGGGTCTGCGGTTCCGCCGCGGCGTCCGCACCGGCGGGCGAGCCGCGTACGGACCTGGTCGCCGTGCGCCGCCGGGGCGCCGGTACGGACCTCGCGCCCAATGCCTGAGCCGGACGTGCGCGAGCTGCTGGACCTCGACCGGCGGCACGTGTGGCACCCGTACGGTCCGATGCCGGGCCGGGCCGAGCCGCTCGTCGTGGAGTCGGCGAGCGGGGTCCGGCTGCGGCTCGCGGACGGCTCCGGCGACCTGGTCGACGGCATGTCGTCCTGGTGGTCGGCGATCCACGGCTACAACCACCCGGTGCTGAACGAGGCCGCGCGCGAGCAGCTCGGGCGGATGAGCCACGTGATGTTCGGCGGGCTCACCCACGAGCCCGCCGTACGGCTGGCGAAGCACCTTGTCGACATGTCGCCCGACGGGCTGGAGCACGTCTTCCTCGCCGACTCGGGGTCGGTGTCGGTCGAGGTCGCGGTCAAGATGTGCCTCCAGTACTGGCGTTCGCTGGGCCGTCCCGCCAAGCGGCGGCTGCTGACCTGGCGCGGCGGCTACCACGGCGACACCTGGCAGCCGATGTCGGTGTGCGACCCGGAGGGCGGGATGCACGACCTGTGGACGGGCGTGCTGCCCCGCCAGGTGTTCGCCGGGCCGCCGCCCGCCGCCTACGAGGAGTCGTACGCGGAGGAGCTGCGCGCGGCGGTCGAGCGGCACGCCGACGAGCTGGCCGCGGTGATCGTCGAACCGGTGGTGCAGGGCGCGGGCGGGATGCGGTTCCACTCCCCCGCGTATCTGCGGGTGCTGCGCGAGGCGTGCGACGCGCACGACGTGCTGCTGGTGTTCGACGAGATCGCGACCGGGTTCGGGCGTACGGGCGCCCTGTTCGCGGCGGAGCACGCGGCGGTGACGCCGGATGTGATGTGCGTGGGCAAGGCGCTGACCGGCGGCTATCTGACCATGGCGGCGACGCTGTGCACGGCGCGGGTGGCCGACGGCATCTCG
Source organism: Streptomyces sp. NPDC017936 (assembly GCF_044328485.1). Classification (NCBI taxonomy): domain Bacteria; kingdom Bacillati; phylum Actinomycetota; class Actinomycetes; order Kitasatosporales; family Streptomycetaceae; genus Streptomyces; species Streptomyces sp. NPDC017936. The sequence continues at coordinate 120,538 of NZ_JBIRHK010000014.1, read as the reverse complement.
CGGGGCGAGGTGCCGGTGCTCGCGCACGGCCCCACCTTCATGGGCAACCCGCTGGCCGCGGCCGTCGCGTGCGCCTCGATCGAGCTGCTGCTCGGACAGGACTGGCTCGCGGAGGTCAAGCGGATCGAGGCGGGTCTGCGGGAGGGCCTGGCTCCCGCCCGTGAGCTGCCGGGTGTGCGGGACGTACGGGTCCTCGGGGCCATCGGGGTCGTCCAGCTGGACCACGCCGTGGACATGAGGGCCGCCACGGACGCCGCCGTGCGCGAGGGCGTGTGGCTGCGGCCGTTCCGGGACCTGGTCTACACGATGCCGCCGTACGTCACCGACGACGCGGACGTGGCACGGATCGCGCGCGCGGTGTGCGCGGCGGCGCGGGAGGGATGAGCATGCCGATCCTGGTGATCACGGGGACGGGCACGGAGGTCGGCAAGACCGTCACGACCGCGGCCGTCGCCGCGTCGGCGCTGGCGGTCGGCCGCTCGGTCGCGGTCCTGAAGGCCGCGCAGACCGGCGTACGGCCGCACGAGCGCGGGGACGCCGACGAGGTCGCGCGGCTGGCGGGCGCCGTGACGACGGCCGAACTCGCCCGTTATCCGGACCCGTTGGCCCCGGCTACGGCGGCCCGGCGGGCCGGCCGGGAACCGGTGCGCCCGCGGGAGGTCGCCGAGGCGGCCGCCAAGCTGGCCACCGAGCACGACCTGGTGCTCGTCGAGGGTGCGGGCGGGCTGCTCGTCCGCCTCGACGAGACGGGCGGGACGCTGGCCGACGCGACGGAGCTGCTGCGCGCGCCCGTGCTGGTGGTGGCCTCGCCGGGCCTGGGCACGCTCAACACCACGGAGCTGACGGCTCGTGAACTGCGCTCCCGGGGCGTGGAGTTGCTGGGCGTGGTCATCGGGAGCTGGCCCGGCTCCCCCGACCTGGCGATGCGGTGCAACGTCACCGACCTGCCGGACGTCGCCGGCGCGCCGCTGCTGGGGGCGCTGCCCGAGGGAGCCGGATCGCTGCCGCCCGCCGACTTCCGTGTCCGGGCGCCGGGATGGCTGGCCCCGCGGTTGGACGGGTCGTGGTCGGCGGAGGCGTTCCGGGCGGGGACGGCGCCGTAGGGCCGGTCCGGCCCGGCCCGTCGCGTCGCGTCACGTCACGTCACGGGAAAGCGGCGGAGCCCCGTCGGCGGGCGGGGGCGACGGGGGCGCTCCCGCCCCGCTGTGGCACGGGCGAGCGGGGGAAGCGTCCGGCCGCAGGGGGCGGAGGCAGCCGACGCGACGGGAACGCCGCGTGCACGAGCCCTCCGGCGACGACCGCGGAACCCACGAGCGGGTGCGCGTCTTCGTCCGGTGAGCGCCGGCAGGGGTGCGACGGGCCCGCGCGGGGGAGAATCCCGGCAGGCCCGTCCGGTCCTGGAGGTCGCCATGCCGAGAGGTCGTGTCCCGCGGATCAGCCCGCCCGGCTCCGGCAGGGTGTCCGGCGATCCCGTCCACCATCCCCTGTTCGCCCGTTGCTACGCCCGGCTCAGCGTGGCCGCGGAGACCCGCGCCGGGCTGGCCGGGCTGCGCGGCCGGCTGCTCGCCGGGCTCTCCGGCCGCGTCGTCGAGATCGGCGCGGGCAACGGCCTGAACTTCGCGCACTACCCGGGCGCGGTCAGCGAGGTCGTCGCGATCGAACCGGAACGCCGGCTGCGCGCGTCGGCGCGGGAGGCGGCCCTGCGCGCCGACGTCCCGGTCGACGTCGTCCCCGGCGCGGCCGAGGCGCTGCCGGTCAAGAGCGAGGCCTTCGACGCGGCCGTGCTCTCGCTGGTGCTGTGCAGCGTGCGGGACGTGCCGCGGTCGCTGGCCGAGCTGCGGCGGGTGCTGCGGCCCGGGGGCGCGGTGCGGTTCCTGGAGCACGGCGCGGGCGGCGGTCCCGCGATGACCTTCACCCAGCGCGCGCTGGACCGGACGGTGTGGCCGGCCCTCGCCGGCGGCTGCCACCTGTCCCGTGACCCGGTCGGCGCGCTGCGTGACGCCGGGTTCGTACTGGGCCCCTGCCGGCGGCTGGTGATCCCGGAGCGGGGACCGCGGCTGCCGGTGTCGTACTGCGTGCTGGGGACCGCCTGGCGGCCGGCCGACGACGGGGACTGAGCCTCACCGGCCCCGCCGGCGCAGCTCCCGCGCGATGCCGTGCACCGGCGCCCCACGGTGGTCTTCCGGCGTCCTCCGCTCGGCCGGGGGGGACCCTGACCCCGCCGGCCGCCGGCAAGGGCGGCCCCGTACCGGGAAAGGGATACCGGGTGTGCGCCCGGTCACATTACGCTCGGCCGGACAGGCACGCCGGCACGTCCCCGCGAGCGAGGAGGCAGTCTTGTCCACACCTGCTGCGCAGCACTCCCCCGGCCTGGCCCCGGCCGACGACCTGGCGGCCCGCGCCCGCGGGCTGACCAAGGCGTACGGCTCCGGCGAGACCACCGTGCTCGCCCTGGACGCGGTGGACGTCGACATCGTGCGCGGGCGCTTCACCGCGGTCATGGGCCCGTCGGGTTCCGGGAAGTCCACGCTGATGCACTGCCTGGCCGGGCTCGACACCGTCTCCGCCGGGCAGGTGTGGCTGGGCGACACCGAGATCACGGGGCTGAGGGAGCGGGAGCTGACCCGGCTGCGGCGCGACCGGATCGGGTTCATGTTCCAGTCGTTCAATCTGATCCCGACGCTGAACGCGGCCGAGAACATCACCCTGCCGATGGACATCGCGGGCCGCAAGCCCGATCAGCAGTGGCTCGACCGGGTGATCGACACGCTCGGACTGCGCGACCGCCTGAAGCACCGGCCGTCGCAGCTCTCCGGCGGCCAGCAGCAGCGGGTGGCCTGCGCCCGGGCGCTCGCCTCCCGGCCGGAACTGATCTTCGCGGACGAGCCGACCGGCAACCTGGACTCCCGGGCCGGCCTGGAGGTCCTCTCCTTCCTGCGTGAGGCCGTGGACGGGTTGGGGCAGACTGTCGTCATGGTCACCCACGACCCGGGCGCCGCCGCCCACTCGGACCTGGTGCTCTTCCTCGCGGACGGGCGGATCGTGGACGAGATGGAGCGGCCGACGGCGCATGCCGTCCTCGAACGGATGAAGCGGTTCGACGTGATCCGCGCCCCGGCCGGCCCTGCTCCCTCGGAGGAGTGAGCCGTTGCTCAAGGCCACGCTGCGGAGTTTCCTCGCGCACAAAGGACGCCTGCTGCTGTCCGCCCTGGCGGTGGTGCTGTCGGTGGCGTTCGTCTCGGGCAGCCTGATCTTCTCCGACACCGTGGCCCGCGCCTTCGACCGGCTCTTCGCGTCGACGTCGGCCGACGTGACGGTCGAGCCGAAGGACGACCTGAACTCCCCCGCCCCCACCGGCGCGGTGCGGACCCTGCCCGCCGCGCTCGTCGACCGGGTGGCCGCCGTCGACGGGGTGGCCGCGGCCCACGCCGACGTGCGCGCGGCGAACGTCACCGTCGTCGACGGCGACCACGAGCCCGTGGCGCCGGCCGCCGGCGCGCCCACGATCGCCGCCGACTGGCACGTCACCGGACGCAGCCCGGTGGAGCTGACCTCCGGCCGCGCACCGCGCGGCGCGGGCGAGGCGCTGCTCGACGCCGACACCGCCCGCAAGAACGGCGTGGAGATCGGCGACACCCTGACGGTGCTGGCCCGGCCGGGGTCGTTCGAGGTCGGGGTCGTGGGCATCGCCACCTTCAGGACCACCAACCCGGGCGCGGCCCGGGTCTTCCTCGACCCCTCGGTCGCCGCCCGGGAGCTCCTGGGCTCGGCGGACCGGGCGACCGGCATCTCCGTCGACGCGGCGCCGGGCGTGACCCACGCCGAGCTCGAGCGCCGCGTCACCGCCGCGGTCGGCTCCGGCCCCTACGACGTGAAGACGGCCGGCGAGCGGGCGAAGTCGGCGGCGGAGGAACTCGGCGGGTTCCTCGACGTGATCAAGTACGTGATGCTGGGCTTCGCCGGCGTCGCCGTCCTGGTGGGCGTCTTCCTGATCGTCAACACCTTCTCGATGCTGATCGCCCAGCGCACCCGCGAGCTGGGGCTGCTGCGCGCCCTGGGCGCGGACCGCCGCCAGGTGCGGCGCTCGGTGCAGACCGAGGCGGTGCTGCTGGGCCTGGTCGGCTCGACGCTGGGCCTCGCGGCCGGCGTCGGGCTGGCGGCCGGACTGATCCGGCTGATGGGCACGATCGGCATGAACCTGAAGACCACCGAGATGGCCGTCGGCTGGACGGCCCCGGTGTCGGCGTACGTCGTCGGCGTCGGCGTCACCTTCGTGGCCGCCTTCCTCCCGGCCCGGCGCGCCGCGGCCGTGTCGCCCATGGCGGCCCTGGCGGACACCGACGTGGCGGGCGCGGGACGGCCGCTGAAGGCGCGCGCGGTGGCCGGTGCGGTCGCCGGCGCCCTCGGGATCGCCGCCCTCGCGGGCTGTGCGGCCTCGTCGGAGACGGCGTCCGCGGCGTCCCTGCTGGGCCTGGGCGTCCTCCTCACCCTCGTCGCCACCGTGATCGCGGGTCCGCTGCTGGTGCGTCCGGTGATCCGGGTGCTCGGCGCCGCCTTCCCGGCCCTGTTCGGCCCGATCGGCCGGATGAGCCTGCGCAACGCCCTGCGCAACCCGCGCCGCACCGGCGCCACCGCCGCCGCCCTCATGGTGGGCCTCGCCCTGGTGGGCGGCCTGTCCGTGGCGAGCACCTCGATGTCGGAGTCCTTCGACCGGCAGATCGACCGGACGCTCGGCGCGGACTTCGTCGTCCAGAGCGCGGACTTCACGCCGTTCTCGCAGGAGGTCACCGACCGGGTCCGCGCCACCGACGGCGTCGGCGTCGTCGTGCGGCAGAGGTTCGCGCCGGTCGCCGTACGGCTGCCGGACGGCGACCGCGTCGAGACGACGGCCGGCGGGTACGACGACCGCGTCGACGACGTCGCGCACGTGACGTACGCCCGGGGCGACGCGGCGGCCGCGCTGGCCGACGGCGCGATCGGCATGGACGTGGACTTCGCCGAGGACCACGGCGTGCGCGTCGGCAGCGTGCTCCCGGCCGAGTTCCCCGGCGGCCTGACCGCCTCGCTGACGGTGGGCGCCCTCACCGACCAGGACGCCGTCGAGGGCTTCGGCATGCGGGGCGGGCTGTTCCTCGGCATGGGAACCGTCGAGAAGTACGTTCCGGGCGGCCAGGACGCGGTGCTGTACGTCAACGCCGCCCCCGGCACGGACGCCGGCGACCTGCGTTCCCGGCTGGAACGGACGCTGGAGCCGTATCCGCGGGTGCAGGTGCGTGACCAGACCGACTACAAGGACCTGGTCCACGACCAGATCGCCGTGCTGCTGTACCTGGTGTACGCGCTGCTCGGGCTGGCGATCGTCATCGCGGTGCTCGGCGTGGTCAACACCCTGGCGCTGTCGGTGGTGGAGCGGACCCGGGAGATCGGACTGCTGCGGGCCGTCGGGCTGGCGCGACGGCAGCTGCGCCGGATGATCCGGCTGGAGTCGGTGGTGATCGCCGTGTTCGGCGCGGTCCTGGGGCTGGCGCTGGGGCTCGTGTGGGGTGTGTGCACGCAGCAGGTGCTGGCCCTGCAGGGCATGAAGGCGCTGGCGGTCCCGTGGGGCACGGTCGTCGCGGTCGTCGTCGGCTCGGCGGTGGTCGGCGTCGTCGCGGCCCTCCTCCCGGCGTCGCGTGCGTCCCGCCTGAACGTTCTGGCGGCCATCGCGCACGAGTGAGGGAGCCGCCGTGCGGGCCCGGGCCCCCGCGTGCCGGGGCCGGCGGCGTGGGGGCGGTGGCCGGCCCGGCCGGGCGCCGGTCGTCCGGATGCTGGAATTCCGCGTCCGGGCGCGGCGCCCGTGCTGGGATCCCTCCATGTCTGATCTGCGCATGCGGGCCGCGACGCCCGACGACCTCGACACCGTGCTGGCCTTCTGGAGGAGCGCCGCCGAGGGCACGAGCATCAGCGACGACCGGGACGGGGTGGAGCGGCTGCTGGCCCGCGATCCCGAGGCGCTGATCCTGGCCGTGGCGGTCCGCCCGCTCGAGCGCGGCCGGGAAGCGGGGAAGGACGGCGAGCTGGTCGGCACGGTGATCGCGGGATTCGACGGGTGGCGCTGTCATCTGTACCGGCTCGCCGTGCACCCGGAGCGCCGCCGGCAGGGCATCGGCTCCGCGCTGCTGGCCGCCGCGGAGGAGCGGTTCGCGCGGCTGGGCGGGCGGCGCGGGGACGCGATGGTGCTGACGCGCAACGAGACCGCGCATCATGCCTGGCGCGCGGCGGGGTACACGCCTCAGGAGCAGTGGCTGCGCTGGGTGAAGCCGCTGACCGGCTGAGCCGGCCCGCCCCGCACGACCGCTTTGCCGATCCTTTACCATTGGGGGACCGCGCCCGCAGCGCGGTCCCTCCACCGGTCCACGAAAGGTGTGTGAGCGTCCGCCCATGGGCGAGCCTCCCAGTGCGCGACATCGCGCGATCCTCCCCGCCCTGCCCGAGGATGGGACGGAGGTGACACGATGACGGAAGTCCTGCTGCTGCTGGTGGCGATCCTCCTGTCGCTCGCGTGCGGCGCCTTCGTCGCGGCCGAGTTCTCGCTGACGACCGTGGAGCGCGGCGAACTGGAGCGGGCCGCGGAGCGCGGCGAGACCGGCGCGTCCGGCGCCCTCAAGGCCGTCCGCAACCTCACCTTCCAGCTCTCCGGCGCCCAGCTCGGCATCACCGTCACCAACCTGGTGGTCGGCATGCTCGCCGAGCCGTCGATCGCCAAGCTGATCTCCGGACCGCTGGAGTCGGCCGGCCTGTCGGCCGGCACCGCCTCCTCGGTCGCGCTGGTGCTGGGCACGGCCCTGTCGACCGTGTTCCTGATGGTCGTCGGCGAACTCGTCCCGAAGAACTGGGCGATCTCCTCCCCGCTGGCCGTCGCCAAGCGGGTGGGCAACGGCCAGCGCTGGTTCAGCGCCGCCTTCCGCCCCTTCATCACCCACCTGAACAACACCGCGAACCACGTCGTGCGCCGGTTCGGCCTGGAGCCGGCCGAGGAGCTGGCCTCCGCCCGCAGCCCCCAGGAGCTGGCGGCGCTGGCCCGGCACTCCGCCCGGCAGGGCGCCCTGGAGGCCGACACCGCCGAACTGTTCGTGCGCACGCTGAACCTGGCCGACCTGACCGCGGAAAACGTGATGACCCCGCGCGTCCAGGTCATCGCCCTGGAGGCGCAGGCGACCTGCGAGGACGTGGCGAACGCGACCCGGGCGACGGGCCTGTCCCGCTTCCCCGTCTTCCGCGGCAACCTGGACACGGTGGTCGGCACCGCGCACGTCAAGGACGTCCTGGCGATCCCGGCCGAGCGCCGCACCCGCGTGACCCTCGCCGAGATCATGCGCGAGCCGCTGCTGGTGCCCGAGTCCCTGACCGTGGACCGTCTCCTGGACCGGCTCTCCGGGAAGCGGACCATGGCCGTGGTCATCGACGAGTACGGCGGCACGGCCGGCGTGGTGACCCTGGAGGACATCGTCGAGGAGGTGGTCGGCGAGGTCCGTGACGAGCACGACCCGCACGAGACGCCCGACCTGGCCCCCGCCGGCACGGACGACGACGGCCGCCTCCTGTACTCGGCCGACGGCGCCGCCCGCGTCGACCAGCTCGCGCGCGTGGGCCTGACGGTCCCGGAGGGGCCGTACGAGACCCTCGCCGGCCTGGTCGCCACCGAGCTGGGCCGCATCCCGGTCATCGGGGACAGGGTCGAGGCCGTCGGCTGGCGCATGGACGTGGTGGACGCCTCCGGCCGCAGGGCCGCCCGCGTGCTGCTGCACGCGCCCCTCGACGACCCGTCGGAACAGGAGGTCGGCAAGTGACCGCCGTCCAGCTGCTGATCGGCCTGGCGACCCTGGTCGTCAACGCCTTCTTCGTCGGCGCGGAGTTCGCGCTGATCTCCGTACGCCGTTCCCAGATCGAGCCGTACGCCGAACAGGGCGACCGGCGCGCCAAGAGCGTGGTGTGGGGTCTGGAGCACGTGTCCGCGCTGATGGCGGCCGCCCAGCTCGGCATCACGCTGTGCACCCTGGTCCTCGGCGTGGTCGCCGAACCGGCGATCGCGCACCTGCTGGAGCCGGTGTTCCACGCGATCGGCGTGCCCGAGGGCGCGGGCCACGCGGTCTCCTTCGTGATCGCGCTGACCCTGGCGACGTACCTGCACATGCTGCTGGGCGAGATGGTGCCGAAGAACATCGCGCTCGCCGAGCCGGTGCGCAGCGCGCTGCTGCTCGGCCCGCCGCTGGTCGCGCTCGCCCGCGCGCTGCGCCCGGTGATCTTCGCCATCAACGCCTTCGCGAACGCCCTGCTGAAGCTGTTGCGGATCGAGACCAAGGACGAGGTCTCGGCCACCTTCTCGGACGCGGAGCTGGCGCAGATCGTCAAGGACGCCGGTGAGGCCGGTCTCCTCGACGACCGCGCCCAGGAGCGGCTGCACGACGCCCTGGAGCTCGGCCGCCGGCCCGTGCGGGACGTCGTCCTGCCGCTGGAACGGGTCGTCTACGCGCACGTGGGCGTCACGCCGGAGGAGCTGGAACGGCTGGCCGCCGAGTCCGGGTTCTCGCGCTTCCCGGTGGTGGACGAGGGACGCCGGATCGTCGGCTACCTGCACGTGAAGGACGCGCTGGACGCCTCGCCCCGGAGCGAGGCGTTCCGGCTGCGCGACCTGCGGCCCATCGCCCGCGTGCGGGAGACGACCCCCCTGGACGACGTCCTCACCGCCATGCGCGGCAGCCGCACCCACCTGGCGGCCGTGCTCGGCGCCGACGGGCGCCTGGCCGGCCTCGTGACCATGGAGGACGTGCTGAGGGAACTGTTCGGACAGCCGGCCTGAGGCCGCGCTCGGTCACCCTCGCCGGGGGCGGCGGGGGTGACCGACCGTCGGGTATGCCGGGCGGGATACCATCGCTGGCGCCATGCAGACGAACACCACACCCCCGTACTCCAGCCTGGTCGCGGTCGGCGACTCCTTCACCGAGGGCATGTCGGACCTGCTGCCCGACGGCTCCTACCGGGGCTGGGCGGACCTCCTGGCCGGCCGGATGGCCGCCCGCACGCCCGGCTTCCGGTACGCCAACCTCGCGGTGCGCGGCAAGCTCATCGGACAGATCGTCGAGGAGCAGGTGGACGTGGCGGCCGCGATGGGCGCCGATGTGATCACCCTGGTCGGCGGCCTGAACGACACCCTGCGGCCCAAGTGCGACATGGGGCGGGTCAAGGGCCTGCTGACGGAGGCCGTGGAGCGGCTGGCCCCCTCCTGCAAGCAACTGGTGCTGATGCGCAGCCCGGGCCGGCAGGGCCCGGTCCTGGAGCGGTTCCGGCCCCGCATGGAGGAGCTGTTCGCCTGCATCGACGAGCTGGCCGAGCGGCACGGCGCCGCGGTCGTCGACCTGTACGGCGCGCCGTCGCTCGCCGACCCGCGCCTGTGGGACGTCGACCGGCTGCACCTCACCCCGGAGGGTCACCGCCGGGTCGCCGAGGCGGTCTGGCAGACCCTCGGCCACGACCCCGAGGACACCGAGTGGCACACGCCGATGCCGGCGACCCTGCCGCCCCGCTGGGCCGCCCGCCGCGTCGCCGACGTCCGTTTCGCCCGGCAGCACCTGCTCCCGTGGATCGGCCGTCGCCTGACCGGCCGCTCCTCCGGCGACGGCCTGCCCCCGAAGCGGCCCGAGCTGCTGCCGTACGAGGGACCGGCGTAGGACGGCGCCGACGACCACGCGGACGATCGGCCTCCGGGGCCGGATCCACGGGTCCGGCCCCGGCAGGAGAGGACGCCCCCGTGGACGTCGTCCGCCGGCCGCCGCCCGATACGGGGCGGCCGGGACCTGCCCCGGCTTCCGCTCACCCGCCCCCGCACCCGCGGCGCCCCTGGCCGCCCGGGCGTCCCGGCCGAGGCCGCCGAGGCCGCGACGTGACGCGGGTCTCGTAGGTTCCGCCGAACGGGCCCGTGGCGCTGGCCTGCACGAACCGCCAGTAGACTCTGGACACGTGACTTCCGCTCCCGCCAAGCCCCGCATCCCGAACGTCCTCGCCGGACGGTACGCCTCCGCCGAGCTCGCCACGCTCTGGTCGCCCGAGCAGAAGGTGAGGCTGGAGCGTCAGCTCTGGCTCGCCGTGCTGCGGGCGCAGAAGGACCTCGGGATCGAGGTGCCGGACGCGGCGATCGCCGACTACGAGCGCGTCCTCGACCAGGTCGACCTGGCCTCCGTCGCCGAGCGCGAGAAGGTCACGCGGCACGACGTGAAGGCACGGATCGAGGAGTTCAACGACCTCGCCGGGCACGAGCACGTACACAAGGGCATGACGTCCCGCGACCTCACGGAGAACGTCGAGCAGCTCCAGATCCGCCTCTCGTTGGAGCTGGTGCGCGACCGCACGGTGGCCGTGCTGGCCCGGCTCGGCAAGCTCGCCGGCGAGTACGGCGAGCTGGTCATGGCCGGCCGCTCGCACAACGTGGCCGCGCAGGCCACCACCCTCGGCAAGCGCTTCGCGACGGCCGCCGACGAGCTCCTCGTGGCCTACGGCCGCCTGGAGGAGCTGCTCGGCCGCTACCCGCTGCGCGGCATCAAGGGCCCGGTCGGCACCGCCCAGGACATGCTGGACCTCCTCGGCGGGGACGCCGCCAAGCTCGCCGAGCTGGAGCACCGGATCGCCGGGCACCTCGGTTTCGCCCAGGCGTTCACCTCGGTCGGCCAGGTCTACCCGCGCTCGCTGGACTACGAGGTCGTCACCGCGCTGGTGCAGCTGGCGGCGGCGCCGTCGTCGCTGGCGAAGACGGTCCGGCTGATGGCCGGGCACGAGCTGGTCACCGAGGGCTTCAAGCCGGGCCAGGTCGGCTCCTCCGCGATGCCGCACAAGATGAACACCCGTTCCTGCGAGCGCGTCAACGGCCTCATGGTCGTCCTGCGCGGCTACGCGTCCATGACGGGCGAGCTGGCGGGCGACCAGTGGAACGAGGGGGACGTGTCCTGCTCGGTGGTGCGCCGGGTCGCCCTCCCCGACGCGTTCTTCGCCCTGGACGGCCTGCTGGAGACGTTCCTGACCGTGCTCGACGAGTTCGGCGCCTTCCCGGCCGTCGTGTCGCGCGAGCTGGACCGCTACCTGCCGTTCCTCGCCACCACCAAGGTGCTGATGGGCGCGGTGCGCGCGGGCGTGGGCCGGGAGGTCGCGCACGAGGCGATCAAGGAGAACGCCGTGGCCTGCGCGCTGGCGATGCGCGAGCAGGGCGCCGAGCGCAACGAACTGCTCGACAGGCTCGCGGCCGACGAGCGCATCCCGCTGGACCGCGCCGGGCTCGACGCGCTGATGGCCGACAAGCTGTCCTTCACGGGCGCCGCCGCCGACCAGGTGGCCGTCGTCGTCGGCCGGATCGAGGAGATCGTGAAGCAGCGCCCGGAGGCCGCGGGCTACACCCCCGGAGCGATCCTCTGACCCGTTTCACCCCGGCGGAACTGGAGGCCGCCCGCGACCGTCTCGTCCCGGACGTGGTCGCGGACGGCCTGCGCGTGCTGTTCTGCGGGATCAACCCGGGGCTGATGACGGCCGCGACCGGTCATCACTTCGCCCGCCCGGGCAACCGCTTCTGGCCGGTGCTGCACCTGTCCGGTTTCACCCCGAGGCTGATGAAGCCGGCGGAGCAGCGGGAGCTGCTGTCGTACGGGCTCGGCATCACGAATGTGGTCGCGCGGGCGACCGCCCGGGCCGACGAGCTGACGGCGGAGGAGTACCGCGAGGGCGGGCGGCTGCTGGCGGAGAAGGTGGCCCGGCTCGAGCCGCGCTGGCTGGCGGTGGTGGGGGTCACCGCCTACCGGGCCGCGTTCGACGACCGGAAGGCGCGGGTGGGGCCGCAGGAGCGGGTCATCGGGAACACGCGCGTGTGGGTGCTGCCGAACCCCAGTGGGCTCAACGCGCACTGGACGGCGGCGACGATGGCGGAGGAGTTCGCGCGGCTGCGGGTGGCGGCCGGGCTGCCTCCGGCGGTCACGGGGGATCCGTCCCGGTGACGACGGCGAGGAGCTGGAAGGGCAGTTCCTCGTCCCACGGGGAGACGCGCCCGGGGCCGTCCGGCGCGCCGTTCCCGGCAGTCGATGGACGGGATCGAGGCCACCCGTGCGGTGCTGCGGACGGTGCCCGGACCGCCGAAGATCCTCGTGGTGAGGACCTTCGAGAACGACGAGTACGTGTACGAGGCGCTGCGCGCGGGGGCCGACGGGTTCCTGCTGAAGCGGGCCCGGCCGGCCGGGATCGTGCACGCGGTGCGGCTGGCGGCCGAGGGCGAGTCGCCGCTGTTCCCGGCGTCGGTGCGGCGCCTCGCCGCCGAGTACGGCGACGGGCGGGGCGACCGGGCGGCGCGGGACGTGCTGGAGCGGGCCCGGCTGACGGACCGGGAGGCGGAGGTGCTGCGGCTGATGGCCCGGGGCTGTCCCACGCGGAGATCGCCGCGCGGCTGGTCGTGGGGACGGAGACGGTCAAGTCGCATGCGAGCGCGGTGCCGGCGAAGCTCGGGGCGCGGGACCGCACCCAGGCGGTGATCACGGCGTACGAGCCGGGGTTCGTGGGCGCGGGCTGAGCCGGCCCGCGGCGCCGCCCGTGCGGTTCCGCACTCGCCCGGGCCCGCCGCGCCGAGTACGATCCGCCCCACACGCGCACGAGCTGGGAGGACGGACGTTGGGGCGGCTGACCGGCGGGGATCCCTCGCTGCTGCGAAGGATCAACTCCGCGGTGGTGCTGCACGCGTTGCGTGCCGCCGACTGCGCGACGCTGACGGAGATCACCCGGGTGACCGGGCTGTCCCGGCCGACCGTCGAGGGGGTCGTGGAGGACCTCATCGGCGCCGGTCTCGTCGTCGAGAAGGCGGCCGTGGAGGGCGCCGCCCGGCGGCAGGGGCGGCCGGCGCGGCGGTTCCGGTTCCGGGCGGAGGCCGGTCATCTGCTGGGGCTGGAGATCGGGGCGCACCGGGTGGCCGCGCTCCTGGCCGACCTGGACGGGCGGGTGCTGGGCGCGCAGGCCAGGGAGGTCGACGAGGCCGCCCCGGCGGACGAGCGGCTGGAGCGGCTGCGGACGGCGGTCGCCGAGCTGCTGCGCCGGGCGGGCGTGCCGCGCAGTTCCCTGCGGGCCGTGGGCGTGGGCACTCCCGGGATCGTCGAGGCGGACGGGACGGTACGGCTGGGCACCGCCCTGCCGCAGTGGACGGGGCTGCGGCTGGGCGAGCGGCTGAGCCGCTCCTTCAAGTGCCCGGTGCTGGTGGAGAACGACGCCAACGCGGCGGCCGTGGCCGAGCACTGGAAGGGTTCCGCCACCGAGTCCGACGACGTGGTGTTCGTGCTGGCGGGCCTGAGTCCGGGCGCCGGTGCGCTGATCGGGGGCCGGCTGCACCGGGGGTTCGGCGGGGCGGCCGGGGAGATCGGCGCGCTGCACCTGCTGGGGCGGGAGGTGACCCCGGAGACGCTGCTGTCCATGACGGGCGAGCCGCTGCACCCGCTGGACGAACAGGCGGTCGCCGAGGTGTTCGCCCAGGCGCGCGGCGGCGACCAGCGGGCGCGGGCGGCCGTGGACCGCTTCATCCAGCGGCTCGTCCACGACGTGGCCGCGCTGGTCCTGGCCCTCGATCCCGAGCTGGTCGTGATCGGAGGCTGGGCGGCCGGGCTGGACGGCGTACTGGAGCCGCTGCGGCGGGAGTTGGCGCGGTACTGTCTGCGGCCGCCGAAGGTGGTCCTGTCGCTGCTCGGCGAGGCGGCCGTGGCGACGGGTGCGCTGCGGCTGGCCCTCGACCACGTCGAGGAGCAGCTCTTCGCGGTGGAGGGAACGGTGACGGACCGCGCCCCGGTGGGCCGTGCGTGAGACGCACCGCTCCCGGCAGGCCTGCGTGAAAGGCACCGCTCCCGGCAGGCCTGCCTGAGAGGCGCCGCGCCCCGGCGGACCTGCACGAGCGGCACCGCTCCCGGCAGGCCTGCGTGAGAGGCACCGCTCCGGGCGGGCCTGCGCGAGAGACGCCGCGTCCCGGGCCTGCGTCGGCAGGCACCGCGCCCCGGCGAGCCGTACGCGAGACGCACCGCTCCCGCCGGGCCTGCGTGAGAGACGCCGCGCCCCGGGCCTGCGTCGGCAGGCACCGCGCCCCGGCGAGCCGTGCGCGAGACGCACCGCTCCCGGCGGGCCGGCCTGAGAGGCGCCGGGTCCCAGGTCTGCGCGGCAGGCGCCACGCCCCGGTGGGTCGTGCGGGAAACGGGCCGCGCCCCGGAGGGGGTCCGGGGCGCGGCGGACGGATGCGCCCGGTGGCCCGGTGCGGACCGTTCAGGGAGTCCGCCGGTCGGGGTACGGGCGGTGCCGGACCGTCAGGAGGCCTGCCGTTCGGGGCCGTGGTGGATCTCCACCCCGCCCGAGGCGCCGAACGTCAGCCGGCAGGTGTCGGCCCGGTAGGTGGCGACGGAGAGCGCCGCGGTGCGGCCCTCGGCGAAGAAGCGGGTGGTGACGACGAGCACCGGGGCCCCGGGCAGCCGGTCGAGTTCCTTGGCGTCGTCGGCGCGGGCGGAGCCCAGTTCCACGGCGCGGTCCTGCCCTTCCAGGGCCAGGCGCTGGAGCTCGCGCAGCACCGCACGCGCGCGTGCCGCCCCGGAGGGGGCGTCGATCGCGGTGAGGTCGGGCACCGACGACTGCGGCACGTAGAGGAGTTCGGCGGCGACGGGCTGGCCGTGGGAGACGCGCGAGCGGCGCACGATGTGCACGGGCCGGTCGCGGTCGGTGCCGAGGGCGTCGGCGACGACCGCCGGCGGGGCCGCGACCGTGCCGTCCACGGGGTGCCACGTGTCACCGGCCGCGCCGGGCCAGCTCTGGCGCTCGGCTCCGACGTCGACGCCCACGCGGGGCGGTGCGACGGTGGTGCCGACCCCGCGGCGGCGCTGCAGCCGGCCTTCCAGTTCGAGCTGCTCCAGTGCCTGGCGGAGCGTGGCGCGTGCGACACCGAACCGGGCGGCCAGTTCACGTTCGTTGGGCAGGATCTCGCCCACGGTGAACTCCGAGTCGAGTGCCTCGCTGAGCACGGTCTTGAGATGCCAGTACTTCGGTTCCGGCACCGTTTCCAGTTGCGTGGTCCCCACCCTGTCCTCCGCAATCGACCTGGTCCGGCGGCGTTTTCGCGCCCTTGTTTATTAAAGGTTGTTGTACTTCTCTGCGACCATAAGGCGGCCCCCACCCTTGGTCAAGACCAATCCTCGATCCCCCGGGGAGCCGGTGGGGCCCCGGTGGCGAAGCGTTCACGAGGCGTTCGTACGGGGCTGTTCCCGTGACACGGCGGCAAGATTTCCGTCGTACGACGAAGGCGGTCGCCGTCCGGTGTCCGGACGGCGCGCCCCTGGGGCTACCCGTGGGTAGCAATTGCTGACAAGCTGTCTACGCGGAGTCGGCCCGGCCCGGCCGGACTCCGCCCGCGCACCAGCCGGTCAGCCCGTCCAGACGAGGAGCACGCCCATGTCCGCCACCGTCTCCTTCACGGTCCCCTCGCCCCGGGGCCCGCGGCCCGTCACCGTGTCCTACGCACGCGCGGGGCGCGGCGAGCCGCTGCTCCTGCTGCACGGCATCGGGCACCACCGGCAGGCCTGGGACCCCGTGGTGGACATCCTCGCCACCGAGCGGGACGTGATCGCCGTGGACCTGCCGGGGTTCGGCGCGTCCCCGGGCCTGCCCGACGGACTCGCCTACGACCTGCCCACCACGACCGCGGTGTTCGGCGCCTTCTGCGAGGCGCTGGAGCTCGGCCGCCCGCACGTGGCGGGCAACTCGCTCGGCGGGCTGCTGGCCCTCGAACTGGGCCGCGAGAAGCGCGTGCGGTCCGTCACCGCCCTGTCCCCGGCCGGGTTCTGGTCGGAGGCCGAGCGCCGGTACGCCTTCGGCGTCCTGCTGGCCATGCGGCAGATCTCCCGGCGGCTGCCGCCGCCCCTGGTCGGGCGCCTGTCGCGCACGGCGGCCGGCCGCACGGCCCTCACCAGCACCATCTACGCCCGCCCGGCCCGTCGTTCACCCGAGGCCGTGGCCGCCGAGACGCTCGCGCTGGCCCGCGCCACCGGGTTCGACCAGACCCTGCGGGCCGGTGCGACCGTCCGGTTCACCGACGACGTCCCCGGTGTCCCGGTCACCGTGGCCTGGGGCACCCGGGACCGGATCCTCGTGCGCCGTCAGGGCGTCCGCGCCAAGCAGGTCCTCCCCGAGGCCCGGCTGGTGCGCCTGCCCGGCTGCGGCCACGTCCCCATGAACGACGACCCGGCCCTCGTCGCCCGCGTGCTGCTGGACGGCAGCCGCTGAGGAACCGGCGCTCCCCTCCCGGGACGTCCGGGGGCCGCGCGGGCCGCGCGCACCGGCGGGCGCCCCGCGCGTCCTCCCCCGGGCCCGTGCGCCCAGTTGTTCACTCGTGGTTTGCGTGGGCGCCGCGACGCACCAGTAGGTGTGACTGTGCACACCGGCCGGTTCACGTCCCAGGAGGCCCTTCCATGTCACACCGTCCGTTCCCCGGGCGCCGCAGCGTTCTGCGCGGCTCGCTGGCCGCGTCCGCGGCACTGACCCTGCCCGCCGCCGTCGGCGCGGCGCCGGCCCTCGCCCTGTCGGGGCGGCCCGGGGCGCGATGGGGCGTGCAGACCGGGGACGTGACCGCGCACACCGGGCTGGTGTGGGTGCGCTCCGACCGCCCGGCGCGGATGATCGTCGAGACGGCGGCCACGGAGTCGTTCCGGGGCGCGCGCCGCTTCGCCGGTCCGCTGCTGGGCACGGGCACGGACTTCACCGGCACGACCCGGCTGCACGGGCTGCCGGCCGGCGAGCAGGTCCACTACCGCGTGCTGCTGGCGGACCCGGACGACCCGCGCCGCACCGGCGAGCCGGTGACCGGCACCTTCCGGACGGCGTCCGTGCGACGGCGCGACGGGGTGCGGTTCGTCTGGTCCGGCGACCTGGCCGGACAGGGCTGGGGCATCAACCCGGAGCTCGGCGGCTACCGGATCTACGACGCGATGGCCGCCCTCGACCCGGACTTCTTCCTGTGCAGCGGCGACAACATCTACGCCGACGGCCCGCTCACCGGCACCGTGGCCCTGCCCGACGGGCGGACCTGGCGGAACGTCACCACCGAGGAGAAGGCGAAGGTCGCCGAGACGCTGGCGGAGTTCCGCGGCAACTTCCGCTACAACCTGCTCGACGAGAACCTGCGGGCCTTCAACGCCCGGGTGCCCTCCCTCATCCAGTGGGACGACCACGAGGTCACCAACAACTGGTTCCCGGGCGAGATCCTCGCCGACACCCGGTACACGGAGAAGGACGTCGACGTGCTCGCCGCGCGGGCCCGGCGGGCGTTCTCGGAGTACTTCCCGATCTCCACGCTGCGCCGCCCCGACGGCCGGGTGTACCGGGTGCAGCACCACGGCCCGTTGCTGGACGTCTTCGTCCTGGACATGCGCACGTACCGCAACGCGAACTCGGCGGACGACCAGACCACCGACCCGCGGGGCATCCTCGGCCGTGAGCAGCTGGAGTGGCTCAAGCGCGAGCTGGCCCGCTCGAAGGCGGTGTGGAAGGTGCTCGCCTCCGACATGCCGATCGGCCTGGTGGTGCCGGACGGCACGGACGGCAGGCCGAACTTCGAGGCGGTGGCGCAGGGCGACCCCGGCGCGCCGCTCGGCCGCGAACTGCAGATCGCCGAGCTGCTGCGGTTCGTCAAGCACCGCCGGATCACCGGCACGGTCTGGCTGACGGCCGACGTCCACCACACCTCGGCCCAGCACTACGACCCGTCACGGGCCGCGTTCAAGGACTTCGCGCCGTTCTGGGAGTTCGTCTCGGGACCGCTCAACGCGGGCGCCTTCCCGGCGAGCGCGCTCGACGGCACGTTCGGCCCGGACCGCGTCTTCGTGAAGGCGCCGGTCACGGCCAACGTCTCGCCCGCCGAGGGCTACCAGTTCTTCGGCGAGGTCGACATCGACGGCGACAGCGGCGAGCTGACGGTGCGGCTGCGCGAGCAGGACGGCACCGTCCTGTTCAGCAAGGTGCTCCAGCCGGGCCGGGTCGGCCA
Organism: Streptomyces sp. NPDC017936; assembly: GCF_044328485.1. Taxonomy (NCBI): domain Bacteria; kingdom Bacillati; phylum Actinomycetota; class Actinomycetes; order Kitasatosporales; family Streptomycetaceae; genus Streptomyces; species Streptomyces sp. NPDC017936. The sequence goes on along the minus strand of NZ_JBIRHK010000014.1, from coordinate 102,480 downwards.
GTGAGTCCCCCGCGACGCCTTCCGTGGCGTCGACTCCCGTACCCTGGAGGGGCGCTCCGCGCATCGGTGTCATCCCCCGGTGCGCGGCGCGGGCCCCGACGGCTCGGGCGGTCCAGCCGTGGAGAGGTCAACCAAAAGGACATAAGCCTCCTTTACCCATCGGTCACAGTACGTTCGTGATCACGCAACACCGTTCCTTCACAGTGGCTGCATGACTCGAGACATGTCTGATGTGACGCGCCGCCACCACGGGCGCCCGGTGCACCACTGGCGACGGGACGTGGTGGAGCTCGCCGCCCTCTTCACGGCCGTCGCGGTGGCCGACGTGGTCGCGAACCTCGTGGGGCACGGCCCCGACGGCCCGGGGCTGCTGGTCCTCTCCGCCGCCGCGCTGATCACCACCGCGGGGTTCCACGTCTGGTGGTCACGGCGCCACGGCCACGCACCCCCCACGAGTGATACCGGTGCCCGGCCGTCCTCCGCGGAGGGACCGGCCGGGCCGTCCGGGCTCCCCGGCGGGATCGCCGAGGAGAGCGCGCTGTGGCGGATGCGGACGACGGTGAAGGACGCGCCGGGGTCGCTGGCCGCGCTGTGCACGGCGCTGGCCGGGCACCGCGTCGACATCCTCAGCCTCCAGACGCACCCGCTGGGTGAGGACACGGTCGACGAGTTCCTGCTGCGCGCCCCCGGCTCCCTGGCCGCGGCCGACATCAACCGGGCCGTGGCGGGCGCGGGCGGCACGGGCACCTGGATCGAGCGGGCCGACGCCCACGATCTCGTCGACGCCCCGACCCGGATCCTGGGCCTGGCCACCCGTACGGCCCTGGACGCGGCGGAACTCCCTCTGGCCCTGCGGCAGTTGCTGGGCCGGTGCACCATCCGTTCGCTGCCCGCCACCGCGCGCGGCGGCGGACGCGGGCCGGACGCCGTACCGGTGGAGGGGGTGCTGGAGGACACCGTGATGCGCCTGCGGGCGCCGGAGGGCGGAGTGATCACCGTGGAGCGGCCGTACCTGCCGTTCACCCCGACCGAGTTCGCGCGGGCGCGGGCCCTGGTGGAACTGGACGCCCGGCTGGGCCCGCGGGTCCCGGACGGGCAGGACGTGCTGACGCTGCCCGAGGGCAACGCCATCACCGTGCGCCGGGCGGACTCCGGCGACCTGCGGGCGGCCAGGGCGATGCACGAGCGGTGCTCGGCGCGCACGCTCGGCATGCGGTACCACGGGCCGGTCGGCGACGCCGACCGTTACCTCAACCACCTGCTCAGCCCGCGCTTCGGCCGCACCCTCGCCGTGCAGACCGCGTCCGGGCGCATCGTCGGCCTCGGCCACCTGCTGTGGGACGGCGACGAGACCGAGGTCGCGCTGCTCGTCGAGGACCAGTGGCAGCGGCGCGGCATCGGCGGCGAACTGCTCGGCCGGCTGGTGGCGATGGCCGTCGAGGCGGGCTGCGAGAGCGTCTACGCCGTGACGCAGTCCTCCAACACCGGCATGGTGGCCGCGATGCGCGCCCTCGGACTGCCCCTCGACTACCAGATCGAGGAGGGCACCCTCGTCATCACCGCCCGCCTGGACGCGGCCGCGAGCGGCTCGGCGCCGGGCCGCGAGCGCCACGGGGAGCGGGTCGCGCGCGACTGACCCGCGAGGGCGGTGTGCGGACGGTACGGCGAACGGCCCGGCGGTGACCGCCGGGCCGTTCGCCGTACCGGGGCCGGGGCCGGGGGCCGGGGCCGCCACTCGGCGGGCCCTGCCGTGAACCCGTTCCGCGCGACTGCGCCACGCGGCAGTGCCGCGCGCCCTCCGCGCCGCGTTCCCGCCGCGCCTCCGTCCCGCACCCGTTCCGGGCATCGCCGTCACGGGCCCGTCCCGCACCCCCGTCACGGGCCCGTTCCGGGCGTCGCCATGACGCAGCCCGTGCCGCGCCCCCGCCGCAAGGCCGGACAGCAGTCCCCCGTCACGGACCGGTTTCGAGTGCCGCCGTCACACAACCGTCCCGCACCCCGCCGCGAGCCCGTCCCGCGCCCCCGTCACGAAGCCGTGCCGCGCGCCCCCGCCGTGACGCCGGTCAGCGCTCCGTCCAGGTCGTGCCAGAGGTCCTCGACGTCCTCCAGTCCCACCGACATCCGCAGCAGCCGGTCGCTCACCCCGGCGCCCCGGCGGTCCTCCGCGTCCACGATGCGGTGGCTGATGGACGCCGGGTGCTGGATGAGCGTGTCGACGCTGCCGAGGCTGACGGCCGGGGTGATCAGGCGGACGCCCGCGATCACCTCGTGCGGATCGCCGTGGACCTCGAAGGCGACCATCGCGCCGCCGATGCGCGGGTAGTGGACGCGGGCGACGCGCGGGTCGGCGGCCAGCCGGCCGGCCAGTTCGGCGGCGGTCGCGGAGGCGGCCCGCACCCGCACCGGGAGCGTCGACAGGCCGCGCAGCAGCAGATAGCCGGCCAGCGGGTGCAGCACCCCGCCGGTGGCGAACCGCACCTGCCGCAGCCGCCCGGCGAACTCCTCGTCGCAGGCGACGACACCGGCCAGCACGTCCCCGTGACCGCCGAGGTACTTGGTGGCGCTGTGCAGGACCAGCCGCGCCCCCTGTTCCGCCGGACGCTGCAGGACGGGCGTGGCGAAGGTGTTGTCGACGAGCAGCGGGACGGACCCGCAGGCGTGGGCGACGGCCCGCAGGTCGACCTCCGCGAGCGTCGGGTTGGCCGGCGACTCGACCAGCACGAGGCCGGTGTCGGGGCGCAGCGCCTCCTCGATCCCGGCCGGGTCGGTCCAGGTGACCTCCGAACCGAGCAGCCCGGCGGTGAGCAGGTGGTCGCTGCATCCGTACAGGGGGCGGACGGCCACGACGTGCCGCAGCCCCATCGAGGCGCGCGCCAGCAGTACGGCGCTCAGCGCGGCCATGCCGCTGGCGAACGCGACCGCGCTCCGCGTGCCCTCCAGGCGGGCCAGCGCCGTCTCGAAGCGGGCCACCGTCGGATTGCCCAGCCGTCCGTAGACGGGCGGGCCGTCCGGTTCGGCGCCGGTCGTGGCGAACGCGTCGATGCGGGCGGCCTCGGCCCGGCTGTCGTACGAGGGATAGGTGGTCGACAGATCGATCGGCGGGGCGTGCAGGCCCTGCCGGGCCAGGTCGTCCCGCCCGGCGTGCACGGCCTCCGTGGCCAGTGCGCGGGGCGTGGCGGACAGGCGTACGCCGTCGTACGCGTGCGTGCTCGCTGAGGCTGAGTCCATGGACCGCAGGGTGAACACCGGACGGTCGAAGGGGGCCGGTTCCCGTGTTACGTTCGGCCCATGGCCGAATCCGTCGTACTCGATCCGGTGGATCTCCAGCTGCTGCGGCTGCTGCAGAACGACGCCCGGACGACCTACCGCGACCTCGCCGCGCAGGTGGGGCTCGCGCCGTCGACCTGCCTGGACCGGGTGACGCGGCTGCGCCGGTCCGGCGTGATCCTCGGGCACCGGCTGCAACTCGATCCGGCCAAGTTGGGCCGGGGACTGCAAGCGCTGCTGTCGGTGCAGGTCAGGCCGCACCGGCGAGAGCTGGTGGGACCGTTCGTGGAGCGGATCCGGGCGCTGCCGGAAGCGCTGACCGTCTTCCACCTGACCGGGCCCGACGACTACCTCGTGCACGTCGCGGTCGCGGACATGGCCGATCTCCAGCGGCTGGTCCTCGACGAGTTCACGGCCCGGCGGGAGGTGGCCAGGGTCGAGACGCGGCTGATCTTCCAGCGGTGGGACTGCGGCCCGCTGCTGCCGCCGGCGCCTTCGGCGCAAACGCCGTGACGTGCGGCGCCGCCTCGTACGAGGATGGTGCCCATGTCGCAGACCAACAACCCGCTGCCCCGCGAGGTGGCCGACGCCTACGTCGACGACCTCATCGCCCTCGACCCGGTCACCGGTACCTACCTCGGCGTGCAGGAGAGTTCGAGCCGCCTGCCCGACTTCTCACCGGCGGGCCAGGAGGCGCTCGCCCGGCTCGCGCGGGACACCCTGGCGAAGCTGGACGAGGCGGAGCGGCGGCCCGGCGCGGACCGTGACGTCGAGCGCCGGTGCGGACGGCTGCTGCGCGAGCGGCTCACCGCCGAACTCGCCGTGCACGACGCGGAGGAGGGCCTGCGCGCCGTCGGCAACATGGGCACGCCGGCGCACCACGTGCGCGAGGTGTTCACCGTGACCCCGACGCGGACCGACGAGGACTGGGCGGCGATCGCCGAGCGGCTGCGCGCGGTGCCGGCGGCGCTGGCCGGCTACCGGGAGTCGCTGGCGCTGGGCCTGGAGCGCAAGCTGTACGCGGCTCCGCGCCCGACCTCCGTGTTCGTGGAGCAGCTCACCGAGTGGGCCGACACGGACGGCTCGGGCCGCGGCTGGTTCGAGGACTTCGCCGCCGACGGGCCCGAGCCCCGGCGCGCCGAACTGGACGAGTCGGCCCGGACGGCCACCGCGGCGGTCGTGGAACTGCGCGACTGGATGCGCGACGTGTACGCGCCGGCCGTCGAGGGCGCGCCGGAGGTCGTCGGCCGGGAACGCTACGCCCGCTGGTCGCGCTACTACAACGGCACCGACCTCGACCTGGACGAGGCGTACGCGTACGGCTGGTCCGAGTACCACCGGCTGCTCGCCGAGATGCGGCAGGAGGCGGAGAAGATCCTGCCGGGCGCCGGGACGCCGTGGGTGGCGCTCGCGCACCTCGACGCGCACGGCAAGCACATCGAGGGCGTGGACGAGGTCCGCGACTGGCTCCAGGGCCTGATGGACCAGGCGATCGACGCGCTGGACGGCACCCACTTCGAACTCGCCGAGCGGGTGCGGAGGGTGGAGTCGCGCATCGCCCCGCCCGGCAGCGCGGCGGCCCCGTACTACACGCCCCCGTCGGAGGACTTCTCGCGCCCCGGCCGCACCTGGCTGCCCACCATGGGACTGACCCGTTTCCCCGTCTACGACCTGGTCTCCACCTGGTACCACGAGGGCGTTCCCGGCCACCACCTCCAGCTGGCGCAGTGGGTGCACGTGGCCGAGGACCTGTCCCGCTACCAGGCCACGACCGGCATCGTGAGCGCCAACGCCGAGGGCTGGGCGCTGTACGCGGAGCGGCTGATGGACGAGCTCGGCTTCCTCACGGACGCCGAGCAGCGGCTCGGCTACCTGGACGCGCAGATGATGCGCGCGCTGCGGGTCATCGTCGACATCGGCATGCACCTGGAGCTGGAGATCCCCGCGGACTCGCCCTTCCACCCCGGTGAGCGCTGGACTCCCGGGCTGGCCGAGGAATTCTTCGGCGCGCACAGCAGCCGTCCCGCGGACTACGTCGAGAGCGAGCTGACCCGCTACCTGACCATCCCCGGCCAGGCCATCGGCTACAAGCTGGGCGAGCGGGCCTGGCTGCTGGGCCGTCAGAGGGCGCGCGAGCGGCACGGCGACGCCTTCGACCTCAAGGCCTGGCACATGGCGGCCCTCTCCCAGGGCTCCCTGGGCCTGGACGACCTGGTGGACGAGCTGGCGCGGCTCTGACCCGCGGGCCCGCGGCTGCTGCGGGGACGGTCCGTCAGCAGCCGCAGTCCTCCGCGCCGACGGGCGCGGTGAGCGGGTCGGCGTCGCGCCGCTCACGGCCCTGCCGGGTCTCGTACGCGAAGCCCTCGCGCGCCCAGTACTCGAAACCGCCGAGCATCTCCTTGACGCGGTAGCCGAGTTCGGCGAGCGCGAGGGCGGCGCGGGTGGCGCCGTTGCAGCCGGGGCCCCAGCAGTACGTCACGACCGGCACCGCCTTGTCGAGGAGCCGTTCGGCCTGTTCGGGGACGAGCGCGGTGGGCAGGTGGACCGCGCCGGGGATGTGGCCCCGGTCCCAGGACTCGGTGGAGCGGGAGTCCAGGACGACGAAGCCGGGGTCGTTGCCGGCCGCGAGCGCGGCGGCCACGTCGGAGACGTCCGCGTGGAAGGCGAGGGCGGCCCGGAAGTGGGCGGCGGCCTCGGCCGGGGCGGCGGGGGCGACGCGCAGGACGGGGTTGGCGGCGGTCGTGGCGGTCATGGCAGGGCCTCTCTGACGGGTTTCCGGGCCGGCACCGGCCTCGGGGCCGGACTGGTTCCGGGCCGGACGGGCCGACGGGGTCGGGATGGTTCCGATGACCGGAAATCTACGGTCGCCGATCCGCTTCCTGAAGGAGCGTTCCCCGGTCCGACGCTTGTCCGGCCGGGGATTTCCCTGCTATTCCTCGGGCATGACCGCGTATTCCCCGGACGCCACCGACTGGCGCATCCTCGAGGTCCTCCAGCGCGACGGGCGGGCCAGCTACGCCGACCTGGCGCGGGCCGTGTCGATGTCGGCGAGCGCCGTCACCGAGCGGGTGCGCCGGCTGGAGGAGGCGGGCGTCATCCAGGGGTACGCGGCCGTCGTGGACCCGGACCGGCTCGGGCTGCCGATCCTCGCGTTCGTCCGGCTGCGCTACCCCCACGGCAACTACAAGCCGTTCCACGACCTGGTGGCCGTCACCCCGGAGGTCCTGGAGGCGCACCACGTCACCGGCGACGACTGCTTCGTCATCAAGGTCGCCGCCCGTTCGATGCGGCACCTGGAGGAGGTGACGGGCAGGATCGGCGCGCTGGGGTCGGTGACGACCAGCGTCGTCTACTCCTCGCCGCTCCCCCGGCGCCCGCTCGGCCGCTGAGCCGCCGGTCAGGCGCCGGTGCGCAGGCGCACCGCCGAGCCTCCCCGGCCCTTGACGACCTCCAGCTGCGCGTGGATCCGCCGCCGCAGGTCGGCCACGTGGCTGACGATGCCGACGCTGCGGTCGCGTTCGCGCAGGGAGTCCAGGACGTCGAGGACCTCGTCCAGGGTCTGGTCGTCGAGGCTGCCGAACCCCTCGTCGATGAAGAGCGTGTCCAGCCGGACCCCGCCCGCCTCGTCGGTGACGACGTCGGCGAGGCCCAGGGCGAGCGCGAGCGAGGCGAAGAAGGTCTCGCCGCCCGACAGCGTGGACGTGTCCCGCTCGCGTCCGGTCCAGGCGTCGACGACGTGCAGACCGAGCCCGCTGCGGCCGCGCCCGGTCCGGTCGTCGGAGTGGACGAGGGTGTAGCGGCCGGAGGACATGCGCCGGAGGCGCACGGTCGCGGCGGCGGCCACCTGCTCCAGGCGGGCCGCCAGGACGTACGACTCCAGGCGCATCTTGCGTTCGTTGTCCGCCGAGGTGCCGGCGGCGAGGCCGGCCAGGCGGGCCACCCGGTCGTACTCCTCGCGCAGCGGCGCGAGCCGCCGCACGCCGTCGGCGGCGCGCGCGGAGAGACGGTCGAGTTCGGCGCACCGGCGGGCGGCCGCGTCCTGGACGGAGGCGGCCCGGCGCAGCCGTTCCGCGGCCTCGGCGGCGGTCCGTTCGGCCGTGGTGAGGTCGGCGGGGGGCCGCCGGGCCGCGGCCACGGTCTCCGGCTCGGCGAGCACGGCCCGCACGGCGGCCTCCTCGGACTGCCGGTCGTCCAGGAGCCGTTGCAGCTCGCGGTGGGCCGTGGCGTCGAGCATCGCGTCGGCGGCGGCCCGCGGGGTCTCGAAGCCGGCCCGGAAGGCGGCCTCGTCGAGCCGTCCGTCGGCGGCCTTGAGGCGTTCGGCGCCGTCCTCGGCGGCGCGGGCGGCGTCGGCGGCCTCGGTGAGCCGGGCGGCCAGCCGTTCCAGTTGCGCGGCCCGCGCGGCCACGCTCCGCGCGGTGCCGCGCGCCCGGGTCAGTTCCTCCTCCAGCGCGGCCCGTTCGCGTTCCAGCCGCTCGCGGTGGCCGACCCGGGACGCGGCGCGCACCGCGGCGTCCCGCTGGGCGGCCGTGCGCCGCTCGTGCTCCTGCTCGGCCCGGCGCAGCTCCTCGCGCGCGGGGTGCAGCGCGGAGGCCTCCCGGCGGGCGTGCGCGTACTCCCGCTCCAGGGCGTCGGCCTCGGCGGCGAGCCGGTCGGCCGGGGCGTCGCCCGCCTCGGCGGTGGCGGCGGCGAGCGCCTCCCGGGCGGCGCCGAGGGCGCGCTCGGCGTCCGCCCGCTCCCGCTCGGCGCGCTGGTAGGCGGCGAGGGCCCGTTCCTCCGTCTCGCGGTCGACGTGCCCGGCGTCCTTGCGCGCGGGGGCGGGGTGGTCGGTGGCGCCGCAGACGGCACAGGGCTCGCCGTCCTCCAGCGTGGCGGCCAGTTCGGCGGCGATGCCGTCGAGCCGCTGTTCCTTGAGGTCGAGCCAGTGCGCGCGGGCCCCGAGCGCCTCCTCGCCCGCGGCGAGGGCCTTCCGCCGGGCCTCGCCGGTGTCGCGGGCCAGCCGGTCGCGCTGCCGGGCGGCCGTCAGCCGTCGCTGGGCGGGCTCACGCCGGCCGTCCAGCTGTTCGGCGCGGGTGGCGGCCTCCTGGGCGGACTCGATACGGGTGTGGAGGGACGCGCGGGTCGTCTCCCAGTCCGCGAGCCAGCCCTCGGTGTCCGCGAGCACCTCCTCGTCGGCGCGCTCCTGCCGGTCCAGGTCGGCGCGCTCGGCGAGCAGCTCGGCCAGCCGCCGCTCACCGCGGCGGGCCGACTCCAGCTCGCCCAGCTCCTGCGCCGTCCGGCGTGCGGCGGCGGCGAGCCCGGCGGCCGAGGCGTCCGCGAACCGCTCCGGCAGCAGCGCACGCGCGCGTGCCTCGGCCGCGGCCGCTCCGCGGTGCTCGGCGTCGGCGGCCTCGCGCAGCTCGAGCGCCGGCGCCACCGTCTCCGCCTTGCGCGCCCGCTCCATCCGTGCCCGCGCCTCCCGGTGCTCCTCGGCCCGCTCCTCGAGCCGGGCGGCCCCCTCCCGCGCCTCGGCGAACCGCCGCTGCAGCCGCGCCAGCTCCCGTGCGTCGGCGAGGGCGCGCTCGGCGGCGGCCTGGGCGGACTCGGCGGCGAGGCGGCCGCACTCGGCGACCGCCAGCTGTTCGCGGGCGGTGCTGCGGGCGACGGCGGCGGCGGTCAGCACGGCGTCGGCGAGGCCCGGCTCGCCCGGGGCCAGCTCGGGAAGCTCCATGGCGTCCCCGGCGGCCTGCTGCATGCGGTGGGCGTCGGCGACGAGGTCGGCGTCGCCCTCCCGCACGCGTGCCTCGGCCGTACGCCGTCGCTCCGCGAGCCGCTTCTCGACCTCGGCGAAGCGGCGGGTGTCGAAGAGGCGGCCGAGCAGCCGGCCGCGCGCCTCGGCGTCGGCACGCAGGAAACGGGCGAAGTCGCCCTGGGGCAACAGCACGACCTGGCAGAACTGTTCGCGGCTCATGCCGAGGAGCTGGGTGATCTCCTCGCCGATCTCCTGGTGGGAGCGGCTGAGGTCCTTCCAGGTGCCGGCGACGGGGTCGTACTCGCGCAGCCGGCTCTGCGCCTTGTCGACCGTCGTTCCGGCACCGCGCTTCTTCGGGCGCTCCCAGGGCGGTTGCCGGGTGATCTCCAGCCGGCGTCCGGCGACGGTGAGGTCGAGGGTGACCTCGGTGCGGGTGCCGGGAGCGGCGTGGTCGCTGCGCAGGGTCAGTCCCTGGGCGGTCTGCCGGGCGCCCGGGACCGCCCCGTACAGCGCGTAGCACACCGCGTCCAGGACGGACGTCTTGCCCGCTCCCGTCGGCCCGTGCAGCAGGAAGAGGCCCGCGGCGGACAGCTCGTCGAAGTCGACGCTCTGGGAGCCGCCGAAGGGGCCGAAGGCGGTGATGCCGAGCCGGTGCAGCCTCATCGGGCCACCTCCCGGACGACGTCGTCCGCGCGCACCGCGTCGAAGGCGTCCCGCAGCACGGACCGTTCCCGCCCGTCGGGGCCCGCGCCGCGCACATGGGCCACGAAGTCCTCGGCGATCTGCTGGTCGCTGCGGCCGGCCAGGCGCCGGGCGTACGAGACGTCGGGGTCGTCCGGCGCGCGCTCGGGGTCGAAGACGAGGCTCAGGGTGTGCGGGAAGCGCTCGGCGAGCCGGGCCATGGGCTCGGCCGGGCGCACGGCGTCGGTGAGCGTCGCCTCGACCCACGCCTGCTCGTGCCGCGCCAGCCCGGGGTCGGCCAGCAGTTCCTCCAGGGTGCCGCGGACGCGGGCCAGCGGCCGCGGCACCGGGCAGTCGATCCGCTCGGCGGTGAGCGCGCCGTCGGCCCCGAGGTCGACCAGCCACATGGTCTTGCGGTGCTCGGCCTCCGAGAAGGAGTACGGCAGCGGGGAGCCGGAGTAGCGCACGCGCTCGGTGACGGTCTGGCAGCCGTGCAGGTGCCCCAGTGCCACGTAGTCGACGCCGTCGAAGACGCCGGCGGGGACGGAGGCGACTCCGCCGACGGTGATGTCCCGCTCGCTGTCGCTCGGTTCGCCGCCGGTGACGAAGGCATGGGCGAGGACGACGGAACGCGTCCCCGGCGCGCGGGTGGCGAGGTCGGCGCGGACGCGGTCCATGGCGGCGGCGAGCACCGCCTCGTGGCCCGCCTTCTCCACGAGGAACTCGTCCTTCACCAGGGCGGGTTCGAGGTAGGGCAGGCCGTAGAGGGCGACGTCGCCGTGGGGGTCGGCGAGCAGCACGGGCGTCCCGGCGGCCGACGGGTCGGTCCGCAGGTGGATGCCGGCGCGTCCGATCAGCCCGGCGCCCACGCCGAGCCGGCGCGCGGAGTCGTGGTTGCCGGAGATCATCACCGTCGGCACGCCCAGCTCGGCGAGCCGGTGCAGGGCGTCGTCGAACAGCTCGACGGCGGCGAGCGGCGGGACCGCCCGGTCGTACACGTCTCCCGACACGACCACGGCGTCCACCTCGCGCTCGCGCACGGTGGTGACGAGGTGGCCGATGAACTCGGCCTGGGCGCCGAGCATGCTCACCCGGTGGAACGCCCGGCCGAGATGCCAGTCGGAAGTGTGCAGGAGCCTCATGATCCCCGAGACTAACGGCCGGATCCGGCCTCACGGGCGGTTACTTCCGCATCACCCGGCCGGAATCGGCGCATCCGGGACGCATTGCCGCGATTTCGCCGACAAATCGGTCGGCATCCGATGTGCACGCGTTTCTCAGCTCCTCCTGCGGCGCCCGCCCGGCGAGGCCTACGCGTCCCCGTACGCCTCCCCGCCGAGCTCGAAGCCCGCCGTGCCGGCCGTCGCGTCCGCGAGCCAGGCGCGGAAGGCGTCCACGTCGGCGTCGGGCAGCCCGATCTCGATCGTGACCGCCTCCCCGTAGCGCACGTCCCGCACCTCGCGGCCGGTGGAGCGCAGGTCGTTCTGCACCTTGCCGGCGCGCTGGTGGTCGACGGTCACGGTGGCCAGGCGGAAGCGGCGGCGCGTGATCGTGCCGAGGGCGTCGAGGGCCTCGCCGACCGCACCGCCGTAGGCGCGGATGAGTCCGCCCGCGCCGAGCTTGACGCCGCCGTAGTACCGGGTGACGACGGCCACGACGTAACGCATGTCACGGCGCAGCAGCATCTGGAGCATCGGCACGCCCGCGGTGCCGCCCGGTTCGCCGTCGTCGCTGGCCTTCTGGACCGCCGCGTCGGCGCCGACGACGTAGGCCCAGCAGTTGTGGGTGGCGTCGGCGTGCTCCTTGCGGACGGCCGCGACGAAGTCCTGGGCCTCCTGCTCGGTGGCCGCCGGGGCGAGGGCGCACAGGAAGCGCGAGCGGTTGACCTCGGTCTCGTGCACGCCCGCGTGGGCGACCGTGCGGTACTCGTCCTGCATCCGGCCAGCCTATGCGGTGGCGCCGGCGGCGCGGGCCGCGCGTGCGCGGGGAGCGACGCCCGGCGGTCCGCGGCCGTCGGCCGGGGCCCGGCGGCCGGCTCAGCGGGCCCCTCTCGGTACGAGCACCGCCGTCAGCAGGGCCGCGCCCGCAGCCAGGTCCCGCCAGGCCGGCCCGTACCAGCCGAGCACCGCGATCGCGGACGTCGGGAACTTCACCCGCACCCGGTCCAGGGTGTCGTCGAGCCCGTCCCCGGCCAGGTGGAGGACGAGGTCCCGCAGTCCGGGGTTGTGCGCGACCAGCAGCAGCGTCTCCACCTCGGCGGGCGTCTCCCGCACGACCTCCAGCAGCTCGTCCGCGTCGGCCGCGTACAGCCGGGGCTCGTACCGCACCGGTGGCGGAGTGCCCCACTGGGCGGAGGCCAGCTCCCAGGTCCGGCGGGCCCGCACGGCGGTGGAGCACAGCGCGAGGTCCGGCAGGCAGTCCGCCTCGGCGAGCGCCCGTCCCGCCGCGGGCGCGTCCCGGCCGCCGCGCGCGGCCAGCGGCCGCTCGTGATCGGCGACCCCTTCCGGCCGGGCCGACTTGGCGTGCCGCAGCACCACCAGCCGGCGCAACGGCCCCGCCCCGCCCCGGGCGGTCACGCCGGGGCCCCCAGGTCGCGGGTGAGGTCGAGGGCGAGGAGACGGTCGGCGTAGGCGTACGTCTCGAAGCGGGCGCCGTCCGGGAGCTCGGGACCGGCCTGCTCGACCGAGCGGAGCACCCGCAGCACTTCCGGTACGTCCAAGTCGTCCTCCCAGGCGCCGCGGAGCCGGTCACGCACCTCGTCGGGGACGGGCCGCGAGGGCCGTCGTGCCCAGTCGGCGACGGCACGACGCCAGCGTACGAGGGTGCCGTGCGCCGCGCGCAGCGCGTCCTCGTCGAGCGGGACGGGGTGGCGGTGGTGCCGGGAGAGCAGGGCGAGGCGGAGGGTGACGGGGTCGGTGTCCGACCGTGCGGGCGCGTCGGGGTGCGCGGGGAGGACGGGCGCCACCGCCACCCGGACCCCCTCGGGGGCCCCGGCGCCCTCGGCCACCACGTGCAGGGCCCGGCCACGGCCGGTCCCGGCGGGGAGGTCCCGGCCGTCCTCGAGGGGACGGATGCCGAGGGCCGCCCCGGCGGCCCGCAGTTCCGCCCGCGCCGCCGGCCCGCCCTCCCCGGCGAGCAGGGCCAGGACGGGCGTGCCGTCGAGCTCCAGCGCGCGGATCAGCAGGTCGGCGACGAGGAGGACACGGAGCGCGCCGTCGCCGTCGCCCGGCGCGTGGGCCTCGACGCGGGTCAGGCCGTGGCGGACGGGGGCGGCGGCGACGGGCTCGCCGGTTCGGGCGTCGATGATGCGCAGCACGGGGCGAGCGTAGGCGGACGCGGGGCCGTGCGCAGTCCGACGGCACGGAATCAGCGGCGCCCGTACGCTGTTGAGCAGATCACCGTCCTTCCCGTCCGTCAGAGGAGGCCGCCGGTGCACGGCGACGAGGCAACGATCCGCACGATCCTCACCGAGCTCGGCGACACCTGGGCGGTGGTGGGCCTGTCGACGAACACCGGCCGCGCGGCGTACGGCGTCGCCGAGGTGCTCCGGCGCTACGGCAAGCGGGTCGTGCCCGTCCACCCCAAGGCGGAGACGGTGCACGGTGAGCAGGGCTACGCCTCCCTCGCGGACATCCCCTTCGAGGTGGACGTCGTCGACGTGTTCGTGAACAGCGACCTCGCGGGAGCCGTCGCGGACGAGGCGGTCGCCAAGGGCGCCAAGGCGGTGTGGTTCCAGCTGGGCGTCGTCGACGAGGCCGCCTACGAGCGCACGCGCGCCGCCGGCCTGGAGATGGTGATGGACCGCTGCCCGGCGATCGAGATCCCCCGCCTGCGCTGACGGGCGGGCGGCACCGGCCCCCCTCCCGGCGCGGTCGGCGCCGGCCCCCGGCGCGGGCGGCTCCGGTCCCCGAGGCGGGCGGTACCGACCGCGGCGACGGGGCGGGGACCCGGCTCAGTCGTGCAGCGGCTGGTCGCCCAGCCGGTGGTCGGCCACGTTCAGCGCCTCGTCGACCAGGCGGCGCAGGTGGCCGTCGCGCAGCGCGTAGACCACCCGCCGCCCTTCCTTGCGGGTGGTCACCAGCCCGGCGAGCCGCAGCCGCGCCAGGTGCTGGCTGACGGCCGGCCGGGCCGCCCCGCACACCTCCGTCAGGGTCGTCACGTCCGCCTCGCCGGACGTCAGGGCGTGCAGCAGCGTCAGGCGGGTGCGGTCACCCAGCAGGGCGAGCAGTTCGGCGGCGAGGGCGAACTGCTCCTCGCCCGGGCTGCGCGGGTGCGCATGGTGTGCAGATGACAGGTGCATGCGTGCGCTCATACGCACATAATGGTCCGGCGGGCGGGCACACGTCCACCTCCGCCCGCCGGAAGGGGATCGACGTGAGCGAGCGACACGACCACGGGCACGACCACCTCCACGGGCACGAGCACCCCCACGGCCACGACGACCGGCACGGGCACGACGGGCACGAGCACCCGCACGCTCCCCCCTCCTCCGGTCTCCGTCACCGTCTGTCCCACCTCCTCACCCCCCATTCCCACGAGACCGCCGACAAGCTGGACCGGGCCCTGGAGTCCTCGGCCCGGGGCCTGCGCGCGCTGTGGGTCTCGCTGGCGGTGCTCGGCGCGACGGCGGTGGCGCAGGCGGTCGTCGTCGTGGCCTCCGGCTCGGTGGCGCTGCTCGGCGACACGGTGCACAACGCGGCGGACGCGCTGACCGCCGTGCCGCTGGGGATCGCCTTCGTGCTGGGACGGCGGGCGGCCGATCGCCGCTTCACCTACGGCTACGGGCGGGCGGAGGACCTGGCGGGCCTCGCGATCGTGCTGACCGTCGCCGCGTCGGCGGCCTTCGCCGGCTGGACGGCCGTCGACCGGCTGCTCGACCCGCGGCCCGTCGAGCACGTGCCCGCGGTCGCGCTGGCCGCGCTGGTCGGCTTCGCGGGCAACGAGTGGGTGGCCCGCTACCGCATCCGCGTCGGCCGGGCCATCGGCTCGGCCGCCCTGGTCGCGGACGGGCTGCACGCGCGCACCGACGGCTTCACGTCCCTCGCCGTGCTCCTCGGCGCCGGCGGGGCGGCGCTGGGATGGCAATGGGCCGACCCGGCCGTCGGGCTGGCGATCACCGCGGCGATCGTGCTGGTGCTGCGGGACGCGGCGCGCGAGGTGTTCCGGCGGGTGATGGACGCCGTCGACCCGGCGCTGGTGGACCGGGCCGAACGGGCGCTGCGGGACGTCGCGGGCGTGCGCGAGGTGGGCGAGCTGCGGCTGCGCTGGATCGGGCACCGGCTGCGCGCGGAGGTCGCGGTGGTGGTGGACGGCGAGGTGACGGTGCGTCAGGCGCACGTGATCGCCGTCGACGCCGAGCACGCCCTGCTGCACGCCGTGCCCCGGCTGACGGCCGCGCTGGTCCACGCCGACCCGGCGCCGGTCCCCGGCGAGGCCGACCCCCATCTGGCGCTGGCGCACCACACGAGGGCGTGAGGCCCGTCAGACGCCGAGCGCCTCCAGCACCACCGCGCCGGGCAGTTCGGCGAACGCCTTGCCCGGCACCAGCAGCTTGCCGCGCCGACGGCCGCTGCCCACCAGGACGTACGGCAGGTCGACGACGCGGGAGTCCACCAGCACCGGCCAGGCGGCGGGGAGCCCGATCGGGGTGATGCCGCCGTACTCCATGCCGGTCTCCCCGACCGCCGTGTCCATCGCGGCGAACGACGCCTTGCGGGCGCCCAGTTGACGGCGGACGACGCCGTTCACGTCGACCCGGGTGGTGGAGAGGACGACACATGCGGCGAGGGTCGTCTCCCCGCCCCGCTTGCCGGCCACGACGACGCAGTTCGCGGACTGCTCCAGCAGTTCCCGCCCGTAGTGCTCGACGAACACCGCGGTGTCGGCCCACTGCGGGTCGGTGTCGACGTGGACGATCTGGTCGGCCGGCACGCTGCCGCTCCAGTTGCGTACGGCGTCGGCGACCGGGCGGGTGAGCTCGTCGAGGCAGTCGGGGGCGGGGGCGGCGGTGTCGAAGTGTCCGATGGGTGCGCGCATGGCCGCACGCTAACAAGCTCCCGGTGTGCGTGACGCGGGCGTCTCAGGGAACGGGCGGCACCGAGACGGCCATCACCATCCGCATCGGCACGTCACCGCGGTTGCCGTAGACGTGCGGGACGCCGGCCTCGAAGGACGCGCTCGCGCCGGTGGGGATCAGGTGGTCCTCGCCGTCCACGGTGAGCGTCAGCTCGCCCGCGGTGACGTGGACGAGTTCGAAGGTGCCGCCGGGGTGGGGTTCGGAGGGACTGCTCTCGCCCGGCATCAGCCGCCAGTCCCACATCTCCAGCGGGCCGGGGGCCTCGGCGCCGGCGAGGAGCCGGTTGTAGCTGCCGGCTTCGGTGTGCCACAGCCGTACCGCCTTCTCGGCCGGGACGATGCGGACCCTCGGGCCCCGTTCGTAGTCGAGGAGCGTGGTGACGCTGACGCCGAGCGCGTCGCCGATCTTGACGACCGTGCCGATGCTCGGGTTGGTGCGGGCCTGCTCGATCTGGATGAGCATCCCGCGGCTGACGCCGGACCGTGCGGCGAGCACGTCCAGGGTGAAGCCGCGCACCGAGCGCCAGTGCTTGACGTTGCGCGCCAGGGACTGGGTCAGGAGTTCGAGGTCCGACACGTTCCGTCCACTTCCGGAGTCCAGTTTTCCGCATGTCGGGGTTCACTTGCCTGCACTACGGTGGGGTGCACCCGATCGTGCACCGAACTGTACTGCGGGGGCCCCGCCCCAGCACTCCTCGCCCTGGCCGCCGGCCCGCGGGTGTCCGGGCGGGCCGCCCGCCTGAGGAGCGATCTTGGGCGCCGGGCCGCAGAATGAGGCCTGGGAGGTCGCTTCCGAGCCGCCCACCCGCCCCGGCGTCGCGAGGTCCGGAAGTCCTCCCGCGGCGCCGTCCCGGCCCCCGCGGAGACCGGTGCCGAACCGCCTCCGACCGGCCGCGCGGGTCCGGCACGGGTGACCGCCCCCGGCGCCGCCGGCGAGAGGAGCCGGGCCCGCGCCTTCCGCGGCCCCGGGCGAGCGCGCCTTCCCCGTACCGCCGCAGAGGGCGCCGTGACCCCGGCGGCCGCCGGGAGCGCGCCGCCGTCGCCGTGCCCCGGAAAGAAGGTGGTCGTCCATGGCTGACCGCAGGG
This sequence comes from Streptomyces sp. NPDC017936, assembly GCF_044328485.1. Taxonomy (NCBI): domain Bacteria; kingdom Bacillati; phylum Actinomycetota; class Actinomycetes; order Kitasatosporales; family Streptomycetaceae; genus Streptomyces; species Streptomyces sp. NPDC017936. Next base: position 85,643 of record NZ_JBIRHK010000014.1, on the reverse strand, counting down.
CCGAACGCATCGCCCGGCTCATCGAACCGCTGCGCGTGGAGCCGGGGTCCCGGGTGGACCTGGGCCGGGACTTCGACCCCCGCTACAAGGCCGACCTCAAGAAGAAGGACGGCGTCGAACTGCTGCGCGCCGGAGTGGCCCTGCTCGCCGAGTACCAGGAGCGGCTCGCCGCCCAGGACACCTACGGCGTGCTGCTCTGCCTCCAGGCCCTCGACGCGGGCGGCAAGGACGGGACGATCCGGCACGTGATGAGCGGGGTGAACCCGCAGGGGGTGAAGGTCAGCAGCTTCAAGGTGCCCTCCGCCGAGGAACTCGACCACGACTACCTGTGGCGCTACGCCCGCCGGCTGCCCGCCCGCGGCGACATCGCGATCTTCAACCGCTCGCACTACGAGGAGGTCCTCGTCGTACGGGTCCACCCCGAGGTCCTCGACCGGCAGCGGCTGCCCGAAGGCGTACGGACGGCGAAGATCTGGAAGCAGCGCTACCGGCAGATCAACGGCTGGGAACGCTATCTGACGGAGAACGGGTTCCGGGTCGTCAAGGTCTTCCTGAACCTCTCCGAGGAGGAGCAGCGCGTCCGCTTCATGAAGCGGATCGACGTGCCGGAGAAGAACTGGAAGTTCTCGGCGGCCGACGTCCGCGAGCGGCGGCACTGGGACGACTACCAGGTCGCCTTCTCCGAGATGCTGTCCGCCACCAGCACCCGGTGGGCTCCCTGGTACGTCGTCCCGGCGGACCGGAAGTGGTTCGCGCGCATCTGCACGGCGGCCGTGCTCGCCCACACGCTGATCGACATCGACCCCCGGTACCCCACGGTCCCGGAGGACGCCAGGAGGGACCTGCTCGCCGCCAAGCGGGAGCTGGAGGACGAAGCACCCGAGGGCGCCCCCGAGGACCCGTACGCGGCCCGGCACGGGCAGGCCGACGGTTAGCGCGGTGACCGCGTCGGGGACGACGGGCCGGACCCGGTCCCCGCGACGCGCCGGGCGGGAACACCGGTCCCGCGGGGACGGCTCACGCCTCGTCGAGCTGCGACAGCTTCGTCACCGTCTCGTCGTCCAGCTCCGACAGGGCGACCAGCTGGTCCGGCGTGACCCCGTCGGGGATCGGCACCGGCGCCGGGGTGCGCAGCGGCGGCTGCCAGCCCTCTGTGGGCGTCCAGCGCCGTACGACCCGGGCGGGCGCGCCGGCCACGACGGCGTGGTCGGGCACGGTGCCGCGCACCACGGCGCCGGCCGCCACGACGACGTTCCGCCCGATCCGCGCTCCCGGCAGGATCACCGCCCCGGTGCCGACCCAGCAGCCCGGGCCGATCTCCACGGGCTCCATCCGGGGCCACTGCTTGCCGATGGGCTCGTGCGGATCGTCGTAGGAGTGGTTCGTGGACGTCACGTACACGTACGGCCCGAAGTAGCAGTCGCTGCCGATGGTGACCGTCGTGTCGGCGATGACGTGGCTGCCCCGGCCCAGGACGACGCCGTCCCCGATGCGCAGGATCGGGTCGGGGCCGAGGTCCAGGTCCGGCATCAGGCCCGCGGTGAGGGTGACCTGCTCGCCGACGATGCAGTGGGAGCCGAGGTGGATCCAGGGTTCGCCGAAGACCGTGCCCAGCGGGAAGGCGAGCCGGGTCGCCGGACCGATCGAGCCGAAGCGGAGGCGACCGGGCTGCTCGGCGGTGACGGAGCCGGTGCGCTGCACCCAGGCCCAGCCCGCGTGGACGGCCCGCTGCGCGAGGCGGCGCCGCCATGATGAGAACGTGTTCTTGCGCTTCGGCACCCGCACACGGTACTCAGCGCACCCCCGGGCCAGGACGCCGCGGCCCTGTGATCTTCACCCCACCGGGTGGCGTACGGTGCCTGTGCGGCACGGACGACGAGGAGACGAGATGACGCACAGGGCACTGGTCACGGGCATCGGCGGCAGGGACCCGAAGATCCACGAGGAGGCCTTCGTGGCGCCCAACTCCTCCGTGATCGGGGACGTGACCCTGGCGGCGGGCGCGAGCGTCTGGTACGGCGCCGTGGTCCGCGGCGACGTCGAGCGGATCTCCGTCGGCGCCCGGAGCAACATCCAGGACAACTGCACGCTCCACGCCGACCCCGGTTTCCCCGTCAGCATCGGCGAGCGGGTCTCCGTCGGGCACAACGCGGTCGTGCACGGGGCGACCGTGGGGGACGACTGCCTGATCGGCATGGGCGCGACCGTGCTGAACGGCGCCGTGATCGGGGCGGGTTCCCTGGTCGCGGCGCAGGCGTTGGTTCCGCAGGGCATGGAGGTGCCGCCGGGTTCGCTGGTGGCGGGGGTGCCGGCGAAGGTCAAGCGCGAGCTGACCGCCGAGGAGCGGCAGGGCGTCACGCTGAACGGGACGCTCTACGCGGACCTGGCCAAGGCCCACCGGGAGGTCCACGGCTAGGCGGGAGGTGCGGGGCCGGGGCGGACGGCCCTCGTCGGCTACTCCGCCGCGGGCACCGTCTCCGGGTCGGCCTCCCGCACGACGCCCTCCATCTTCCTGGCCTTGCGCTTGAGCACCAGCATCGACGTGAGGCCGATGAGGACGGCCGCCACCAGTCCCAGCCAGGAGAAGCGCTTCAGCCAGGACTCGGCGACCACGCCCACGTAGTAGATGACGGCCGTGGTACCGCCCGCCCAGAGGATTCCGCCGAGGACGTTGGCGATGAGGAACTTCCAGTACGGCATGTGCAGCACCCCGGCGAGGGGGCCCGCGAAGATGCGCAGCAGGGCGATGAAACGGCCGAAGAAGACGGCCCACATGCCCCACTTCTCGAAGGACCGCTCCGCCGTGGCGATGTGCCCCTCGCTGAAGTGCCGGGGGAACTTCTTGCCGAGCCAGGCCAGCAGCGGGCGTCCGCCCTTGCGGCCGATGGCGTAGCCGATGGAGTCGCCCACCACCGCGCCGACGGTGGCGCAGGTGCCGAGGATCAGCGGGTTGATCTCGCCGTGCTGGGAGGCGAGCAGCGCCGAGGAGACCAGGATGATCTCGCCCGGCAGGGGGATGCCCAGGCTCTCCAGTCCGATGACCAGGCCCACCATCGCGTAGATGCTGACCGCGGGTACGGCCTCGAGCCACTCCTGGACGTGCACCGCAGGTTCCTCCCGATCGGCTTCGCTGTTCCCGGCTCATCCCGGTACGACCGGCGCGCCGCGAGCGGGCGCACGCCGGGAAGCCTACCGGGTCGGCCGGAGCCACCGGCTCGGGACGGTGACGCGGGGACCTGATCCGGCCGCGGGGGCGGCGGGGCCCGGCATCCCGCCGCCGGCGCGGCAGGAGCCTCGACCGGCGCGGGTGCGGCGGGGCTCGGGGCCCGGCCGCGGGTGCGGGTGCGGGTGCGGGTGCGGGTGCGGGTGCGGCGGGAAGCCGCGCGCGGTCCGGCCGGTGAGGCCGCGCACCGGGGCCGGGCAGTCAGGCCGTGCGCCGGGGCCGGTCGGTGAGGCCGTGCGCCGGGTCCGGCCGGTGAGGCCGTGCGCCGGGGCCGGGTCGGTGAGGCCGTGCGCCGGGGCCGGGTCGGTCAAGCCCTGCACCCGGCCGGGGCGGTCAAGCCATGCGCGCGACCGGGGCGGTCAGGAGGTGTGGCCGGTGCGGGGCGCGGTTCGATGCGCCGCGGACGCGGAACCGCGCTCCCCGTCGAGGCCGGCCGGCGAGGTGATCGCGGCGGGAGGCAGGCCGGCGGGCCGCGGCCCGTCCGCACGACGCGCGCCCCGGCCCGGAACCCGGCCGGGCCGGTGACCCGGCGGCGGCCGGGCGGCGGCCGGTCACCGGCCGAACGCCGTAGCCGCTCCCGTCGGCGTGCGCCGCGTCCCGCGCCCACTGCCGTGGGCCGCCTCGCCGGGGCGGGCCGAGGAGGAATCGGAGCCGACGCGGGCGTCCGGGGTGCTCCGGTCGGCACCGGCGCCGCCGGCGGACGCCCCCCACGTGGTCACGGGAGCGGGGAGGAAATCGTTGCCCTCCGCCCGGCTCCGGACGACGAGCACCGTCGCGAGCAGGGCCAGGGAGGTCAGGCCGACACCGACGAGGAAGGCCTTGGAGCGCCGCCCCGGCAGGTCGAGCGGACCGGCCGGCGCCGTGCGGTGCCGCCCGTCGTGATCGGCCGGACGGCGGGCCGCGGCCCGGTCCGGAGCCGCGGAGGAGCCGCCGCCGGCGCGGCCGGGGCGCGCGTCGAGGTAACGGCGGGCGCCCCAGCCGAGGACGGCCTCGGCGAGCAGGGCGCCCAACGCGCCGTCGAAACGTGCGAGTTGTTCGGCGGCGTGCCGGCAGTGACGGCAGTGCGCGAAATGCCGCCGGACATCGGGCAGCAGGGCCGCGCCGTGGCACAGGGGGACGTCGAGCAGGCGGCTGTGCCGACGGCATTCGCTCGTCGGCGCGAGTTCCCGGTGGGCGCGCACGCAGCCCGTCCGGAACTGCTCGCGGGCCCGTTCCAGACCGGCCGCCGCGGTGGCGTCGTCCACGCCCAGCAGACCGGCCGGTACGGCGATCGGCTCGGCCTCCACCTCGGTGTGCCACAACAGGCATTGCGACGCGGCCGGCAGGGACCGGAACGCGCGCTCGGCGAGCCGTCGTCGGGCGGGCGTCCCGGAAGGCGCCGCCCGCAGTCCGCGGCCGCCGACGGTCTTGCCCAGTTCGGGCAGGACGGCCACGGCCCCCTCCGATCCGGCCCAGGCGCGGACCGTGTCGCGCACGGCGACGAGGAGCCGGGGGCGCAGGGCACCGCCGGCACGCCCGTGCTCCGGCCGCCCCAACACCGTGTGGAACGCGGCGGCGGCCACGAGCCGCCCCGAGTCCTCGGATCCGGCGAGGCAGACCGTGGCGTAGTCGTGCGCCGCCCGCCAGTGCCGGTCGAACAGCAGGGTGACCGCGCGGGCGTGGTCGTCCGTGCCGAGCCGGGCGGTGAGGTCGCCGTCGGACTCCCCCGAGGTCCGTCCGGGACGGGGCGGGTGAGGGGGGTGCGGAGGATCCGGGGACTGCACGGAACCATTTCCTTTCCAGTCGTCGAAGGCACACGGAATACGCCTTCGCCGGAAAGCAGTGCCTGAATTGACCCGGTGCGGCGCGCGGTGCGCGCTTCTGGTCTGACCAGGTACGTTTCCCGGTCGACCGGGCCGCGGGGAGGCTCACCTTCGCACACGTGCCTCACAGGAAACAAGAAGTGTGAATGACCTCGGTGCGCACCGAAAGGCCTTTCCGATAAGTTACCGCCGGTATCCGTACCGGCACGCGAAGAACGGCGCGGAGTGCCCGTCAATTCCTTCGCCGCTTATGGCGGATGACGCACGGAACCCTCGACTCCGGGCCTTTCGCGGCCGGATCCGACGCGCTCCCGTCCCTTCCGCCCCGAAGGTCCCGCTCCGGCCTCGTGCCGACCCCGGTCCCACAGGAATCTCCGAGGTGATTCCCGAGGTCCTCCCATCCTCCTGGTCCAGCATGACCGCCATGAGCGCCCCCGACTCCTCCCCCGTCGCCCCGTCCGCGCCCGCCGGTCCCGCCGTCCGCAAGGCGGTCGTCCCCGCGGCCGGACTCGGCACCCGCTTCCTGCCCGCGACGAAGGCGACCCCGAAGGAGATGCTCCCGGTCGTCGACAAGCCCGCCATCCAGTACGTCGTCGAGGAGGCCGCCGCGGCCGGCCTGGACGACGTCCTGATGGTCACCGGCCGCCACAAGCGGGCCATCGAGGACCACTTCGACCACGCCTTCGAGCTGGAGCAGGCCCTCGCCGCCAAGGGGGACACCGTGCGGCTGGACGCGGTGCGCGATCCGTCCCGGCTGGCCGACATCCACCACATCCGGCAGGGCGATCCCCTGGGTCTCGGCCACGCGGTGCTGTGCGCCCGTCACCACGTCGGCGACCAGCCGTTCGCCGTCCTCCTCGGCGACGACCTCATCGACCCGCGCGAGACGCTGCTCAGCAGGATGCTGGAGGTCCGCGACCGGTACGCCGGCAGCGTGGTCGCGCTGATGGAGGTCCCGCCGGAGCAGGTCCACCTCTACGGGTGCGCGGCCGTCGCCCCCTCCGGCGAGGACGGCGTCGTACGCGTCACCGGCCTCGTCGAGAAGCCCGCCCGCGAGGACGCGCCGAGCCGCTACGCCGTCATCGGCCGCTACGTCCTGGACCCGGCCGTCTTCGACGTCCTGGAGCGCACCGCGCCCGGCCGCGGCGGGGAGATCCAGCTCACCGACGCCCTGCAGGAGTTGGCCGCGTCCGGCACGGTCCACGGCGTGGTCTTCTCCGGCCGCCGCTACGACACCGGCGACAAGGCCGACTACCTGCGCACGGTGGTCCGCCTGGCCTGCGACCGACCCGACCTGGGGCCCGAGTTCGTGGCCTGGCTCAAGGAGTTCGTGGCCGGACTGGAGGACGGCGAACGAGCGGAGCGCACGCCCCTGGCGGCCTGACGGCGGAACCGTCGCGGCGGGGCGTCGCGGGGGCACCCCGACGCCGTACGCCCGCCCGGTCCCGGCCCCGCACCCGCACCCGCACCCGCACCCGCACCCGGGGCCCTTGCCACCCGGCCGTCACCGACGCGCCGGCGCCCGGCTCGCCCGGCCGGGCGCCCGCACGCGGCTCAGCCGCCCGGACGCAGGGTCCACACCACGGTCATCTCGCCGGTGACGGCGCCGTCGCCGCGGCGGATCTCGATCGCCACCGGGAACTCGGGGCGCTCGCCCGCGTCGAGCTCGGCGACGACCTCGGCGGCCGGGCGGCCGAGGGTCGCGGTGGCGGTGACGGCGCCCATCGCGAGTTTCCGGTACGCGATCTCGGCGCTGACGGCGAGCGGAACGGCCCGCGAGAGCTGGTCGCCGAACGCGGCGAGGACGATCGCGCCGCTGGCGGACTCGCCGAGCGTGAACATCGCCCCGGCGTGCGGACCGCCCACGTGGTTGTGGAAGTCGCCCTGGTCCGGCAGGACCACCACGGCCTTGTCCGGTCCGGTCTCGAGGAACTCGAGGTTCAGGGTCCGGGCCATGGGCACCGTGGCGGCGAGCATCTCGCCGATGGACATCTGGTCTGCGCTCATGACCGTGAGGTTACCCGTGAGTAGCCAACGGTCGCCAGAGCCGGGTCGTGATCGCCGTGTGCGCACCGCCCGTGCGGCCAGGAGAGCACCCGCCGGCCGGCGGGCCTGGCGCGGCCGGATCCGTACCGGCGGCCCGGCTGTCGGCGGCCGGGTGCGACTCCGGCGGCAGGGCGACCGCGTTCGCCTTCAGGACGTCCGACGGCGACCTGGCCTCCTGGCCGTTCTCGGCGCCGAGGGGGGCCGCCGGGGAGGTCCCGGACGCCACGATCCGCGACGTCATGGGCACCGTACGCGCCCTGACGCCCTCCGCGTCCTGATTCGGTACCGCCCTGACAAGGGGCGGTGACCGAACCGTGTCCTGGGCGGCACTAGGGTTTCTGGCCATGTGGCCAGGACAGCAGCCGCCCGGGGGAGAGCAGAACCCGCAGGCGCAGAACAATCCGTACCAGCAGCCGGGATACCAGCAGCCCAATCCCTACCAGCAACCCGGCTACCAGCAGCCCAACCCGTACGCGCCGACGGCGCAGTGGCCGGCCCCGGCGCCCGCGGGCCCGCCGCAGAACGGCGGCCCGGGCGGCGGCAACCGCACGAGACTCGTCGCGATCGTGGCGGCCGTCGCCGTCGTGGTGGCCGCCGGTGTCACCGGGTTCCTGGTGCTCGGCGGCGACGACGAGGAGCCCGAGGCCACCGGAAAGGGCAGCAAGAGCCCCACCGCGTCCGCCGCGCCGAGCGACACGGCCTCGTCGTCGGCCGGCACGGACGACAATCCGCGGGCCACCGAGACGCTGCAGCCGACCGTCGCGGGCTGGAAGGTCGTCGTGAACCCCAAGCGGGGTGTCGCCTTCGACGTGCCGGCCGACTGGGAGGTGCAGTCGCCGACCCTCAGCCAGGGCTTCGAGTGGGAGGACAAGGAACAGCCCGACGGCTACGACGCGATCATCCAGTCGGGCACCGCCGAGTACAAGTCCAAGTGGTGCACCGAGGACGACGACAAGGACGGCAAGACCAGCGACACCGCGCTCGCCACCGTGGGCACCAAGGGCGCCGAAGGGGCCAAGAGCACCGACGAGATCGCGGTCAACACCCCGGCCTGGTGGGTGTTCGGCGGCTACACCGAGCCGGACAAGAAGAGCCTCAGCTTCGACGAGAAGGCCACCGCCTACACCACCGCCTCGGGCATCAAGGGCAGTTACGCCTGGGCCCAGTCGACGAACACGCCCCAGAAGGGCAAGTGCGCCAGCGACGGCAAGGCGATCACGTTCGGCTTCAAGAACTCCAAGGGCGACTACGTGTCCTGGAACCTCTACACGGCCAAGGGCGTCAAGGACGAACTGCCGAACGCGACCATCATGAAGATCCTCAGCACCGTGCGCCTGCACGGCGAGCCGACGGAGGGCTGACGCCCGCGAGCCGGAAGGCCGGCGTCCACGCGGACGCCGGCCGGTGTCCGCGCGCGGGAGCGGCCGGACACGGCTGGTGACCGGCTTGGCAGATCGGCGTCCGGGCAGGGATAGTCGGCCGGTGACCACAGCCGCCGACCCCCGCTCCCGCCTGCGCAGACCCCTCTGGGCGGGCCGCAACTACAGCCTGCTGACCGCCGCCGCGTTCATCACGAGCCTCGGCAGTCAGGGGGCGCTCATCGCCGCCGCGTTCGCCGTCATCGAGACGGGGGGCGACGGCGGTGACGTGGGTCTCGTGGCCGCGGCCCGCACGCTGCCGCTGGTGCTCTTCCTGCTGATCGGCGGCGCGGTCGCCGACCGGCTGCCCCGGCACCGGGTGATGGTCGCGGCCAACGCCCTCAACTGCCTCTCCCAGGCGGCGTTCGCCGCGCTCGTCCTGGCCGGCGAGCCGCGGCTGTGGCAGATGATGCTGCTGACCGCGCTGGGCGGCACCGGCCAGGCGTTCTTCAGCCCCGCCGCCGAGGGCATGCTGATGTCCTCCGTCGAGGGCGAGCAGGCCGGCCGGGCGTTCGCGGTGTTCCGGATGGCGATGCAGGGCGCGGGCCTCGGCGGCGCGGCCCTCGGCGGCGCGATGGTCGCCGTGGTCGGACCGGGCTGGGTCCTCGCCGCGGACGCCGCCGCGTTCGCGCTCGCCGGGGCGCTGCGCGCCTTCCTCGACGTGAGCCACATACCCGCCCGCGGGCGGGGCGGCGGCGTGCTCGCCGATCTGCGGGAGGGCTGGCGGGAGGTCAGCGGCCGCCCGTGGCTGTGGGGCATCGTGCTCCAGTTCTCGATCGCGAACGCCGTCGTCGCGGCCGCCGACGCGGTCTACGGTCCCCTCGTCGCCCGGGACCACCTGGGCGGGCCGGGGCCCTGGGGCCTCGCCCTCGGCTTCTTCGGCGCCGGCACGGTCGCCGGTGCGGTCGTGATGACCCGCTGGAAGCCCCGCCGCCTGCTCTTCGCGGGCACCCTGTGCGTCTTCCCGCTGGCCCTGCCGTCCGCCGCGCTCGCCGTGCCCGTACCGGTCGGCGTCCTGTGCGCGGTGATGTTCCTGACGGGCGTCACCCTGGAGGTCTTCGGCGTCTCCTGGATGACCGCCCTCCACCAGGAGATCCCCGAGGACAAACTCTCCCGCGTCTCGGCCTACGACTGGTTCGGTTCGGTCGCCATGGTCCCCCTGGCGACGGCCCTGGCGGGCCCCGCGGAGTCGGCCTTCGGCCGCACGGCCGCGCTCTGGGGCTGCGCCGCCCTCGTCGTCCTCGTCACGGCGGCGGTCCTGTGCGTACCCGAGGTACGCGGTCTGACCCGCCGCACCAGGGTGACCCGGCGGGGACCGGCGGACGGCGCCGCGGACGAACCGGAGGAGGACGCGGGACGCGAGGACACGGCGGGGGCGGAGGCGGGACGCGAGGACATGGCGGGAGCGGAGACGGGACCCGGCCGGCGCTGAAGGGGCACGCCGTCCCGCCGGGCCCGCCGCGCCCCGTTCGGGCACCTCCCCCCGGGCGCCCCGGGGCCCGCTCCGGGTTCAGCCGATGCCGAACGCCCCGCCGGGCGGCTGCGGTGACGGGACGGCGTCCTCGTCCTGTACCGGTCGGGCGTCGCCGACGAAGCCCCTCAGGCCGGTTCCGTGGTCGACGCGGGCCGGGAAGGCGTCGGAGGCGGTGAGGCGGGCCAGGGCGGCGACGTCGACGGGGCGGTGGGCGGCGACGAGGACGACGTTGCCGAAGCGGCGGCCGCGCAGCACCGCCGGCTCGGCGATGAGGACGATCTCCTCGAACACCGCCGCGAAAGTGGCGAGTTGGGAACGCAGGAAGGCGAACGGCGCCGCGTCGGCGAGGTTCGCCAGGTAGACGCCGTCGGCGCGCAGGACGCGCCCGGCCTCGCGGGCGTAGGCGAGGGACGTCAGGTGGGCGGGGACCCGGGAGCCGCCGAAGACGTCGGCGACGAGGACGTCGGCGGAGCCGGACGGGGCCGCCTCCAGCCAGTCCCGTGCGTCGGCCGCGTGCAGGGTGACGCCGGCGCCGGACGGGAGCGGCAGGTGTTCGGCCACCAGCTCCAGCAGGCCGCGGTCGGCCTCGACGACGTCCTGCCGGGAGCCGGGCCGGGTCGCCGCCAGGTACCGGGGCAGGGTGAGCGCCCCGCCGCCGAGGTGCAGCACGTCCAGCGGCCGCCCCGGATCGGCCACGGTGTCCAGGACGTGTCCGAGCCGCCGCGCGTACTCGAACTCCAGGTGGGTGGGCTCGTCCAGGTCGACGTACGACTGCGGCGCGCCGTCGACCGTCAGCAGCCACGCCCGCTCCCGGTCGACGTCGGGCATCAGCTTGGCGGTGCCGTGGTCGACGGCTCGGGTGACGGGTATGGGCTCGTCGTTCACCGTCCCATTGTGCCGGGGCGGGACGGCCGCGACGGGCGCGGGGAACCGCGCGGCCGGCCTCCGCCGGCCCGCGCGGCCCCCACGCGCCACGGCCGTCCTCACCCGACGGCGGTCACGGTCCCCGCCCCCACGGTCCGGCCGCCCTCACGGACGGCGAACCCGAGCCCCGGCTCCAGCGGCACCTCACGCCCCAGTTCCACGGTCACGGCCACCGTGTCCCCGGGCCGTGCGACGGCGGCCTCGCCCAGGTCGACGGCCCCGACCACGTCCGCCGTCCGGATGTAGAACTGCGGCCGGTAACCGGTGGCGACGGGCGTCGAGCGTCCGCCCTCTTCCGCCGACAGCACGTACACCTGTGCCGAGAACCGCCGCCGGGGCACCACGCTTCCCGGCGCGGCCACCACGTGGCCCCGCCGGACGGCGTCCCGCGGCACCCCGCGCAGCAGCAGCGCCACGTTGTCCCCGGCCTGCGCCTCCTCCATCGGCTTGCCGAACGTCTCCAGGCCGGTGACCACGGTGTCCACGCCGGCGCCGAGCACCTCGACGCGGTCGCCGACCCGTACCGTGCCCCGCTCGACCGCGCCGGTGACGACGGTGCCCCGGCCGGTGATGGTGAGCACGTTCTCCACGGGCAGCAGGAACGGCGCGTCCACGTACCGCTCGGGCATCGGCACGTACGTGTCGACCGCGTCGAGCAGCGCCTCGACGGACGCCGTCCAGCGCGGGTCGCCCTCCAGGGCCTTCAGCCCCGAGACCCGTACGACGGGAGCGGCGTCGCCGCCGTAGCCGTGCGCGGTGAGCAGTTCGCGGACCTCCAGTTCGACGAGGTCGGCGAGCACGGCGTCCTCGCCGTCGTCGACGGCGTCGGCCTTGTTGAGCGCGACCACGATGTGGTCGACGCCCACCTGCCGGGCGAGCAGCACGTGTTCGGCCGTCTGCGGCATGATCCCGTCGAGCGCGGAGACGACGAGGATCGCCCCGTCGAGCTGGGCGGCGCCGGTGACCATGTTCTTGACGTACGTAGTTTGCGCACCCTGGCATGAGCGTATCGTCGCAGGTGACAGACATGCAAAAGCCCCGCCCAGGAAGTCGGCGGGGCTCCATGCTTGCTGCCAGTCAGCCACGAAGGACCCTTGCCCCAGCACTGTGCGGAGCTTGCCCTCCTCCCGCAGTGCCACGAAAGCCTTTTGGATGGTCGACGGAGCAACGTCCAGTTCCGCCGCAAGGTCGTTGACCGACGGGAACCGGTCGCCAGGACGGTAGACGCCGGCCGCCAGTCGTCGGCGTAGCTCCTCCAGCACTTGAGGCCACACGGGTTTAGCTCGGTCAAGATCCATACTCCGCAGCATGCGCGACTCCTTGACGTCACGCGACCGCAGCATCAGGACACCGCGACACCGCGAATACGCGTAAGGTTGCGTTGTCATGAAACACAAGCGCCCCTGGCGCAGCCGGGTAGGGCCGCGCCAGGGGCTACGTCGACTAGCAGGAGCCGACATGCCGCGCAGCGTACCGAAGTCCTCGGAGGCGAACGCATGAGCCTTCGACGTGTCCACTTCACCGGCCCCCGCGGGGGAACAGTGTTCATCCAATCCGCCAACCATGACGGCGTCGTGTCCCGCCTGGCCGACCACATCGAAGACCAGCGAATCGACGTCGCGCGCGTCCTCCTCGCACTCATCATCCCCATGCTGGAGGCGGACAAGATGTCGGCCGACGAAGCCACGTTCATGCTGGGACGCGCCGCGGAGAGCCTGTCTGAGGTCATCGCCGTCGCGGAGTCCCGGGGCGAGCGGCTCCGTCCGCCGGGTGACGACGACGAGGAAGACGACGACGAGGAAGACGAAGACGACGAGGCGCCGGCCGACGACTGACGTTGCCAACGCAAGAAAGCCCCCGCCCTCCATGACGGAGAGCGGGGGCTCTTGTGTGTCAGGCACCGTGGGCCGCCTTCAGGTCGTCGATGCTCTTCGAGAGAACCGCGTAGCGCGGTGTCTTGCCGTTGCCTCGCTCGACGATGGAGGCGTGCGGGGCCGTGTTGACCAGACGTGCGCTGCCACGTTGCCGGGGCTTCCCGCGGAAGGGAACATTGAGCATGATCGGAACGACGACAAAACTCGCTCGGTACTGGCCCGGGTGCGGGTCCTTCGCCGGATCACCGGTCGGGCTGTTGCCCTCCGCTACCGCCTTCAGCTTCTCTGCCGTAGACACGCACTTCGCCTGGAGCCACGGCCGCGAGAGCATCGCACCGATGCCGGAGTAGCGACCGTGGTACTTCGATCGGTACGTCATACCGGGAACCCCAGCGCGCGGAGACGCTGCCGGTAGAGCTTGCCGGCGTCCGGAGTGCAGTAGAGCTTGCGGCGCCCGCTCCCTGGCGTCTGGGGGACGTCGGCCCCGCAGTGCGGGCAGGCGACGGGGGCGCTCTTGATCGGCTTCGTGCAGTTGAACATGGTGATCCTCCTCGACGTCAGGAGCCCCCGGGTCACGTCGACCCGGGGGCGGTGCGTGCGTGTGTGGTGTGCGTCAGATGAGACGGCCGTTGTTGAGCGCCGTAGCCGTGTCGTGGTCGTAGACCTCGACGCGCTCGTCAACGATGTCCGTGATTTCGCGCGTACCGAGATAGACGTGGTTGTGAATGACCGGAGGCGTCGTCGGGCCGGCGCTCTTCGCGGCGCGGATGTCGGCGAACTGAGAGCTCGTAAAGACCGGCTCCGGGGATCCGGTGCCGTTGGCGACGAGGGACAGGCCCTTCGGGAGGTATCCGCCGTCATCGAACCACGTCGGGACGACGCGGCCACCGAGGGCGTAGCCGCCAGGACGGTTGTAGGCGGCCGGCAGTGATCCGTACGCCGACATTGCGTAGCGCATCGAGGCGTAGATGTTGGCCAGTGGGTTCGTCGAGACGCCGTAGGAGAAGGGGCCGACGTCCCGCATCGTCCCGGCATGCGCCCGGAAGGTTGGGCCGATAACCTGCATGAGGCCGACGCTCGGGTGTCCCGCGAGCCAGTTGCTGTCCCACTTGTTGACGATCGTGGGGTTACCGCCGGACTCCTGGTTCATCCGTCGCAGCGTCAGGTCTGCGTACGCTGCCGGATTGCCTGTCATGCTCAGCGCCTGGAGCACCGTCGGCCGCCACCTGGCCACTCCAGAGCCGCCGTTTCCGCCACCGACGTTGGCGTTGCCTCCGCCTCCTCCGCCACCGGAGAAGGACACGGTGTCGATGATCTTGTCCTTGATGCCGCTGATCATTTTTGCGGGGAGCTTGGCGAGTGCCTCCAGCATGGGTGAGCCGCTAAGCTTCTCCTTCACCTTGTCCAGGATCGGCTTCGTCAGCTTGGACCATATCTTCGACGGGTTGGCGACGAGGTCCGCAGCCGTCTGCGCCCAGTCAACAGCCTTGCCGGCGACGTTGCTTGCGGCGTCCTTCGTAAAGTCCCACGCGTCCCCGAGCGCGCCGACGATACCGCCGTCCGCGAACCGGGGGAGCTCCCCGCGCTCGTTCATGTAGGCGAGTTTGTCGAAGCCGATCTTCCGGGCGGACGATCGCTTGATGACGAACTCGTCGGCCATGAGGAGGGCGGGAATGCTGTCCACGCCCGGGGTACCGCCGCTCGTCCGCCCACCGTCAGCGAAGAACTTCGGGTTGGTGTCGAGTAGCTTCGGTGCCTTCGGGAGTGGGTCCATTCCAACGTATTTCGACACGCCGTCAAAGACGGCTTTGATGCCCTTGTTGTAGACCCAGTCGATAATGAAGTTCACCGGCTTCGCGACGATTCCGGCGACCTCGCGCCAGTTTTCACTAATCGCGTCCTTCGCGTCGCCGAAGGCATCACCGACGAGGCCGACGCCCTGTTTCACGAGATCGAACGCCGGCTTCAGGCCCTTCGTCCAGAGCCAATCCGCCTTGTCGGCTATCTCGTCGAAGACAGGCTTGATGGCGAGGTCGTAGAGCCAGACGAAAATATCGCCGACTCCGCGGACGATGGTCATGACATAGCCGAAGTACCGCTCGACTATATTCTTCCACCACCACGCTATCAGGTCTCCGATGAAGCCGAAAATGGGGCTGAAGATCCCGGACCAGAGCCACGAAATCACGTCGGCCACCATCAACCAGTAAGCCACCATGAAATCGATGTACGGCTTCACGATGTTCGACCACAGCCAGACGAATACGTCACCCACTAGTTTCCAGTAGGCGACGATGAATCCGATGTAGGGCTTGACGATGGTGTCCCAGATCCATACGACTACGCCGCCGAACCACTCGAAGAATGGCTTCAGCGCCTGCGTCCAGAGCCAATCCGTCGCGGTCTTTATCGCCGACCACGCCGTCTGAACTGCGTCCCGGAAGGCGGGGAACTTCTGGTAGGCGTACACGACGCCGGCTGCCAGGGCCGCGATTCCGGCTACAATTAGCGGAATACCACTCGCCGCCATTGCTGCGTTCCACAGCCACACCACGACTGTCCAGGCTTTCCACGCCGCGACGGCGAGCCAAATTCCCTGGACGACGAACGGCGCGTGTTCCGCGACGGTCGCAATGCCATCGACGACGAGGGTTAGCCCTTCGAGGAGCGGCCCGGAAAGCGGGGAGAGGGCGGAGCCTATGCTCAGTGCGGCTCCGACAATGGCGCCGAAGAACGCTGCCACCTTCGGCCCGGTTTTCGCGGCGTAGTCGAGGAACCGCTCAAACTCGGGACTGCCCTTCAGGCCCGTTCCCCAATTGGCGAATCGGCCCGTTGTCCTCACCATACGGGCGGCGATGTCGTCCATATGCGGGAGGAAGGCGTCGACTACGCCGGCCATGCCCTTCAGGGTGTTCCCGAATGCCTTGCCCAGGCCGACGACAGCCGGGCGCGCGGAGCCTTCAATGTCCCGCTTGAATCCCTGCCAGAACGGCTCTTTGAGTTCCTTCGACGCTGCGTCCTGGAGCTCCTCGACGCCGGCCGCCGTTTCCCGCACGAGGGGCGAGAGGCCAGGAAGAGCGTTCTTCGCGCCGTTGACGGCCCGCGTGAAGAGCGGGAGGACGTCGGGAGACAGCGCCTTCGCCCATGCGCTGAATGCCGCCTTGAGCCCTGTCGGGCCGGCTATGGAGTCGTACAGGTCGCGCTGTTCTGGCGTGAGTTTGGCGAGTGCCTTTTGATACTCGTCCGCCTTCGTGACGGCCTTCGCCGTGGTGTCGATGGACGAGAGCCGCGCAGCCTGGAGACTGCGCTCCGCGTTGGCGACGGCCTCCGCGCCCTGTACCTCCGCGGTGCGCACCTTGGCCTGCGCGTCGGCGACGGCCCGGGTGCGGTCCTGTACGGCCCGCTGCGCATCGGCGACACGCTTCGTGGCGTCCTTGACGGCCTCGTTCCCGTCGACGCCCGCTTTCGTGGCCTCCTCGACGGACCGCTTCAGCTCCGCTTGCTTCGCGCGCTGCCTGTCGGCGTTGCGCACCGCTTCGTCAACGCTCAATTGCGCACGCTGACGCTGGAGGTCCGTCGACTTCGGATCGGCCATGACCCGGGCGAGCTCCTCGCGCGCTTCCTTCGTGCGGAGGGTGGCCTCGCGCTCGACGAGCGCGCCGTCGAGGAGCTGATCCTGAAGGCTCCGGAGCTCCTGCCTGGCGTCGCGGCGGGCCTGCGTGAGGTCGTCCTCCGCGTCGCGGGCGGCCCGCTTCGCGTCGACGAGGGCGCGCTCCGCGTCGGCAACCTGACGGCTCGCGTCGGCAACCCCTTGCGCAGCCTGACGATGCGCATTGCGCAGCGCTGATTGCGCAGACGCAAGCTGAAGCGCCGATTGCGCAGCCTTCACGCTCGACGCTGCGCCGTTGTCCGTCGCGCGGGAGGCTTCCTGTTCGGCTGCTGTCTTCGCCTGGATCGCTGACGTCACGCCCTTGATGGCAGGCACGGCCGCGAGTGCGAGCGCTCCGACACCTGCGCCGGCGGCGACGGCCGCGGACGCGATAGCGCCCAGACCTGCGGCGGCTACCGGAATCACGGGTATCGCTGCGACGACTCCCAGGAGCACACCGAGTTGCATGAGTTCCGTCCGCGCCTGGCCGGTGTCGGCACGGACGCGGACGGTTGCCGTTTCGCCGTCGAGGTCATTGACGGCCCGCTCCATTTCGGCGAGTCCGGCGCGGGCGGCAGCGATATCCGAACGAACCTGAATATCCGCCGTCTGCGCGCCGAGCCTTTCGAGCTCCGCGTCAATAGCGGAAATCTGCGCAAACGCCGTTGCGGCGTCAATGTCGACGCCAACGCGCTTGTTTGCGAGCGATTCCATGCGGGCACGGACGCGCGCTAGATCGGCGTCAAAGCCAGTCGTCGACAAACGCACGTCGGGACGAGGCAACGACCGAAACGCCGCCTCCAAACGCGTTTTAAATGCGCGTGCGAAGGCGCCGGCGTTGTCGTCACCCTGGCGCGTTGCGGAAGTGCGGGCGGCTCGTCCACCATTCGTGATGGCGTTGGGAATCGCGACGACGATGTGTCGGCTCATCGCCTCGCCGAGGCGCCTACCAGCCTCTTCGCCCACTCTGTCGGCCGCGGGGAGGACGATGCCCTTTAGCTTCGTGTGGAACTGAGGAGCAATCGGTACGACGTCAACGGCCGCTCCGCCGACGATATCGAGATCAGCAGCGGCCATAGAGCGACCCCAGGAGCGGTCCGACGGCAAACGGGTCGGAACGGCCGTTCAACAGTCGTTCGAGGGCGTTTAGCGTCTGAAACGCCGATGCAACTTCCGGCGTTGGTTCCTGCGCCTCCAGCCCTCTCCGGAGCCATTCGAAATCGGCGCAAGAATCGCCGCAGTAGGAAGTAGGCAACGCCAGGTCGCCGATCATCAGGATTTCGGCATGGAAGTTGCAACCTCTACGTTTGCAGAGGTTTTCGTCACTCATGGTTTCCCTTTCGGGCATGAAAAAGGCCCGTAGCGGAATTCACTACGGGCCTTATGCGGTCGGTGGGTAACGTCAGGTGCGCGTCTCGCCCGCGGCGAATATCCCAGACACTCGCGCGAACGGTGTCGTACGGGCGTCGAGGAGTTCCGCCAGGCGGAGGAGTTCCGCGGCCTCCGCTCCGTCGTTGTCGCGCAGTGCCTTACGTACGCGGACCATGAAAACGCTGCACTCGGCACTACAGTGCTTGGGAAGTCTGGCGTTGCCCTTCGGCCCCGTTCGCATGTGTCGCGTGAAGTGACAGCCGGGCCGCTTGCACTTCGGGGCGTCGCGGTGGATCAAAGCTCCTCCAGAACTGACGAAGCCCCGAAGGGCATTCCCTTCGGGGCTCTGTGTTGTTGGGTGTCAGGCCGTCAGATCGGCCGTGAGCGCGCTGATATCCGCCAGCGTCGACGGGGCGCCGCTGAAGCGCTGCCCGGTAACGGCGATGTATCGGCCGGTCCCGTAGATCTCCACGGCCGTACCGTCGGGGCGTCGGATGCGCCGTCCCTGTCGGACGTGAGCGCGGCCCCAGATGTGCAAGCCGTCGCCCGACGGGGACACCTCTACGTAGGTGGCGCCCGCGTCGCGGATGATGGCTGCGGCCCACGGGGCGAGTTGCCCGGTGAGCGGGTTCAAGCAGTGGTCCAGGTCGAGACAGACGATGCCGTCCCCGTCGAGGACGAAGCCCAGACCGACGCCGGCCGTCGAGGCTGCGGCGTCCTTGTGCGTGCTCCAGGTCCGCGGGTCGGTGCTTGATGCCGCCATGCCGGCGACCGTGAGCGGCCGTTTGTCCGCGGAGCGCCGGACCCACCTGTCGCGGGTCGTCAGCTCACGAGGAGTCGCGTCGTTCTTCGCCGCACGGTGGGCGGCGACACGGCAACGAGTGGAGCAGAACCGGGCGCGGTGTGAGTGCCGCGCTCCCAGGTGCTCCGCGCACCACTCGCATCTCCGTGTGTTCATGGTGCCCATTCTAGTGCGGCCGGTAACGGTAAAACAATGTCTGACCAGGTATTTTCTAAGGCGCTGTGTGCGTGGATCGCTGGGCGCCCGCCTCCCGTTTCGGGGTCCGGATCAGTCCAACCGGCCGGCGTTCGGGCCTCCAGTGGCCGCCTGTGGCCGCCTCGCTCGGATCCCCCAGACCCGTACAGACCGCGAAGCCCAGCATCTCTTCGAGACGGAAGGCTTCCCGTCGGGGTATACCGGGTGGGGGTGCGTCGAGTTTCCGCAGGTCAGAGGTGGTGCGACGTCAGTCGTCGAGTGCGGGGTGCGACTCGCGCGGGCGCTCCGTCCTCACGCGCTTCAGTGCGGAGGCTTGTCCGCCTTCGCTGCTGGACTTGCGGGCGTGATGCCACGCACAGCACAACGCCAGGTTCTCCAGGTCGTCAGACCCTCCGAGCGAGTGAGGGACGATGTGGTCCACGTCGGTGCCAGGCTGCGGGCATCGCGTGCCGTCGCTGTGCCGGACCGTGCACTGACCACCGTCCCGACGGATCACCTGGCGTCGCAGCCTTGCCCAGTTCCGCGGCAGCGTCGAACGTCTGTTGCTTCCTGCCCACGCTGTCACGTCAGTCCTTCCCGTGACGTGCGCGGTACAGCGCGGCGCCTCTGTTGACGCCACCCCGTGAGCCGACGTCGACACCGCGCGGTCCGCCGGAACGGATCGCGGGGGGAAGCGGAGTGACGGGCGTGAACTCTGACAGGAAGGCGTCCGCGTCCGCCTCCAGTTCCTCGGGGGTCTCACCGCGCAGGCGGGAACACATGGCCGGCGTCAGTCCCTTGGGTTCGCCGACCGCGAGTTGCTCGGGTGTCGGCTCCACGCTCACACCACCTTCGCGACGAACGTGCGGTCCGGGTCGGCCACGACGGGGAGGACGATGGCGGTAACGCGCGTCCAGAGCGTCTGTGGGTCCTCAGTCTTATAGCTGAGAGCCAGCACGCCAGGCTGCTCCCCGGAGGGGATGTGCAACTGACTGTCGCGTGCCTCTACCGGCGTCCCCCACAGCGTCTTGCCGACGGAGTCACCCGGGGCGGGCAGGAGACACAGCTTGTCGGCCGGCGTGACGCGGGTGGCCACGCCCTGGAAGCTGACGCGGGCGTCGTTGGTGACGATCTGCGGGAGGTCGTGCTCCCTCAGAAGTTCGTTCAGGTCGTCGGTGCTGAGCACGGCGGGCGGTACCGGGCCGGTCGTCGACATCCGGCAGAGCTGAGCGTTGCTGCGCAGGAGCCTGGAGACGCGATCCGGCATCATCATGAACTCCGGCATCGTGCCGTTCGTGTCGTTGTAGACCTCCGTCCACAGCGTCAGGTCGTCGAACGGCTTCGACAGGTCGGGATCGTCCCAGAAGACATCTGCCGTCACCGAGTGATCGGGGTCGCGTCCGTAGTCCACGGAGGCGCTCACGCCGTTCTCCTCGATGGTCACGCCACCGTTGAACAGAGCATCGCCCCGGGCCAGTTCGACGCGCGCCCCGACCTCACGAGTCAGCTTCTCCGCGAGGTTCAGGATCTTGTCCGAGATGCTGTCCGCGTCGACGAGGTTCCGTTCCTTGATCTGCTCGTACTCGCTCACAGGGATCTTGCGTGAGATGGGCGGGAGCATGCCGGACACCCGGACGGCGCCGGCCCGGGTACCGATGTCCGACTCCGCGTCGTACGCACGGAAGTTGGCCGCTTCGACGAGCCCGCCCCCGCCCTTCTCGAAGCGGAAGAACAGATCGTCGACGACGTCACTGGGAAGCCAGCGGGAGAGCGTGAACGCGTTCTCCTCGTAGTCCTCCAGTGCCGCGCGGGCGTAGCCGCTCAGGGTCGATGGATCGGTGTACTCGGTTACAAGCTGCATGGTCGTCTCTCAGGTAGTCAGGTCAGTGGGTGGTCGACTCGCGCAGCCACAGCGGGTTGGCGCCGTCGTCGGGAGTGCCGACGTCTTCCGCACCGCGTGACACCTCCGCCAGTTCCTCGACGTCGACGGGGAGCCAGGCACGGCCGCTCTCGGCCATGTAGATCAGGAAGGGGACGTCTCGGCGACGTCGCCCGGTCACGACGGCCATGACGTCGGCCGGCAGGGTGCCAGCGATCACGCCCTGATACGGACTGCCGCCCTCGTCTCGACGCATCGTCGGCACGTCGCGGAACTGGTCGTGTCCCTGCCGGTACAGGGAGGCCAGGACGCCCGCGTCACCGACCTCCGCATAGACGCTGCGCTGCGTCTTGCGGATCTCGTCGACGACGCCCACGAGTTCCCGGAGCCGGCGGTAGTCGGTGAGCCCCTGCTCCCCCGCCTCAATGGCGGAGTCGGCGTCGAGGTGACCGGAGCGCTCGATGACAGTCCGCGTCTCCGACAGGACGTCGTCGAGCTGCGCCGCGAGCGCCTCCAGGACGACGCGGGCGCCGCGCGACTTCAGGAACGGCATGCGCCGGCGAAGCGCGTTCACTGCTGTGTGGAGTGCCAGGCGCTCCGCGTGGGGCGCGAGAGCCGCTGTGTATGCCTCTGCCGCGCGTTCGCCGACGTCCGCGGGGATCGTCGCCCCCTCCGTCCGCATGGCCTCCACGGCAGCGTCTATGACTGCCTGGCGCGCTTGCTCCGGGGACGGTGCCGACGGGAGGGACGTAAGCCTCTCCTGCGTCTCCTTCAACAGCCTCTCCGCTGTCACGACGTCGGGAACGGCGTCCCAGACGGATGCGGGGGCAGTGCTCTTCCTGCGGGGCATGATCAGTCCTTCGTGGTCGGATACGACAAAGGGCCCTGTTCACCCGGAGTCAGGGCCCTTCGGAAGTGCTCAGCGCGTTCGGCGTACCGCTCTCGCATGCGCCGTCGCTGAGGTTCGGGGTTGTCCGCGTACGCCTCACGGCGCTTCGCGTTGTAGCAAGTGATGCAGTGGGGGCGTGTTCCGCCTCGTCCTGCGGGGTCCCACGGCCAGTGCTCCAGCGTCACGGGGAAGACTTCCCCGCACGTCAGGCACGGCCGTTTGCTGGGACCGGGTACGTCAAGAGCACGCATCGTCTCTCCATCCGTGGTCTTCGCTCTACCGATCGAAATTTGGGCATGGAAAAGCCCTCACCACCCGTGGAGAGGCGGCGCGGAGCTGCGCGGCCGAAGGAGGGAGCCGGCGCTCGACACGCTCCCCGAAGGGACACGGGTGGTGAGGGCTAAGCGGGGCGACGGAGGAGAGGTCGCCGTCCCGCAGTGCGGGAACCTTCAACGGCCAGTGATTCCGGGTCCGGAGGTTCCACGAGTTCGGGGAGAGGAGAGGCGGCCTCTCCCCTTCCCTATGTACGTGCGCACAGACCTACGCGGCGTCGCTCCCCACAGCACGCACGTCGCGCATCCGCTCGCGGTTAGCTCTGCGGCGCCGCTCCGTCGAGCACACGGCTCCGCACAGCCGACGCCACTTCCGGCGCTGGGACGCGGGCCGTCGCTGCGTGAACTCCTGCCCGCACTCGATGCAGGGGCCGCACCATTCCTTGAAGTCGCCGACGACCACCACGCGGCCCCCGTCGACCTCCCACGCCGGCCCCTCCGTCGCCTCCGCCTGGCGATCCGCGAAGCGTCGAGCTATCTCCGGGTCGATGCGGACGGAGACTTCCCCGACGACCGGAGGACGGATGTCGATCTCACGTCCCGACGGCCGACGTCGGCGCGGACGCTCCGGGTCGTCCTCGTCGTACATGCCGTCGTGCCAGTCTTCGAACTGTCGCTCCCCGAACTCCTCGTCGGGGACGTCGTCGAGCGGATCATGCCCCGACAGCCCCCGCCACGGTGCGCGTCCGCGGGACACGTAGGCGTCGTGGTCCGTCTCCAGCTCCAGCGCCAGGTAGCGGAGTTCCTCCGCCTCGTCCGTCAGATGAGTGCGCCGGCGGATTGGTGCGCCGTTGTCGTCGTACATCCTTGCTGCCCCTTGTCGTCGACGTCCGCGCGCGTGCGCGGTTACTACAGGGGTTGTGTCGTAATGGGCGTCGGATGTGACGCGGACACAGCCCTGTAATGGAGTTATGGGGCGCGAAGGAACTCTTGTTAGGGCGGGGGCGCCAGCGGGCAATGACTACTTTCCGTAACGATCCACGGCCCGGGGCGCGCAGACGACGGGGAGAGCGCAGGTCACAGCCTGAATCCTCGAAACGGCTCCGTGCGGCCCTGTGCGGTCCTGAGCGGCGGAATGGGGTCAGATACCGGAGGCTACTAGTTCGGGCGGGAGACGGGCGTACAGACGGCTTCTCGGGCGCCTCTCGCCCTCCGCCTCCCGTCGACGAGCCCCCTCCCCCGACATCCCGACAGGCGCCCCGTCGAGCGCCGGCCAGACTCAGGCCAAAAACGCAAACTAACCCCCACTTCCAAGACTTCTCTAACGCGTGGGGAGTAAAGAGGAAAGTAGCCCGGAGTTTGGCTAGTTTGGCTAACTGTGCAGGTCAGGGGGCGTGCAAATTGGAGCGAGTTTGGACGGGGGCAGACGAGGCACCAATGCGACGTAGGCGACTAAACGCCTAAATGGGGCGGAGCGTCGTCCTCCGGTACCCGTTGGAGGCGCCGACGAGGGTCAAATCGACCACTCCCCGAGAACGCAGCAACCCCGCCGGCCGAGGAGACTCGGGGCGGGGTTAGCTACAGAGTGTAACGACGATCAGGCGACGACCTCAAGGGTCGCGGGACGGGTGGCCGCGGGGGCGCATGCCGGGCAGAGGCTGACCGACCATCCTCCGCCGACAGCGACCGGCGCCGCTTCCGGGTCGACGTCGCCGCAGAGCCCGCACGTCGCGATGATCGGGTGCCGGTAGACCTCTTCCGACCAGACGCAGTAGACGTCCGCGAGCATCGCCTCGCAGCCCAGGACGGCGGAGTCGTAGGACGTCGCCCACCCGTCCGCCAGGACGACCCCCTCGAAGTCCTCCGGGCGGTAGTCGCGGCCGATGGCGACGAGGACGGGGAAGCCGAGACGGTCGGCGACGTCGGAGGCGAAGGCGGTGAGGTCGTCCAGTGCGGCGGACGTCGACGTGTCGCCGACGACGAGGACGCTCTTCGGGGCGGGGCGCTCCTCGACACAGGGGCGGTGCGCGAACACCTGGCCCCCCTCGACGGCGCCGACGGGGATCATCGCGCCGTCCTCGTCGCCGCAGACGACGCAGGTGGCGCCGTCGAGCTGGAGCTGAGTGAGGTTCGAGACGTCGAAGCGTGCGAACATGGTGTCTCCTCTGTTGAGGACGAACGCCCCGTGTGATCTGCCAGGATGCCGCGGGGCTTTCGTCATACGAGGTGGTTAACCACCCCCTAGCGCCTCGATAGTGGCACACCCTCGACAGGTGGTCAACCACCCTGGCACACTGACGCCATGGCCAACGCGCACAAGCACAAGCTCCGCGGCATCCGCGGCATTGACGACGAGACATGGGACGCCTTCGACGAGGCTGCAAAAGCGGCCTCCACGGACCGCTCGTCGGCCGTGCGGGCATTCGTCGAGTGGTTCCTAGCCCGAGACGGCGCGAGCCTCCCGGAGAGGCCCCTAGCCGGCGCCTGGAGCGCGCCCCCAGAGGCATAACGAAGCCCCCGCCAGATGTCCCGGCGGGGGCTCTCGTGTGTGGCTACGACTCAGCCGGCGTTGCCCATTCGATGTCACACCGTGCGTCGCCGTCGAAGAGCGCACCACGACGAGCGGCCTGCGTGACAGTGATCTTCTCAATGGCGACGCGGAGGAGGTCCCGGCGGGTCGGCAGGTCGGCCGCCTCCCACGCTTCTTCGAGCATGTCGGCATCGTCGAACATCGTCAGGTCGATTCGACGTCCGCTCAGCTCGTCTGCGCGCTCCTGTGCCTCCCTCAGGGTCGCCTCTGCCTCCGCGACGAGGCGCGGGAAGTGCTTCCCCATGGCCCCGTCATAGAGCCCTTTAGCGCGGTCGTTGGCCAGCCGCTCTACGGCCGCTTCCGCAGCCTTGACGGCTCCTAGAGCCTCCTGCGCCTCCTCCGTCTCCTCCGGCGCGACGAGAGCCGCCCAGCGCTCCGCCACGGCGATCATCAGCGGGTCGCCTGCGTCGACGTCGGCCGCGCTGACTGCCCCGACCCACTCCCGGTAGACGTACTCTTCGATGCGCGCTCGCATGGCGGAGGCAGGCGCCGGGCACGGCTTGCCCATGGCGTGACTGTTGCAGACATACGAACGCCCACTCGTCGGCATCTTCGCCCCGCAGCCGGCGCACCGGAGTAGGTCCGTCAGAAGATGCGACGCCTTACCGACACGCGGTCCCAGCGCTCCCCGCTGGTGACCTGAGTGAACTCGTCGCGCCTTCGCGACGAGGGCCGCGGGCACCGGCTCGACTCCGGCAGCAAACACAGAGACGCGCTCGCCGGACTCGTTGCGATATGCGACGGGCCATGTGTAGTCACGTGAGAGCGCGACGACTTGCCACCCCTCGTATACGGGGTTGTAGACGATGCGGCGGACGGTCGACGCATTCCACGGGCCACCCTTCGGGGAGGGCTTACGGTCGTCTGTCAGTCGTCGCGCGACGACACGGGGCGGCCGTCCTTCAGCCACCTCGTCGAGGATGCGAAGCACTGTGCTCCACTCCTTGCCGTGACGTAGCTTCCCGTGCCTGTCCTTGACCAAGCCGAACGGGGCGCCCCCAAGCCACACGCCCTTGCGGCGCTGTACTCGCTTCGTGTCGCGCACTCGGTGCGACAGGAGATCGGATGCAGCCTTCGCCCGTTCTGCGTCACTGACGATTCGCTCGCGGTCCCTGGGGTCCGCGCTGTCGAGCCGCTCGTAGTCGAAGATGATCCGTACGCCGGAGTCCAACAGTTGAAGGACGGAGAACGCGCCCTTCCGGTCGAACCTGTCGACGGCGTAGCACCACAGCGCCGGAACTTCCTTGCGCCGCAGGGAAGCTAGCGCCCTCTCGAAGTCAGGCCGCTTCGTGTCCGTCCACGCGCTGAGGTTGTCCTTCCAGACCTTACGGACGCGGTAGTCGTGGCGCGCTGCCCACTCCCGTCCCCTTGCCTCCTGCGTCTCAAAGGTCAGCGCTTCCACGCCTTCCCGTACGATTTTGCTCTTCCTGAGATAGAGGTCGATTTCCTCCACGTCCCCGCCCTTCGCTGCGGCTGGCTACAAGCATGACAGGGTGTGTCAACCACGTAGTCGGCGTGGCCCGGCATGTCGACGTGCGCGTAGTGCCGGGTGTCGGTCTCGTACTCGACGTGCGCGATGTTGATGGTGATGCCGCGCGCCGCCTCCTCGGGGGCGCGGTCGATGCGGTCGAACGGCACGAACGTGCCGGCGCCGCGCTCGGCGAGGACCTTGGTGATGGCGGCGGTCAGGGTGGTCTTGCCGTGGTCGACGTGACCCATGGTGCCGATGTTCAGGTGCGGTTTGGTGCGGACGTACGCCGTCTTGGGCATGGCGGTACCTCGAAGCCTCTCGGAAGGGTGCTGAGCGACGGCCCCGGCTGTGGCGGGACGCCGGCCGGGACGGGGACCCCGAGGAACTCACCGACCCTCCCCCTGCGGGGTCCGCCGGTCGATCCGGAGAGGGTCAGCTTCGGGCGCCGTCGACAGCGGCCGCGAGGACGGGAACGGCAGCCTTCGGCGCATCCGCGACGGCGGATGCTGCGAGGAGGAAGGCGTACCGGAACATGGGACCGATCCTCGCCGACGGTTCGACCGGTGTCGAATGGTTTTCCCCGGCATGCCGGGGGTCCGGCCGCACGTCGGAGAGAGCCCGGCGAACGCCCGCCTCACGGTTCCCTTCCGCTTCGCGGCCCCCGGCACCCCGACGACGGGGCACCTCCGGTACCGCACGTGCCGCGTTAGCCGCCGGTGTTCCTCAGCGCCTCGCGGACCGACAGCGGCGCGAACCGGTCGCGCTCGCGTGCCAGGAAGGCGCGGACGGCCCCGGGGTCGGTCTTGGCGTACTCGCGCAGCGCCCAGCCGATCGCCTTGCGGACGAAGAAGTCGGGGTGGCCGGACCGGCGCAGGCAGTGGCCGAAGAGGCGGTCGGCGTCGGTGCGTTCCTTGTGGCGGAGTTGGTGGAGCAGGGCGGCGCGGACCAGCCACCGGTCGTCGTCGTCGATCCAGGCGTCCGTCTCCGCCGTGAGGCCCGGGTCGGCGGCGACGAGGGCGCCGACGACGTGGACGGCGAGCAGGTCGACGGTGTCCCACCAGGGGACCGTGGTGATCAGGTGCCGAGCCACGGGCAGGAACGCCGACGTGCAGCGTCCCGCGTGCCGGCGGAGGTGGTCGACGGCGAAGTAGTGGTACTCGCGCTGCGGCAGCGCCCAGCAGCGCAGGGCGATCGCCGTGCAGTCGGCCTCGTCGGGGCGGGGCGTGCCCGCGAGGACGGCCCGCGACAGGGCCCGGCGCTCGGGCGTGGGCAGTCCCAGGAAGGGGGCCACGTCCTTCATGTACGCGCTCATGGCCGCCGCCCGCGTCGGATCGGCCGCGGCGCCGTACGCGGCGGTCAGCCGCTCCAGCACGGTGTCGGCGAGCGCGCTCGGCGGCACGCCGATCGTTTGCGCACCTGTGACCGTCATGAGACGAACCATACGGCGATCACCCGCATGCGTCGGTTAGTGTCGCCGGATGCTCGATGCCACCACCCGCTCTGGGGGCACCGCCACGGCCTCTCCCCGGGCCGCCGCGACGGAGTTCGTCGTCCCCGTCCCCCTGCCCGCCCTCGCCACGCCCGCGCCCACCGGTCTCGCCGCGCGCTGCACGAGAGCGCTGCTGTCCCCGTGGGCCCGTTTCGGGCTGCTGGTCGCGCTGCTCGCGGCCGCGGCGTCGAGCGTGCTGCTGTTCGAGCCGCAGAAGCTGCTCTCGGACGGCTGGCCGCCCCAACTGGGCGGTGTCACGGCGGCGCTGGTGTTCGCGGTCGCGTACGGGCTGTGCACGGTGGCGTTCGTGCCGCGGCCGTTGCTGAACCTGGCGGCGGGCGCGCTGTTCGGCTCGCAGCTCGGCCTGGGCGCCGCGCTGGGGGGCACGGTGCTGGGCGCGGGCATCGCCTTCGGTCTGGGGCGGGTGCTCGGGCAGGACGCGCTGCGGTCGCTGCTGCGGGGCCGGCTCCTGACGGCCGCGGACGGCCAGTTGAGCCGGCACGGGCTGCGCTCGATGCTGGCGGCCCGGCTGTTCCCCGGGGTGCCGTTCTGGGCCGCGAACTACTGCGCCGCCGTGTCCCGCATGGGCTGGCTGCCGTTCCTGGTCGCGACCGCGCTCGGCTCGGTCCCGAACACGGCCGCGTACGTCGTCGCCGGGGCCACCGCCGCGTCCCCGGCCTCGCCGCTCTTCCTGATCGCGCTGGCCGCGATCGCCCTGCCGGCGGTGGCGGGCGCGGTGGTGGCGTGGCGCAAGCGCCACCACCTGCGGGCGCGGTAGGTCCGGTCACACGGACTCCAGCACCATCGCGTTGGCCAGGCCGCCCGCCTCGCACATCGTCTGGAGGGCGTAGCGGGCGCCGCGGTCGCGCATCGCGTGGACCAGGGTCGTGGTCAGCCGGGTGCCGCTCGCGCCGAGCGGGTGCCCGAGCGCGATCGCGCCGCCGTGCACGTTGACCTTGGCGAGGTCGGCGCCGGTCTCCTGCCGCCAGGCCAGGACCACGCTCGCGAAGGCCTCGTTGACCTCGAAGAGGTCGATGTCGTCGAGGGACAGACGTGCCCTGCGCAGCACCTTCTCGGTCGCCGGGACGACGCCGGTGAGCATCAGCAGCGGGTCGGAGCCGGTGACGGCAAAGCTGTGCAGCCGGGCCAGCGGGCGCAGCCCGAGGCGGGCGGCGGTCTCGCCGGAGGCGATCAGCACGGCGGAGGCGCCGTCGTTGATCGGGCTGGCGTTGCCCGCCGTGACGTTCCACTCGATCTGCGGGAAGCGTTCGGCGAAGGCGGGGTCGTGGTAGGCCGGGCGGAGGCCGGCCAGGGCCTCCGGGGTGCTGTCGGGGCGGACGCACTCGTCGCGCGAGACGCCGTCCAGGGGCGCGACCTCCGCGTCGAAGAGGCCCTTCTCCCAGGCCTCGGCCGCCTTGCGGTGCGAGGAGAGCGCGAAGGCGTCCATCTGCCCGCGGGTGAGGGACCACTTGGCGGCGATCAGTTCGGCGCTGATGCCCTGGGGGACGAGGCCGTCCGGGTAGCGCTCGGCGACGCCGGGGCCGAAGGGGTCCTTGCCGGGCGGCACGTTCGACCACATCGGCACCCGGCTCATGGACTCGACCCCGCAGGCGACGACGAGGTCGTACGCGCCCGAGAGGACGCCCTGCGCGGCGAAGTGCACGGCCTGCTGGGAGGAGCCGCACTGCCGGTCGACCGTCGTCGCGGGGACGGTCTCCGGGAAGCCCGCGGACAGGACGGCGTAGCGGGTGGTGTTCATGGCCTGCTCGCCGACCTGGTCGACGGTGCCGCCGATGACGTCGTCGATCAGCGCGGGGTCGACGCCGGAGCGCTCGACGAGGGCGCGCAGGGTGTGGGCGAGGAGTTCGACGGGGTGGACGTGGGCGAGCGATCCGTTGGGCTTGCCCTTGCCGATCGGGGTGCGTACGGCTTCGACGACGACTGCGTCGCGCATGTGCGGGCCTCCTTGGCCGCCGGGGCCCTGTCGTCGGGCCCGCCCGGACGGTGTACCGGTGAGTAGGAAATCCGAACTCACCATAGCGTCATCAGTTGGAAAATCCAACCCTCACCTAGACTGAACGGCATGGCCGCCTCCAGCAAAGACCCGCGTCCCTGCTCGATCGCCGACGCCCTGGCGCTCGTCGGCGAGAAGCACTCCCTGCTCGTCCTGCGCGAGGTGTGCCTCGGCAACGGCCGTTTCGACCAGCTGGTGCGCAACATCGGCGCCCCGCGCGACGTCCTCGCCACCCGCCTGCGCCGCCTGGTCGACGCCGGGATCCTGACCAAGCGCGCCTACAGCGAGCGTCCGCAGCGCTTCGAGTACCGGCCGACGCAGGCGGGGCTCGAACTGGAGCCGGTCCTGATGACGCTCATGGCGTGGGGCGACCGTCACCTCCGCGGGGACGACGACCGGCCCATGGTGGTCGAGCACGTCTGCGGCCACGAGATGGTCCCGGTGGTCACCTGCGCCGCCTGCGGCGGGCAGGTGCGCCACGAGGACCTCACGGCCCACCCGCAGGCCCCGGGATGGACCGTGGCGGGTCCGACGGCGACGACATGACGGACGACGGTCCGCGGGCGGTCCGACCGGCGCGGCCCGCCTCGCGGCGACCGCCGCGTCCCCGGGGAGCGGCCTCCCCCCTGCCGCCGGCCCCACTGACCACCGCGGGCCCGGCGGCCGCCGCACCGCGCGGCCGGCGCTCGCGCCGCTCGCGGCGGGCGGGATCCGTGCCGAGGACGGCGGCGGCCCGGTCGCGAACGCGCGGATCCCGGGCCGGCGACACCGCCGCGAAGCCCGCCTCACGCTCCCCGGGCACTCACCACGGGTGCGCCCGCAGGTACGCGGCGATCTCCTCCCGTTCCCAGGCGCCGTCGGCCACGACGACGCGGTACCGGCGGGTGAGGGTGTCGCCGGGAGCCAGCTCCAGTTCGTCGTGGAACGCCCAGGACGGGGCGATGCCGGCGAAGGGCTCGTTGCGCACGAACCAGTGCGCGGGGTGGGCTCCCCCGGCACCGGAGTGGTCGTTCTCGGGGGCGTGGGCGAAGACGACGGTCGCGTGGCCGTCGGCGCCGTCGTGCTCGCCGGAGAAGGCGAGCCAGGGGCCCTGGCTGCCCATCAGCCCGGGACCCTCGCCCTCGGGGCCGATGACGCGCCCGTCCCGGAAGGCGCGCGGACCCCGCCAGAACAGCCCCGTGTAGCCGGCCGTCGCACGCCCGGCGGTGGTCGGACTGCCGAACCGCAGGGGCTCGTCCCGGCGGTTGGTGATCGCGCTCGTCCAGGTCAGCGCCCAGGAGCCGGAGGCGCGGTCGACGTCGTGCACCTCGATCCGGCGCCGCTCCCGTGCCCACAGCTCGCCGCTGTGCGGGTGCCAGGTCAGCTGCTCGGCGATGACGACCCGGTCGCCGTCGGCCGCGACCTCGTCGAAGGCGACGTGCGCCATCGAGCCGACCCGCTCCGGCAGGCGCAGGTATCCCTGGCCGTGGACGTAGCTGTTCCCGCCCCACAGGTTCGCGCCCGAGAGGTGGGAGGCGGTCAGCGACAGGCCCTTGTGCCAGCGGTGGTCGTTGGGCCGGTAGTCGGTGACGACGTCGCCCGCGAGGGTCCGCAAGGGGTGGAGGTACGGCTTCGGCGCCTCCCACGCGGCCTCCGGCCGGTAGACGTAGGCGAGCAGCTCGACCCCGGTCACCGGGTCGGTCACGGTGATCCGGTCGCCGTGCGCGTGGACGAGGCGCAGACCGGTCACGCGGGCACCTCCCCGGCGGCCGGCGCGGCGGCCGGCGCCCAGCCGGGGGCGCCGCCGTGCAGGGCCGTGTAGAAGGGGTCGCCGGGACCGATCTCGCCCCGCTTCACCGTCGCGTCCGTGAACGCCGACTTGTACAGCGCGGTGACCAGCTCCAGGCTGGTGCGGCCGTCGGCCCCGCTGCTGCGCGGCCGCTCCCCCGCACGCATGCTCGCGACCAGCTCGCGCAGCTGCGCGAGGTGCGAGCTGGGCACGTCCGTCCCGAAGTCCTGCCAGGCGGCCGCCAGTTCGCCGGGCACGTCCGGGGCCGGGGTGATGCGCCAGTCGGCGTTGGAGTGGCCGTAGAGGTGGGTGAGCTCGACGGTGGCGCGCTCGCAGTCGATGCGGATGCGGCTGACCTCGTCGGGGCTGAGGACGCTGTTCACGATCGTGGCCAGGGCGCCGCCCTCGAAGCGGACCAGCGCGGTGGAGACGTCCTCGGTCTCCACGTCGTGCACGAGCCGGCCGGCCATGGCGCGCACCTCGCTCCACGGGCCGAGCAGATCCAGCAGCAGGTCCATCTGGTGGATGCCGTGGCCCATGGCGGGGCCGCCGCCCTCGGTCCGCCAGCGGCCGCGCCAGGGCACGGCGTAGTAGGCGGTGTCCCGGTACCAGGTCGTCTGGCAGTGCGCCACGAGCGGCCGGCCGAGGGCCTGCCCGGCGAGCAGCCGCCGTACGTGCCGGGCGCCGGACCCGAAGCGGTGCTGGAAGACGATCGAGGCGTACGGGCCGCCCTCGGCGCCCTCCTGCGCCCCCACGGCGTCGTAGTCGGCCAGGGTCGGCACCGGGGGCTTCTCGCACCACACCCAGGCGCCGGCCCGCAGCGCGGCCACGCTCTGCTCGCGGTGCAGGGTCGGCGGGGTGCAGACGGTCACCAGGTCGGGGCGCTGCTCGGCGAGCATCCGCTCCAGGTCGGTGTAGGCGTGCGGGACCCCGCCCTCCGCACAGAAGGCCTCGACCGCGCCGGCGTCGATGTCGACGGCCGCGACGACCTCCGTCTCGCCCTCGGCCGCGAGCTGCTGGAGGGCGGGCAGATGGGAGCCGCGGGCGATGGCGCCGGTGCCGATGACGGCGGCCCGGACACGGCGGCCGGCGAGCGGAGCGGATGCGGGTGGGGTCATGGGCGTGATCAGCACTCCTCCGACGGACGACCGTAGAACCGAGCAGACCGGGCGCCCGAACGGACCGGAAGCCCGTGCGGGCCGGACGCCCGGACGGACCGGTGACCGGCGGCCTCGCGGGGGACGCGGGACGCCGGCCGTGCAGCAAGCGCTTTCTCTGCGGCAGCAACGTAAGCGGCCGCCCGGCGGCGGGTCAACACATCGG
Source organism: Streptomyces sp. NPDC017936 (assembly GCF_044328485.1). Classification (NCBI taxonomy): domain Bacteria; kingdom Bacillati; phylum Actinomycetota; class Actinomycetes; order Kitasatosporales; family Streptomycetaceae; genus Streptomyces; species Streptomyces sp. NPDC017936. Next base: position 53,191 of record NZ_JBIRHK010000014.1, on the reverse strand, counting down.
CCCAGGTCCGCCGCCACGCGCGCTTCCCCTCCGGGGCGTCCCGCGAAACCGTTCCCGAAGATCCGGGCGCGACGCGCCACCGCGTGTTTCCGCCCGGTCGAACGGCAGCGGCCCAAACCCCTGTGCCCGGCCTGTCACCGAGGGGCGCTACGCTGCCTTCGGCACACCACTTGATCACCGCGCGCGGCGGCCCGCCGCGCCCGTCGCTCCTCTCCGATCGGCACTTGGACTCCGTAACCTCATGTCTTGGTTTGAATCCCTCATCCTCGGACTCGTCCAGGGGCTGACCGAGTTCCTCCCCGTTTCCTCCAGCGCGCACCTGCGGCTGACCGCGGCCTTCTCGGGCTGGGAGGACCCCGGCGCCGCCTTCACGGCGATCACCCAGATCGGCACGGAGGCAGCGGTGCTGATCTACTTCCGCAAGGACATCGGGCGGATCATCTCGGCATGGTCCCGGTCGCTGTTCGACAAGACGATGCGCAAGGACCACGACGCCCAGATGGGCTGGCTGGTGATCGTCGGCTCCATCCCGATCGGTCTGCTCGGCGTCACGCTCAAGGACCAGATCGAGGGCCCGTTCCGCGATCTGCGGGTCACCGCGACCATGCTCGTGGTGGTCGGTGTCGTCATCGGCATCGCGGACCGGCTGGCGGCGCGCGACGAGAACGGCGGGCGCCACCGCACGCCCAAGCAGCGCAAGACCCTGGACGACCTCGGGGTGAAGGACGGCCTGATCTTCGGCCTCTGCCAGGCCTGCGCCCTCATCCCGGGCGTCTCCCGCTCCGGCGCCACCATCAGCGGCGGCCTGTTCATGGGCTACAAGCGCGAGGCGGCGGCCCGCTACTCGTTCCTGCTCGCCATCCCCGCGGTCATGGCCTCCGGCGTCTTCGAACTGAAGGACGCGATGGAGGGCGGCCACGTGGACTGGGGGCCGACGGCCTTCGCGACGGTGATCGCGTTCGCGTCCGGATACGCCGTGATCGCCTGGTTCATGAAGTTCATCAGCACCAAGTCCTTCATGCCGTTCGTCTACTACCGCGTCGTCCTCGGCATCGTGCTGATCGGGCTGGTCATGGCGGGCGTCCTCAGCCCGCACGCGGCCGAGTCGGCCGGCTGAGCACGCCTCCGCTCCCCGCGGGCCGCGCCCCGCACCCGAACAGGCCCGCCCTGCCCACCGGTGCCCGGCGCGGTCACCGAGACCCCGTCACGTCCCCCGCGACCCGGGCGCCGTCGGCCCGCGCCGTCGGGGGACGCACGACGACCGTGACCGACTCCCCACGGCTTGCGTAGCCGCCCGGTAGCGGAGGGTCAGCGCTTGGGCCTACGCTGTGGCGCATGTCCCCCACTTCTGACTCCCCTGGTTCCGTGCGGTCTGCCGCCGAGGTGAACGAGCAGATCCGGGCGCTGTGGCTGCGCACGGGCGGTTCCCTGTCGGCCGAGGAGCGGGCCGAGTACGAGCTGCTGGTGGTGGAATGGGCGGCGGCGATCCGCGGTGGCGTGGTCGAGGCGGCCTGATGCCCGCCGCCGTGTGCGCGGGCCGGAACGCGACGGACCCGTCCCGCGCGCCGTCCGCCCGGCCGTACCGGCCCGGGTCGGCCACCGCCCGGCGAAGACCCGGGCCGGCACGGCCCACCCGGTCCGGGCGCGTGCCGACCGGTCGCCGTGGCCGCGTGCCCCCGGCGCTCGACGCCGGGGCCGGGGTGCGTCCGGCCGTACCGCCGCCGCGCCTCGGCGGTGACGGCGCGGTGGGCCCCACCCGCCGCCGGCGACCGGACCGCCGGCCCGGATCGCCCGGCGCCCGTACCGGCTACGACGGGACGGCGGCCCCCGTGCGCGGACCGTCGGCGTCGGGCTCCTGCGACGGGTCGCCGAGCTGGTCGCGCACGTAGTTCCAGACGACCGCCAGCACCGCGGCGACCGGCACGGCGAGCAGGCTGCCCACGATGCCGGCGAGGCTGCCGCCCAACGTCACCGCCAGCAGGACGACCGCCGCGTGGATGCCCAGCCCACGGCTCTGGATCATCGGCTGGAACACGTTGCCCTCGAGCTGCTGCACCACGACGATGACGGCCAGCACGATCAGGGCGTCCGTCAGGCCGTTCGACACCAGGGCGATGAGGACCGCGACGAAACCCGCGAACAGCGCGCCGACGATCGGCACGAAGGCGGAGACGAAGGTCAGCACCGCCAGCGGGAGCACCAGCGGTACGTCCAGGACCCACAGGCCGATCCCGATCAGCACGGCGTCGAGCAGGCCGACGAGCGCCTGGGACCGCACGAAGGCGCCCAGGGTGTCCCAGCTGCGCGCCGCCACCTCCGGGACGTCGGTCGCGAGCCGGCCGGGCAGCTGGCGGGCGAGCCACGGCAGGAACCGCGGGCCGTCCTTGAGGAAGAAGAACATCAGGAACACCGCCAGGACGGCCGTGACCACACCGTTCACCACGGTGCTCACCCCCGTCACCACGGCGGTGACCATGCTGCCGACCCCGTCCTGGGCGCGGGCGACAGCCGTGTCCAGGGCCTTCGTGATCTGGTCGTCCCCGATGTTCAGCGGCGGCCCGGAAGCCCACTCGCGCAGCCTCTGCAGACCCTCGACCACCCCGTCGGTCAGCTCACCCGACTGGGACGCCACCGGAACGGCGATCAGCGCCACCACCCCCGCGGCGACGAGCAGGAACACCACCGTCACCGCCGAGGCGGCCGACGCCGGCCCCCACCCGTGACGCCGCAGGAAACGCGTCGACGGCCACGTCAGCGTCGTCAGCAGCAGACCGACGACGAGCGGCCAGACCACGGACCACATCCGGCCCAGCAGCCACAGGGCCACCATGAGCATCGCGAACACCAGCAGCAGGTCGACGGATATCCGTGCCGACGTGCGGAGCGCGGCGCGGGTTCTCGGAGAACTCAAGGGGGCAGACATGGGGTTCACCCTATGCGCCGCCCAACGGCCTCCACGCAACGGCCGACCGGCCCGCGCCCGCGGGCGCACCGGCACGTCCTCGCCCGCCTCGTACGGCCGCCCGGCCGGCAACAGGGCCTTCGCACGGCCGAGTTCGCCGGCGCGCACGGGTGCGTGATCCAGAGGGAGGGCGGCTTGATCCACGTCAGGCCGCGCTCACAGCCCTTACGGCTCCGATCTCCCCTGGCACAGCGGACTCGAGTGACGAGGTGAGGCATCGTGCGGTCGGCGTGCTGCTCCTCGTGTCGCCCTTCACCGGTCCGGCGACCGTCCGTTAGGCTCGCTTAGCCCACAAAGGTCCCGATTCTCACGGAGGGCAGCACGGCGGGGATCAATCGAGAGCGCCTCGTCAGAACGCTGACGTTCTGGCTGCGGCCCGCCTTCGCGTTGCGGGTCATCAACCGGTTTCAGAAGATCATGGGTTTCGACCGCTCGATGGCACTGGCGTCCAGCGCCTTGACGACATTGGTCCCGCTCTCCATCCTCCTCGGCGCTGTCTTCGCGCACTACGACGCCGCAGAGCGGATCATCAAGCGCTACAACCTCACCGGAGCAAGCGCCACGGCGGTCAACTCGCTGTTCTCTCCTGCCGAAGGGACCAGTACGAGCGTGGGCGTCTTCGGAGTCGTGTTTCTGACGATCTCGGTGCTGAGTTTCGCGCGAGCCGCGCAGCGACTCTTCGAACAGGCATGGGAACTCAAGCCCCTCAGCATGCGCAACACGCGCAACGGCTTGTGGTGGATCCTCACTCTCGGTGGCTACGGAGCGGTCAGCGCGTTGCTCTCCGCGCCCCTCGGCAGGGGCGCGCTGGGTGTCGCCGCCTTGGTGTGCGGGGTACCGGTGACTGCCGCATTCCTCGTCTGGAGCGGCTGGATCCTGTCAGCGAAGCGGATCGACTGGCCGGACCTGCTTCCCTTCGGCCTCACCGGCGCCGTTCTGACGGTGGCTTATTCAGTGGGCGCAAGGATCTACATGCCGCATCTCTTCAACTCCTCCGTCGCACGCTACGGGGTGGTCGGTGCCGTCTTCGCGATGATCTCCGCCCTCTTCGCAGCCATGCTCGGTCTTGTCGCATCGGCAGCACTGGGACGAGAAGTACGAGACGAACTCAGCCGGATCCGTCAGGGCGACCGCCCTTCCGACCACGAGGTCCGCCGGCAGTGGGACAACGTGGTCGAGCAGACTCGGTCACAGTGGCGCACGGCACGGGAACAGGTCTCTGATCATCACTTCAAGGGCTCGAACCACTGAGGGCCACGGCCGGCCACCGCCGGCATCCTCGTCTCCGGCGTCACCGGCCAGGAAGGAGGGTGCGAAAGCGGATCGACGCCCCAGGCCGAGCCTCGTTCACAGACCTTGCGCCCTCCGCCTCGGGTTCGCCCGAAGCCGCCGGCCGCTTCACAGCGGAGCAGTCGTTGTCGTGCCGCTTCGGCTTCGGGGATGCGCCGCCAGGACTCGGGCGCCGGTAACACCGGGGCCGCGAGGAGCCTTTGCCGCATCGCCTTCTGGTACGGGGAGAGCTCAGGAGCCGGCTGCCCGGCCGGGTGTTCCTCCTTCGTCCACTGCGTCACACGGCCATGATCCACACCTCGGCGGTTCCCCACAGCACCGTTCCCACAGCCAGGCAGCCGCAGACGGTGGGACCGACGCCTGCACTCGGCTGCCGGACGACTACGACGTCCTGGGCATGTCGTGGACCGGAAGCGTCGCCTTGGACGTGTGCGCTCTCGTCTGCCGTGGCAACCGGGTCCTCAGTGACGATCACTTCGTCTTCTTCGACAACCCGCGGACGCCGGACGGCTCCGTGCGTGCTCTCCCGGCCACCGCGCCTGACAAGGCCGCGATCTGTGTCTCCTTCGACGGGTTGCCCGATGAGGCGGACCGGTTCGTGCTCGTGGCGGCCGTCGACCCGGAGGCCGATCCGGACGCCGACCTCTCCGGTTTCACGGACGCCCGCATCCGCCTGCTCGACCCGGCGCCGGCCGAGCTGGGACAGCTCGAGGTCTCCGACGGCCGGCCGCGCGAAACCGCCCTGGTGCTCGGTTCCTTCCGCCGCAGGTCGAACGGGGACTGGGACTTCGTCCTGGGCGGCAAGGGCTACACGGGCGGCCTGGAGGAACTCGTTCAGGATTTCGGCATCGACGTGGAGTAGATCCGCCCGGCCTCCCGGCGCCGCACCGGTCGAGGCCGGTGAGCGCGGCTTGGCGCGAAGGGGCCGTCAACCGGCCTGCGTCCGCAGGCGCACCAGCACGCCCTCGCCCGCCTCGTACGGCCGCTCGACCGGCAACAGGGCCTTGGCACGGCCGAGTTCGCCGGCGCGCACGTGTGCGTGGATCTCCCTGGCCAGCGGGGTGACGTCCTCGATGCGGACGATCCACTCGTCGGCGTAGCGGACCGTCGCCTCACCCGCCAGGCCCAGTTGCAGGGAGCGGTGCGGCAGGGGGTTCAGGTGCAGGTCGCGTTCCGGGTCCCACTGCACGCGCGCCGGTGACCGCCTCAACTGCTGTTTCCAGGCGGCCTGGTCGCCGTGCAGCTCCGGCACGAAGTGCGACAGGCAGGCGTGCCGCAGCGCCCACTCGAAGCCGTCACGCGTGATCTCGACGGCCAGGACGGTCTCCTGGCCCTCCTTCGTGGCCCAGCCGCAGCGGTACATCATCCAGAGGAAGGACGGCTTGATCCAGGTCATGCGCTCCCGGCTCCAGGACGTCGGGAAACGTCCGGCGCGCGCCGCCGCGTTGCCGATCTGCGGGCGGTAGGCCTGGTAGACGGTGACGGTGTCCTCGGTGTGCAGGGCGCGGATGCGGAACTTCGGCTCCTGCTGCTCGGGACGTTCCGGGAGCCGGTCGGCGGTTCGATCGTTCACGGTGCCCAGCCTCGCCGCTCACCGGCCCGGACGGCCACCGGATATCGGCGGATCCGCGGCGGTCTCCGCGCGCCTCTTGGCTCGGCGTCGCCCATGCCCAACACTCGGGCCATGACGCAGCGTGTGGAGCTCGCCACGGTGATGGACCGGCTGGCCGTCGACGGACTGATCACCGACTACGCGGTGGCCGTCGACGACGGCGACTGGGCGGCGTACCGGGAGTTGTTCACGCCGGACGGGCGGGCGGACTACCGTTCCGCCGGGGGCATCGAGGGGGACGCCGGTCGGGTGGCCGCGTGGCTCGCGGAGAGCATGCGGACGTTCTCGATGCGGCAGCACCTCATCGTCAACCGTCGCCTCCGGTTCGGCGTCCTCGAACACGACCGGGGCGACACCGCCCGGGTCGGGGCCGACTACGTCAACCCGATGCGGCTGGCGGCCGACGACTCCTCGGCCGCCCCCGACGTCGTCTGCGGCGGCCGGTACGCCTTCGGCCTGCTGCGGACGGACGACGGCTGGCGGCTGCGCGAGGTGGTCGTCCAGGAGAAGTGGCGGCGCCTGTCCGGCCGGGACGCCGGCTGAACGGAAGACGGCCGCCGCCCGCCCGGCGAGGGCGTCGGGGCGGCTGGACCGGGAGCCGCGCCCCCGCCGGCCGAGCCCGCCCCCTCGGGTGGGCCCGCTGCGACGGACGGGCCCGTTCCGCCAGGGGCCCGTTCCGACGGGGCGGGCCTGTTGGAGACAGGGCGGCCCTGCTGGGGGAGGGCCAGGCCTGCTCCGACGGGCACGGCCCGTCCGGCGGGCCTGGAAGCGGGGCGTCCCGCCCAGCGGCGCCCTGCCACCTGGCCGGAAGCCCACCCGCTCGCCCGCCGCCCCACCGGCCCCTCCCCCGGCGCCCCGACGCCCCGGCGCCCCACCGGCCCGGCCGCCCGACCGTACGTCTTCGGCCGGCGCGGGCCCGTCCGGTCGGAGATCGCTCGTGGCGCGCACACTGAAGGCATCAGCGGGTAGGGAGGTGCCGTATGAAGACGTTCGGTCCCTGGCTCACCTCCCCGTGGCGGCGCTCGGCCGTGGCGGCGCTCGCGGGCGCGCTGCCCGTGCCGGCCTTTCCGGCGCCCGCGCTGTGGTGGTGGGCGTTCCTCGCGCTGGTTCCCTGGATCCTGCTCGCCCGCTCGGCCCCGACGGGCCGGCGGGCGGCGTACGACGGCTGGAGCGGGGGGTTCGGGTTCATGCTCGCCATGCACCTGTGGCTGCTGCCGAACCTGCACGTCTTCACCCTCGTGATCGCCGCGCTGCTGGGCGCGCTGTGGGCGCCGTGGGGCCGGCTGGTGCGCCGGTTCCTGGGCGGAGCGCCCGCACCCGGCCGGGCCTGCGCCGCGCTGGTCGTGCTGCCGTCGGGCTGGCTGGCGGTCGAACTCGTCCGCTCCTGGCAAGGGCTGGGCGGGCCGTGGGGGATGCTCGGCGCCAGCCAGTGGCAGGTGGAGCCGGCGCTGCGGCTGGCGTCCGTCGGAGGGGTGTGGCTGCTCAGCTTCCTGGTGGTGGCCGTGAACGTGGCGGTCGCGGTGCTCGTCGCCGTGCCGGCGCACCGCGTGCCCGCCGTCGCGGGACTGGTGGCGACGGCCGCCGCGGCCTCCGCCGCCTGGGTGTGGGCGCCCCGCCCGGACGCCGACGGGCGGCAGGCCCGGATCGCCGTCGTGCAGCCGGGTGTCGTCACCGGCCCCGACCGCCGTTTCGACCGCGAGGAACAGCTGACCCGCCGGCTCGTCGGGCAGGACGTCGACCTGATCGTCTGGGGCGAGAGCAGCGTCGGCCACGACCTCGGCGACCGGCCCGACCTGGCGCGGCGGCTGACGGCGCTGTCCCGGGCGACCGGCGCGGACATCCTGGTCAACGTCGACGCGCGCCGCTCCGACCGGCCCGGCATCTACAAGAGCTCGGTCCTGGTCGGACCGGACGGCCCGACCGGCGACCGGTACGACAAGATGCGTCTGGTGCCCTTCGGTGAGTACATCCCGGCCCGCTCGCTGCTCGGCTGGGCGACCTCCGTCGGCAAGGCGGCCGGGGAGGACCGCCGGCGCGGCACGGAGCAGGTCGTGATGGACGCCGCTCCGGGGCTGCGCATCGGCCCGATGGTGTGCTTCGAGACCGCGTTCCCGGACATGAGCCGGCATCTGGCCGAGGACGGCGCCGCCGTGCTGGTCGCCCAGTCGTCGACGTCGACGTTCCAGCGGAGCTGGGCCCCCGCGCAGCACGCCTCGCTCGGCGCCCTGCGCGCCGCGGAGACCGGCCGTCCGTTCGTCCACGCGACGCTGACGGGCGTGTCCGCCGTCTACGACGCGAACGGCCGGCGGGTGGGACCGTGGCTGGGGACGGACGCGAGCACCAGCGCGGTCCACGAGGTGCCGCTGGCCCGGGGCACCACCCTGTACGTCCGCTTCGGCGACTGGCCGGCCCACACGGCCCTGGTGGTCCTCGCGGCCGTGTGCCTCGCGGAGGGAGCGCGGGCGGTCAGGCAGCGCCGGAACGCTCCCGCACCGCGCGTACCACCCGCTCGCACAGTTCGTGAGTCGCCAGCGCGTCCCGGGCGCTGAGCGGCCTGCCCGCGCGCACGGCGTCGAGGAAGGCCAGCACGGCCTGTTCGATGCCGCGCTGGCGGGCCACCGGCACCCAGTCGCCGCGCCGCCGCACGGTCGGCTGGCCCTTGTGGTCGACGACCTCCGCGAGGTTGACCACCTGCCGCTTGGTGTCCTGCCCGGACACCTCCAGGATCTCCTCGTTCGAGCCGCTGAGCCGGTTCATGACGCCGAGCGCGGTGAAACCGTCCCCGGAGAGCTGCAGGACGACGTGGTGCAGCAGCCCGTCCACGAGCCGGGCCCGCACGGTCACGTCGTCCACCGGCCCCGGCGCCAGGAACCGCAGCGTGTCGACGACGTGGATGAAGTCGTCGAGGATCATCGTGCGCGGTTCCTCGGGCAGCCCGACCCGGTTCTTCTGCATCAGGATCAGCTCGCGCGGATGGTCGGCGCACTGCGCGTAGCCGGGGGCGTGCCGCCGGTTGAAGCCGACGGCGAGACCGGTCCCGCGCTCCTCGGCGAGCGTCACGAGCCGCTCGGAGTCCGCCAGTTCGTACGCCAGGGGCTTGTCGACGTACGTCGGTACGCCCGCCTCCAGCAGCCGGGTGACGATCTCGGGGTGCACGACGGTGGGCGCGTGCACGAACGCGGCGTCCAGGTCCTGGGCGAGCAGCGCGTCGAGGTCCCGGTGCCGCTGACGCGCGGGGACGCGCAGGCTGTCGGCGACCTCCTCGAGGGTGGCCGGGGTGCGGGTCTGCAGGTGCAGTTCGAGCCCGGGCAGCGCGCCGAGCACCGGGAGGTACGCCTTCCGCGCGATGTCGCCGAGTCCGATGCAGCCGACCTTCACGAGGGCTCCTTCACTGCTGGTCCGCGCCTGCCTGCACGGCAGCATACGGCTTCCTCCCGGGGCGGCCGCCGGCCGGCGGTCCCCCACGCGGGCGTGCGGCCCCTGAGCCCTGCCGGACCTTCCTGAGCCGGGCCCCGGAGCGGCCGTCCGCGCGTGCGTCGCGCAGGCGCGCCCGGGCGTCAACGAGTGATTGACGTGCTGTCAGCCGATCGACATGGCCGTCCCTCGAACGGGGTGGCGGATCACCCGTGTGGGCCATGACGCGGTCGTCCGCCGTGCCGACGGGAGCCGGACCCAGCAGAGTGGCGCGGGTGCATCGAACGAGGACCACCGCGACGCTGCTGGTGACCGTGGCCGTCTCGGCCCTGGCCGGATGCGTGACCGTCCGGCACCCGGCCGCACCGGGCCCGCTCCCGGCGGCCTCCGTGCCGGCCGTGCCCCCGCGGGGCGCGACGGGCGGGGACGCCGGGGCGGACCGGCAGGGCGCTGCGGCCGGGAGGCGGGTCGGGCAGGCGCCGGCCGTGGAGGCGCTGGAGAGGGTGGGGACGGACCGCGGGCGGCGGGCGCCGGCGACACCCGCTCCGCGGCGGACCGTACCGGCGGCGCCCGGCGGGCAGCCGCCGGACCGCTCCCGCCCGCAGCCGCGCCCGCACCCCCGGCCGGCGCGCCCGGAACACCGGCACCCGGCACCGCCGCACGGGCAGGCGCCGGACGCACGGCCGGACGCCCGCGGGAACTCCGGTGTGTGCGGACTCGGCAAGCGGTACGGGGGCTGGCGCGCGGACAGTCCGGAGGCGGTGATCTGCGAGCAGGTGTACGGACGCTAGGGCGCTACCCGCCCGGGGCGCCGCCGAAGCCCCCCTCCCCCAGCCGCAGCTCCATCCTGCTGATCGCCGCCCGCACCCCGTCCCCGTAGCTGTCGTCGCCCAGGGCGCCGGCCGCCCGGCGTGCCCTGCGCACATGGGTGCGCGCGGCCTCGGAGCGGCCCAGCTTCACGTAGTCCGCGGCCAGGTTGAGGTGCAGTGACGGGTACAGTGCCCGCGCCTGCGGTGAGCCCTCGTGCTCCTCGGCGGCGGTCAGCGCGCGCAGGTCCCAGGCCAGCTCGTCGAAGGGGTCGTCCTGGGTGTCGGCCAGGTAGTGGGCCACGGTGCAGCGGTGCAGCGCGTCACCGTCCTCGCCGATCTCCGCCCACAGGTCGAGCAGCCGGCGCCGGGCCTCCTCGCGGTCTCCGCCGTGGTGCAGCATCACGACCTGCCCGATGCGCGTCAGCAGCGCGTCCGGCGTCGTCTGTCCCTGTCGGTGCTCCGCCACCGCGCCTCCTTGCGTCGTTGCCACGACGCTAGCCGTAGGCGGGGGCAATCCCGGTCAGGCGGCACCGGGCCGGTCCGGGGAGGACCGGCCCGGCGGGGGTCAGGCCAGGTTCGGGATCGTCCAGTCGATCGGCTCGTGACCCTGCCGGGCCACCGCTTCGTTGATCTGTGTGAACGGGCGGGAGCCGAAGAACTTCTTCGCGGACAGCGGGGAGGGGTGCGCGCCCTTGACCACCGCGTGCCGCGTCTCGTCGATCAGGGGCAGCTTCTTCTGCGCGTAGTTGCCCCACAGGACGAAGACCGCCGGGTCGGGCCGGTCGGCGACGGCGCGGATCACCGCGTCCGTGAACTTCTCCCAGCCCTTGCCCTTGTGCGAGTTCGCCTCGCCGGCGCGGACGGTGAGGACCGCGTTGAGCAGCAGCACGCCCTGCCGGGCCCACGGCATGAGGTAGCCGTTGTCCGGGACGGGCGTGCCCAGCTCCTCGTGCATCTCCTTGTAGATGTTGCGCAGCGACGGCGGGATCTTCACGCCGGGCCGCACCGAGAAGCACAGGCCGTGCCCCTGGCCCTCGCCGTGGTACGGGTCCTGGCCGAGGACCAGGACCTTCACCCGCTCGTAGGGGGTCGCGTCGAGTGCGGCGAAGACCTCCTCGCGCGGAGGGTAGACGGGACCCTTCGCTCGCTCCTCCTCGACGAACCGCGTCAGCTCCTCGAAGTAGGGCTGCTGCAGTTCGTCCCCCAGGACCCCGCGCCAGGACTCGGGCAGCATGGCGATGTCGGTCACGTCAACGTCCTCCGTTGTGCGGTCACTTCCAGGTCACAGAACCTACAGGTGACCACTGACAACGTGCCCCCCGGCCCGCGGGACGCGCTCGTCGCCCCGCGGCGTCACCAGCTGGTCTTGCGGGACAGCTCCCACACCATCATGATCGTCGACGGGTCCAGCGACCGCTCCCCGCCGGAGACGTCCTCGTTCGCGGCGATGTACTGCTTGCCCTGCCACAGCGGCAGCAGCCGGGCGTCGTCCACGAGGATCTGCTGGGCCTCCTGGAACTCCTTCACCACGCTGGCGCGGTCGCTCTCCTGACGGGAGCGGGGCAGCAGCACGTCGGTGATCTGCTTCGCCGGGTAGGGCGTGCCGAGCGCGTTCTCCTCGCCGACGAAGGGGGCGATGAAGTTGTCGGCGTCCGGGAAGTCGGGGGCCCAGCCGCGGCCGAACACCGGGTACTCGCCGTTCTGGTAGCCGACCACGTACGTCTTCCACGGGCGGCTCTTCAGCGTGACCGCGAACAGCCCCGAGGCCTCCAGCTGCGACTTGAGCTCCTTGAACTCGGCGGCGGTGTCGGAGCCGTAACGGTCGGTGGTGTACCAGAGGGTGAGCGGGACGGGCGTGTCGATGTCGGCGTCGGAGAGGATCTCGCGGGCCTTGTCGGGGTCGGGGTCGCCGTAGTCGTCGAAGAACGCGGTGGTGTGGCCGGTCAGGCCCTTCGGGACCATGGAGTACAGCGGGTCGACGGTGTCCTGGTAGACCTTGTGCGCGATCGCCGGCCGGTCGATGACCTGGGCCACGGCCTGGCGCACGGCGAGCTTGTTCGCCATGGGGTCCTTGGGGTTGAACACCAGGTAGTTGATGTTGCTGGCGGCGCCCTCGACCAGCTCCAGGCCCTCGTTGTCGGCGCCCTTGCCCTCCAGGGCCACGATGTCGTCGGCGGCGAGGCCCTGGTAGGTGATGTCGATCTGCTTGCTCCGCAGGGCCTTGACCATCTCGCCGGAGTCCTGGAAGTAGCGGATGGTCACCGCGTCGTTCTTGCGGTCGGCGACGCCCTTGTAGCTGTCGTTGCGCACGAGCCGGGCCTGCTTGCCCTCGTCGTACTTCTCCAGCCGGTAGGGGCCGGAGCCGACGATGCCGTCGTCCTCGCGCAGCGACTTCGCCGGGTACTCCTCGGGGGCGACGAGGGACATGCCCGGAGTGGCGAGCACGTAGGGGAAGGTGGCGTCGGCCTTGTTGAGCCGGAAGACGACCTCCTTGTCGCCGGCCGTCTCGACCCGGTCGAGGCTGCCCAGCAGTCCGGACGGGCCGGTGGAGGCGTCGATCTCCCTGATCCGGTCGATGGAGTGCTTCACGGCCGCCGCGTCGAGCTTGTCGCCGTTGGAGAAGGTGAGGCCCTCGCGCAGTTCGCAGCGGTAGATCCGGCTGGAGGCGTCGGTGAACCTGCAGTCCTTGGCGGCGTCCGGCTGGGGCGTCGTCGCGCCGTTCGGATAGGAGAGGAGCGTCTGGTAGACGTTGCGGAACAACTCCCAGGAGCCGTCCCAGGCGGCGGCGGGATCCAGGGTGCTGGGGGCACTGGTGGTGCCCACGACGATCGGTCCGCCTTCGTCGGAGCTCTCCTCCCCCAGGAGACTGCATCCGGCCACCAGCGATATGGACACGATCGCCGCCACTTGCTGCAAGGATCGGTTCCGGTTGAACACGCGCACGCTCCTCGATCTGCCATACCAAGGGTCGGCAGACCATACCGCAGCGACACGCCGGGTGACTCCGCCCTCGGAAAGGGTTCTTGATCACCTCCGAGCGCGACGACGTTGTCATCACGCAGTGCGACGGATTCCGGCGGACGAGGGCGACCCTGCGCGACGGGACACGGGCGCCGCCTCCGTCGTGGAGGCGGCGCCCGTGGTCGGTGCGGAGCGGATCAGCCCACGCCGGCGTTGAGGAAGATGCCGCCGTCGACGACGAGCGTCTGACCGGTCACCCAGTCGGACTGCTCGGACGTCAGGAACGCGGTGGCGCCCCCGATGTCGGAGGGCACGCCGAGCCGGCCCAGCGGGTAGGCGGCGGCCGCCTCCGCCTCCCGGCCCTCGTACAGGGCCTGGGCGAACTTGGTCTTCACCACGGCCGGGGCGATCGCGTTGACCCGCACCTTCGGCGCGAACTCGTGCGCCAGCTGCTGGGTCAGGTTGATCATCGCGGCCTTGCTGACGCCGTACGCGCCGATGAAGGGCGAGGCGGACAGGCCGGCGACGGAGGCGATGTTGACGATCGCGCCGCCGTTGTCCTTCTGCCAGGCGTGCCAGGTGCGCTGCGCGAAGCCGAGCGCCGAGACCACGTTGGTCTCGAAGACCTTGCGGGCCACGTCCAGGTCGAGGTCGGCGATCGGCCCGAAGACCGGGTTGGTGCCGGCGTTGTTGACCAGGTAGTCGACGCGGCCGAAGGCCTCCATCGTGCGCTCGACGGCGGCGGCCTGGTGCGCCACGTCGTGGGCCTTGCCGGCGACGCCGATGACGCGGTCGGCGCCGAGCTTCTCGACGGCCTCCTTGAGGGCGTCCTCGCCCCGTCCGGTGATGCAGACCCGGTCGCCGCGGGCGACGAGCGCCTCGGCGACGCCGTAGCCGATGCCGCGGCTGGCGCCCGTGACGAGGGCGACCTTGCCGGAGAGTGCGGGCAGTTCAGTCATGTCCGTGTTCCTCGTGATCCCTAGTCGAGCGGTCCGCCGGCGACGTACAGCACCTGGCCGGAGACGAAGCCGGCGGCCTCGCCCGTGAAGAAGGCGATCGCGTTGGCGATGTCGTCGGGCTCGCCGACGCGCGCCACGGGGATCTGGGTGGCGGCGGCGGCCTTGAACTCCTCGAAGCCCATGCCGACCCGGGCGGCGGTGGCGGCCGTCATGTCGGTGGCGATGAAGCCGGGGGCGACGGCGTTGGCGGTGATGCCGAACTTGCCGAGCTCGATGGCGAGGGTCTTGGTGAAGCCCTGGAGACCGGCCTTGGCGGCGGAGTAGTTGGCCTGGCCGCGGTTGCCGAGCGCGGAGGACGAGGAGAGGTTGACGATCCGTCCGAAACCGGCGTCGACCATGTGCTTCTGGACGGCCTTGGTGACCAGGAACGAGCCGCGCAGGTGCACGTTCAGGACCGTGTCCCAGTCCGAGGCGCTCATCTTGAACAGCAGGTTGTCGCGGAGCACGCCCGCGTTGTTGACGAGGATCGTCGGGGCGCCGAGCTCCTCGACGACCCGCGCGATCGCGGCCTCGACCTGGGCCTCGTCGGAGACGTCGGCGCCGACCGCGATCGCCCGGCCGCCCGCCGCGGTGATCTTCTCGACGGTGTCCTTGCAGGCGGCCTCGTCGAGGTCGATCACCGCGACCGCGCGGCCCTCGGCGGCCAGCCGCACCGCGGTGGCGGCGCCGATGCCGCGCGCGGCGCCGGTGACTACTGCGACCCGCTGCTCAGTGGTGGACATGTCTGGATCTCCTCGCCCTCGAGAAAGCCTGAACGCCTGGGGTTGGTCTGCGACTCCACGGTACGCCCGTCAGGTGAGCGACCGCTTAGTACCTTCGGCACACGTGACGCTAGAAGCCATGGCACCCGGTGTCAACGGCGCACCGGGCGCATGTGATCCATTACCTCACCAGGAGGTCCAGCAGGCGCCGCGCCTCGCCCTCGGCGTCGGTGGTGAGCCCGGTGTGCACGGGACCCGGCTGGACCACGGTGGAGCGCGGGGCGATCAGCCAGCGGAAGCGCCGCCCGGCGTCGTCCGCGGCCGCCTGCCCGGCCGCCTCGCCCCCGGCGCACACGCCCTCGACGGCGCGCAGCGCGGCCCGCACCCCGGCCACGTCCGCCTCCGGGTCGAGGGCCAGCAGCCGGGCCTCGTCGAGGTGGGTGCGGGCGCCGACGTACGCCTGGGCGCGGCAGTAGACGAGCACGCCGGCGTTGATGCACTCGCCGCGCTCCACGCGGGGGACGACGCGCAGCAGGGCGTACTCGTAGACGTCCCGGTCGTTCGCCTCGCCGGCCCTGATGATGTGGCGGTCGTTCACTCGGCCCCCTTGATGCGTTCGTGGATGACGGCGGCGCGCGCGAGCAGGGGTGCCGCGTAGGCACGCCGCAGCGCGTCCGGGGTGTCGAAGCCCGGCTCGTCGGCCAGCCAGGCGTCCGGGATCTCGGCGGTGACCTCGGCGAGGAGGCCGGCGGTGACCAGGGGGGCCAGCTCGGCGGCCGCGGCGGCGACGTCCGGGCGGAAGCGGGCGAGGGCGTGGTCGCCGGCGTCGTAGGGGCGGGCGGCGGAGGCCTCGGCGGAGGGCCAGTTGTGGTGCCAGATCATGGTGGCGCCGTGGTCGATGAGCCACAGGTCGCCGCGGTGCACGAGCAGGTTGGGGTTGCGCCAGGAGCGGTCGACGTTGTTCACCAGCGCGTCGAACCAGAGGATCCGGCCGGCCTCCCGCGGGCTCACCGGGAAGGCGAGCGGGTCGAAGCCGAGGGCCCCGGAGAGGAAGCCCATGCCGAGGTTGGCGCCGCCGCTGGACCGCAGCAGGTCCTGCACCTGCTGGTCGGGTTCGCCGAGCCCCAGCACCGGATCGAGGCCGACGGTCACCAGGCGGGGGACCCGCAGACCCAGCCGGCGGGCGAGTTCGCCGCAGACCACCTCCGCGACGAGCGTCTTGCGGCCCTGTCCGGCGCCGGTGAACTTCAGGACGTAGGTCCCGAGGTCGTCGGCCTCGACGAGCCCCGGCAGCGAGCCGCCCTCACGCAGGGGCGTGATGTAACGGGTCGCGACGACTTCCTTGAGCATCGCCCCAGGCTACTGGGGTGGGCGTGGCCCGCCGCGCCGGGCCGACAGCTTCGCGACAGCTGTGGCTTACGCCCGCCTGATCTCGCACGGGTCACCATCTCGACACCGTCCGGACTCGGGGCCGGCGCTGAACAGGCGGCGCCCGCCACCCGTACATCCGGGCAGTTCACCGATCCTCCCCCGAAGGGAACCCCAGCATGACCAGCGCATCGCACACACCCGTGTCGGGACCCGCCCGCCGTACCGTCGTGGCGGCCGCCGGAGCCGCGGGGCTCGCCGCCGCACTGACCGCGTGCGGGGGATCCGACGACGACGCGTCGAGTTCGTCGGCCTCGTCCGACGGCTCGGGCGGGTCGACGGGGTCCGCGGGCGGCTCCGGGTCGGCGGGCACGGGCGGTGCGGCGGCGGGCGGCGCGCTCACGACGACCGCCGACATCCCCGAGGGGGGCGGCAAGGTCTTCGAGTCCGAGAAGGTGGTCGTCGTGCAGCCGACGGCCGGCGAGTTCAAGGCGTACTCGGCCGTGTGCACCCACCAGGGCTGTGCGGTGAAGAGCGTCTCGGACGGGGTCATCAACTGCCCCTGCCACCAGAGCAACTTCTCCGTCACGGACGGCAGCGTGAAGAGCGGCCCGGCGACGAAGCCGCTGCCCGAGGTGAAGATCACGGTCAGCGGGGACTCGATCACGCTGGCCTGACGCCCGCGCCCGTCCGCGCGGTCGTCCGCATCGACGGCAGGCACCGCAAGGGCATCGATCATCAGAAGATCGTTCTGGTAAGCAGGAGGCGGGAAGCACCGTGACAAGAGCGGAAGAGGGGGCCGGATGACCGTCACACAGCGCCGGGGCCGGAAGATCATGATGACGCCGGGCGAGCTGGACGCGTTCCTCACCACCCAGCGCACCTGCCGGGTGGCCACCGTGTCCGCCGACGGAGCCCCGCACGTGAGCGCCCTGTGGTTCCTGTGGGACGGCAGCGCGCTGTGGCTGTACTCGGTCGTGCGCAGCAAGCGCTGGGCCCAGCTGCGCCGTGATCCGAGGGTCGCGATCGTGGTGGACACGGGCGAGGAGTACGAGTCGCTGCGGGGCGTGGAGCTCTCCGGCGCCGTGGAGTTCGTCGGCGAGGCGCCCCGCACCGGCGAGCTGTGTGCCGAACTCGACGCCGTGGAGACGCTGTTCGCGCGGAAGAACTTCGGTCTGGACTCGATGCCGCACGACGGGCGGCACGCGTGGGTGCGGCTGAAGCCGGAGAAGATCGTCTCCTGGGACTTCCGCAAACTGCGCGGCCGGTAGCGGACGGGTCCGCGAGCCGGGCGCCCGCGAACGGACGGGTCCGCGAGCCGGGCGGCCGGGACAGGGCGGGTCCGCACGCCGGGGCGCCCGCGCGCGGACGGGGGCGGGCCCGGCGGCCAGGGCGGACGAGGGGATCAGTTCAGGGCCGCCGCCGCCGACTTGAGCGACTCGACCGCCGCCCGGATCGACGGACGGCGGTCCGCGTCCGCCCGCCACACGACGTAGACGTGCCGCCGCATCCGCTGCCGCAGCGGGACCGTGACGACTCCCTCGGGCACCGGGTGCCTGCCGAGCAGGGGCGCGATGCACACGCCCAGCCCGGCGGCCACCAGGTTGAGCTGGGTGTGGGTCTCGGCGGCACGGTGGCCGACGATCGGTTCGACCCCTCGCGAGCGCAGCGTGAACATCAGCCACTCGTGGCAGAACTCGCCCTGGCCCCAGGTGATCCACTCGTCCTCGGCGAACTCCGCGAGGTCCACCTCCTCCCGCCCGGCGAGCCGGTGGCCGGCCGGCATCGCCACATCGGCGGGGTCGTCGAGGAGGGGCGCCTTGACCAGGCCGTCCGGGACCGGCATCGGTTTGTTGTACCAGTCGAGGACGACCGCGAGATCGAGGTCGCCGCTCACCACTTGGGAGATCCCCTTCTCCGGCTCCAGCTCGCAGGAGCGCACCCGCAGCGCGGGATGCGCCTTGCGCAGCTCGGCGAGCGCGCGGGGGAACAGGCCGCGGGCGGCGGTCGGGAAGGCCGACAGCCGCAGCTCCCCCGCCACCTGGCCGCGCTGCGCCTCCAGGTCCGCCTGGGCGAGCTCCACCTGTGACAGGATCCGGGCCGCGTGGTCGGCGAGCAGCCGGCCCGCGTCGGTCAGCCGCACCCCCCGCCCGTGCCTGGCGAGGAGCTGCTGTCCGACCTCCCGTTCCAGCTTGGCCATCTGCTGGGAGACGGCCGACGTCGTGATGTGCAGTCCCACGGCGGCGCCGCTGACCGAGCCGTGCCGGGCCAGGGCGTCGAGGGTGCGCAGGCGCTCCAGGTTCAACATGTAAGCGATGCTACGAGATATCCGGTGCGGATTCTCGCTTGTGCTACGAGGTGTCCGTCCAGCACCGTAAGGACCATGACCACCGTCGCCCCCACCACCGCAACCCGGCCCCCGGCCGCCCCGGCCCGTCCCCGCCGCGTCCTGGACTGGCGCCTCCGCTTCGCCGCCCTGTCCCTGATCTGGGGTTTCAGTTTCCTGCTCATCAAGGTGGGCACGGACGGCTACGCGCCCTTCCAGGTGACGCTCGGCCGGCTGGTGTTCGGCACGGCGGTCCTGGCGGCCGCGATGGCGGTGAAGCGGGAGCGGCTGCCGCGCGGGGCTCGCACCTGGGGGCACCTGACGGTCGCCGCCCTCCTCCTGAACGCGCTGCCGTTCTCGTTGTTCGCCTACGCGGAGCTGACGATCCCGTCCACGCTCGCGGGCATCTGCAACGCGACCTCGCCGCTGTGGGGCATGGCCCTCTCCCTGGTCGCCCTCTCCGAGGACCGGCCGACCCGGGTCAGGGTCGCGGGCCTGGGCCTCGGCTTCCTCGGTGTCCTGACGGTCCTCGGCGCCTGGCAGGGCTTCGACGGACTGGACGCCCGGGGCACGGCACTGGCCCTGCTGGCCTCCCTCAGCTACCCCATCGGCTGGATCTACGTCCGCCGCACCCTGGCCGGCACCGGTTCCTCGGCCCTGTCGCTGACCGGCGCGCAGCTGCTCGTGGCGACCGTCCAGCTCGCCGTCGTCACACCGCTGTTCGCGGGTTTCCCCAGCCGCTTCCCGCTGGCGCCGCTGCTCGCGGTCGCCGCCCTGGGCGCCCTCGGCACCGGCCTCGCGGTCCTCATCCAGTACGGCCTGGTCACCGAGGTCGGCCCGACGACGGCCCAGATGGTCACGTACTTCATCCCCGTCATCGCGACGGCGGCGGGCGTGGTCCTGCTCGGCGAGTCGCTGAGCTGGTCGACGCCGGTGGGCGCGGTGATCGTGCTGGCGGGGGCCGCGCTGACGCAGGTGCGGCGGAAGGCGTAGCGGTACGGCGGGGCCGTCGCGCGGAGGCGGGCGGCGTGCCGGGCGCGCCGCCCCGCCGCGGGGCGCGGGACCCCGGCACGGCCACCGCTCAGACGTAGCCGCGCGCGGGGCCCGGCCGTACGGCGGAGGCGACCGCGTCCGCCAGCGCCTCCACCTCTTCCCGGGTCAACGTCGACACGGTGATCCGGATCCCGGGCGGCGAGCCGAGCCGGAAGCGCGCCCCGGGGGCGACGGCCCAGCCGGCCTGCAGCAAGCGGGCCACGGCTCCGGTCTCGTCGGTGACGGGGATCCACACGTTCATCCCGCTGCGCCCCCGCGCCCCGACCCCCCGCTCGGCCAGCGCGGCGATCAGCGCGTCGCGGCGGCGGCCGTACGCCGCCGCGACCGCGCGGGCGTCCACCGCCCGGTCGGTCCACAGCCGCACGACGGCGCGCTGGGTGATCCGGCTGACCCAGCCGGGGCCGAGCCGCTGCCGCCCGCGGACCCGGTCGAGGGTGAGGTCGTCCCCGGTGAGGACGGCGAGCCGCAGGTCGGGACCGTACGCCTTGGCGACCGAGCGCACGAACGCCCAGTGCCGGGTGGCGCCCGCGAGGGGATGCAGGGGCAGGTCGACGATCCGGTGGCCGTGGTCGTCCTCGACGAGCAGGGTCCGCGGGTGCTCGCGCAGCACGTCCCGCAGGGCACGCGCGCGTGCGGCGCTCACGGCGGCGCCGGTCGGGTTCTGCGCCCGGTCGGTGACGATGAGCGCCCGCGCCCCGGCCCGGAGGGCGCGGTCCACGTCCTCGGGCAGCGGCCCGTCGTCGTCCAGGCCGACGGGGGCCGTGCGCAGCCCGAGCGCCGGCACCAGGTCCAGCAGCGAGCCCCAGCCCGGGTCCTCCACGGCCACGGTGTCCCCGGGCCGCAGGTGCACCGCGAGGACACGCTCGACGGCGTCCAGCGAACCGGACGTGACGGCCACCGGCCCGGCCGGGACGGCGTCGGCGTCGAGGTCCGCCCGTGCCAGGCGCGCCAGTTCGGGCTCCACGGGCTCGTGTTCGTACAGGACGGGCTCCCGGTCGCCCTGTGCGGCCGCCCACGCGAACGCCGGCGCCAGCGGCGGCAGCAGCGCGGTGTCCGGGTTGCCGGCGGAGGCGTCCCGCGCCCCGGCCGGGACCTCCACCCGGATGAACTCGCGCCCGGTCGTGGCCGGCTTCGACCGCACCCGGCTGCCACGGCGTCCGTCGGTCTCGATCACCCCGCGTTCGCGCAGCGTGCGGTAGGCGGCCGCCACGGTGTTCGGGTTCACCCCGAGCCGCTCGGCCAACTCCCGCATGGGGGGCAGCAGTTGTCCCGGACTCAACTCGCCGGCGCCCACCGCGCGCTCGACGCTCGCGGAAATGTCCGCTGCGCGCCGACCCTCGATCGGATACTCTCCTAGCACAAAGCCGATTATGCACTAGTGCAATGGAGAGCGCCATGCCGGGGACCCAGCAACCGACGACACCCGCCGCCTACGCCCCGACCGACCGCACGGTCCCCACCCGTGCCGCGCAGAAGGCCTCCTACGACAGGGCACTGGTGCACGCGATACTCGACGAGGGATACGTCTGCCACCTGGGCTTCGTCCGCGACGGGGCGCCCGTCGTGCTGCCGACGCTGTACGGCAGGGTCGGCGAGACGCTCTACGTCCACGGTTCGACGGGGTCGCGCCCCCTGCGGATGGCGGGACAGGCCGCCCCCGGGCTGCCGGTGTGCCTGACGGTGACGCACGTCGACGGGCTGGTCCTGGCCCGCTCGGCCTTCCACCACTCGATCAACTACCGCTCGGTGGTGGTGCACGGGCTCGCCCACGACGTGACGGACCCGGAGGAGAAGCGGACGGCGCTGGACGCCCTGGTCGACCACGTCGTCCCCGGCCGGGCCGCCGATTCCCGGCCCGCCGACAAGAAGGAACTGGCCGCCACCGCGGTGATCCGCCTCGACCTGAACGAGGTCTCGGCCAAGACCCGCACCGGCGGGGTGAACGAGGAGCCCGAGGACCTCGCCCTCCCGCACTGGGCGGGCGTGCTCCCGCTGCGCAAGGGCTACGGCGCCCCGCTGCCCGAGGCCGACCTGGCCCCGGGCACCGAACTCCCGGACTACCTGGCGGCGCTGTGACTCCGGTCCGCCCCTGAGCGCGGGACGGGCCGGTCAGCGGGGCCCGCACCCGCCCCCGCGCCGGTCCCCGTCCCGTCCCGCGCCTCCGCCGGGCCCGTCACCGGGCCCGGCGGGAGCGGCGTTCCGGCGACGACCGGGGCCGTGGGGCGCTCGCCCGACAGGGCGACGGCCGGGACCGTCCGCCGGACCGCGGACGCGGATCTCTTCCGCGGCAGCGCCCTTCTGCCCGGCACGGCGTGCCGGGCGTGGTGCACCGACGGCCCGCCTCGCGGGCGGCCGGAGGAGGGAGAACGCGTTCCGGATCCACGGTCACGGCCTCAGGCGGCGGTCCCGCGGGCGGACAGCTCACGCTCGGGGCTCCCGCTCGCGACCGGCTGCGCGGAGCCCTTGGACGGCGCGGACGACTGGGCGATGAACGCGCCCAGCAGGACCACCGCGCCGCCCGCGATCTGCGGGGCGGAGAGGTGCTCGCCGAGCAGGAACCAGGCCAGGACGGTCGCGATGACCGCCTCCAGGCACGCCACCACGCCGGCGACCTGCGGCGAGAGCCGGCGCACGGAGGTCACGCCGGTGATGTACGCGACGACCGTGGCGATCAGCACGATCCAGGCGAGCAGCAGCCAGGCCGGGACCTCGGCGCCGTTCATGCGGGCGGTGTGCGCCAGCACGGACCAGTCCATGCCCCAGGGGCGGGCGACCACCGTGAGCACGGCGGCGCCGGCCAGAAGGCCGTACGCGATGACGCCGAGCGGGTCGGGGGCGCCGTCACCGGAGTCGCTGCCCTGGTCGGACAGGACGAAGTAGCCGACCTGGCAGCCCGCGGCGGCCAGCGCGAGAAGCAGTCCGAGGGCGTCGAAGCCGAGCCCCGACCAGACCTCGACGACGCAGGCGAGCCCGCCCACGGCGAGGACCACGCCGAGCGCGGCGGCACGGGTCACCGGCCGCCGCTGCACGAAGCGCACCCAGCCCAGCACCAGGGCGGGCGCGAGGTACTCCACGAGCAGGGCGACGCCGACGGGTATGCGGGAGATCGCGGCGAAGTAGAAGGCCTGCACGCCGGCCACGCCGAGCAGACCGAACCCGGCGAGCAGGGCGGGCCGGCGGCGCAGCAGCGCGCGGTGGCGCACGGCGAGCGGCAGCATCACCAGGGCCGCGCCCGTCACCCTCAGCCACACCACGTGCAGCGGGTCGAGCCCCGCCTCGATCAGCGGCTTGGCCGCCACTCCGGACCCGCCGAAGGCGATGGCCGACCCGACCGCCAGGGAGAGCCCGATGCCCTTCCCGCGGTTGCCCTGACTGCTCACAGACGTATGCACCGGCACATGATGACAGGCGACGACATGAGCGTCATCCCCGTTGACACCTGTCTCAGCGGCTGGACGCGGAGCGGACCGGCCGCGACCGGCCGGCGGGCGGTCGCGGCGGAGCGGCGGGCTGTCGCGGCGGAGCGGCGGGCGGTCAGCGGGAGGTCTCGCCGCCCCCGGCGCACTCCTGCGGACCGTCCGCGATCCGGCTCCGCACCCCGCGGACGTCGACGCCCGCGCGGGTGAGCACCTCGACGGCCCGGGCCTCGGGGTCGGCGACGATCGCCGCCAGCAGATCGGCGCCCCGGACCCTGTCGCCGGCGCGGCGGGCGGCCCGGCCGCGCGCCCGTTCCGTCGCCGCGGCGGCGAGGGGCGAGAAGCCCTCCACGCCCGTGCCGGCCGGCGGCGTGCCGGAGTCCTCGACACCGCTGCGCCAGCGCAGGCCGTAGCCGATGCTGCGCTGGACGAGGTAGCCGAGGAGGCGGACGAGCCGAGGGCCGTCGTCGACGGCGGCGCGCACCTCGGGGTCGTGTTCCAGGAGTGAGTGCAGCAGGTGAGCGGTGTCGACCTGCCGGTCCCCGTCCCGGACGGCCCTGCGGCGCGCACCGGCGAGCGCCGCCGCCAGTTCGGCGCTGCACCCGGCGTCGTCGTCCAGGGCGCGGGCCGCCTCGTCGCGGGCCGGCTGCCGGGAAGTACGGGCTTGCACGTCCTCCACCCCATCAGTCCCGGCGCACCGGGTCATCCGCGGAGCGGAGCATCTTCGCGTCCCGCGCGGAGCGGACGGCGGGGGACGGAATCTCCTCCCTGGGGAGGAGATCAGGCCGTTCTCCGCCCTGTCGCGCGCGCCTCCTCGCCCTCGCTGCCGGACTCACTCCGCCACCGGCCGTCCGCGCGCCCGGACACGGGAACGTCCCGTGGACCGGTCCACGGGGCGCCCCTCTCACGGCGGGGAGGCCGTCAGTCCTCGTCGGCGAGGATCAGGT
This sequence comes from Streptomyces sp. NPDC017936, assembly GCF_044328485.1. Lineage (NCBI taxonomy): Bacteria > Bacillati > Actinomycetota > Actinomycetes > Kitasatosporales > Streptomycetaceae > Streptomyces > Streptomyces sp. NPDC017936. The sequence continues at coordinate 29,313 of NZ_JBIRHK010000014.1, read as the reverse complement.
ACAGCTTCTTGCGGGCCTCGTTGATGACCGCGAGGGCCTTCTCCCGCTGTTCCTTGCTGCCGGTCTTCCAGACCTGGCCGAAGGCCTCCATCAGACCGAAGCCGGCTTGGCGGATCTCGCCGAGGGCCTCCCAGTCGACTCCGCGGGACGCCTCCTCCCAGGGCGCGTCCGGTCCTTCCTCGGCCGCCGCACGACCGGGCTCGGTGAGCGAGAACAGCTTCTTGCCGCCCTCGGACTCACTGCTGATCAGGCCCTCGTCCTCCAGCAGTTGGAGGGTGGGGTACACCGAGCCGGGGCTCGGCTTCCACGCGCCGCCGCTGCGTTCGGCGATCTCCTGGATCATCTCGTAGCCGTGCATGGGCCGCTCCTTGAGCAGGGCCAGGATCGAGGCCCGTACGTCACCGCGCCGTGCCCTCCCCCTCGGCCCGCCACGCCCTCGTCCGCCCCAGGGTCCGTGGCCGAAGACCGGCCCGAAGCCGCCGGGACCGCCGGGGCCGAATCCGGGACCGCCCGGACCACCCGGCCCGAAGGGGCCGAAGGCCGCGCGGAGCCGCTCGAAGTCCGGTCCGTGACCGCCCCGGCCACGCCCGGAGGGGCCGCCCTGCCGATGTCCGTGCTCGAATCCGTGGGTACGCATCGCCACCACTTCCTTCATTCCATCGTTGATCTGTCGCGATGCGTCAACGATATATCGGAAACACTCGCCTGACAAGACCCCCACCGGAGGTCCGCCGCGTCCGCGGTGCAGGGTGATCGCCGCCGGCAGGCTGCTGCCGGCGGACCGCAAGGAAGGCATGTGACCGCTCTTGCCGACCGTGCGCGACCGGAGGTCACCGGTCACGCACGGGCAGCAGACTCCGGTGCGGGTGACCAGGCCGGCGCACTGAGCCCTGCGTCTCCGTCCGCCGTCCCCGAGCCGGTGCGCTCCGCCCGCGTCCCGGACGGCGCCGGCGGCGCTGACGCCACTCCGGCGCCGGGCGGAGCCCCTCCGCCGTCGACGCGGCCGCGCGGGACGACCGTGCGCCGCCGCGTCCGGACAGCGGCCCGGGACTACGCCGCCTGCGGGACGAAGGCGCGCATCTCGTCCCTTCCGGCCTGCACCACGCCGTAGGTGCCCTCGGGGACCTCGTTCCAGGCGCCGGGCAGATCGCCCAGGGGCTCGGAGACGATGAGACGGGCCTCCTCGGACATCTCCCACAGGTACCGCAGGTCGGGGTGGAGGGCCCGCAGGGTGTCCACCCGGGTGCTGTAGAAGAGCGAGCGGGAGTCCTTCTGGCTGGAGTAGCGGAAGGCCCACAACCGGTTCCCGTCGGTGACGGCGACCGTCATCTGCAGCGGGTACTCCACGCCGTGCTCGTGACCGGTGCGTTCCACCAGGTCCGCCATCCGCGCGACCGCGCCGGGCGGGTCCTGCTCCAGGCCGAAGGTGAGGGCCAGGTAGAACATCATCTCGGAGTCCGTCGATCCCTCCATGTCGAGGAAGAGCCGCGGATCCACGGCCAGGGCCAGGTCGCGCCGGATCCGGTGGAACTCGGCGATCGCGCCGTTGTGCATCCACATCCAGCGGCCGTGGCGGAACGGATGGCAGTTCGTCTGCTGCACGGCGGATCCGGTCGAGGCCCGGATGTGGGCGAAGAACAGGTGCGAGGCGACGTGTCCGGAGATCTCCCGCAGGTTGCGGTTGCTCCAGGCCGGGCCGATGTCCCGCACCACCGCGGGGGTGTCCACGTGCGGCGCGTACCAGCCGATGCCGAACCCGTCGCCGTTCGTCGTCTCGACGCCCAGCCGCGAGTGCAGGCTCTGGTCGATCAGCGAGTGCTTCGGCTTGTAGAGGATCGCGTCGAGCAGGACGGGTGCGCCCGAGTAGGCGAGCCAACGGCACATGGTCCACCGCCTTCCCGGTCTCGCGGCTGTCCTGGACCGGCGACGTCCCTCCGGGACGCGCCACGCCGCGAGGCCTTTCCCCAGCATCCCAGCGTTCCCCCGGTTGCGCCTTGCCGGAGCACCGCCGCACGGTTCGGGGCGGTCGACGGGGCCGCCCGTAGGCGCTCCGGACGGGGGTTCCGCGGCCGGTTGCCGGTCGCGCGGGGCGGCGGCACGCCGAGCGCCGACGGCCGCGCCGCGGATCGCCGGCCTCGAGCACGGTCCCGGGGCGCAGGACGACGGCCCCCGCCTTCCACGCGTACGCCCCCGCCGACCGGGCCCTGCTCACGGCCGGGGCCGACCCGGTCCGCCGCCCCTTTTCTCGCCGGTCGCCGTCGTGTCGTCCAGGGCCGCTCCTCCCGCTCGGTTTCCCGCCGTCCCGGACCTGCCGCCCCTCAAATCCCTTTCGGGAAGGCGTGGTTCCTCCCGGGGCCCCTCTCGGGGGCGGATGCAGGGCGCGAGGTGCGCAGCGCCCCCCGGGAGGCACCTTGTACGGCGGGGCCGGGTCCGGCACCGCTTCCGCGCGGCGGGGCCCAAGCCGGCCCGCGACCGGCCCGCTCCCCGAGCGGTCCAGCAGTTGCGCATTGGCCTTGGCCCGTCTTCTCCGTCGTCCCCTACCGTCGCCGACATGCGGATTCGAATCGTCGATGCCTTCACCGACCGTCCCTTCGCCGGCAACCCGGCCGGGGTCCTGCTGCTCGACGCCTTCCCGGACGACGACTGGCTCCAGAACGTCGCCATGGAGGTCAACCACGCCGAGACGGCGTTCACCCACCCGCTCCCGCCGGGCGGCGAGGCGGACTGGGCACTGCGGTGGTTCACCCCGGTCACCGAGGTGGCGATGTGCGGTCACGCCACGCTCGCCACCGCCCATGTCCTGCACACCACCGGCGCCCACACCGGGCCGGTGCGGTTCGCCACCCGCAGCGGTGTCCTCGTGGCGACGCCCGCCGAGGACGGCTCCTACACCCTGGACTTCCCGACCGCCCCGCTCACCCGCGTGGACGTCCCGGAGGGCGTCGCCGAGGCCCTGGGCGCCGAACCGCTCGCGGTGTTCGACACCGGCCCGAACGTCCGCGACCTGCTGGTCGAACTCGCCGACGAGAAGACCGTCCACGCGCTGCGGCCCGACCACAAGGCCCTGGGCGCCTGCTCCAGCCGCGGCGTCATCGCCACCGCCCGCGCCGAGAACCCGGCCCTGGGCTACGACTTCGTCTCCCGGTGCTTCTTCCCGAACGTCGGCATCGACGAGGACCCGGTCACCGGCAGCGCCCACACCGCACTGGCCCCCTACTGGTCGGAGCGCCTGGGCCGTCCCGGCCTCACCGGCCTCCAGGCGTCGCCCCGCTCGGGCCGGGTGCGCACCGAACTGCGGGGCGAGCGCACCCTGCTGGGCGGCCGCGCGGTCACGGTCATCGAGGGCGACCTGCTCGCCTAGGACGGGTCCCGCGAGGAGGACGGGTGGCCCGTCCCGACCCGTGCGCCGCGCACCGCCGCGCACCGACGCGTGAGGGCGCGTGACGGCGCCCGCCCGCCCCGTGCCGGCTCACGCCGTGGGCAGCCACCCCACCTTCCCCGCCAGCAGCGCGTATCCGACGAACGCCCCGATGTCGAGCAGGGAGTGCGCCACCACCAGGGGACCCACCCGGCCCCAGCGCCGGTAGAGATACACGAAGACCACGCCCATCGCCATGTTGCCGACGAAGCCGCCGATGCCCTGGTAGAGGTGGTAGGAGCCGCGCAGCACGGAGCTGGCCACCAGCGCGCCGGTCGGCGTCCAGCCCAACTGGCCCAGCCGGCGCAGCAGGTAGCCGACGACGATGACCTCTTCGAGGATCGCGTTCTGCAAGGCGGACAGGATGAGCACGGGGTACTTCCACCACACCTCGGGCAACGCCTCGGGGACCACCGTGAGGTTGAAGCCGAGACCGCGCGCGGCCAGGTAGAAGGCGATGCCCGAACTGCCGATGACCGCCGCGATCGCGGCGCCGCGTCCGAGGTCGGACCAGGGGCGGGTGCGGTCGAAGCCCAGGGTGCGCAGTCCCCGTCCCTCGCGCAGCAGGAAGTGCGCGACGAGCGCGACCGGGACGAGCGCCGTGGCGATCCAGAAGAGCTGCCAGGCCAGATCGAGCCAGGGACGGCCCGGTGCGGCCGAGGCGTTGAGGGTCGCGGCCTGGTCCTTGAGGCCTCCCGGTTTCGTGACCGATCCGACGAATCTGATCAGTGCGGAGACACCGCTCGCACCGAGCGAGAGCGCCAGCACGAGCAGCGTCTCGTCGCGGAAGATCCGACGCGAGAACCGCTCCTGCGGCACAGACCCGGCCACCGGCCCCTCGTCCGCCTGCACACCTGCCTCCAGTGGGGTAGACCCGCCTCGTCCCCGTCGGCGCGTCGTCAGGTCTCGACGGCAGGTGCGACATCGTGCGCGACAGGCCGTGGAGGGGACGGACGCCGTACGGGGCGTGCCTCCCCTTCGCGTGCCGTGCGGCCGGGCACCCGGCACGCGGACCGGCAGGGAGGGCACCACCGTCATGGGACGTCACAGCTTGCCCGATCCCCGGGAGGCGGGCGCGGGCGGCCCCCGTGTTCGCGCCCGTCGCCGCGCCACGGCGGGCGCGACGGCCCTCGTCCTCACGGTGCCCGGTTCGGCGGCGGCCGGACGCGGCGGTTCGCCGCCCTTCGGCTCCTCCTGCCGGGGCGCCCCGGTACGCCTGGCCGTGGCCGCCTCCCCGGACCCGGCCCCTGCGCCGCAGGCCGCGGCCGAGCGGACCGAGGACGCCTCTCTCGCCTCCGCGCCGTCGGCCTGGGCCTCTTCCGCCCGGAGGACGGCAGGCGCTGGCTGGACCGCCCGTACGCGCTGGGGGGCCGGTGGGGGCTGCGCACGACGAGAACCGGGCGGCCCTCGGGTTCCTGGCGTGCCCGCGCCGGCCCGGGCGACGGCGACCGCTCCAGGAGCACGGTTTCCGGACGCCGGAGTGCGACGGCCCCGCCGCGGTGGCGGCAGCGGCCCGCAGTCGTTCACCGGACCGGCCGCGTCGAGCGCCTCCGGCACGGCCGTCGCGCGGGCGTCGGGAAGGGGGGCGATCACGGTCCGGAGCGCCCGGCTCACCCCGGGATCTCGCCGACGGAGCGACCCGGGGTCCGGGCAGCGTCTCACGCGCCTCGCTTCCCCCCTCCTGGCTGCGGAAGCCCCGGCCAGGAGGGGGAGGGACGTCCTCAGCCCGCGGGGACCGGCTCCGGCAGCCCCACCGGCCAGGTGTGCGCCGGTTCCCCCTCGCGCATCAGCTCGGCGTAGCGCCGGGTGGTCGCCGCGAGCGCCGCGTCGCGGGACAGCCCCGCCTCCAGGGCGCGGTGGAACGTGGCCACCTGCCAGCTCGCGCCGTTGGTCCGCCGCCGGCACCGCTCCTCGATGACGCCCAGGTAGAAGTCGCGGTCGGCCGGTTCCACGCCCCACGCGTCCAGCCCGGCCTCGGCCAGCGGCAGCAACTCGTCCCGGACGAGGCTCACCGCGTCGACCTCGGCCGTGCCGCCGAGCCGGCCCCGCCGCGGCCACTGGAGCCGGGCGTCGATGCCGTTCCGGCAGGCGGCGTCGAAGTTGGCCGCGGCGGTCTCGAAGGGCATCCGCGTCCACACCGGCCGCGAGTCCTCGGCGAGGGCGCGGACGACGCCGTAGTAGAAGGCCGCGTTGGCGACGACGTCGGTGACGGTGGGGCCGGCGGGCAGGACGCGGTTCTCCACGCGCAGGTGGGGGACGCCGTCGGCGATGCCGTAGACGGGCCGGTTCCAGCGGTAGATGGTGCCGTTGTGCAGGACGAGCTCGGCGAGCTTGGGCACGCCGCCCGCCGCCAGGACCTCGAGCGGGTCCTCCTCGTCGCAGAGGGGCAGCAGGGCGGGGAAGTAGCGCAGGTTCTCCTCGAACAGCTCGTACGCCGAACTGATCCACCGCTCGCCGAACCAGGTCCGCGGCCGTACGCCCTGCGCCTGGAGCTCCGGCGGCCGGGTGTCGGTGGCCTGCTGGAACAGCGGGGGCCTCGACTCCCGCCACAGCTCGCGGCCGAAGAGGAACGGCGAGTTGGCGCCGATGGCGACCTGCGCGGCGGCGACGGCCTGGGCGGCGTTCCACACGTCGGGGAAGCGCGCCGGGGTGACCTGGAGGTGCAGCTGCACGGAGGTGCAGGCGGCCTCGGGCACGATCGACTTCGAGGTGCAGGAAAGGTGCTCCACGCCGTCGATCTCGAGGGTGAACTCCTCGCCGCGGGCGGCCACGATCTGATCGTTCAGAAGGGTGTAGCGGTCGACCTCGGAGAGATTGGAGGAGACCAGGTCGTCACGGTCCAGAGTCGGCAGAATACCGATCATCACGATTCCCGCGTCGACTTCTCCCGCCTTCCGGTGGGCATATGCCAACGACGTGCGGAGTTCCTCGGCGAGCCGATCGAATACCCGCCCGCCCAGCCGGTGTGGAGCTATGTTGACTTCCAGGTTGAACATGGCGAGTTCTGTTTGGAAATCACGGCTCGCGATCCTCTCCAGCACTTGCCCATTCAGCATTTTCGGCAGTCCGTCGGCACCCGCGAGATTCAGTTCGATCTCGAGCCCCATGAGGTTCTTCGGGCGGTCGAAGCGCTGCTGGGCCAGGAGTCGCTCCAGTCCCGTCAGGCACTGCCGCAGCTTGTCGCGGTAGCGCTGGCGATCGGACAGGTCGAATCCTCCTGCCACCACCTTCTCCCCCATCGAAGCGTCCCTCCTCACATGGGCGGGCCGATGCTCCGGCCGCCCGCCGTCCGGGGTCAGGTGTGATGATGCCCAGCCCCGTCGATCGATAACGTCCCCCGTCCGTCCTGTCACCCGCTACCCTGACCGGAGATGTCCACAGGCACATTCACCGGGCAAGGCGCAAAGCGTTGTTTCACGAACTCGGGGTCTCGTGAAAAACGCCGACGAGAATAGGCCGATCGTTGCGCGCACATATCCCGAGGTCATCGAGGCGGACCCCCTTCTGAATCGGGATGATTCACGCGTATCGCCGACCGAATGGACTCTTGCCGGGTGTCCCGGAAGCGGCTAGACGAAACATAGTCTGAACACGTGTCGTATAAACTCCGCGAACAGGCAGAGAAGGTGGGCGCCCACGGTCGAAGGAGCCTGTCGTCGTCGAGGTGACGGACGGCAGGCCGCTGGCGTACCCCGGATTCCCCGGCCCCGGCCACCGCCTCTCTGACCTCACCGAGAGCTGACAGCGCCGTCCGCCCCACGCCCTCGCGTCACCGTGCCTGTCCACTGAGAGGCGACCCATCATGCCGCTGCATGTCCCCCCGGCTCCCGCGCCCGCCCTGCGCTCCGTCCTCACGGCACTAGGTTCCCCCACCGCGGTCCGCGAGGCTCGGACCCCGTCACTGCGCGCGGCACAGGGGCCCGCCACCCCCGAGCTGCCGCTGCCCGTGCACGTCCTGGACCGCATCACCCCCGAGGGCCTGTCCGCGACCCGGCTGGCCGGCTGGCGCTTCCTGATCCGCTGCGGCGACCGCGCCGTGGCCGCGGCCGAGACCCGGCTGACCCCGGACGGCTGGGCCTTCTCGCACTTCTTCGAGGGGCCCTACATCGCCTCCACCGAGCGCGCGCTGCGTCAGGCGGAGTCGTCCGCGCAGCCTTACCAGGCACGCCTGTTGTCCGTCCCCGGCCTGTACATGCTCACGCTGTGGCTGCACGGCGACATCGCCTCCGACGGCGCCACCGGCCACCCCGCCGAGACCGACCTGCTGGTGCCGCTGGCCCCGGCGCCCCCCGGGATCCCCGCCCACCTCCCGCACCGGGTCGCCGAACTGCTGCCCGTCCTGACGCTGCGGGTCCCCCCGGGCCCGGGCCCCCTGCTCGGCTCCCCGGCCTGACGCGCCGGGCCCGGCCACCGGCCCTCCGTACCCCGTCACCCGTACCGGGGTGACGGGGTACGGCTCTGTCTCGGCCCGTCGCACACGCGTGGACTAGCCCCATCCGGCCAGTCGGAACCACCCGAAGTGACCGTGCAGTTGAGATGAACCGCCCGCGTGGGTGAGGCGTCATCAACCTGTGAGAAGCGGTGCAGCGAAATCCCTGCGGATCGACGCCCGTGGGGCAACACTGGGTTCCGACCGACTTATCACAACGGGGGGCGGCCATGAACGACGTTTCACGCCGCGGGACAGACACGACACACCTTCCACACGACACGACAGAGCGAAAGATCCCCTCCATGTGCCAGCACCAGCCACCGTGCCCGACAGCCGACTCCGCCGACCGGGAATCCGCCCGTTGCGTGGCGCACCACCCGGAGCAGGGCTGGAGCCTGCTGTGCAACGGCGTCCTGCTCTTCGAGGACACCGGTGAGCTCCTGCCGGACGGCCGGATCATCGCGCCGCACCGTCCGCTGGGCGCCGGCCGGGTCGTCACCGCGGCCTGAGCGGGCCCGAGCACCGCCCGGACGGCACCGCCCGACGCCGCCCGGTGATCCGAGGGGCCGGACGCGGCCGCCGCCGCGCACCGGCCCCGACGCGTGTCCGGCACCCCTCGCCCTCCGTGAGGGCGCTCGGCGCGATCGGGGCGCCGCGCCGGCGCGGCCTGCGGGCGCCGGAGCGGAGGACACGAGCGTGCTGACCGGTTCGGCCGGCCTCCCGGAAGTCCGCCGGGACGGCCCGCCGTCGCCGGCCGTCCGCCGGCCCCCGCCGGCACGGGCGAGCCCGCCGTCCGCGCGGTCCTCGGCCCGGCGTGCGGCGGACGACCCGGCTCGCCGCGCGGGGAACCGGGCGCGGAGCCGGTGGTGCGGCCGAGCGCCGCGCCACCGGCTCCCCCTCCCCCGCCGGCTCCCCCTCCCCCGCCGGGGGCGCCGAGCGTCCGGCGCCGAGCCTCACTTCCGCAGCAGCGCCTCCCTGATCGCGTGGTAGGCCGGCTTCGGCGCGAGCTGCTCGTCCCACGGCAGCGCCGCGCCCTCGCCGGGGAAGAACGCCGGGATCCACGAGTACTTGTCGGTGTAGTCCCAGACGGTGATGCCGACGCAGCGCCGCACCGCGAGGCAGGCCTCGGTCATGTCCCGGTACCAGTCGGCCTGTTGGGCCAGCTTCTCGTCGGTCGCGGGCAGCAGCATCCGTACGTCGACCTCGGTGAGCGCCGTGTCCAGGCCGAGGCGGGCGAAGCGGCGGAGGTTGTCCTCCAGGGTCGCCGGATAGCCGTACTGGAGGGCGAGATGGGCCTGGAGGCCGAAGCCGTGCAACGGGACGCCCTGGGCCTTCAGTTCCTTCGCGAGCCGGTGGTAGGCGTCGCTCTTCGGGCCGACGGCCTCGACGTTGTAGTCGTTGAGGTACAGCTTCGCCTTCGGGTCGGCCTGGTGGGCCCAGCGCAGGGCGTCGGCGATGTAGCCCGGTCCGAGCGTCTTGTAGAAGACCGTCTCGCGGTAGGTGCCGTCCTCGTTGAACGCCTCGTTGACGACGTCCCAGGCGTACACCTTGCCCCGGTAGTGACGGACCTCGGTCTGGATGTGCTTCTTCAGCACGGCCCGCAGTTCGTCGGCGGTCCACTCCCTGCCGGTGAGCCAGTCGGGCAACTGGCTGTGCCAGACGAGGGTGTGGCCGCGCACCTTCTGGTGGTTCGCACGGGCGAGGTCGACGATCTCGTCGCCCGCGGAGAAGTCGAACACGCCCTGCTGCGGCTCGGTGGCGTACCACTTCATGCCGTTGCCGGGGGTGATCATGTCGAACTCGTGGCCCAGGACCTTCGTGTAGGCGGTGTCGGTGAGTTCGGGGTTGTCGGTGGCGCTGCCGAAGTAACGGCCGTGGCGCTGGGCGAGGTCGGCCAGGGTCCTCTCACGGTGCTGCTCCCCCGCCTGGGCGGCGGGGCCGCCCGCGACCCCGGCGGCGACGAGGACGGCGGCGAGGGCCCCGGCGAGTCTGAGCCGGGTGCGGGAGGTGCGGGGAACACGGAAGGTGCCGGGCATGGTGCGACTCCTCACGGTCGGGTGGTGTGGGTGAGCCGTACGGCGTCAGTGGTGCGGTACGTCCGCGGGCGCGCGTCATCCCTTCGTGGCGCCGGCGGTGAGGCCGCCGACGAGCTGGCGCTCGGCGACGGAGTAGAAGGCCAGGGCGGGAACCATGGCGAGGACCAGGTAGGCGAAGACCCGGGCGTACTCGGCGGAGTACTGGCCCTGGAACTGCTGGACGCCGATCGGGATCGTCCACCACGTCGAGTCGGTGAAGACCAGCAACGGCAGGAAGAAGTTGTTCCAGCTGCCCACCACGGCGAGGACGGAGACCGTGCCGAGGGCCGGGCGCGCCATGGGCAGCAGGATCCGCCAGAAGAACCCGAGGGTGCCGCAGCCGTCGAGGGTGGCCGCCTCCTCCAGTTCGGCGGGGATCTCCCGGAAGAAGCCGCGCAGGATGACGATGGTCATCGGCAGCCCGAAGGCGGCCTGCGGGAGGATCACGCCGAGCGGGTTGTCCAGCAGGTCCAGCGAGCGCAGCAGCAGGAACAACGGCAGCGCGGCCACCGCGAAGGGGAACATCAGCCCCATCGTGAACAGCGTGAACAGTGCCTCCCGGCCGCGGAAGGTGAAGCGGGCGAAGGAGAACGCGGCGAGCGCGGACACCGCGACCACCACGATCGTCGTCCCGATCGCGATCAGCGTGCTGCTGCCGACCAGCCGCCAGAACGACCCCGCGCCCAGGATGTCGGTGTAGTTGGAGGTCACCCACGACTCGGGCAGCCCGACGGGGTTGCGGGAGAGCTCGTCGGTGGACTTGAAGCCGGACAGGACCGCGTAGAGGAGCGGAACCGCCATCACCGCGCCGACGGCGACGAGGACGACGTGCAGCGGAAGGGTGCGGCCGCCCTTGCGCGCCCCCACGGCGCCGCCGGGCTCACGAAGGCGCCCGGCGCCGGTCTTGCGGACGCTCCCGGCACCGCCGGTCTCACGGACGCTCACGAGCCGCCTCCTCGCAGGGTCGTGGTGGCCCCCTCCAGGTCGCGGCGGAGCACGAACCGCTGGTAGGCGAGGGCGAAGACGAGGCTGAGGGCGAACATGGCCACGCTGATCGCGCTGGCGTAGCCCACCTGGTAGCGCTTGAAGCCGTACTGGAACATGGTCACGGCCATCGTCTCGGAGTGGTGGTCGGGGCCGCCCGCGGTGGTCACCCACACCAGGTCGAAGAGCTGGATCGAGCCGATGACGGACAGGAAGACACTGATCCGCAGGGTGGGCGCCAGCAGCGGCAGGGTGACGTGGCGGAACCGCTGCCAGGGGCCGGCCCCGTCGATCAGGGCCGCCTCGGTCAGCTCCGCCGGGATGGACTGGAGTCCGGCCAGGTAGAGCATCATGTGGAAGCCGAAGTACTTCCAGGTCATGACCAGGAAGAGGGTGGCCATGACGGTGGACGGATCGGCGAACCACTGCCCGCCCGCACCGTCCAGGCCGACCGCGCCGAGGACGTGGTCGGCGAGGCCGTCGTCCGGCGCGAAGATCATGCCGAACAGCACGCCGGTGATCGCCTCGGAGAGGATGTACGGCGCGAAGAACAGCATCCGGTAGACGGCCCGGCCGCGGATGCGCTGGTTGAGGGCGACCGCCAGGGCGAGCGCGAACGGCAGTTGGACGACGAGCGAGAACACGACCAGGACCAGGCAGCGCCACAGGTCGCCCAGGAAGACCGGGTCCTGGAAGAGCCGGGTGAAGTTGTCGCCGCCGATGTAGTCCTCGGGCATGCCGAAGCCGCCCCAGCGGAAGAACGCGGCGTACAGGGCGAACAGCATCGGCAGCAGTACGAGCGTGCCGAACAGCACCAGAGCCGGCACCTGGAGGCCGAAGGCGGTGAGCCAGTGCCGTGCGCGCCGGCGCGCCCGTCCCCCGGCCGCGCCGGCGGCCGGGGGCGGGGGACCGACGTCCGGGCCGCTCCGCTTGTCCGGGAGGAAGGTCGAGGTCATCGCCTGCTATCCCGCTTCCTTGGGAACGTCGAGGTCATTGCGGGTTACTGCTCTTCCTTCGCGACCTTGGTGACCGACTCGGCGACCTGCTGGGGCGACTTGGAGCCGGCGATGAGCGCGGCGACGCTGTCGTTGATCTCCTGGCCGACGGCGGGCGCGTAGGCTTGGTCGAGGTAGAGCTGGAAGCCGGTGGCCGCCTTCAGCTGGGTCTGCACGGCCTTGAGGTTGGGGTCGGTGAGGGCGCTCTCGGCGGCCGGGACCACCGGCAGCACCCCCGTCTTCTTGACCAGTTCGGTGTCGGTGGTGGCGGAGGCGAAGAACTTCAGGAAGTCGACGGCCTCCTGCGGCGCGCCCGCGCGCAGGGCGTGGCCGCCGCCTCCGCCGAACACCTCGGTGAGCGCGCCCTTGCCGCCCTCGACCTCGGGGAACGGGAAGAAGCCGAGGTTCGTGCCGAGCCCCTTGCCGGCGTCGGCCTCCACCACGGGGGCCCACTGCCCCATGAGCTCCATCGCGGCCTTGCCGTTGCCGACGGTGGCGGCCTGGCCGGTGGGGCTGGAATAGGCGGCGCCGAGGAAGCCCTTCTGGAACGGCTCGAGATCGACCAGGTCCTTCAGGTGCTGCCCGGCCCGGACGAAGCCGTCGCCGGTGAAGTCCTTGTCGTCGGCGGCCTTCTGGAGGGCGTCGACCCCCGCGGTGCGCATCGCGAGGTAGGCCCAGTAGTACATGCCCGGCCACTTCTCCTTGCCGGCCAGAGCCAGCGGGGTGACGCCGGCGGCCTTCAGCTTCCGCACGGTGTCGAGGAAACCGCTCCATGTGGTGGGGGGCGCGCTGACGCCGGCCTGCTGGAAGAGGGCCTTGTTGTACCAGAAGCCGATCATGCCGATGTCGAACGGGATCCCGTAGACCTTGTCGTCGAAGAGGTACGGCTCCCGGGCGACCGGCAGCAGACCGTCCCCCCACCCCTTGGTCCGCTCGGTGAGGTCCTCGACGAGTCCGGCCTCCAACTGCTGCTTCAGGACGCCGCCGCCCCAGGTGTGGAAGATGTCGGGCAGCTTCCCGGAGGCGGTCAGGGCCGTCATCTTCGACTTGTAGGCGTCGTTCTCCAACTGGACGATCTTGACCTTGACCTTGGGGTTCTGCGCCTCGAACTGCTTGGCCAGAGCGGCCCAGACGTCTTTCGTCGGCTGGGTGGTGGAGATGTTCCACCACTCGATGGTGGTCGTTCCCGACGACCCTCCGTCCGAGTCGCCGCCGCAGGCGCTCAGTGCCGTCATGCTCAGACCGGCCGCGGCGGAGGCCGCCAGGAAGCCGCGGCGGGACAGTGCCCGGTCGCCCATCATGCGCTCCTTGGGGTACGGGACGGCACACCCATGTCCGTCCAGCGATTTCGAAAGTTTCGGACTAGATCCAGAAAGCTTCGCTGCTGCCGCACCCTAGAGACAGGCTCCGACGGGTGGCAACCCCTTGAACGCAGGCAATCCAGAGGCGGCGACTCAGCGGGGCGGGCGGCGCCCGTGCCCGTCGAAGGCGGCGGTCCCCCCGGTGACGTGGAGACCGATGAGCCGGCCGGTGAAGCCGCAGGCCACCTGGGGGGAGAGAGGTACCGGCCGTCGAGCTCGGCGAGCGGCACGCGGCCCTCCGCGATCTCGGCGGTGAAGACGATCGTTTCGGGGCCCGCCGGGCGGACACCGGGGCCCTCCTGGCCCGCGGCCGTCACGACGGGCACCACCAGGTCCGTCGCACGGATGGCGACGACGGGCGTGAGGGCGCCCGGGCGGCACCGGCCGCCACGCGACCCACTGCCGTGCGGAACCCGGCCTGGACGGCAGTGGGTCGTGCGGCGGCCTCTCCCCCGCCTGCTTCGAGGTCGTGGTGACGGGCCTCGCCGACGCGGACGGAGAGCCCGGCGACGCTCGGCGCCGGGTTCCAGCAGGGCGGCCGTACGGCAGTCGGGGCGGCGCCGCCGACGGCCGGCGACGGTGTGCCCGGGCGGTCCAGGACGTCGCCGGTCGCGGTGAGCGCAGCCGTCCGGGCCGGGCGTCCGGCGACCGGGAGCCCTCCTGCCTGTGGCTCGGACTCGAAGGGCGCCAGGCCCCCGTAGGGGCGGGGAAGGCCTCCCGGCCGAGCACGCGGAACCGGGGGAACCAGCCACGCGGGCGCCGGCCCCCCGGGGCCGGCCCCTCGGTCACCTTGCCGGTCACCGGGCCGATACGCGCCGCCCGCACCCCTTCGGCCGTGGATCCCCCGCCCGTTCGACGGTGACCAGGAAGGTGCCGCCGTCGGCCACGCCGACGGCGACCTCGTGGAAGCGGCCGTCGTGGTGACGGATCGTCGGCGCGGGGATGCCGGCCGGGGCGGGCGGGTCGTCCGACGACGGCAGTCGGGCGGGCCGGTCGAAGACGTTGCCGATCTGCCGCCCGTGCACGGGATCGCGACTGTGGAGGAGCGGCCCTCCGGGGAAGTACTCGAAGCCGGAACAGACCAGGTGGCAGCCGTCCGCAGGCGCGTGAGCCCCTCCGGGAGGCCGAAGCGGCCGAAACATTCGGTCTCGTCGACGAACATTACGGAGCGGACTGTGAGAGGGCGCCCGGGGTGACGACAAGGCCGTCCGCGCCGTACATACCCGGCACGGGTACGGCGGAGCCCTACGGTGGATGCTCATGACCCTGAGCATCCGCAATCAGCTCCCCGGCACCGTCACCGCCATCACCCCGGGCGAGGTGATGACCGTGGTCACGATCCGTCTGTCCGGCGGCCGGGCCCTCACGGCGGCGGTCACCCGGGAGGCCGTGACCGAACTCGGCCTCGTCCCGGGCTCCACCGTCCGGGCGCTGGTGAAGTCGACGCAGGTCGCCCTGGCGACGACCCCGGCCGAGGGCCTCTCGATCCGCAACCGGCTCCCGGGAACCGTCGCCGGGATGACGGCCGGCGACGCCATGGCCTCGGTGAGGATCTCCACGGAGGACGGCGAGCTGACCTCCGTGATCACCAGGGAAGCGGTCGCCGAGCTCGGCCTGACAGCCGGCACTCCGGTCGTCGCCCTGATCAAGTCGACCGAGGTCTCGCTCGCGACGTCCTGACACGCCGAAGGGCTCCCGCCCGAACCGGACGGAAGCCCTCGGCCCCTGCGCGTCAGTCCTGGTACGAGTCCAGCGGCGGGCACGAGCAGACCAGGTTCCGGTCACCGAAGGCCTGGTCGATCCGGCGCACCGGCGGCCAGTACTTGTCGGCCGCGGACACCCCGGCCGGGAAGACGGCCTCCTCGCGGGTGTAGGCGTGCTCCCACTCCCCGCCGAGCGCGGCCGCGGTGTGCGGGGCGTGGCGCAGGGGGTTGTCGTCGGCGGGCCACTCGCCCGACCCGACCTTGTCGATCTCCGCGCGAATCGCGATCATCGTCTCGCAGAAGCGGTCGAGTTCGGCCAGGTCCTCGGATTCGGTCGGCTCGATCATCAGCGTCCCCGCCACCGGGAACGACATCGTCGGCGCGTGGAACCCGTAGTCGATCAGCCGCTTGGCGACATCGTCGACGCTCACGCCGGTCGCCTTGGTCAGCGGCCGCAGGTCGATGATGCACTCGTGCGCGACCAGCCCGCCCGGGCCCGTGTAGAGCACCGGGTAGTGCGGCTCGAGCCGCTTGGCGATGTAGTTGGCGCTGAGCACCGCCACCTGGGTGGCCCGCTTCAGCCCCTCCCCGCCCATGAGCCGCACGTACGCCCACGAGATCGGCAGGATCCCCGCGGAGCCCCAGGGCGCGGCCGAGATCGGCCCCACCCCCGTCTCCGGCCCGGCGGCGGGCTGCAGCGGGTGGTTCGGCAGGTACGGCGCGAGGTGGGACCGCACCGCCACCGGCCCGACACCCGGCCCTCCGCCGCCGTGCGGGATGCAGAACGTCTTGTGCAGGTTCAGGTGCGAGACGTCGCCGCCGAAGTGGCCCGGCTTGGCGAGGCCGACGAGCGCGTTGAGGTTGGCGCCGTCGACGTACACCTGCCCGCCGGCCTCGTGCACCTGGGCGCAGATGTCGGCGACGTGCTCCTCGAACACCCCGTGCGTCGACGGGTACGTGATCATCAGCACCGCCAGCTCGTCCCGGTGCCGCTCGATCTTCGTCCGCAGGTCCTCGACGTCGATCTCGCCGTCCTCGGCGGTCTTCACCACGACGACCTTCATGCCGGCCATCACGGCGCTGGCGGCGTTCGTGCCGTGCGCGGACGACGGGATGAGGCACACGGTCCGCTGGTCGTCGCCGTTGGCCCGGTGGTACCCGCGCACGGCGAGCAGACCGGCCAGCTCACCCTGCGACCCGGCGTTCGGCTGGAGGGACACCTTGTCGTACCCGGTGACCTCGGCGAGACGCTCCTCCAGCTCACGGATGAGCGTGAGGTAGCCCTCCGCCTGCTCCGCGGGCGCGAAGGGGTGCAGCTGTCCGAACTCGGGCCAGGTGACCGGCTCCATCTCGGTGGTCGCGTTGAGCTTCATGGTGCAGGAGCCCAGCGGGATCATGCCCCGGTCGAGGGCGTAGTCGCGGTCGGCGAGCCGGCGCAGGTAGCGCAGCATCGCGGTCTCGGAGCGGTACTGGTGGAACACGGGGTGGGTCAGGATCGTGTCGGTGCGCAGCAGCGCGGCCGGCAGGGCGTCCTCCGCGACCGCGTCGAGCGCCTCGATGTCCCCGTCGACCCCGAAGGCGGCCCAGACGGCGCCCACCTGGGCCCGCCCGGTGGTCTCGTCGCAGGCCACCGACACACGGTCGGCGTCGACGAGGTGCAGGTTGACACCGTGCTCGCGCGCGGCGGCGACGACAGCGGCGGCCTTCCCCGGCACGCGCACGGTCAGCGTGTCGAAGTAGGCGCCGTGCACCACCTCGACGCCCCCGGCCGTGAGTCCGGCGGCCAGGATCGACGCGTAGCGGTGCGTCCGGCGCGCGATCGCCCTGAGCCCCTCGGGCCCGTGGTAGACGGCGTACATCCCCGCCATGACGGCGAGGAGCACCTGCGCCGTACAGATGTTGCTGGTCGCCTTCTCCCGCCGGATGTGCTGCTCACGCGTCTGCAGCGCCAGCCGGTAGGCCTTGTTCCCGTCCGCGTCGACGGACACGCCCACGAGCCGCCCGGGCAGGCTGCGCGCGAACTTCTCGTGCACGGCCATGTAACCGGCGTGCGGCCCGCCGAAGCCCATCGGCACACCGAACCGCTGCGTCGTCCCGACCGCGATGTCCGCCCCCAGCTCACCGGGCGACGTCAGCAGCGTCAGCGCCAGCAGATCCGCGGCGACGGTGACGAGCGCACCCAGCTCATGGGCCTGCTCGATGACCGGCTTGATGTCGCGTACGGCCCCGGAGGCGCCGGGGTACTGGATCAGTACGCCGTTGATCTCCCGCGCGGCGATCTCGGCCGGGATGCCCTCGGACAGGTCGGCGACGACGACCTCGACGCCGGTCGGCTCGGCCCGCGTCTCGATCACGGCGATGGTCTGCGGCAGAGCGTCCGCGTCGACCAGGAACAGGCCCTTCTTGTTCTTGCCCATGCGCCGCGACAACGCCATCGCCTCGGCGGCCGCGGTGCCCTCGTCGAGCAGCGAGGCCCCGGAGGTCGGCAGCCCGGTGAGGTCGGCGACCACCGTCTGGAAGTTCAGCAGCGCCTCGAGCCGGCCCTGCGAGATCTCCGGCTGGTAGGGCGTGTAGGCCGTGTACCAGGCGGGATTCTCCATGACGTTGCGCAGGATGACCGGCGGCGTGAAGGTGCCGTAGTAACCCAGCCCGATCATGGAGTCCAGGACCCGGTTGCGGTCGGCGAGCTCCCGCAGCTCGGCCAGCACCTCGGCCTCGGAGCGCGCACCCGGCAGGTCCAGCGCGTCGGCGTTCTTGATCACATCCGGGACGGCGGCGGCGGTCAGCTCGTCCAGCGAGCCGTACCCGACCTGGGCGAGCATCTTGGCCCGCGCCTCCTGGTCGGGCCCGATGTGCCGCTGTTCGAACGGGGTGCCCTGTTCGAGCTCGGAGAGCGGAATGCGGTGGGCGGTCATTGCGGAGGCCTCCTGGTCTGACACGACCTTCGAGGGGCACCACGGCGCGGGTACCCGGACGGCCTCCCCCTCTGTCATCTCAACCTGAGAGCTTCACCGGCCGCCCGAGGGCGCCCGGCTTTCACCGTCGGTGAGAGCGGAAGCCGTCGACACCCGCTCTGCTTTCCAGAGTGACCTCGTCCGTGCGGTACGTGAGCCTGAGAGATTCCGGGGAGGATTTGCTCCTTCGGCGCCTCCGGTGGTGTCCGGAGGACTCTCCCGCACGGGGTCAGCAGCCGTTGCCAGACTACCAGCGAGCTCAATACCGCCTCCTTTCGAGTGGCCGCCTTTCCCGATGTGCTCTTTTGTAGTGCCTACGGAGGAGTTGCGACCAAGTGGAGGGCCCGTGCAGACCGACATCGATCCGCGCAACCTGATCGGCCGCAAGGCGTTCGACCGCAACGGCACCAAGATCGGCACGATCGACGAGGTCTACCTCGACGACGCGACCGGCGTGCCGGAGTGGGCGGCCATACGCACCGGCCTGTTCTCCCGGGACGCGTTCGTCCCCCTCGAGCCCAGCGAGCTGGTCGACGGCGCCCTGCGCGTCCCCTTCGACCGCGCCCTGATCAAGGATGCCCCGGACTTCGGTGTCGGCCGCCACCTCTCCCCGGACCAGGAACTCCAGCTCTACCACCACTACGGCCTGGACGTGGCCGCTCCTCCCGCGCTGCCGGACCACGACTTCGGCAGGCTGGCCGGCACGGAGGAGAGCTGAGCCGCGCGGTCGGGCACAGGCCCGTATCGGCGCCGCCGTCCGCCCGGCAGGAGTCGCGCAACGGGCGGGCCGCCCCGTGTGCGACCACTCTGCGCGTGCCCGCTCCGAAGGCATCGGCCCGCGCCCGCTTCGGCGAGCCGGCGACGCGACGTCCGGGCCGCGGGCGACGCCCGACCGCGATTGCGGTGAGCAGCTCCCGGTCCCGCACACCGGCACGCCCCTCCTGCGCCACCCGACCCCGCTGCGGCGGCTGACCGTCGCTCTTGTTCATCGCCCCTCCTCTTCCGGCGCCGGCACCACCGCCAAGGCCCGACCGGCACCGCCACGAACCAACCCGTCACTGTAGGTAACGAACGGCGTCACACAGAGTTCCCGCTGCCGGTCATCGACGCACGGGAAGCCGGATCCCCCTCCACGCCCTCCCCCGCCGCCTGCCGGACCAGCGGCAACGGCTCCGCCGGCTCCAGATCGGGGTCGTCGACCCGGAAGGTCCGAACGCGCCCCACCTCCGAGTCGGGTGTCTCGAACCGCACGGTGACCCTCCCCAGTCCGCTGCCCTGCACCCATCCGTGCCCCAGCACGGCATGGCGCACATCGTGCCCCGGACGCCACGGATGCCCCACGGGTACCGCCTCCTCGCGAACGGGCTCTTCGTGGACCTCCTCCGCGCTCCCCTCCCCGCGCTCCCCGGCCGCCTGCGCGAACAGATCCTCCTGCGTGAAGTCGGCCAGACCGCTGACCCCGACGCCGAGCAGCCGCACCCCGCCCGTCGTGTCCACCGAGTCCAGCAACCGCGCCGCGGCCTCCCGGACCACGGCCGGATCGTCCGTGGGCCCCCGCAGCGTCTCGGACCGCGTGAGCGTGGAGAAGTCGTACCGCCGCACCTTGAGCACGATGGTCCGCCCGGACAGACCGGCGCCCCGCAGCCTGCGCACACACCGGTCCGCCAGCCGCCGCACCTCCGACTCCACCCGCATCCGGTCGTGGATGTCCACGTCGTACGTGTCCTCGACGGACACCGACTTGGCCTCCCGCTCCGCCACCACCGGCCGCTGGTCCCGCGCCAGCGCCATGGCGTACAGACCATGCCCGTGGGCCTTGCCCAGCAACCGCACGAGCTCGTCCTCACCCGCCTCGACGATCTCGTCGACCGTGGTGATCCCCGCCCGTCTCAGATGGTCACCGGTGGCCGGCCCGACACCCGGCAGCGTCCGCACCGACATGGGTCCCAGCAGCGCCCGCTCGGTACCCGGCTCGATGAGCACCAGGCCGTCGGGCTTGGCCTGCTCCGAGGCGATCTTCGCGAGCATCTTGGACGCGGCCAGCCCCACGGACCCCGTCAGCCCCGTCACGGCCCGGATGTCGCTCCGCAGCCGAGCCCCGGCCAGCTCCGCCGATTCGCTGTCCCAGGCCGCTCCTCCCGCCTCCAGGTCCACGAACGCCTCGTCCAGACTCAACGGCTCGACCAACGGGGACAGGTCCCGCAGCAGGCCCATCACCTGGTCGCTGATCGAGCGGTAGAAGGCGAAGCGCGGAGTGAGGTAGGCGGCGTTCGGAGCCAGCCGGCGCGCCTGGGTCATGGGCATCGCCGAGTGCACCCCGAAGACCCGTGCCTCGTACGAGGCGGTCGCCACCACCCCGCGCGGCCCGAGGCCGCCCACGACGACCGCTTTCCCGCGCAGACTCGGCTTCGACGCCTGCTCCGCCTGCGCGAAGAAGGCATCCATGTCGAGATGCAGGATCGTGGGCGCGTTTCTCACAGTTCCGATGCTGCACCACGCCACTGACAACGGTGCCGGACAGCCCGTCCGGCACCCGGCACGGTGCTCAGACCGCCCGGTTGCGCCGCCGTGCCAGCTCGTCCGCCGGGTTGTGTCCGACGAGCGTCTCCCCGGTGTCGACCCGTTCCCCGTGCAACTGGGACAGCGCGCTCTCGACGTCCCGCCACACCACGCCCACGGCGATGCCGAAGATGCCCTGACCGCCCTGGAGCAGCGCGTGGACCTCGTCCGGCGAGGTGCACTCGTAGACCGTGGCGCCGTCGCTCATCAACGTCATGCGCTCCAGATCGCGAAACCCGCGCTCGCGCAGATGCTGGACGGCGGTGCGGATGTTCTGCAGGGACACACCGGTGTCGAGGAACCGCTTGACGATCTTCAGGACGACGACGTCCCGAAAGCTGTAGAGACGCTGCGTCCCGGACCCGTACGCGGGCCGCACACTCGGCTCGACGAGCCCGGTGCGCGCCCAGTAGTCCAGTTGCCGATAGGTGATGCCGGCGGCCGCACAGGCCGTCGGACCGCGGTAGCCGATCTCTTCGGACGCCATGGACGCCGCCCCTCCGCTGCTCGGCACGGCCGCGGGTCGCTGCGGAGCGTGATCGGCCGCGCCGTTGTGGGAGGAGTACCCCCTGCCCGAACGCAGCCGAGAGCTTGGGGGAGGGTACGGACCGCTCCCCCCGACACCGAGTCCGGGGGCACCCCCAGCCGTACCGTCGCCGCTGCTTCTCACGCCGACCTCCGTCCTTGACCTGCCTTCTCGACGGTAGGCAGTCACCAGGGGTGCGTCAACGATCGCCACACTCGCCACGCCGAGTGATAATCACCCTAAGAGTGGTTTCCCGCACCCCGCCGCGGGGAAAGGCTAGCCGAATGCGCTGAGCGGGAGCCGTAGGACGCTCTCACGGGCCCCTGGCAGTCGCCGGGCCCGGGGCGACTCCTTCCGCACGGGCCCCGTCTTCCTGCCCGCCCGGTGGTCACTGGTTGCTGGTGCCGAAGTCCTCGGGCGAGATCTGGTCGAGGAACTCGCGGAACTTCTCCACCTCGTCCTCCTGCTCGTCCGGGATCGCGATGCCCGCGTCGTCGAGCACCGTGTCACTGCCGTAGATCGGCGTTCCGGTGCGCAGCGCCAGCGCTATGGCGTCGGACGGACGGGCACTGACCTCGACACCGCTGGCGAAGACCAGCTCGGCGTAGAAGACGCCCTCACGCAGGTCCGTGATGCGCACTTCCGTGAGCTCCTGGCCGACGGCCTCCAGCACGTCCTTGAACAGGTCGTGGGTCAGCGGCCGCGCGGGGGCCATGCCCTGCTGGGCGAAGGCGATGGCCGTCGCCTCCCCCGGACCGATCCAGATGGGGAGGTAACGATCGCCCCCCACTTCACGCAGCAGGACGATCGGTTGGTTGGAGGGCATCTCGACCCGGACACCTACGACATCGAGCTCGTTCACACAGCAACCCTAGGCCGTGCTCGGGACGTTTGGGTAGTCGGGCCGGGAACGGGTGACCGATCCAGCCGCCCTCGACCGCCCGCGTCAGGGCAGCCGCACCCCGAGCGCGGTCTGCACGAGCGCCGCGTGCAGCCGGACCGTCAGCCCGGCGAGCTCCTTGGTACGGGCCTCCGCGTGGGCCCTGGTCTGCGGATTGCGGTGCCGCTTGAGCGGGGCGACCACCTGGTCCACGAGCCCGGCCTCACGGTCGGCGGCGGCCTTCATCACACGAAGGTGCCGGGGCTCGATGCCGAAGCGCCCCAGCTCGGCGACGAGCGAGGCCACGGTGGCCGCCTCGGCGTCGTAGGCCCCGTTCTCCAGCGGCGCGAGGAGACCGTACGACTCCCACT
Source organism: Streptomyces sp. NPDC017936 (assembly GCF_044328485.1). Classification (NCBI taxonomy): domain Bacteria; kingdom Bacillati; phylum Actinomycetota; class Actinomycetes; order Kitasatosporales; family Streptomycetaceae; genus Streptomyces; species Streptomyces sp. NPDC017936. The sequence goes on along the minus strand of NZ_JBIRHK010000014.1, from coordinate 7,055 downwards.
CCTCGAGCTCCCGCTCCCCGATCCCCGCGGCCGCCAGCAGCTCGGCCCGCCCGATGCGAGCGACCGTGGGCGCCTCGGAAGGCTCCGGGACGGCTTCCCCGTCCCGTTGCCGCCCCAGCGTCGGCAGCGGCACGGCCTCGCCGCGCTCCATGGCGTCCAGGTGCTCGCGGATCACCTTGAGCGGCAGATAGTGGTCCCGCTGCATCCTCAGGATGTGCCCGAGGCGCTCCACGTCGTCGACGCTGAACTTGCGGTACCCCGAGGGGGTCCGCTGCGGCTCGACCAGGCCCTCCGACTCCAAGAAGCGGATCTTGGAGATGGTGACTTCGGGAAACTCGTCACGCAGCATGTTCAGCACGGTGCCGATGCTCATCGCACCACCGTCCGCGACGGCGGTGCCGTGCCCGGCACCGCCCCTCGGTGTTCGCAGCATGGACCTTCCCTGGAGGTACCCCCGGACGGAGCCGGGGGAAGGTCAGTAGCCTCGCTGGCTCGCGTAGAAGACCAGCCGGTACTTGCCGATCTGCACCTCGTCACCGTTGGACAGAGCGACCTCGTCGATCCGCTCCCGGTTGACATAGGTACCGTTCAGACTGCCGACGTCGGCGACCGTGAACGAGCCGTCCGGGTGACGACGGAACTCCACGTGCCGACGCGACACCGTCACGTCGTCGAGGAAGATGTCGCTCTGCGGGTGACGCCCGGCCGTGGTCAGGTCGCCGTCCAGCAGGAAGCGGCTGCCCGAGTTGGGGCCGCGGCGCACGACCAGCAGCGCGGAGCCGAGCGGAAGCGCGTCCACCGCGGCCTGCGCCTCGGGAGACAGCGCCGGCAACTGGGTCTGACCGGTGGCCTCGGAGTCATAGGCCTCGAGACCGGAGATGGAGATCGTGGAGGTCGTCTCCGACGCACGCTCGGGCGTCAGGCCGGGCCTCAACGGCGCACCGCAGTTGGAGCAGAAGCGGCTGTTCTCCGCGTTGCGGTTACCGCACCTCGTACACACCAGGGCCGACATAGGGGAAAACCCTCCACCCGCACTCGAGGTCGACGGTTGGCCGAAACCTATTCCGCCGGCCTGGGCAGGGTCAACCGACGCCCCGCCCTGACCTCCCGAAATGTCACCGCCCGGACCAGCCACCTGGTCCCGGAACAGCGGCCGCTGACCCTCCGCGTCGGGCTGGGCGCGATGACGGGCGGTCGCGTTGTCGCTGCCCTCTCGCGCGCTCTTGCCGAACAACTTCGCAAACAACTTCACGGGCGATTCCCCTTGACCGAAACAGACCCGCCCGTGGGGCAGGACGAACCCTGACTGAATACACCGGCCGACCCGGACACCTTCACAACGTCCGTATCCACCAGACAGTTTCCACCACGCACCACCCGATCGGTGCGCCGACCCCCCGCAACCTCATGCCCCTGCCGGACGGCCGCCATGCACCACCGGTTCACCGGGAGGACGACCGAGCGTAGTCAGGCTGCTCCGCCGCTCGCAAGGCGTCCACGACGATCTTGGTGGATCGTTCGACGGTCACGGTGGCCTGCTCCTTCTCGAGAGTCTGCACCACGCCTCCAGGGATGTTGAGCGCCGGTTCGAGGTCCTGCGGCTTGCCGATGACCTTGAAACGATAGGGCGTGTTGATCTTGTTCCCGTCGACGTTCACGCTCTTGCCGGAATCCGTCAGATACGTGTCGGCCACGACCCGCACCCCGTTCACCTGGATCGCCTCCGCCCCTGCCGCGCGCAGCTCCTGGATCGCGTCGAGCAGCATGTCCGCCTCGACCGTCCCCTCGGTGTCCTCGATGGTCATCGTGATACCGGGTCCCTGAGCGGCCACCGTGCCCGCCAGTACACCCAGTTGCTTCTCCTTCTCGACCGTCTGCTTACGGGCCTCCTCGGCCTGGTCGGAGCTGTTCTCCAGCTCCTGCCGCTGCTTTTCGAGGCCCTGCTTCTCGTCCTCAAGACGCTGACTCCGGTCATCGAGTTCATCGAGGATGCGTACGAGATCTTCCTGACGTGCGCCGCGCAGGGCGTTGTCGCTGTCGCTGTTGGAGGCGACCTGGACGGCCAGGCCGAAGCCGAGGCCGAACAGCAGGACCGCGACGATGAGTTGGGCCCGGGTCACGCGCGGCGGCCACAGCCCCTTGGCCAGCCGCTGCCGGCCGGTCAGCTCCGGCTCGGAGATCTCCTCGGGCGCCGCCCCCTGCGCGGGCACCACAGGGACCTCCGCGGGCAGCTCCCTGCGCAGCCTGGTCGTCGGCGTCTCGTCCTGGAACGGCTCGCCCCGGCGCGTCTCGTCCTGGTCGCTCATCGGCCTCACGCCCGGAACACGTGCCGGCGGATCGCCGCGGCGTTGGAGAAGATCCGGATGCCGAGGACGACCACGACGCCCGTGGACAGCTGCGCGCCCACGCCCAACTTGTCACCCAGGAACACGATCAGGGCCGCCACGACCACGTTCGACAGGAACGACACCACGAAGACCTTGTCGTCGAAGATCCCGTCGAGCATGGCGCGCAGCCCGCCGAACACGGCGTCCAGCGCCGCCACGACGGCGATCGGCAGATACGGCTCGACGACCGCCGGAACCTCAGGCCGGACCAACAGGCCGGCCACGACTCCCACGACGAGGCCCAGTACGGCGATCACGATGTGCCCTTCTCAGTTCTCGGCTGTGCTGTACGTACGATCACACTCGGTGCGGCGGGCAGCCGGACGTCGTCCTCCACGGAGATCGCGGTCCGGATGCCGAAGTTCTCCTGGAGGGCATGCAGGTACAGCCCGTCGGCGCTGTCCTGGAACCGGCTGCTGAGGTTCTTCCCGTCCCCCACCGCCAGCACCGTGTACGGCGGCACCAGCGGCTTGTTGTCGACCAGTATGGCGTCGCCCGCGGCCCTGATCGCCGACAGTGCCGTCAGCCGCTGCCCGTTGATGGAGACGGCCTCTGCGCCCGACGCCCACAGCCCGTTGACCACTCGCTGCATGTCACGGTCGCGCACCCGCCCCGTGTCGGAGAACCCGGTGGTCTCGCGGGGATCCCCGTCGCCGCCCGCGGAGGCTTCCTTCGCGTCGTCGACGACCAGTTTGACGCCGGGGCCGTGCACCTCGACAGCGCCCGCCAGGACGCCCACCAGTTCCGCCTGCTCCCCGCCACCGCTGTCGCGCAGGGCTTCGCGCTGCCGCGCGCTCACGTCGTCGCGCAGCTCGTCGACCGTCTCCTCGAGCTCGTCCGCCGCCTCGGTCTCCTGGTCGATGCGGTCGATCAGCTCCTCGCGCTCCTTGGCGACGACCGGGGCCGCGACCCGTGCCTGCGCCGCGCCCACGGTCACCACGAGGGCCGCCAGCACCAGCCCGGCGGCCAGGCCGAGCTTGGCCCGCAGCGTCCTGGGCATGCCGCCGGCGCCCGCGCCCTGCTTCCGGGCGGCGGCCTCGGCGTACCCGTCGTCGAGGCTGTGGTCCATGACGTTGGTGAGCAGCGACATGGACGCGTCCGGACGCGACGCGCGCGCGGGTGTGCTCCGAACGGGGGGCTGCTGCGGCATGCCGCACATCGTCGCACGTCGCGCCCAGTACCTCCGAACGGCCCCACCGGCGTGCCGGACAGGCGCCTTTGGGGGCACTTGTCCGGCACGCGCGCATGTGCGTGTTTCAGCGCCCCGCGCTGTCCACGACCGTCGTCCACTCGTCCAGCAGAGCCTGCGCGGAGGCGTCGTCGGGACCCTCCGCCCACAGGTGGGTGACGGCCTCGGCCGGGTCGGGCAGCACCATCACCCAGCGCCCGTCCGTCTCCACCACGCGGACGCCGTCGGTGGTGTCCACGAAGCGGTCTCCGGCCGCCTCGACGACCCGCCGCATCACGAGGCCCTTCACGGCCCACGGGGTCGCCAGATCCCGCTTCAGGACGTGCGCCCGCGGGATCCGGGCGTCGATCTGGCTCAGCGTGAGCTGCGTCCGGGCCACGAGCCCGATCAACCGGACGAAGGCCGCCGTGCCGTCGAAGACGCTGCTGAACTCCGGGACGATGAAGCCGCCCTTGCCGTCCCCGCCGAAGATCGTCGACTCGTCGCGCCCCACCCGGGTCAGGTCGTCGGGCGAGGTCGTCGTCCACTCGACCTGCGTCCCGTGATAAGCCGCCACCTGTTCGGCGATCCGCGTCGTCGTCACCGGCAGGGCCACCCGCCCGCTGCGCCGCTCGGCGGCCACCAGGTCGAGCAGGACCAGCAAGGCCCGGTCGTCCTCGATGATCCGGCCCTTCTCGTCCACCAGGGACAGCCGCTCACCCACGGGGTCGAACCGCACGCCGAACGCGGCCCGTGAGGACGCCACGATCTCTCCGAGGCGTACGAGCCCGCGCCGCCGCATGTCGGCCGTCTCCGTGGGCCGTGACTCGTCCAGACCCGGGTTGATGGTCAGCGAGTCCACCCCGAGCTTTCCGAGCAGACTGGGCAGGACGAGACCGGCGCTGCCGTTCGAGGCGTCCACCACGACCTTCAGACCCGATTCGGAGATCCCGGTCGTGTCCACGTTCCGCAGCAGCGATCCCGTGTACGAGTCGAAGACGCTGGCCGGGAAGTGCAGGTCGCCGATCTCTCCGGGGAACGCGCGCCGGTATTCCTGGCGCGCGAAGACCCGGTCCAGCTTCCGCTGACCGCCCTGCGACAGGTCTGCGCCCTGCCCGTCGAAGAACATGATGTCGACGGAGTCCGGCACCCCGGGCGAGGTACGGATCATGATGCCGCCGGCACTTCCCCGGGCGGTCTGCTGCCGCGCCACCGGCAGCGGCACGTTCTCCAGGTCCCGTACGTCGATGGCGCTGGCCTGCAGGGCCGAGATGACCGCCCGCTTCAGCGCCCGCGCGCCACGGGAGTGGTCACGGGCCGTGGTGACGGTGGATCCCTTCTTCAGCGTCGTGGCGTACGCGCCGGCCAGGCGCACGGCCAGTTCCGGCGTGATCTCGACGTTGAGGATCCCGGTGACACCCCGCGCACCGAAGAGGTGCGCCTGTCCACGCGATTCCCAGATCACCGAGGTGTTGACGAAGGCGCCGGCCTCGATGGTCTTGAACGGGTAGACCCGCACGTTGCCCTGGACGATCGATTCTTCACCGATCAGGCACTCATCACCGATGACCGCCCCGTCCTCGATCCGGGCCGCCCGCATGATGTCGGTGTTCTTCCCTACGACGCATCCGCGCAGGTTGCTGTGCTGTCCGACGTAGACGTTGTCGTGCACGACGGCCTTGTGCAGGAAGGCCCCGCTCTTCACGACGACGTTCGAGCCGACGACGGTGTGCTCACGGATCTCCGCGCCGGCCTCGACCTTGGCGTAGTCGCCGATGTAGAGCGGCCCGCGCAGAACGGCGTCGGGATGCACTTCGGCACCTTCGGCCACCCATACTCCGGGGGAGATCTCGAACCCGTCGAGCTCGACGTCGACCTTGCCTTCGAGGACGTCTGCCTGGGCCTTCACGTAGCTCTCGTGCGTGCCGACGTCCTCCCAGTAGCCCTCGGCGACGTAGCCGTAGATCGGCTTGCCTTCCTTCATCAGCTGAGGGAAGACGTCACCGGACCAGTCGACGGGCACGTCGGCCTCGACGTAATTGAAGACCTCGGGCTCCATCACGTAGATGCCGGTGTTCACGGTGTCCGAGAAGACCTGGCCCCAGGTCGGCTTCTCCAGGAAACGCTCGACCTTGCCTTCTTCGTCGACGATCGTGATGCCGAATTCCAGTGGATTGGGCACCCGCGTCAGGCAGACGGTGACGAGTGCTCCCTTTTCCTTGTGGAAGTTGATCAGATCGGTGAGGTCGAAGTCGGTCAGGGCATCGCCGGAGATGACGAGGAAGGCGTCGTCCTTCAACGCCTCCTCGGCGTTCTTGACGCTTCCGGCGGTACCGAGTGGCTTCTCCTCGTTGGCATAGCTGAGCTCCATTCCGAGCTCTTCGCCGTCACCGAAGTAGTTCTTGACCAGTGAGGCCAGGAACTGGACGGTGACGACGGTCTCGTTGAGCCCATGCCTTTTGAGCAGCCGCAGCACGTGCTCCATGATCGGCCGGTTGGCCACCGGCAGGAGCGGCTTGGGCATGCTCGAGGTCATAGGGCGAAGGCGCGTGCCTTCGCCTCCGGCCATCACGACGGCCTTCATGTCGGAAGCGTCCTCCTTGAAGAGACGGTCTAGCCGACTTCACCCGTCCAGATTGTCCCGCACTTTTCTGCGGCGGGCCATCGAGCCACTGCTGATGGTGAGCTCAGTCGGCCGTGGCGTCCGCACGGACCAGACGGCGGACTTGTACCACGTAGAGGACTCCTGCCCACCAATAGAGCGTTGTACCCCATCCTGCGAACGCCCATCCGAAAATGGCAGCGAGTGACGCCAGCCACCCGGTTCCGTCACTGAGCAGCAGAAGCGGGAAGGCGTACATCAGGTTGAAGGTGGCCGCCTTGCCCAGGAAGTTCACCTGCGGCGGCGGATAGCCGTGCCGCCTGAGGATGCCCACCATCACCAGCAGAACCAGCTCTCGCGCGAGCAGTGCGGCCGTCAGCCAGAGGGGCAGGATCTCCCGCCAGGTAAGGCCGACCAGGGTCGAGAGAATGTAGAGGCGGTCCGCGGCCGGGTCGAGGAGCCGGCCGAGGCTGCTGATCTGGTTCCAGCGCCGCGCGAGCTTGCCGTCCAGGTAGTCGCTGACCCCGCTCAGAGCCAGCACCAGGAGGGCCCAGCCGTCGCTCTGCGGGCCCCCGAACTCAGGCCTGAGAATCAGCCACAGGAACAGCGGTACGCCGACGAGACGCGCCATGCTGAGAATGTTCGGGATGGTGAGGACCCGGTCCGTCTGAACACGGGTCTCCTGGACCTCCACCCGGGGGCCTCCAGTAGAGAACGAGCCAACGATGCTCCCCGACCCTACCTCAACGCAAAAAAGCTCTGGCCCCCGGGCTGTATGCCCAGGAGCCAGAGCTCTAAAAGGAGTTCGGCGGCGTCCTACTCTCCCACAGGGTCCCCCCTGCAGTACCATCGGCGCTGTAAGGCTTAGCTTCCGGGTTCGGAATGTGACCGGGCGTTT
>NZ_JBIRHK010000013.1:179560-282225 GCF_044328485.1 Streptomyces sp. NPDC017936 | reverse complement strand
CCGATTTCCTCGGCGCTTTCCAGGTTCCCGCTTTTGACTCGCGGTTTCCTTTCCGGCGGTTCCGACTCTATCAGATCCTTTCGGGCCTGATTCCCGGTCGGCGGGTTTTGTCTGCCGGCTTCCGGCTTTCGCCTGTCGGCCTTTCGACATTCACTACGCTAGTCGATTGCCCCGGTAACTCATAATCGAGTTCCTGCGAGCCGAATTCGGGCATACGGACACGCCGAAATCTGTCCCGCTGCGGGATGTCGTAGATAGTGGGTTGGCCGCTTCCGGCTGCTGGCGAATGCCGTACCCGGGTCAAGCGGCTCGGGCTACGTTACGCCCCCGTCAAGGGCGAGTCAACTTCGACGGCGCCGGGGGACGTGGGCCCGGTAGGGGCTCACGGTCGGGTCGTCGGCCACCCAGTAGCGCCAGGGATGGACGTCTCCGTTGCCTCCCTCGCCGGCGACGCCGGTGCGCGGGCCGTTGCGCACCTGGTCGGGAGGGACGGGGGTGCCGGTCAGTACGCGCAGCGGGGTCTCGCCGGGGGTGCAGGCGTCCGTGCCGTCGAGGGCCCGGTCCACGTCCAGGGCGGTGGCCAGGCGGGCCGGGCCTTTGGCCAGTTCCTTGTCGTTGCGGGCCGAGAGCCGGCGGGTGCGGGCCAGCTCGGCGCCCTCGATCACTTCGCCGGCGCGGAGCAGGACCGCGCTCGCGTGGCCGTCCGGGCCGCAGACCAGGTTCATGCAGTGCCACATGCCGTAGGTGAAGTAGACGTACACGTGTCCGGGGGGACCGAACATCACGCTGGTGCGGGCCGTGCGTCCGCGGTAGGCGTGGGATCCGGGGTCGTTCGGACCGTCGTAGGCCTCGACCTCCGTGAGGCGCAGGGTGATCGGACCGTCCGGCGTGTCGCGGACGAGGAGGCGGCCGAGGAGGTCGGGGGCCACTTCCAGGACAGGGCGGTCGAAGAAGGACCGGGGCAGGGGCGTACGGTCGGGGGTCGCGATCATGCCCTCCGAGCGTAATGCAGACGGGTGAGTGCGTCCGGGTGGCCGGCGGGCACCCGACTCGCCGGGGCGTGTCGGCGGAACCGGTCGCGGCCGGATCGCGTTGGTAGGGATCAGGGATCCCGTCGTAGAGGTCGTAGAGGGAGAGTCATGGCGTTCAAGAAGCTGCTCGCGAGTCTCGGGGCCGGTGGGGCTTCGGTCGAGACGGTGCTGACCGAGGTCAACGTCGTCCCGGGCGGCGTCGTCCAGGGTGAGGTGCGGATCCAGGGCGGGTCCGTGAACCAGCAGATCGAGGGGCTGTCGGTCGGGCTCCAGGCCAAGGTCGAGGTCGAGAGCGGCGACCAGGAGTACCGGCAGGACATCGAGTTCACCAAGCTGCGGCTCGGCGGGGCGTTCGAGCTGCAGGCGAACGCGGTGCACGCGGTGCCGTTCGGTCTGGAGATCCCGTGGGAGACGCCGGTCACGATGATCGACGGGCAGGCGCTGCGCGGGATGAACATCGGGGTGAGCACCGAGCTGGAGATCGCGCGGGCCGTGGACTCCGGCGACCTCGACGCGATCAACGTGCACCCGCTGCCGGCGCAGAAGGCGATCCTGGACGCCTTCATCCAGCTCGGCTTCCGTTTCAAGAGCGCCGACATGGAGCGCGGCCACATCCGGGGGACGCGGCAGAAGCTGCCGTTCTACCAGGAGATCGAGTTCTTCCCGCCGGCGCAGTACCGGGGGCTGAACCAGGTCGAGCTGAGCTTCGTGGCCGACGCGCACGCGATGGACGTCGTGCTGGAGATGGACAAGAAGCCGGGGCTGTTCAGCGAGGGCAGTGACACCTTCCGGTCGTTCCAGGTGGGGCTGAACGACTACCAGGGGACCGACTGGGTGGCGTACCTCAACCAGTGGCTGTCCGAGGTCGGCAGCAAGCGCAACTGGTTCTAGTACCGCCTGGCCGACCGGAGTACCGGGACCGCGGAGAGGGTCCGGGCGCCTTGGGCGCTGCGGGCCCTCTCCGCGTTCGTCGCCCGCCGGTGTCGGCGCCCGCGGCGCGTGACCGTTCTCCGGCGCGGCGTGCGCGCCACCGTGGGTGACGCCGTGTTGGCCGTAGGCTCGCTGGTGATCTCTTTCCGACCGATCAGGAGGTATCGAGGTGACCGAGCTGAAGAGGCGGCCGCTGCCCCACGACTTCCATCCGCCGGTGCCGTCGTTCACGGTCACGAGCGAGGACGTGCAGGAGGGTGCGACGCTCAGGAGCGCTCAGGTCCACGCGGAGGGGAACACCTCGCCGCAGCTGCGGTGGGAGGGGTTCCCGCCGGAGACCAAGAGCTTCGCCGTGACCTGCTACGACCCGGACGCGCCCACCGGCAGCGGGTTCTGGCACTGGGTGCTGTTCGACATCCCGGCGGAGGTGACCGAGCTGCCGGCGGGTGCGGGCGGCGGCGGGTTCGAGGGGTTGCCGGAGGGTGCCGTGCACGCGCGCAACGACTACGGGTCGAAGGACTTCGGGGGTGCCGCGCCGCCGCCCGGGGACGGGCCGCACCGGTACGTGTTCACGGTGTACGCCGTGGACCAGGCGAAGCTGGGCCCGGACTCCGACGCCTCGCCGGCCGCCGTCGGGTTCAATCTGCGGTTCCACACGATCGCGCGGGCGCAGCTGATCGGTGAGTACGAGAACCCCGCGCGGGGCTGAAGCGGTGGGCTGAGCAAGCTCATCGTTCGCCCAACGTTTGCCCGCTCCTGGTCTTGGAAGTGATCAGGGGCGGGCATTTTTGTTGCCGGGGGTCGCGGGGGTCACCCCTCGTGGGAGCAGCAGATATTGCGTTGTCCATCTCGGCGTGCCCGGCCAGAGTTGACCCCAGCCCGCCAGGGGGTGGGCCGGTGCGCACGGGAGGTGGGCTGGTATGCGGGACACGCTGGTGCTGAACGCGAGCTTCGAGCCGCTGTCGACGGTGACGTTGAACCGAGCCGTCGTTCTGGTGCTTCAGGACAAGGCCGTCGTCGAGCAGGCCCACCCCGAACTGCGCATGCGCGGAGCCGCGGTCGACATACCGGCGCCCCGGGTGATCAGGCTGTGCCGGTACGTACGGGTGCCCTTCCGAAGACAAGCGCCGTGGTCGCGGCGGGGTGTGCTGGTCAGGGACGGGCACCGGTGCGCTTACTGCGGCCGCCGGGCGACCACGGTGGACCACGTGGTGCCTCGGGCTCAGGGCGGTCAGGACTCCTGGCTCAACACGGTCGCCTCGTGCGCGGAGGACAACCACCGCAAGGCGGACCGGACTCCGGAGCAGGCGGGGATGCCGCTGCTGCGGCAGCCGTTCGAGCCGACTCCGCAGGACGCGATGCTGCTGGCTCTGGGTCAGGAGGACCTGGCGGCGCTGCCGGAGTGGCTCGGCGTCGACGCCGCGTAGCGGGACCTCACATCGACATGACGGTGCCCGCGTTCCCTCCGCTGCGGAGGGGGCGCGGGCACCGTCGTGTCGTGCCGTCAGTCGATCGACGGCTTCTCCCGGCGTTCCGGGATCTTCTTCTCGGTGCCGCCGCCGTTCGAGCCGGAACCGCCGCCCATGGCACCGAAGTTGCCCATGGCTCCGGAGAGGCCCTTGAGGGCGTCGCCGATTTCGCTGGGGACGATCCAGAGCTTGTTGGCGTCGCCCTCGGCGATCTTCGGGAGCATCTGGAGGTACTGGTAGGAGAGGAGCTTCTGGTCCGGGTCGCCGGCGTGGATCGCCTCGAAGACCGTACGGACCGCCTGGGCCTCGCCCTCGGCGCGCAGGGCGGCGGCCTTGGCCTCGCCCTCGGCCTTGAGGATGGCGGACTGCTTCTCGCCTTCGGCGGTGAGGATCGCGGCCTGGCGCGTGCCTTCCGCGGTGAGGATCGCGGCGCGCTTGTCACGGTCGGCGCGCATCTGCTTCTCCATCGAGTCCTGGATGGAGGTCGGCGGCTCGATCGCCTTGAGCTCGACGCGGTTGACGCGGATGCCCCACTTGCCGGTGGCCTCGTCGAGGACGCCGCGCAGTGCCGCGTTGATCTCCTCGCGGGAGGTCAGGGTGCGTTCGAGGTCCATGCCGCCGATGATGTTGCGGAGCGTGGTGACGGTGAGCTGCTCGATCGCCTGGATGTAGCTGGCGACCTCGTACGTGGCGGCGCGGGCGTCGGTCACCTGGTAGTAGATGACGGTGTCGATGTTGACGACCAGGTTGTCCTGGGTGATCACCGGCTGCGGCGGGAACGGCACGACCTGTTCCCGCAGGTCGATGCGGTTGCGGATGGTGTCGATGAACGGGACGACGATGTTGAGGCCCGCGTTGAGCGTGCGGGTGTAGCGGCCGAAGCGCTCCACGATGGCGGCGCTGGCCTGTGGGATGACCTGGATCGTCTTGATCAGGGCGATGAAGACCAACACCACCAGAATGATCAATACGATGATGACCGGTTCCATCGTGCTCCCCGTACCCTTCTCCGCCTCGGCGCTTTCGGAAGATCTTATGGGCTTTCGAAGATCTTGCTGGTCGAGTCTGACAGACCGTCGTGTGGCTCGTGGTGTGTTCGGTTGACTTGCGGCATGCGGGAGTTGTGCCGGGTCAGATGACGATCGCCGTGGCCCCCTCGATGTCCACGACGTCCACTTCCTGGCCCACCTCGTAGGTGCGGTCGGTGTCGAGGGAGCGGGCGGACCAGACCTCGCCGGCGAGCTTGATGCGTCCGCCGGCCCCGTCGACGCGCTCCAGAACGACGGCCTGCTTGCCCTTCAACGCGTCCACTCCGGTGGCGAGTCGGGGGCGCTGCGCGCTGTGCCGGGCCGCGATGGGCCGTACGACGGCGATGAGGGCGACCGAGACGGCGACGAAGACGAGCACTTGGGCGACGGTGCCCAGGCCGAAGCCCGCGGCGACGGCGGCCGCGACGGCGCCGACCGCGAGCATGCCGAACTCCGGCATCGCGGTCACCACGAGCGGGATTCCGAGCGCTGCCGCGCCGACGAGCCACCACACCCACGCGTCTATGTCGTTCACGCGCTCATGGTAGGACCGCGGGTCCGCCGCCGACAGGGCGCGAAAGGGGGGCGGTCAGGACAGGGGCAGGCCCTGGGCGGTCCAGCGGTCGCCGACCTGTTCCACGACGAGGGGGAGGCCGAAGCAGTGGGAGAGGTTGCGGGAGGTGAGCTCGAGCTCGACCGGGCCCGCGGCGAGGACCTTGCCCTGACGGATCATGAGGACGTGGGTGAAGCCGGGGGCGATCTCCTCGACGTGGTGCGTCACCATGATCATCGAGGGGGCGATGGGGTCGCGGGCGAGACGGCCGAGCCGGCGGACGAGGTCCTCGCGGCCGCCGAGGTCCAGGCCGGCGGCGGGCTCGTCCAGGAGCAGCAGCTCGGGGTCGGTCATCAGGGCGCGGGCGATGAGGGTGCGCTTGCGCTCGCCCTCGGAGAGGGTGCCGAACCTGCGGTCGAGGTAGTCGCTCATGCCGAGGCGGTCGAGGAAGGCGCGGGCGCGCTGCTCGTCGACGGCCTCGTACTCCTCCTGCCAGCCGGCCGTCATGCCGTAGGCGGCGGTCAGGACGGTCTGCAGGACCGTCTGGCGCTTGGGGAGCTTGTCGGCCATGGCGATGCCGGCCACGCCGATGCGGGGGCGCAGCTCGAAGACGTCGGTGCCGGGCTTGCCGAGGGTCTCGCCGAGGATGGTGGCGGTGCCCTTGCTGGGGTAGAGGTAGCTGGACGCGACGTTCAGCAGGGTCGTCTTGCCGGCTCCGTTCGGACCGAGGATGACCCAGCGCTCGCCCTCCTTGACCGACCAGGAGACCTGGTCCACCAGAGCCCGGCCCTCGCGGACCACGGATACGTCCTGAAGCTCCAGAACATCGCTCATGAGCGCGTTGTCTCCCCTTGCAGTGTGGCCGGACTCGGTCGTCGCGTACGCCTGTGGCTCGGACCGCCGCGCGCGGGTGGGCGCGGCCCTCCAGGAAAATCTACGCCACCGGCCGGGGCGGCCGTCCCATCGGTCCGGTCCTTAGGGTGGAGGCATGCTCTCGGAACCGCGCTCTGGTCGCCTCGCCGCTTGGGGAAACTCCCTTTTCGCCGGACTTGTCTCTCCTGACGAGGCCGTCCTCGCCGTCGTCGGTGAGGACGCCGTCCACCGGGTGGAGGGACTGCCCGGCGAGACCGCCGCCGTCGGGCTGACGCTCGCGTTGGGGCGGCTGCGGGCGCTGGGGGTGAGGGGGCTGCGGGTGGCGCTGCCCGCGCCCGGGCATCCGCTGGGGCTGAGCGGGCCGCCGGTGTTCAACGCGCGGGCGCTGGAGGCGGAGGAGGCGGTGGTGTGTCACGGGGCCGCGCTGGGGCTGGTGCCCGAGGTGTCCGAGGCCGGGCCCGGGGGCGACGTGCACGTCGAGGTGGTGTGGCACTGCCTCGCGGTGCGGGAGGCGCCGCCGGCGGACGTGCCGTCGCTGGGTGAGGCGGAGCGGGAGCTGGCGGAGGCCTTGCGGGAGGCCACGGCGGTGCTGTCGCGGTTGGACGTGGCGGCGTCGGGGCCGGTGGCCGAGGCGGCGATCGACGCGTACCGGGCGCGGGCCGAGCGGGGGCGGGAGGTGCTGGCGCCGGGGTATCCGCCGCGGGCGGTGCGGGTGCTGGAGCTGGCGCAGCGGGTGGGGTTGTTGATCTCCCTCGCCCTGGAGAGGGGGCACGGGGGTGCGGTGAGTGCGTCGGAGATGGCGGCTCGGGGGGAGGCGTTGCGGCCGGTGGAGCGGACGGCTCGGCGGGCGCAGGTGGCTGCGTACAACGCGTATGTGGAGGAGTTGGAGCGGGGGGTGCGGTGAGGGGGCTGCGGGGCGGGTGGGCGAGGTGGGCGCCGGCTGAGCGGTGGGGGTGCGCTGCGAGGAAGGTCGGCGAGGTGAGCGCCGGCCGAGTGGTGGGGGTGCGCTGCGAGGAAGGTCGGCGAGGTGAGCGCCGGCCGAGTGGTGGGGGTGCGCTGCGAGGAAGGTCGGCGAGGTGGGCGCCGGCTGAGCGGTGGGCGGGGTCGGTGCCGGGGGGTGGGTGCGCGGCCCGGCGCTTGCGGGGTGCTGCCTGCGCCCACCCGTGCCGCCCCAGGCGGCACGCATGCCCGCAGCCTGGCGGCGGGGTGGCTCGGCGCAGGCGGCAGTGACGACTGCCCGTGCGGCACGCAGGGGTGCGGCTCGGCGGGGGTGGGGTGAGGCGGGAGCGGCCTCCTCCGGGGCGGGCCGGGGGAGGCCGGTGGCGCTGGGGGCGGGCAGGGTTCAGCTGTTGAGGCCCGTGTTGCCGAAGGCCGGGTTCAGCACGCCGACGACGTCGACGCTGTTGCCGACGACGTTGACCGGGATGTGCACCGGGGCCTGGACGACGTTGCCCGAGACGACGCCCGGCGAGCCCTTGGCCGCGCCGTGGGCCGTGGCGCCGTCGGCGGCGGAGGCCAGGCCGGCGCCCGCGGCCACCAGCCCGCCGGCCACCATCGTCACGGCCGCTGCCTTCTTCAGGTTCTTCACGTTCTGAGTCCTCCTGACGATGGCCGCGGCAGTCGCCGCGGCACGCACGGGAGAACGCCGGTCACGCGAAGAGGATGCGCCATCCGGGGGACATTCCCACGACAGTATGAATCTCGGATCGGAAGGGACGCCTCCGATTCCGCGCCCCGGGCTGCCGCACAGTGCGCCGGAGCACGTTTCAGCCGGCCACGCCGTGGCGTACGGCCCACAGGGCGGCCTGGGTGCGGTCGGCGAGGTCGAGCTTCATCAGGATGTTCGAGACGTGGGTCTTGACGGTCTTCTCGGAGAGGACCAGGGCGCGGGCGATCTCCCGGTTGGAGCGCCCGTCCGCTATCAGCCCCAGGACCTCGCGCTCCCGCTCCGTGAGCGAACCGCCCCTGCCCTGGCCGGAGTTGCCCTCCTCCTGGGAGAGGAGGGCGCCGGCGACCTCCGGCTGGAGCAGGATGTGGCCGGCGTGGACCGAGCGGATGGCGCCCGCCAGGGCGTCGGGATCCACGTCCTTGTAGACGTACCCGGCGGCGCCGGCGCGCAGGGCCGGGACGACGGTGCGCTGTTCGGTGAAGCTGGTGACGATCAGCACGCGCGCGGGGTTGTCGAGCTCGCGGAGCTTGCGCAGGGCGTCGACGCCGTCCATGCCGGGCATCTTGACGTCCATCAGGACGACGTCGGGCCGGAGCTCCTCGGCGCGGGCGACTCCCCCGGCGCCGTCGGAGGCCTCGCCGACGACCTCGATGTCGTCCTGCACCTCCAGGAAGGTGCGCAGGCCACGGCGGACGACCTGGTGGTCGTCGACGAGCAGCACCTTGATTGGGTCAGCCACCGGGGGCCTCCATCTCGATCGTGGTGCCCTTGCCGGGCGCCGATTGCACCGTCAGGCCGCCGCCGATCCCGCTCGCCCGGTCCCGCATGGACACCAGCCCGAGGTGGCGGCCGGCCCTGCGGACGGCCGTGGGGTCGAAGCCGCGGCCGTCGTCCGTGACGCGCAGGAGCGCGCCGGTGCCGCGCTTGTGGAGGGTCACGTCGACGTGCTCCGCGCCGGAGTGCCGCAGCGCGTTGTGCAGGGCCTCCTGGGCGACGCGCAGCAGGGCCTCCTCCTGGGCGGCCGGCAGGGCGCGGACGCCGTGGCTGGTGAAGCTCACGCGCGCGGAGTGGGCACGGTCGAGGACCTGTATCTGGGTGCGCAGGGTGGCGACGAGGCCGTCCTCGTCGAGGGCCGCGGGCCGCAGCTCCACCACGGCGGCGCGCAGCTCGTCGGCGGCCTCCGCGGCGAGCGCGGCGACCTGCTGGAGCTCCCCCTTGGCGCGGGAGGGGTCGCGGTCGACGAGGGCGGCGGCGGCCTGGGCGGTCAGTCGCAGGGAGAACAGCTTCTGGCTGACCGCGTCGTGCAGCTCGTGGGCCAGCCGGGAACGCTCCTCGGCGATGGTCAGCTCGCGGCTGCGCTCGTACAGGCGGGCGTTGGTGAGGGCGATCGCGGCGTGCTGGGCGAGGATGGCGAGGAGCTCCTCGTCGTCCGGGGTGAAGCCGCAGCTCCCTTCGGGCTTCGGGCAGTTCTTGTTCGCCAGGAACAGGGCGCCGATGACCTCGTCGCCGTCGCGGATGGGCAGGCCCAGGAAGTCGGACATCTCCGGGTGGGCGGACGGCCAGCCCTCGAAGCGCGGGTCCTTGCGGACGTCGGCGAGGCGCTCGGGCCCGGCCTCGTGGAGCATCGCGGCCAGGATGCCGTGCTGGCGGGGCAGGGGGCCGATGGCCTTCCACTGCTCCTCGCTGACGCCGTCGACGACGAACTGGGCGAAGCCTCCGTGGTCGTCGGGGACGCCGAGCGCCGCGTACCGCGCGTCGAGCAGCTCGCGGGCCGAGGCCACGATCGTCTTGAGGACGTCGCGCACCTCGAGGTGCCTGCTCATGGCCAGCAGCGCGGAGCTCACGGCGGCGAGGCCGGACCGGGGGCCTTGACTCATGCCCTCACCGTACCGGCGGGGTGTGACGGCCGGGATCGGACCTGTGGCGCAGCGGAGCGGGGCGGAAGACCTAGGACCCGGCACGGGGCGTGGAGCGAGGTGTGCCGGCGCGGGTGCGGGGCCGGGTCGGGTGCGGGGCGCCGCCGGGGGCCCGGCGCGGGGCTTCGGGCGGGACGCCGTGCGGGCGCCGCCGACGGCACGGCTCGCGGACGCACGCCCCCGGCGCCCGGAGGAAGGCCCTCACGCAGAGCATTGCTCGAGCAACTCGGCGTGAGAACGATCGAGGACCCATGTGAGCCCGCGCATAGGGTGCACATCACCTACGAAGACCAATAGGAGGCAAAAGGGGCGTGTTGAACGGGACTGATGGGGCGGTCTGTCCTATTTTGCCCTTACCTGATCCACTACCGAGGATCGTACGTCACACCTTTGCCACCCATTTTTGCGGCCGCTAACAATGGCTGCCGTCGCTCAGCGCCGTGGGTTCTCCCCCGCGGCGTTCGTGCCGAAAGCACCGGTGTCCGCCGTCGGACAAAGAGCGACCTCCGCGCTACACGAAGAGGTCCTTCCCCATGCCCAAGAACACTCACAAGATCGCGATCGCCGGTGTCACCACGCTCGGTGCCGCCGCCCTCGCCTTCTCCGTGGTGCCGGCTGACGCGCAGACGACCACGACGGAAGCCGTGCCCACGTCCCGTGTCGCCTACAGCTCCGTGCAGGTGAAGGACCTCAAGACCAGCGTGACCGACCAGATGGCCGGTGCCAGCCTGAAGGTGGAGGCCATCGCGGCCAAGAAGAAGGCCGCGGCCGACGCCGTCGCCGCGAAGAAGGCGGCCGCCGAGGCCGCCGCCCACAAGAAGGCCGCGGCCGTCGCCGCGAAGAAGAAGGCCGCCGCCCGCAAGGCTCTCGCCGAGCGCCGGGCCGAGGAGACCGCGAGCCGCGCCGTGGAGCGCGTCGCGTTCAAGAAGGCGGCCGTCAAGAGCTACCCGAACAACCTCGACGGCTGGATCCGCGAGTCGCTGTCCATCATGGCGAAGCACGGCATCCCCGGCTCCTACGAGGGCATCCACCGCAACGTCATGCGGGAGTCGTCCGGCAACCCGATGGCCATCAACGACTGGGACATCAACGCCATCAACGGCATCCCGTCGAAGGGCCTGCTCCAGGTCATCCCGCCGACCTTCAAGGCCTACCACGTCCCCGGCACGTCCTGGAACATCTACGACCCGGTCGCCAACATCACCGCCGCCTGCAACTACGCGGCCGACCGCTACGGCTCCATGGACAACGTCAACAGCGCGTACTGAGCCCCGCGCACACGCCGAAGGGCGGCGCCCCGGTCGGGGCGCCGCCCTTCGGCGTCGTACGGACGAGCGCGACTACTTCCGCATGACCTCGGGCTCGTGGCGGCGCAGGAAGCGGGCCACGAAGAAGCCGCAGACCACGCCGAGGACGATCAGGGCGGCCATGTCCAGGCCCCAGGCGCCGAGGGTGTGCTCCCACAGCGGGTCGTTGTCGGCGCCCTTCTCGGGCGGGCTGATCTTGTTGAAGTCCAGCGTGGCGCCCGCGGCGGCGACCGCCCAGCGCGACGGCATCAGGTACGAGACCTGGTTGGCGCCGATCGAGCCGTTCAGGGCGAACAGGCAGCCCGTGAACACGACCTGGACGATGGCGAACATGACCAGCAGCGGCATGGTCTTCTCGGCCGTCTTCACCAGCGAGGAGATGACCAGGCCGAACATCATCGAGGTGAAGCCCAGCCCCATGATCGGCAGGCAGAGCTCCAGCAGCGGGGCGCCGCCGAGGACCAGGCCCTCCTCCGGGATCTCGCGGCTGGCGAAGCCGATGACGCCGACCAGCAGGCCCTGGAACACGGTGATCAGGCCGAGCACGAACACCTTGGACATCAGGTAGGCGGAACGGGACAGGCCGGTCGCGCGCTCCCGCTCGTAGATCACCCGTTCCTTGATCAGCTCACGGACGGAGTTCGCCGCGCCCGAGAAGCAGGCGCCGACGGCGAGGAGCAGCAGGACGGTGCTGGCCGTGCCGTTGGGGACGATCCGGCCGCTCTGCGGGTTGACCCCGTTGGGCAGCAGGCCCCGGTCGGGGTCGATGAGCAGGCTCACCGCGCCGATCACGGCCGGCAGGATCACCATCAGGCCCAGGAAGCCCTTGTCGGAGACGATCACCGACGCGTAGCGGCGCACCAGCGTGACGAACTGCGACATCCAGCCCTGCGGCTTGGGCGGCTTCATCGCCTGCATCGGCGGCATCTGTACGGACTGCGGCGCGATGGCGTCGATGTCCGCGGCGTACATCTGGTAGTGCTGCGAGCCCTTCCAGCGGCCCGCCCAGTCGTAGTCGCGGTAGTTCTCGAAGGCGGAGAAGACGTCGGCCCAGCTGTCGTAGCCGAAGAAGTTCAGCGCCTCCTCCGGCGGGCCGAAGTACGCGACCGCGCCGCCCGGAGCCATCACCAGCAGCTTGTCGCACAGGGCGAGCTCGGCGACGGAGTGGGTGACGACGAGGACCGTGCGGCCGTCGTCGGCGAGGCCGCGCAGCAGCTGCATGACGTCGCGGTCCATGCCCGGGTCGAGGCCGGAGGTCGGCTCGTCCAGGAAGATCAGCGACGGCTTGGTGAGCAGCTCCAGGGCCACGGAGACGCGCTTGCGCTGGCCGCCGGAGAGGGAGGTGACCTTCTTCTCCTTGTGGATGTCCAGCTTGAGCTCGCGCAGCACCTCGTCGATGCGGGCCTCGCGCTCGGCGGCCGTGGTGTCGGCGGGGAAGCGGAGCTTGGCCGCGTACTTCAGGGCCTTCTTGACGGTCAGCTCCTTGTGCAGGATGTCGTCCTGCGGGACCAGACCGATGCGCTGGCGCAGTTCGGCGAACTGCTTGTACAGGTTGCGGTTGTCGTAGAGGACGTCGCCCTGGTTGGCGGGGCGGTAGCCGGTCAGCGCCTTGAGCAGCGTCGACTTGCCGGAACCGGACGGTCCGATGACCGCGATCAGCGACTTCTCCGGGACGCCGAAGGAGACGTCCTTGAGGATCTGCTTGCCGCCGTCGACCGTGACGGTCAGGTGGCGGGCGGAGAAGGAGACCTCACCGGTGTCGACGAACTCCTCGAGGCGGTCGCCGACGATCCGGAACGTCGAGTGACCGACGCCGACGATGTCGGCCGGGCCGAGCAGCTGCGAGCCGCCCTTGGCGATCGGCTGGCCGTTGACGTACGTGCCGTTGTGCGAGCCGAGGTCGCGGATCTCCATGCGGCCGTCGGGCGTCGAGTGGAACTCGGCGTGGTTGCGGGAGACCTGGAGGTCGGAGACGACCAGGTCGTTCTCCAGGGCACGGCCGATGCGCATGACGCGGCCGAGGGAGAACTGGTGGAACGTGGTCGGGCTGCGGTCGCCGTGGACCGGCGGCGCCCCCGCGCCGACGCCGGGCCCCTGCTGCTGCGGAACCCTCGCCACGGGCGGCTGCGGCTGCTGCCAGCCGGCCTGCGGGGCCTGGGCGGCCTGCGGCTGCGGCTGCGGCGCCTGCTGGGCCCAGCCGGGGTTCGCGCCCTGCGCGGCGTACGGCTGCTGCTGCGGCTGGGCGGCGGGGGCGGGCCCGGCCGCTCCGGCGCCGGCCGCGGCCGCGGCCGCGGAGAGGTTCAGGCGCGGTCCGTCGGTCGCGTTGCCGAGGTGCACCGCCGAACCGGGGCCGAGCTCCACGTGGTTGACCCGCCGGCCCTGCGCGAACGTGCCGTTGGTGCTGCCGTGGTCCTCCAGGACCCAGCCGCGGCCGTTGAAGCTGACCGTGGCGTGACGCCAGGAGACCCTGGCGTCGTCGAGGACGATGTCCCCCTGCGGATCGCGTCCCAGGGTGTAGGCCCTGGACGGATCGAGCGTCCAGGTGCGTCCGTTCAATTCCAGTACGAGTTCCGGCACTCCATGCCCCACTGAGTAGTCCCCCGAGTTACCCCCGTCACAGGGAGTCTAGGGATGTCGAACATCGTCGGGAACTATTTCAGGCGCGGCCCCCTGACCGAAAGTCGGGCCTCACCGAGACCGCGTGCGGACTCATCTCCCGTTGGCGTTGACGGGGTTGAAACCGGACCGGAGAGTGGTAAAAGCACGCGAGGGGGGACGGAAGCGGCGATCTTCGTCGCTCCGCGTCGCGGATCGGGGGGTCTGCATGAGCGCCGGCACGGATGTCGAGGCCTTCGGAAGCGCGGAGCGCGGCGGGGGCGTGCCCTGGGCGGACGTGCTGCTGTCCGCGATCGCCGCGGTGAGCTGGGCGTTGATCGCAATGGCGGGGACCGCGGCCCTCGGGCTGCACCTGCTGGAGGCGGACGGCGCGGGCTCGCTGGGCCCGATGACGGCGGCCGTCGTGGCGCTCGCGGCGGGTGGTTCGGTCACGCCGTCGGGCGACGTGTCGGCCTTCGGTCTCACGGGCGCGCAGGCCGCCACCGCCGTCGAGATCACGCCACTGGGTGTGAGCCTGGTCGGGGCGCTGCTGCTGTCGTGGTTCTTCCTGCGGTCCCTGCGCACGGCCGGAGTCGTCGTCGCGCCGGCCGAACTCCTCGCGCGCGCGGGCTCGGTCGTCGCGCTGTTCGTGGCGACGCTGGGCGGGCTGGCCTGGGCCGGGCACGACGTCATCACGATCGACGGCGGGTCGCTGGGAGCGGACGACCTGCCCGGCGGTGGCGGTGGCGGCGTCGAGATCCCGGGACTGGGCGGTCTCGGGGACGTCGGCGGGCTGCTGCCGGACCGGATCGGGGATCTGGTGGACGCGCAGGCGGCCGTCGGCTTCAGCGTGGACACGGCCGCGACGCTGCTCGGCGGGCTGGGCTGGTCGGCCGGGGTTCTGCTGATCGCCCTGCTGGCCTCGCGCCGTACGCCGCTGCCGCGCGGGTGGGAGGCCGTGCACCGGGCGGTGCGGCCCGCCGTGTCCGCCGTCGTCACGGTGCTGCTGGTGGCCGTCGCGGCCGGGTTCGCCGCGGCCGCGTACGCGGCGATCGGGGACGACCATCCGAAGCGGATCGCGGGAGCGGCACTGCTCGGCGCGCCGAACGGGGTCTGGCTCGGCGTCGGCATCGGCCTGTTCGTGCCGTGGGACGGCCGGGCGACGGGCGCCCTGACCGGCGTGCTGCCCGATCCGCTGGACCGGTTGCTGAGCGGCGGGACCGACCGGCCGGTGACGCTGGGGCGGCTGGCCGAACTCGACGACCGGGTGTGGCTGTTGGGGGTGGCGGCGGCCGTGATGACGCTGCTGGCGGGGGTGTTGGTGGGCGTGCGGACGCCCTTCGGCGGGGTACGGGACCCGGGCGTCGCCGGCTTCGCGGGGCGCTGCGCGCTGCGGCTGGGGATCGTGACCGCGGTGAGCCTGCCGTCGCTCGCCCGGCTGACCGACGTGTCCGTGGACGCCTCCCTGTCCGTGCTCGGCTTCGACGCGTTCGGCGCCGGCCTCGACCTGCACGGGCACCTCGGCACGGCGTTGCTGCTCGGCGCCGCGTGGGGTGCGGGGGCGGGCGCCGCCGGCGCGCTGCTCGCGTGCGCGACCGGGGCGGCGGGAGGACAGGCCGCGCGGTTGGCACGGGGTGACACGGAGGCGGGGATGGCGGGGAGTGCGGGGGTGTCGGGGAGCGCGGGGGGAGCCGGGGTCGGGGGGTCGCGGTACGGGGAGAACCGGCGGGGCGTGGCGGGGGTTTCGGGGGCCGGGCCCTCGGGGGCGGGGGCTTCGGGGGTTCGGGCTTCAGGGGCAGGGGCCTCGGGGGCGGAGGCCGGACGCGCTTCGCACGCGAGCGGGTGGGGGGCGGTGGCCGGGGGCGAGGGACCGGCGGGCGGGGGGCACCGGGACGGCCTGCGCGCGTCGGCGGGGGCTTCCGGGGAGTCGGCCGGGTCGGGAGCTCCGGCGGCGGGGGCCGCGGGGACGGCGGCCGGGCGTCCGGCGTCCGGCGACGACCGGTCCGGGCCGTACGCGCCGAGTGCGCCGTACCGGCCGCCGAACCCGGCGACCAATCCCTATCTGCGGGTGCCGGACGAACTGCGGGAGCCCGAGGACGCGCGGCCGGGGGGCGGAGGCCGGGGGCGGGGGACCCGGCCTCCGGAAGACGGACGGGGGCGCGGGGAGGCACCGCCAGGCGGTGACCGGCCGGGACGGGCCGGGCCGCGTGGCGGGCCGGGGCCGGGCGGGGACGGATCGGGCGGGGACGGGCCGGGCGGCAGGTCGCCCGCGGGCCCTCAGCCGCCCGAGCGCTCCGCCCCGGACGCGGCCGAGCGGGGCCCGGACGGGCCGCCGGCCCTCGGGGACCTGTACGACGCCCCGACCATGGTGCGACCGCTCGGCCCGCCGCCCGGGCCGCCGCGGCGGCCCGCCGGGCCCGCGGGCTCCGGGGAACGGCCGGCGCGGTCCGCCGAGGACGGACCGCCGCCCCCTCCTCCCCCGCCTCCGGCCGCACCCCCGCCGGACCGGCCGAAGCGGCCCCGCTGAGCCGTCCGGCCGTACCCTGGGAGCGACGACGGCCGGCGCCGCCGTGGTCCCGCCGCACGGTTCGCGCCGGACGGACGTGACCTCGTGTTCCGTGTCCGTCAGGCGGACCTCGGAGGCGGTCGGCACTGGGTGCCGGATACGGTGGGTGCACCATGAGCGCTGAGCAGACCTCGCCGACCGATGTGCCCACTCTCCTTGTCAAGATCTTCGGCAAGGACAGGCCGGGCATCACGGCCGGCCTCTTCGACACCCTCGCCGCCTACTCCGTCGACGTCGTCGACATCGAGCAGGTCGTCACCCGGGGCCGCATGGTGCTGTGCGCGCTCGTGACCGAGCCGCCGCGCGGGCTGGAGGGGGACCTGCGGTCGACCGTCCACAGCTGGGCGGAGTCGATGAAG
Source organism: Streptomyces sp. NPDC017936 (assembly GCF_044328485.1). Classification (NCBI taxonomy): domain Bacteria; kingdom Bacillati; phylum Actinomycetota; class Actinomycetes; order Kitasatosporales; family Streptomycetaceae; genus Streptomyces; species Streptomyces sp. NPDC017936. The sequence goes on along the minus strand of NZ_JBIRHK010000013.1, from coordinate 265,929 downwards.
ATGCAGGCGGAGATCATCTCCGGTCTCGGGGACAACCGCCCGCGCGGCCTCGGCCGCTCCCTCGTCACCGTGCTCGGCCACCCGCTGACCGCGGAGGCCACGGCCGCCGTCGCCGCCAAGATCACCAAGGTGGGCGGCAACATCGACCGTATCTTCCGGCTCGCCAAGTACCCCGTCACGGCCGTCGAGTTCGCCGTCTCCGGCGTGGAGACGGAACCGCTGCGCACCGCCCTGGCCACCGACGCGGCCGCGCTCGGCGTCGACGTCGCCGTCGTGGCCGCGGGCCTGCACCGGCGGGCCCAGCGGCTCGTCGTCATGGACGTCGACTCCACGCTCATCCAGGACGAGGTGATCGAGCTCTTCGCCGCCCACGCCGGCTGCGAGGACGAGGTCGCCGAGGTGACCGCCGCGGCGATGCGGGGTGAGCTGGACTTCGAGCAGTCGCTGCACGCGCGCGTGGCGCTGCTGGAGGGGCTGGACGCCTCGGTCGTGGAGAAGGTGCGCGCGGAGGTGCGGCTGACGCCGGGTGCGCGCACCCTCATCCGGACGCTGAAGCGGCTGGGCTACCAGGTGGGTGTCGTCTCCGGCGGCTTCACCCAGGTCACCGACGACCTCAAGGAACGGCTGGGGCTGGACTTCGCCCAGGCCAACACGCTGGAGATCGTCGACGGGAAGCTGACGGGCCGGGTCACCGGGGAGATCGTGGACCGCGCGGGCAAGGCGCGGCTGCTGCGCCGGTTCGCCGCCGAGGCGGGCGTGCCGCTGTCGCAGACGGTGGCGATCGGCGACGGCGCCAATGACCTGGACATGCTCAACGCGGCCGGTCTGGGCGTCGCCTTCAACGCCAAGCCCGTCGTGCGCGAGGCGGCGCACACCGCGGTGAACGTGCCGTTCCTGGACACCGTCCTGTATCTGCTGGGCGTCACCCGCGAAGAGGTCGAGGCGGCGGACACCCACGACGAGCAGTAGCCGCCGGGGCGTCGTCGGCGGGGCCCCGGCCGGACTGCCGTCGGCGCCGGGCCGGCGTCGACGGCAGTCGGGCGCGCGAGTGACGGGGCCCGGCGCCCTCGCGGCGCCGGGCCCTCCCGCACACCCGGGGGTGCGGCCCGCCGGAGGGCTACTCGGACGGCGTCCAGTAGTCGAGCAGGGTGCCCACGCCCGGCTCCAGGGACTTCCAGGAGCCGTCGAAGGAGACGACGGCGAAGGCGGCGGCCGGGAAGCCCCGGCGGTTCATCCGCTCGCCAGCGTCCCCCTCGGACGAGCCGGAGAGCACGTCGGCGAGGCCGTGGATGCCCGGGTTGTGGCCGACGAGGAGGACCGTGCGCACGTCGTCCGGGGTCTCGTTGAGCAGGGCGATCAGCTCGCCCGGCGAGGCCTCGTAGATCCGCTCCTCGTAGACGGTTTTCGGCCGCTGCGGGAACTCATGGACGGCGAGCTTCCACGTCTCGCGGGTACGGGTCGCGGTGGAGCACAGGGTCAGGTCGATGGGGATGCCGGAGTCGGCCAGCCTGCGTCCGGCGACGGCCGCGTCCTGGCGGCCCCGCTCAGCGAGCGGCCGCTCATGGTCGTTCACTTGGGGCCAGTCGGCTTTCGCATGCCGGAAGAGGACGATCCTGCGGGGTTCTGCGACGCTCATGGCTCCCAGCTTCGCACGAAACAGGCCACGGGGCGCAGGGAGTTGACATGGGCCTTCACCGGCGGACCCGGGGGTGAAGGGTGTGCCCGGGGCGTGATCGGCACGGCTAGCGCGCGAGCAGGTCCCGCACGCGCTCGACGAGGTGCGTGATCATCGGGTCGTCGGCGGCCGCGTGGGCGTCGGACGGGTTCAGTATGAGCGCGAGCAGGGTGACGAAGGCGAGCGTCGGGAGGGCGAGGGCCCACCAGGGCAGCCGGGTGACGCCGCCCGTGGCGACCGGGTGGGGCCGGGTGTGCGTAGGGGCCGGCATGGGTGCCTCCGCTGGTCTTCGAGTCGTCCGTGGTCCGCCTCGCGCGGTCACGGTTCGAAGGTACGGATCGGGCGGCCCCCGTCCCATCCGGTGATCCACCCACTTGACCCTGACCCTGGCCCCCTAGGGGACAGGGGGGTTAGCCCCACCCCCCACGGACGGGCCGGGGCGTCAGGGAGAGGCGATCGTCGCGATGACGGCGATGATCACGAAGATGAGGAGGAACGAGCCGAAGACGATCAGCATCTTCTTCTGGCCGTTCGGGGGATTCGGGTCGAGCACGGGCATGCGCCCAGTCTCGCACCCGGGGCGGCGAGCGGTGCGCCCGGGGTCAGCGCGCGGCCTCGTCCTCCACGGTGCGGTCCCGGCCGGCCAGCACGCCCACGACCATCTGGGGGATCATCAGCGCGCCCATCAGCGCGAGCGGCAGGCCCCAGCCCCCGCTGTGCTGGTAGAGCACGCCCACCAGGAGCGGGCCCGGGATGGAGATCAGGTAGCCGGTGCTCTGCGCGAAGGCCGACAGCTGCGCCACGCCGGCCCCGGTCCGGGCCCGCATGCCGACCATGGTGAGGGCCAGCGGGAAGGCGCAGTTGGAGACGCCGAGCAGCACCGCCCAGGCCCAGGCGCCGCCGGCGGGCGCGAGGTAGAGGCCGGCGTATCCGGCCAGTCCGCAGACGCCGAGCGCCAGCACGATCGGCCCCTGGTGGGGCAGCCGGGCCGCCACGCGCGGGATGACGAAGGCGAGGGGCACCCCCATCACCATCGTGACGGCGAGGAGCAGGCCCGCCGTGCTCGCGGCCACGCCCGCGTCCCGGAAGATCTGCGCCATCCAGCCCATGGTGATGTAGGCGGCCGTGGCCTGGAGCCCGAAGAAGACGGCGAGCGCCCAGGCGGTGCGGCTGCGGGTGACGCGCAGCCGCACCGGCGTCCTCGCGGGCGCGGAGGCCTCGGCGGCGGGCGCCGTCTCCCGCTTGCGCACCTGCGGCAGCCACGGCAGCACGGCGGCCGCCGCCAGCCCCGCCCAGACGGCGAGCCCCGACTGCCAGCCGCCGCCCAGGGCCTCGGTCACGGGCACGGTGATCGCGGCGGCGGCCGAGGTGCCGAGGGCGAGGGCCATCGAGTACAGGCCGGTCATGGAGCCGACCCGGTCCGGGAACCAGCTCTTGACGATGACCGGCATCAGGACGTTGCTGACGGCGATGCCCATGAGGGCGAGCGCGCTGGCGGCCAGGAACCCCGCCGTGCTCGCGGCGTACGGCCGTATCAGCAGGCCCGCGGCGATGGCGGCCATGCCCGCGCAGACCACCGCGCCCGGCCCGAACCGGCGGGCGAGGCGGGGGGCCGTGACGCCGAAGACGGCGAAGCAGAGCGGGGGCACGGAGGTGAGCAGGCCGGCCACGCTGCCGCTCATGCCGAGGCCGTCGCGGACCTCCTCGAGGAGGGCGCCGAGGCTGGTGATGGCCGGGCGGAGGTTGAGGGCGGACAGCACGATCGCGGCCACGAGCATCCGAGCCGCCCACGTGCGCGCGGGCGCCCGCGGGGGCTCGTCCGCCACCGGGGTGCGCAGGTCCGGGGGCGTCGTCGTCCGGGTTTCCTCACCAGCCATGCCGTCCATCATAGAATCATGGGATGATTGGCTGTCCACCCTCGGGGCCCACCTCCCCGCCCCGCCCGTGCGAAGGTGTGTCATGCCCCTGAGCCATCCCCGCCGCTCGGCGCTGTCCGAGCAGGTCATCGCCGCGCTGCGCACCCAGATCACCTCGGGCGAGTGGCCGGTGGGTTCGCGCATCCCGACGGAGCCCGAGCTGGTCGAGCAGCTGGGCGTCGCCCGCAACACGGTCCGCGAGGCCGTCCGCGCGCTCGCGCACAACGGCCTGCTGGACATCCGGCAGGGCTCGGGCACCTATGTCGTCGCGACCAGCGAGCTGGCCGGCGTGATGCACCGCCGTTTCGCCGACGCCGACCCGCGGCACATCGCCGAGCTGCGCTCCACGCTGGAGTCGGGCGCGGCGGGGCTCGCGGCCGAGCGGCGCACCGAGAAGGACCTCAAGCAGCTGGACGCGCTGCTGCTGCGGCGCGAGGAGGCGTGGGAGTCGGGCGACACGGAGGCGTTCGTCGCGGCCGACGCGACCTTCCACCTGGCGGTGGTGGCGGCCTCCCACAACGACGTCATGACCGCGATGTACGCGGACCTGGGCGAGGTGCTGCGGGACTGGCTGCGCGAGGACGTCGGCGAGGAGCTGACGCCGGAGACCTACATGGACCACGCGCGGCTGCTGGACGCGATCCGGGCCGGGGACGCGGAGCAGGCCGCCGCGGAGGCGGCCAGCTATCCGTTCCTGTGCCGGCCCGGACGGTTCACACCCGCTGGTGACTGACCCAGGCCGTGCGCACCTCCTTCCAGCACCGGCCGGTCAGCCGTACGGTCACGGCGGGTCCGGCGTCGGCGGGCACGCCGTCGGTGTCGAGGTCCCACCAGCGGGCGCACTCGATGTGCAGGCGGACCCGGTCGGTGCCGGCGTAGGGGTTGTGGCAGTGGGCCACGACACGGGAGCCGCGGACGGCGATGCGGCACTCCGCGCCGAACGGATCCGGGGTCGCGGCGGGCTTCGGCGCCCCCACGCGCGCGTGGGGCAGGGCGTCGTACGGCAGGGAGAAGACGAGGCAGACGGCGACGATCACTGGGGCCACGCTGCGAGACAGGCGCACAAAGGGACCTCCTCGGCCGTGCTGGGGAGGAAAGCGAGAGGAACGCGCACCTCAGCGTGCCCGGTCGGGCTCGGCGCCCGCCCGGCCTGGTAGGCCGAACGGGTGACGCCCCGCCCCCGCGGTGCGGGGACGGGGCGTCGGGGACCGGACCGGGGATCAGGCGCCGATGGCGTGCAGACCGCCGTCGACGTGGATGATCTCGCCCGTGGTCTTCGGGAACCAGTCGCTCAGCAGGGCGACGACACCGCGGCCGGCCGGCTCGGGGTCCTTGAGGTCCCACTCCAGCGGGGAGCGGGAGTCCCACACGGAGGCCAGCTCGCCGAAGCCCGGGATGGACTTCGCGGCCATGGAGCCGATCGGACCCGCCGAGATGAGGTTGCAGCGGATGTTCTGCTTGCCCAGGTCGCGCGCCATGTAGCGGCTGGTGGCCTCGAGGGCGGCCTTGGCGGGGCCCATCCAGTCGTACTGCGGCCAGGCGTACTGCGCGTCGAAGGTGAGACCGACGACCGAGCCGCCGTTCTGCATCAGCGGCAGGCAGGCCATGGTGAGCGACTTCAGGGAGTACGCCGAGACGTGCATGGCCGTGGCGACCGACTCGAACGGCGTGTTGAGGAAGTTGCCGCCGAGGGCGTCCTGCGGGGCGAAACCGATGGAGTGCACGACGCCGTCGAGGCCGCCGAGCTCCTCGCCCACGATGTCCGCGAGGCGGCCGAGGTGCTCGTCGTTCGTCACGTCGAGCTCGATGACCTTGGTGGGCTTCGGCAGCTTCCTGGCGATGCGCTCGGTCAGCGTGGGCCGCGGGAACGCGGTCAGGATGATCTCGGCACCCTGCTCCTGGGCCAGCTTGGCGGTGTGGAAGGCGATGGAGGACTCCATCAGCACACCGGTGATCAGGACGCGCTTGCCCTCGAGAATTCCGCTCATGGTGATCAGTGACCCATTCCCAGTCCGCCGTCAACCGGGATGACGGCTCCAGTGATGTACGAGGCGTCGTCCGAGGCGAGGAACCGCACCGTCGCGGCGATCTCCTCCGGCCGCGCGTACCGGCCGAGCGGCACCTGCGAGACGATGCCCGCGCGCTGCTCGTCGGTGAGCACCTTGGTCATGTCGGTGTCGACGAAACCGGGCGCGACGACGTTGAAGGTGATGTTGCGCGATCCCAGCTCCCGGGCGAGGGAGCGCGCGAAGCCGACCAGGGCGGCCTTGGAGGCGGCGTAGTTGGCCTGACCCGCGGAGCCGAGCAGGCCGACGACCGAGGAGATCAGGACGACGCGGCCCTTCCGGGCGCGCAGCATGCCGCGGTTGGCACGCTTGACCACGCGGAAGGTGCCGGTGAGGTTGGTGTCGATGACCGAGGTGAAGTCCTCCTCGGACATGCGCATCAGGAGCTGGTCCTTGGTGACGCCGGCGTTGGCGATCAGGACCTCGACGGAACCGTGCGCGTCCTCGATCTCCTTGTAGGCCTGCTCCACCTGCTCGGGGTCGGTGATGTCGCACTTGACGGCGAGGAAGCCGGCCGGCGGCTCCCCCGAGCGGTACGTGATCGCGACCTTGTCGCCGGCGTCGGCGAACGCTCGGGCGATGGCGAGGCCGATGCCCCGGTTTCCTCCGGTGACGAGAACCGAGCGGCTCAACGGATCACCCTTTCCCTAGGGATCTGACACAACCGCCGGACGCTTGGACGACAGGCGGCTTCCTCGTGAAACCTATCGGTCCCGGTCCGTCCCGGAGCATTCGGGCACCGACAGTGGCTCCCGTGGCCTCCTGTGGGGTTCCTACAGTTCGCACCGCGGGTCAGTCGGCCATGCCCGGTGCGTGAGCCGACAGCCCTTCGGCGCGAGCGGTCTCGAGCATCCTGCGGTCGTAGGTCACCAGGCCGGTCAGGTCGTCCCGCAGGGAGAGAGCGCTGGCCACGTGGATCGCGTCCAGCGTCCTCAGGCGTCCGACCAGCAGAGCCGCCGTGTCGCGCACCTCTCGGGTGAGGAGAATCTCGGTGATCCGGGCGTCCAGGTCCTCCATGGCCTTCGGAAAGTGCCCCATGAGGTCCAGGGTCCGCACGGTCTCCACGAAGCCGAGCGTGCTGGTGGCGAGCGGCTCCGTGGCCCGTTCCTGGAGGAAGGCGTCCATCGCGCCCCAGTGACTGCGCCGGGTCATCCAGGTGACCAGCGCGGACGTGTCCATGTAGATCAACGGTCGTCCTCTTCGCGCTCGGCCAGCAGGAGCGCCACGGGATCGATGTCTTCCGGCACCTCGTAGTGCGGCATGCTGTGGCGGTCGGCGGCGGTGACCGGCTTCAGCTTGATCTTCCCTTGCGCCACCAGGTGCGCGTACCGCTCCATGGGACTGCCGGCCGGTGACAGTATCGCGATCACGTTGCCGTGCCGGGTGACCTGGATCGACTCACCCTTCTCGACGCGGGCGAAGACCGCGCTGGGGTTGTACGAGAACTCGCGGACGGAGATGGTGCTCATACCGCGCTCCCCTCACAGCAGGCGGGTTGTGCGTACATACCTCTGAGGGTACCTACATCCGGCCGCCGCGGCCGTTTCCCTGCGACCCCGTGCTGCGCGCGGTGTCGACCGACTCGGCGAGAGCGTCGGTGTCCGAGGCCAGGTCCCGCCAGGGACGTGAGAGGTCGACGACGTGCCGCCAGATCCTCAGGCGTCCCTCCCCCACCGGCACCTCCACGGCTCCGGGCCTGCCGGAGGCGTGGACGAGATGTCCTTCGGCGAGACCGAGGCGTACGCAGTGGGCGGTCATCTGGTACAGGTCGCCCCGCTGCGGTCTGGTCTTGAACTTGGCGTCGAGCACCACGGCCTGGCGCATCGTCCCGTCGCGCGGCGACGGCAGGTAGTGCACGAGGTCGGGCTCGGGGACGTGCCGGTCGGCGACGTCCAGGGAGAAGTTCCGGTCCCGCGGCTCGGGTCTGCCTCCGATGCGCAGGCGCAGGGCCTCGCCGACGGCACGGGCCAGGTAGGCCCCGAAGAGGCGCCACATGGTCACGAGCATCCCGTCGACGGCGATCTCGCGGCCGTCGCCGAGTTCGCAGGAGGCGCCGCGCAGGACGAGTTCGGCGAGGACGAGGGCGTGGGCGTTGCGCCGGCCGGGGGTCCACCGGGGTGCCGGTGCCCCGGCGGGCAGGAGCCGGACTCCGTCGAGCCGGGCGGTGAGGCGCTGGAGGGCGGAGCGCGCGGCCGGGGCGAGGCCGGGCACGCGCAGGAGGCGGCGGCGAGGAGGAGACGGTTCTCCGGTGTGTCGGGCGTGTGGTCGTCGTAGGCGACTTCCGGGGGCACGGGGACGCCCGGCCTTCGGCGGAGCTGGTCGGCGTGGCGGATGCGGCCCCGGACGACGGGCAGCGTGTCGCGCGTCTCCCGGCAGTCGTGGAGGACGCCGTGCAGCAGGGCGCGTTCGGCGGTGGAGACGAAGGCGTGCACGAGGGCCGGGAGGAGGTCCGGACGGGCGTCGGCGGTGACCGGACGCGGGTCGAAGGCGACGCGTTCGGGGGCGTAGGGGACGAGGTGGAGGAGACGGTATCGGGTGTGGACTTGCCACGCTGCTTCTTCTTGGTCGCCGGTGCGGTCGGGTGCTTCGGCGGGCCTCCGGCCGGGATGACGCGGGTCAGGCGACGAGGGAGCTGGTGAACGCCTCGTACTCGGCGATGAGGTCATGGTGGACACCGAAGACGTCCATAGGTCGGTCGGCCCCCTTGATCACTTACGTTCGCTCGGCCGCGTGCCCCGTCCGGGAAGCAGACCCCCTCGCCGGAAGACGGACCACGCAACTGATCCACCCTGCTGTCCCGCCACCCTCCTCTCGCCGGTGGTTTCCCGTCCTCACGCTCCAGCCTTTTCGGGAGAGCCCGAGGAGCGAGACGTGGTTCACTGCCTCCGACGGTCACCACAGGCAAGCGTCCGAAGGGATCTCTCCCACCGTGCCCCATGACATCGATCAGTCCTTCCTTGCACTCCCCCTACGCGCCCTGGCCGACGCCGCGCTCGCCCGCGCGCGTGCGCTGGGGGCGGAGCACGCGGACTTCCGGTTCGAGCGGGTGCGCAGCGCGTCCTGGCGGTTCCGGGACGCCAAGCCGGCCGGCTCGTCGGACACCACCGACCTCGGGTACGCGGTGCGCGTGGTGCACGGCGGGACGTGGGGGTTCGCGTCGGGCGTGGACCTGACCATGGACGCGGCGGCCAAGGTCGCCTCGCAGGCCGTGGCGATGGCGAAGCTGTCCGCGCAGGTGATCCGGGCGGCGGGGGCCGACGAGCGGGTGGAGCTGGCCGACGAGCCGGTGCACGCCGAGAAGACGTGGGTGTCGTCGTACGGGATCGACCCGTTCACCGTGCCCGACGAGGAGAAGGCGGCGCTGCTCACGGAGTGGAGCGCGCGGCTGCTCGCGGCCGGCGGGATCAACCACGTGGACGCCTCGCTGCTCACCGTCCACGAGAACAAGTTCTACGCGGACACCGCGGGCACGGTGACCACGCAGCAGCGCGTGCGGCTCCACCCGGTGCTGGAGGCGGTGTCGGTCGACGAGTCCAGCGGCGAGTTCGACTCGATGCGGACGATCGCGCCGCCGGCCGGGCGGGGCTGGGAGTACCTGACGGGCACCGGCTGGGACTGGGACGAGGAACTGGAGCGGATCCCGGAGCTGCTGGCCGAGAAGATGCGGGCGCCCAGCGTCGAGCCGGGCCTGTACGACCTCGTCGTGGACCCGTCCAACCTGTGGCTGACCATCCACGAGTCCATCGGGCACGCCACCGAGCTGGACCGCGCGCTGGGCTACGAGGCCGCCTACGCCGGCACCTCGTTCGCCACCTTCGACCGGCTCGGCAAGCTGCGGTACGGCTCGGAGCTGATGAACGTCACCGGCGACCGCACCGCCGAGCACGGCCTGGCGACCGTCGGCTACGACGACGAGGGCGTCGAGGCGCAGTCCTGGGACCTGGTGAAGGACGGCACCCTCGTCGGCTACCAGCTGGACCGGCGGATCGCGCGGCTCACCGGGTTCGAGCGGTCCAACGGGTGCGCGTTCGCCGACTCCCCCGGCCACGTGCCGGTGCAGCGCATGGCCAACGTGTCGCTGCGGCCGGACCCGGCGGGCCTGTCCACCGAAGGCCTCATCGGGGGCGTCGACCGGGGCATCTACGTCGTCGGCGACCGGTCCTGGTCGATCGACATGCAGCGGTACAACTTCCAGTTCACCGGGCAGCGCTTCTTCCGGATCGAGAACGGGCGGATCACCGGGCAGCTGCGGGACGTGGCCTACCAGGCGACGACCACCGACTTCTGGGGCTCCATGGCGGCCGTCGGCGGCCCGCAGACCTACGTCCTCGGGGGCGCCTTCAACTGCGGCAAGGCCCAGCCGGGACAGGTCGCGGCCGTCTCGCACGGCTGCCCGTCCGCCCTGTTCAAGGGCGTCAACATTCTGAACACCACCCAGGAGGCCGGCCGATGAGCGCCCCCACGAACAAGCCGCACGAGGTCGTCGAGCGGGCGCTGGAGCTGTCGCGGGCCGACGGCTGCGTCGTCATCGCCGACGAGCAGTCGACCGCCAACCTGCGGTGGGCGGGCAACGCGCTCACCACCAACGGCGTGACGCGCTCGCGCACCCTCACCGTGATCGCGACGGTGGACGGCAAGGAGGGCACCGCGTCCGGGGTCGTCTCGCGGGCGGCCGTGACCGCCGACGAGCTGGAGCCGCTGGTGCGGGCCGCCGAGGCCGCCGCGCACGGGGCCGGCCCCGCCGAGGACGCGCAGCCGCTGGTCACGGGCGCCGCGGAGTCGCCCGGGTTCACGCAGGCGCCCGCCGAGACCACGTCCGCGGTGTTCGCCGACTTCGCTCCGGCCCTGGGTGAGGCGTTCGCCCGCGCGCGGGCGGGCGGGCGGGAGCTGTACGGCTTCGCCAACCACGAGCTGGTGTCGACGTACGTGGGCACGTCGACGGGGCTGCGGCTGCGGCACGACCAGCCGAACGGCACGCTGGAGCTCAACGCCAAGTCGCCGGACCGTACCCGTTCGGCGTGGGCGGGCCGGTCGACCCGGGACTTCAGGGACGTCGACCCGGCGGCGCTCGACGCCGAGCTCGCCGTACGCCTGGGCTGGGCGGAGCGGCGGATCGAGCTGCCCGCCGGGCGGTACGAGACGCTGCTGCCGCCGACCGCCGTCGCGGACCTGATGATCTACCAGTTGTGGTCGTCGTCGGGCCGGGACGCGGCCGAGGGGCGGACCGTGTTCTCCAAGCCGGGCGGCGGCACCCGGCTCGGCGAGAAGCTGACCGGGCTGCCGCTGTCCCTGCGCAGCGACCCCGCCGAGCCGGGGCTGGAGTCGGCGCCGTTCGTCGTCGCGCACTCCTCCGGCGGCGACCGGTCGGTGTTCGACAACGGGCTGCCGATCGGGGCCACCGAGTGGATCGCCGGGGGCGAGCTCAGGCGCCTGGCGACCAGCCGGCACAGCGCGGCCCTGACCGGGCTGCCGGTGGCCCCCGCGGGCGACAACCTGATCCTGGACGGCGGGGACGACCGCTCCCTGGAGGAGATGGTCGCGGGCACCGCGCGCGGGCTGCTGCTGACCTGCCTGTGGTACATCCGCGAGGTGGACCCGGCCACCCTGCTGCTCACCGGGCTGACCCGGGACGGCGTGTACCTCGTCGAGGACGGCGAGGTCGTCGGCGAGGTCAACAACTTCCGGTTCAACGAGTCCCCGGTGGACCTGCTGGGCCGGGCGACGGAGGCCGGGCGCACGGAGAAGACGCTGCCCCGGGAGTGGAGCGACTGGTTCACCCGGGCCGCGATGCCCGCGCTGCGGGTGCCGGACTTCAACATGAGCTCCGTCAGCCAGGGCGTGTGACGCGGACCCGCGCGGACGGCGGCCGGTGCCGCCGGAAGGGTGACGAGGACCCGGCCGCGGCCGGGGGGTGACCGGTCCTGAGCGGGGCCGTGCCGCGGCACGGCCCCGCGCCCCTTCGGGCGCTCCGGCACGGCGCGCGGGGTCAGACCCGCCGCTGCTGCTTCCTCCTGCCCAGCGTCTGCATGTACAGCATGTCGCCGATCGCCACGATGATGATCGCGGCGATCAGCTGGAAGATGTGCCGGCCCCAGTCGATGCCGGGGGTCTCGTCGATGCCGAAGCCGCGGGCGACCGCGTTGCCGACGATCGCGCCCAGGATGCCGCAGATGGTGGTCAGCCAGAGCGGGCTGTGCTGCTTCCCCGGGATGACCGCCTTGGCGATCAGGCCCAGCACGAATCCCACGATGATCGCCCACAACCAGCCCATGACTGCCTCCCGGTACGGCTCGACGCCGGCGTCTCCCCCAGTCTGGATCCGTACGCCGTACGGCGCATGTCGGGTACGGCCGTACGCGGTACGGCGCAGAGCGCCCGGCGAGGGGGGACGCGACCCGGTCTCGAACGCGGTGGAACGGCGGCGTACCGTGGGTGCGGGGGAGAGTTCGATGCGGGCGGATGGTGGAACGTGATGCGGAAGCAGGGTGGCGGCGGCAACGTCCAGGTGTTCCGGATCACTGGGGCCCGTCAGGGGCTCCAGGAGGACGTGCGGGGCCGGCAGCGGCGGTACGTGATCTCGATGTCGATCCGTACGGTGTCGGTGATCCTCGCGGCGGTGCTGTGGAACGTGGAACGGCATGTGGCTCTGGTGGCGCTGGTCCTCGGGCTGGTCCTGCCGTACATCGCGGTGGTGATCGCCAACGCCGGGCGGGAGAACGCGCCGGGGCTCCCCTCGACGTTCGTCGCCCCGCCGGCGCGGCCGGTGATCGAACCGCCGCGCGCGCAGGACGCCCCGGGCGCGTCCGGCCCCGAAGAGGAGCGCTTCGCGGAATCCGCGCGGAGGGACGCGGGGGCCGGTCCCGCCGAGCGGCGACCGTGAGCCGGCCGTGCGGGGGCTGTGCGCCGAGCTCAGGAAAAGCTCAGATCAATCATGTGGTTCCGGTCCCGTCGGGCAGGTGACCCATGACATACTTCGTACGCGCTCCGCATCCCCCGTCGGAGCGACGGACCGACGCCGGGCAGCTCCCCCCGTGGCTGCTCGGCGTCGCCTTTTGTGCGCACCTGTGGGACGAAACCTGTGACTGACGAGACGCCGATCTGTTCCGCCAAGGGCTGCCGTGCCGACGCCGTGTGGGTGCTGGCGTGGAACAACCCGAAGATCCACACGCCGGAGCGGCGCAAGACCTGGCTCGCCTGCGACGAGCACCGCGAGCACCTGTCGCAGTTCCTCGGGGTGCGGGGGTTCTTGAAGGACGTGGTCCTGCTGGCGGAGTGGGAGGTGCGGGAGGGCTGAGGGGCCGCCTCAGCCGCCGATCGCCGACATGGGGCGGTCCGGCTGGACGAAGGACGGGTCGTCCAGGCCCGCGCCCGCCTTCTTGCCCCACATCGCCAGGCGCCAGATGCGGGCGATCTCCTCGTCGGGGGCGCCGGAGCGCAGGGCCGCCCGCAGGTCGGTCTCCTCACGGGCGAACAGGCAGGTGCGGACCTGGCCGTCGGCGGTCAGCCGGGTGCGGTCGCAGGCCGAGCAGAACGGGCGGGTGACGGAGGCGATGACGCCGACGCGCTGCGGTCCGCCGTCCACCAGCCAGCGCTCGGCCGGGGCGGAGCCGCGTGCCTCCTGGCCCTCGGGGGTCAGCTCGAAGCGGGTGCGCAGGGAGGCCAGGATGTCCCCGGCGGTGACCATGCCCTCGCGCTTCCAGCCGTGCTGGGCGTCGAGGGGCATCTGCTCGATGAAGCGCAGTTCGTAGTCGTGCTCCAGCGCCCAGGCCAGCAGGTCGGGTGCCTCGTCGTCGTTCAGCCCGGGCATCAGGACGGCGTTGACCTTCACCGGGGTCAGGCCCGCCTCGTGGGCGGCCCGCAGGCCGTCGAGGACGTCCTGGTGGCGGTCGCGGCGGGTGAGGGTCTTGAAGACGTCGGGGCGGAGCGTGTCGAGGGAGACGTTGACCCGGTCCAGGCCCGCGGCCTTCAGGGCCGTCGCGGTGCGCCGGAGGCCGATGCCGTTGGTGGTCAGCGACGTCCGGGGGCGGGGGGCGAGGGCGGCGACCCGCTCGACGATGCCGACGAGGCCGGGGCGCAGCAGGGGCTCGCCGCCGGTGAAGCGCACCTCCTCGACGCCGAGCACGCGGACCGCGATGTCGATCAGGCGGACGATCTCGTCGTCCGTGAGCAGGTCGGGCTTGGCCAGCCACTGCAGGCCTTCTTCGGGCATGCAGTACGTGCAGCGCAGATTGCAGCGGTCGGTCAGCGAGACCCTCAGGTCGGTGGCAACCCGGCCGTAGGTGTCGATGAGCACTGGGCCCCCTCCCTCGTAGCGGATCGCATGAGTTCCGTCACCGGCGAGCCTACGTGACGGCGCCGACAACGACAGCGCCCGGTCCCACGACGTGGGACGCGGCCGGGGCGGGGGGCGGGGGGGGGGGGCCCCCCCCCCGGCGCGCGGGGGGGGGGGGGGGGGGGGGGGGGGGGGGGCGGCCCCCCGGGGGCCCCCCCCCCCCCCCACGGCCGGGGAGGGGTGTCCGTCAGTGGGCGCCGGTGCCGGTCAGGGACCGGACCTCCAGCTCCGCGTACTTGCCGGCGTCCGGCTCCTCCTTGGACAGGACGGTGCCGAGCCAGCCCATCAGGAAGCCGAACGGGATGGAGATGATGCCCGGGTTCTTCAGCGGGAACCAGGCGAAGTCGACGTCGGGGAACATCGCCTTGGGGTCGCCGGAGACCACGGGTGAGAAGAGCACCAGGCCGACGGCGACGATCAGGCCGCCGTAGATCGACCACAGGGCGCCCCGGGTGGTGAACCGCTTCCAGAACAGGCTGTAGAGGATGGTCGGCAGGTTGGCGGACGCGGCGACCGCGAAGGCCAGGGCGACCAGGCCGGCGACGTTGAGGTCGCGGGCGAGCGCGCCCAGGCCGATGGAGACGATGCCGATGAAGACGGTCGCCCAGCGGGCCGCCCTCATCTCCTCCTTGTCCGTGGCCTTCCCCTTGCGGATGACGTTGGCGTAGATGTCGTGGGCGAAGGACGACGAGGAGGCGAGGGTGAGTCCGGCGACGACGGCGAGGATCGTCGCGAAGGCCACCGCCGAGATCGTGGCGAGCAGGATGGCGCCCCAGGTCGAGTCGACGCCGCCGAGGTGGAGGGCGAGCAGGGGCGCGGCCGTGTTGCCGGACGGGTTGGAGGCGATGATCTCGTCCTGCGAGATCAGTGCGGCGGCGCCGAAGCCGAGCGCGATGGTCATCAGGTAGAAGACGCCGATGATGCCGATCGCCCAGTTGACGGACTTCCGGGCGGCCTTGGCGTCGGGGACGGTGTAGAAGCGGATCAGGATGTGCGGCAGGCCGGCCGTGCCGAGCACCAGGGCGATGCCCAGGGAGATGAAGTCCAGCTTGGAGGTTCCGGTCGCGCCGTACTGGAGGCCGGGCTCCAGGAAGGCGGCGCCCTTGCCGCTGTTCTCTGCGGCCTTGCCGAGCAGGTCCGAGATGTTGAAGTCGAACTTCAGCAGCACCAGGAAGGTGATGAGGATCGTGCCGCCGATGAGCAGCACGGCCTTGACCATCTGGACCCAGGTGGTGCCCTTCATGCCGCCGATGGAGACGTACACGATCATCAGGACGCCGACGAGGGCGACGATCAGGATCTTGCCGGCGTCGGAGGTGATGCCGAGCAGCAGGGAGACCAGGACGCCCGCGCCGGCCATCTGGGCCAGCAGGTAGAAGATCGAGACGACGATGGTGGAGGTGCCGGCCGCCGTGCGGACCGGGCGCTGGCGCATGCGGTAGGCCAGGACGTCGCCCATGGTGTAGCGGCCGGAGTTCCTCAGCGGCTCGGCCACCAGGAGCAGCGCGACCAGCCAGGCGACCAGGAAGCCGATGGAGTAGAGGAAGCCGTCGTAGCCGAAGAGGGCGATGGCGCCCGCGATGCCGAGGAAGGACGCGGCCGACATGTAGTCGCCGGAGACGGCGAGGCCGTTCTGGAAGGCGCTGAACTGGCGGCCGCCCGCGTAGAAGTCGGCGGCGTCCTTGGTCTGGCGGCCCGCCCAGACGGTGATGACGAGGGTCGCGACGACGAACACCGCGAACAGGGTGATGATCAGCGGCCGGTGTTCGCTGGCCTCGTTGGCGGCCAGGAAGGTGTGCTGTGCGGGGCTCATGCGCCGCCCTCCATCCGGGACTTGATGGCCTCGGCCTTGGGGTCGAGCTTCGCGGCGGCGTGCCGCGCGTACCACCAGGCGATGAGGAACGTGGTGACGAACTGGGCGACGCCGAGGACGAAGGCGACGTTGATGTTGCCGAACAGCTCGGTGCCCATGAAGTCGCCCGCGTAGTTGGAGAGCAGGACGTACAGCAGGTACCAGGCGATGAAGGCGACGGTCAGCGGAAAGGCGAAGGCGCGGTGGGAGCGGCGCAGCTCGCCGAACTCCGGGCTCTCCTGCACCGCGACGAACTCCTCGGTGGAGGGGAGTCGGGTTTCGGTCTTCGAGGGTGGCGGTGTCTCGGTGGCCACGGAGTCTCCTCGCGTTTCGGACGGCGGGTGGACGCGGGTGCTCGATCGTCCTCGGGCTCCCTGCCCAAGGTCACGGCGGCGCACCACCCCCGGTTCAACCCGATCGGGTTGTTTCGGAAGTCGTCGCCGGGTTTCCCTCCGACGCCGTCGACGGGTCCTCCGGGCGGGATCCGCCGGGCCGGCGGGGGTCCTCGCCGGGTTCTCGCGAGCGGACTTCGGCCGGTTCTTCCGGAAGTCGTCGCGGTAGGTCATTGCTGGCCGGCGAGTCAGGAAGATAGTTTCGGGCGAGCACCACCCGTCATGTACCTGCCCACGCGCTACCGGCGTCGCGGGCCGGTCTCGTTTCCGGATGATGTGGAGACCCCATGGCTCATCTGCCTTCCAGACGCCGCCTCGCCCTCGCGGTGCCCGTCGTGCTCTCGCTGACCGCCTCGCTCGGCTTCCTGCCGACGGCGGCCTCGGCGGCCCCGGCCACGGCCCCCGCCGCGCAGGCGGCCGACGCCGGCACCCTGGCGTACGTCGTCAACACGAAGGTGGACCACCGCACGATCGCCTCGGTGAAGAAGGCGGTCGCCGCGGCCGGCGGCACCGTCACCGCGGCGTACGACAAGATCGGCGTGCTCGTCGTGCACTCGGCGAACCCCGACTTCGGCCCGACCATACGGGCGGTGCGCGGGGTGCAGTCGGCGGGTGCGACCCGCACCGCGCCGCTGAGCCTCGCCGGCACCACCGACGAGGGCGCGGCGCAGCTGCTGTCGACGGCGGACGCCGCGAGGACGGCGAGCGCGTCGGCGGCGGCGGGCGAGAGCGAGCCCCTCGAGGCCGACCAGTGGGACCTGCGGGCGATCGGCGCCGACCAGGCCGCCGCGATCAACCCGGGCAGCAGGAAGGTGACGGTCGCCGTGATCGACACCGGCGTCGACGACACCCACCCGGACCTCGCCCCGAACTTCTCCGCGTCCCAGTCGGCCAACTGCGTGGGCGGCGTCGCGGACACCGCCGAGGGCGCCTGGCGTCCGTACACCGCCGAGGACTACCACGGCACGCACGTCGCCGGCGAGATCGCGGCGGCGCGCAACGGCATCGGCGTGGCCGGTGTCGCGCCCGGCGTGAAGGTCTCCAGCATCAAGGTGAGCGACCCGAAGGACGGCCTCTTCTACCCGGAGAACGTCGTCTGCGCCTTCGTGTTCGCCGCCGACCACGGCGTCGAGATCACGAACAACAGCTACTACGTGGACCCGTGGCTGTACAACTGCATGGACGACCCCGACCAGAAGGCCATCGTCGACGCGGTCAACCGGGCGCAGCTGTACGCCCAGAAGAAGGGCACGCTCAACGTCGCCTCGGCGGGCAACTCCAACCACGACCTGGACGCGGACGAGATCGTCGACGACAGCAGCCCGGACGACACCACGCCGGTGACGCGGACGGTCGACCCGCACACCTGCCTCGACGTGCCGACCCAGCTGCCGGGTGTCGTCACGGTGAGCGCGACGGGCGTCAAGGGCACCAAGTCGTACTACTCCAGCTACGGCCTGGGCGTCACCGACGTCGCGGCTCCGGGCGGCGACCGCTACCAGATCCCGGACACCCCGTCGGCCAACGGCCGCATCCTGTCGACGATGCCGAACAACGCGTACGGCTTCCTCCAGGGCACCTCGATGGCGTCCCCGCACGTCGCCGGCGTGGCCGCGCTGCTGAAGTCGACGCACCCGTGGGCCTCCCCGGCGGCCCTCCAGGCGCTGCTGAAGGCGCAGGCGGACAACCCGGGCTGCCCGGCCGAGCCGTACGACGGCAACGGCGACGGCGTGGTGGACGCCACGTGCGCGGGCGGCAAGCGGGTGAACGGGTTCTTCGGCTTCGGCGTCGTGAACGCGTTGCGCGCGGTGAAGTAGGCGAAGGGGGCGAGGGTCTCCACGAGGGCCGGACGGCATCCGTCCGGCCCTTCCCATTCCCTTCCCTTTCCCTTCCCCCTTCCCGCCCGGCGCGGCGTCCCGGCGCCCGGTTCCCCGTCATCCGTGTGCCGGTTCCGATCGGTCATGCATAGTGCCGTCATGAGGGACATCGAGTTCGCCTGGTCGGAACTGGGGGGCGGTCCCGCCCTCCTCCCGCGCGTGGAGACGGTCGTGCGCGAGGGAGCCCTGGCGGCGCGGCTCCCGGTCCGGGAGCTGGCGCGGGCCTGTGTGGGCGCGTGCGCGCTGGCCGGCGCCGAGCTGGGGGCGCGGCGGGCCGGGCTCGCGGAGGTGCCCCGGGTGCGGGTGGACGACGGGGCGGTGGCCACGGCGTTCGTCAGCGAGCGCCACCTGCTCGTCGACGGGCGGACGCCGACCGGTTTCGCACCGCTGTCGCGGTTCTGGCGGACGGCGGACGGATGGGTGCGCACGCACGCCAACTACCCCCATCACCGGGAGCGGTTGCTCCGGGCCCTGGGCCCGGCCGGCGCCTGCGGCGACCCGGCCGCCGTGGCGGCGGCCCTCGCCGGGCGCTCCGCGCTGGAGGTGGAGCGGACGGTGTCCGCGGCCGGGGGCCTGGCCGTCGCGCTGCGCACGCCCGGGGAGTGGGCCGCGCACGAGCAGGCGGCGGAGCTCGCCCGGCGGCCGCTCGTCGAGCGCGCGCGGGCGGACACCCCGCACGCGCGCGCCCTCCCGCCGCTCCCCGACCGGGGTGAGGGCGCCCCCCTGCTGCCCGCCGCGGGACTGCGGGTGCTGGATCTGACGCGGGTCATCGCCGGCCCGGTCGCCACCCGCGTCCTCGCCCTGCTGGGGGCGGACGTCCTGCGCGTCGACGCCCCCCACCTGCCCGAGCTGCCCGACCAGCACGCCGACACGGGCTTCGGGAAGCGGTCGGCGGTCCTGGACCTCACCGCCGGCCGGCGGACGTTCGAGGACCTGCTCGCCTCGGCGGACGTCGTCGTGACGGGGTACCGGCCCGGCGCCCTGGACCGGTTCGGCCTCGCGCCCGAGGCGCTGGCCGAGCGGCACCCCGGGCTGGTCGTGGCCCAGTTGTCGGCGTGGGGGGCGTACGGGCCGTGGGGCGGGCGGCGCGGCTTCGACAGCCTCGTCCAGGCCGCGACCGGTGTCGCGGCGATCGAGGGGACGGCCGAACGGCCCGGCGCGCTGCCGGCCCAGGCCCTCGACCACGGCACGGGCTACCTGCTGGCGGCGGCGGTCCTGCGCGCGCTCACCGAGCGGGCGGCGCGGGGGCGCGGCGCGGTCGTCCGGCTGGCGTTGGCGCGGACGGCGGCCTGGCTGACGGCGGGGGCGCGAGCGGGGGACGTGCCGGCGGGGGACGTGCGGCCGGGGACGGCGGACGTGCCGGCGCGTGGCGTGCGGCCGGGGGCCGGGGAGACCGGAGCGCCCTACGACGGTCCGCGGGCCTGGCTCGGCGAGACCGGCAGCCGGATCGGGCGGCTGCGGTACGCCCTGCCGCCCGTGTCCTTCGACGGCGGACCGGGCGACTGGGCGCGGCCGCCGGGACCGTGGGGCACGGATCCGGCACGCTGGGAGGCGGCTCCCGCGCGCCGAGAGGGGACTTCGGCACGCCGGGCGGGCCGCGGGCGGGCGTGAACCCGGCGCCGCCGGGGGAGGGCGCCGGACCGGCCTCACACCCCCGCCGCCCCCAGCAGGGCCCCCACCGCGTACGTCACCCCCATCGCCAGCGCCCCGCCCCCGACGTTCCTCAGGACGGCCCGTCCCGGCGCCGCGGCCCCCAGCCGCGCGCTGCTCCACCCCGTGCAGCCGAGCGCGACCAGCACCGACACCACGGTCACCGGCAGCCGCCAGGGCGCCGGGGGAAGCACGATCGCCAGAAGGGGCAGCAGGGCGCCCGCCATGAACGCCAGGAAGCTCGCCCAGGCGGCGTGCCAGGGGTCGGTGAGGTCGTCGGGGTCGATGCCGAGCTCCACGCGCGCGTGGGCCCTCAGCGCGTCCCGCTGCGTCAACTGGGCGGCCGCCTCCCCGGCCACCTCCCGGCTCAGGCCCCGCTCCTCCAGCAGCCGGGTCAGCTCCTCGAGCTCGGCGGCCGGCTGCTCGCGCAGTTCCCGCTTCTCCACGGCGAGCGCGGCCTTCTCGGAGTCCCGCTGGGCCGAGACGGACACGTACTCCCCCGCCGCCATCGACATCGACCCCGCCAGCAGTCCGGCCAGACCGGCCGTGAGCAGCGCCGAACGGTCGTCCGTCGCACCGGCCACGCCGACGACGAGGCCCGCGGTGGACACGATGCCGTCGTTGGCGCCGAGGACGGCGGCGCGCAGCCGGTTGAGGCGGGATCCGAGGCTGCCGTCGTGGGTTTCGGCGTGGGGTGGTTCCTGATGCGGTGCCGTCACGGGACAGAGGATCGCACTCCGGCGCCCGGCCCGCGCGGCGTCCGCCCCGCCGTCCCGGAGAACGCTCCGGAGGACGTTCCGGAGGACGTTCCGGAGGACGTCCCGGGACCACGTCCCCGGAATAAACGAGTGGCGGCCGCCCGCGGGGCCGCCTACCTTTCTCGTCACGGGGGCGGCTCCGCCGCGTGCTTCCTTCTCTCTTCCGACGCATCCGTAGCGCGCCCACTCTCCGCCCCCGTTCTCGACCGGCCTTCCGCCCCGCTGTGTCCGGGGACCTCTCACACGCGTTCCGGGGGATTCCGCTTGTCCGTACTCGCGTCCGTGCTGCTCCGCCGTCTCCGTACCGTCTACGTCGACCAGGCCGGGCCACGGCCGGGGGACCCCTCGACGGACGAGGGCCTCGTCGCGCTCGAAGCCGAGCTGCTGGACCGGGGGTTCGCGCCGAACGCGCCGCTGCGGGCGGCGCTGGCGTGGCTGGGGCCCGCGGGGCTGGCCGACGCCGGACGACAGCTGATCGGGCACATCGACGCCGAACTGGGCGCCGACCGGACGCACATGCCGCTGTTCCGCAACTTCCCCGCCTCCGTGCCCGACGACACGTTCCAGCTGTGGATCGACCGGGTCTTCACCCTGCTGCTGCAGTGGCCGAAGCAGCCGTGCGTGCTGTGCGGCACGGTCGGCAGCGTGCACGCGGTGTCGCCGTGCGCGCACCTGGTGTGCCGGGAGTGCTGGGACGGCGCCGACTACTCCGGCTGCCCCCTCTGCCACCGTCGTGTCGACCCCGCCGACCCCTTCCTGGAGCCGGCTCCGCCGCGGCACGCGCGCGAGACGTCCGTGGGCCCGCTGCGGCTGCTCGCCCTGGGCCGGGACGCGCGCGCCGACGCCGTCACGGCGCTGCGGACGCTGCTGGCCCGGCGCACGCCGCTGCCGCCGCGGGACCGGGAGGACCTGGTGGTCCTGCTGGCGCACGCGCCGGCGGGGACGGAGTGGTTCCCGCGGGACGTCCCGGTGCGCGGGACGAAGGCCCTGGTGCTGGGGCGGATGCTGCGGGCGCGGGAACGGCGCGCCGACGCGCTGGAGCTGCTCGACCGGCACCTGACGACCGCGACGGACGTGCTGCGGCTGCTGTGCGTGTGGTCCGGCGGCGAGGCCGACCTGATCGACCCGCCGCGCCTGCGGTCGCTGCCGCGCGGGCTGCGCCGCCGGCTGCTCGCGGTGCTCGACGGCCTGCCCGCGCCGTCGCTGGTGGAGGACGTGCTGCGGCATCCGGTCCTGTGGAAGCGGGCCGGGGAGACGCTGCACCCCTACGAGGGGCACGAGCGGCATCCGAAGGCCGCGGCGGCCTTCGCGGTACTGCGCGGGACGGACGTCTCGCGGGCGGCGGGGGACGGTGCGGGCGCCCCGGGCACGGCGCTCGGCGAGGCCCTGCTGCGGACGGCCGCCGCGCACCCCGGAGCCGTACGCGTCGACGGCCCCCGGCTGCGTGCCGTCACCTGGAGTTCCCGCGTCGAGCAGGCGCTGGCCGAGAAGGACGCCGAGGGCGCCCTGGAGCTGCTGGCGCGACGGCCCGGCGAGCTGCTGCGCCGCCTCGACCACCTGCTGCGGCTGCGCCCCCTCGACGTCCTGCCGGAGGACTTCGCGGACGTGCTGCGCCGTGTGCTGCCCCAGGCGGGCCCGGCGCCGCTGCTGGCCGCGCTCGGGCGGCTGAGGATCCGTCACGGACCGGTGGAGCGCCGGGTGTTCTTCCCGCGCGGCCGGGTCACGCACGCGTACACCGTCGACGACACCCGCGCCCCGCTGGCGCCGGCGGTGACGCGCGCGGTGTGCGCGCTGCTGGAGGCCGAGGCGGTGCGCCGGACGGCCGCCGCGCCGCGCGTGGAACTGGCCGTGCTGGACTCGCAGCTCACCGGCCTCGCGGTGCCGGCCACCGAGCGCGCCGACACCAAGGCCCTGGTCGCGGTGCCCCGCGGGAGCACGCAGCCGCTGCCCGACGGCGAGGTCATGCGCCTGTTCCTGCACTGGACCCAGCCCGCGAAGACCCGCGTCGACCTCGACCTGTCGGTGGCGCTGTACGACGGGGACTGGGAGTTCGCCGGCCTGTGCGACTACACCAGCCTCGTCCACGGCGACCGGTGGGCGGTGCACTCCGGCGACCTGACGTCGGCGCCCGCGCCGCACGGCGCCACCGAGTACGTCGACCTGGACCTCACCTCGCTCGGGAAGCACGGCGTGCGGTACGCGCTGCCCGTCGTCCTCAGCTTCAACGACATCGCCTTCGAGCGGCTCCTCGACGCCTTCGCCGGCTTCATGACGCTCCCCTCGGCCGCCGAGGAGGCACGCGACGCCTCGTACGACCCGCGCACCGTGCGCCAGCGCTACGACCTGGTCGGCGACTCCCGCGTCCACGTCCCGCTCGTGGTGGACCTGCTCCACCGCACGTTCCTGTGGACGGACCTGCACCTCTCGGCCGCCGAGGGCTACCACAGCGTGCGCCGGCACGCGGCCGACCTGGGCCGGGCCGGGCGGGACCTGTACCAGTACTTCGCCTGCGGCCGTACGACGCTGTGGGACCTGGCGGTGTGGCACGCCGCCGCGCGCTCGGACGAGGTCGCGGTGGTCCGGCGCGGGTCCGGACCCGGCGGCGGCGTGGACGACGGCGACGAGCTGTGGCACTACGTCCGGCGCGACGGCGAGGCCGACACGGCGTTCGCGGCACGCGTGCGTGCGCTCGACGCGCCGGAGCGGCGGGAGCGGCCGGAGCCCGCCGGCGCCGGCGCCGACGAACTGGCCGCCGCGGCCGCCGCCGGCCGGCACGTGTTCCTCGCGCTGGTGCACGGCGGCGTGGCGCCGGAGCGCGCCCGCGGGGAGGTGTACCGGCTGCTGCCGGGCCCGGTCGACGGCTGCGGGCTGACGCCCCTCGCGGCCGGGGACCTGGTGACGGCCCTGGGCTGACGGCGGACCTCCCGCCCGCGCCCGCCGCGTCGCGCCCCGGACCGCCCCCCGCCCCGGAGCACCGCGCCCGCCCAGGAGCACCGCGCCCCGCCCGGAGGCCCGGCGGCTCCCGTCCGGACCGGGCCGCCGCACCGCCGAACGCCCGGGCCCCTTCCGTCCGGCTTCGCCCCCCTGCGCGCGCGTGGCCCGTGCGGGCGGCCGCGCCGGGACGCGTGCGCGGGCTGTCAGTGGCGGCCCGTATCCTCAGGGACCATGCTCGAAGACCGCACGACCACAGCGTCCTCCCCCACGGAGTGGCCGGCCGCCTATCCCCAGGGGTACGCGGTCGTTGACGTGGAGACCACCGGCCTGGCCCGCGACGACCGGATCGTCTCCGCCGCCGTGTACCGGCTGGACGCGCGCGGCGAGGTCGAGGACCACTGGTACACGCTGGTCAATCCGGAGCGCGACCCGGGCCCGGTGTGGATCCACGGTCTGACGAGCGAGGTCCTGGAGGGTGCGCCCCTCTTCCGCGAGGTGGCCGAGGAGTTCGCGGCCCGGCTCGCGGGCCGGGTGCTCGTCGCGCACAACGCCGTCTTCGACTGGCAGATGATCGCGCGGGAGTACGCGCGCGCGGAGCGCGAGGCCCCGGTGAAGCAGCGGCTGTGCACCATCGCGCTCTCCAAGGAGCTGGGCCTGCCCCTGCCCAACCACAAGCTGGAGTCGCTCGCGGCCCACTTCGGCGTCGTCCAGCGGCGGGCGCACCACGCCCTCGACGACGCGCGCGTGCTGGCGGAGGCGTTCCGGCCCAGTCTGCGGGCCGCGGCGGCGGGTGGCGTACGGCTGCCGCTGAACGAGTGCCGGCCGCTGACGGAGTGGCAGGACCGGCCCGCGCCCCGGATCGGTCAGCAGGCGGGCGGACCCGGCGGCTACCGGCCCAACAGCTGGCGCCCCTCCCGCAGACGGCCCGCCTGCCCCTACCCCAACCCGGGCCGGTTCGAAGAGGGCAAAAGGCTCAGACAGGGCATGCGGGTGGCCTTCTCGGGAGACACGTCGGTCGAGCGCGAACTGCTGGAGGACCGCGCGACCGAGGCGGGGCTGCACGTGGCGACGAGCCTGTCGCGGCTGACCAGCCTGCTCGTCACCAACGACCCGGACGCGGGGACGTCGAAGGTGGTCAAGGCGCGGCAGTTCGGCACGCCGATCGTCGACGAGGCCGCCTTCGGCCAGCTCCTGCGGGACGTCGAGCCCGCGGCGGGCGACGAGAGGCCCCCGGCCGGAGGCGCGAGGTCCGCGGCGAGGGGTGCGGAAGCCGTCGGCGAGTGACCCGTACGTCCGGGTGATTGCCGCGCGACTCGCCCGTCGCCCGCTCGCCCGCGCCGCCGCGACCGCTCACCCTGTGGCGCATGGCGACATGTGAGGTTTGCGGAAACAACTACGGAATGACCTTCGAGGTGCACGCGCAGGGCTCGGTGCACGTCTTCGACTGCTTCGCCTGCGCGATCCACCGCATGGCCCCGATCTGCGAGCACTGCCGTGTGCAGGTCATCGGCCAGGGCGTCGAGGTCGAGGGCCACTGGTACTGCGGCGCCCACTGCGCACGGGCGGAGGGGAAGGTGGGCATCGTCGACCGCGTCTGAGCGCTCCCCACCGCGCACGCGGCAGGCCGGCGGCGCGCCCGCCGGAAGCGGCCCCCGCACCCGCCCGGCGGCGCACCGGAAGCGCCCCCTGCCGGACGCACCCCGCGGTCCGAGAGGTACGGTCGTGGGGTGTACCGCTTCCTGTTGTCCCGGCAGTGGGTGATCCTCACGCTGGTCGCCCTCCTCCTCATCCCCACGATGATCAGGCTGGGTTTCTGGCAGATGCACCGCTACGAGGAGCGCACCGCGCGGAACCAGCTGGTCTCCGACGCGCTCACCGCCCGGCCCGTGCCGGTGGAGGAGCTGACGTCCCCGGGACACACCGTCACCAGGGACGAGCGGTACCGCACCGTGACCGCCGAGGGCCACTTCGACACCGGGCGGGAAGTCGTCGTCCGCCGGCGCGTCAACGCCGACGAGGAGGTCGGCTTCCACGTCCTCACCCCGTTCGTCCTGAAGGACGGCGAGGTGCTGCTGGTCAACCGGGGCTGGATTCCCGCCGACGGCCCGAGCCAGACGGAGTTCCCGAAGGTCCCCGCGCCGCCCGCCGGCACGATCACCGTCACCGGGCGCCTGATGCCCGACGAGACGACCGAGGCCAGCGGCATCAAGAACCTCCAGGGGCTGCCGGACCGGCAGGTCATGCTGATCGACAGCGAGCGGGAGGCGGAGCGCCTCGGCGCCCGGGTGCTCGGCGGTTACATCGTCCAGACGGCGCCCGAGCCCACGGGCGACACCCCTCAGCTGATCGGCAGGCCCGGCGACGAGGACGCGGCGCTGAACTTCGCGTACGCCGTCCAGTGGTGGCTGTTCTCCGCCTGCGTGCCCGTCGGATGGGTGATCCTGGCCCGCCGCGAACGCCGCGACCGGGCGCAGGCGGCGGAGCGGGAGCGGGCGGAAGAAGCGGAGCCGGCGGCGGTGTAGCGGCCGCCGGGAGCCCCGCGCCGCGCTCCCCCGGCCGCGCCCTGATTGTGCCCCGGTTCGGTTGGGAACCCGCACCCCGTGCACCCCCGCATCGAGGACTACGCGCTCATCGGCGACGAACAGACCGCCGCCCTGGTCGGCGTGGACGGCTCCGTCGACTGGCTGTGCCTGCCCCGCTTCGACTCCGCCGCCTGCTTCGCCCGCCTCCTCGGCGACGAGGACAACGGCCACTGGCGCATCGCGCCCCGGGGCGTCGACGGCCCCTGCACCCGCCGCGCCTACCGCCGCGACACCCTCGTCCTGGACACCGAGTGGGAGACGGACGAGGGCGCGATCCGGGTCACCGACCTGATGCCGCAGCGCGACCGCGCCCCCGACGTCGTGCGCGTCGTGGAGGGCCTGCGCGGCCGGGTCACCGTCCGGTCCACGCTGCGGCTGCGCTTCGACTACGGCTGGGTCGTGCCGTGGATGCGCCGGGTCGACGGCCACCGGGTGGCGATCGCCGGGCCGGACGCGGTGTGGCTGCGCAGCGAACCGGAGGTGCGGACCTGGGGCGAGGACTTCGGCACCCACTCGGAGTTCACCGTGGGCGAGGGCGAGTCGGTCGCGTTCGTGCTGACCTGGCACCCCTCCCACCACCCGCGTCCGCCGCTCGTCGACCCGTACGAGGCGCTGCGGGCCAGCGTCGAGGACTGGCGGGCCTGGTCGGCCCGCTGCCGCTACACCGGACCCCACCGGGACGCCGTCGTGCGCTCCCTGATCACGCTGAAGGCCCTCACCTACATACCGACCGGCGGTATCGTCGCCGCGCTCACCACCTCCCTGCCCGAGGAGATCGGCGGGGTCCGCAACTGGGACTACCGCTACTGCTGGCTGCGTGACTCCACCCTCACCCTCGGCGCCCTGCTGGCGGCCGGGTACCACGAGGAGGCCGAGGGGTGGCGCAACTGGCTGCTGCGCGCCGTCGCGGGCGACCCGGCGGACCTGCAGATCATGTACGGGCTGGCGGGCGAGCGGCGGCTGCCCGAGTGCGAGCTGCCCTGGCTGTCCGGCCATCGGGGCTCGCGGCCCGTGCGGATCGGCAACGACGCCGTGAGCCAGCTCCAACTGGACGTCTACGGCGAGGTCATGGACTCGCTGGCGCTGGCCCGCGCCGTGGGCATGTCGCCCCGGCCGCACATGTGGTCGCTGCAGTGCGCGCTGATGAAGTGGCTGACCGAGAACTGGCGGCAGCCGGACGAGGGCCTGTGGGAGGTGCGCGGCGGCCGCCGCCAGTTCGTGCACTCCAAGGTGATGGTGTGGGTGGCCGCCGACCGGGCCGTCCGCACGCTGGAGGAACACCCGGAGCTGCACGGCGACCTGAAGGGCTGGCGGGCGCTGCGCGACGAGGTCCACCGCGAGGTGTGCGAGAAGGGCTACGACCCCGGGCGCAACACCTTCACCCAGTACTACGGCTCCCGCGACCTGGACGCCTCGCTGCTGCTGATCCCGCGCGTCGGCTTCCTGCCGCCCGACGACCCGCGGGTGACCGGCACCGTCGACGCGGTCCGCGAGGAGCTCGGCCACGGCGGCCTGATCCGCCGTTACAGCACCGACGGCAGCACGGTCGACGGTCTGCCGGGTGACGAGGGCACCTTCCTCGCCTGCTCGTTCTGGCTGGCCGACGCCCTGCACATGACGGGCCGCACGGACGAGGCGCGCGAGCTGTTCGACCGGCTGTGCCGGCTGGCCAACGACGTGGGTCTGCTGGCGGAGGAGTACGACCCGGTGAGCGGCCGCCACCTCGGCAACTTCCCCCAGGCGTTCAGCCACATCGGCCTGGTCAACACCGCTCTCACGCTGTTCGACGGCGAGGAGGCAGGATAGGGGCCATGGATCTTGGACTGAAGGACCGGGTGTACGTCGTCACCGGGGCCACCCGCGGCCTCGGCAACGCCGCCGCGCGCGAGCTGGTCGCGGACGGCGCGAAGGTGGTCGTCACCGGTCGGGACGAGCAGCGCGCCGCCGACGCGGCGAAGGAGCTGGGACCGAACGCCGTCGGGGTCGCCGTCGACAACTCCGACCCCGAGGCGCCCGCGCGGCTGATCGCCGCCGCGCGCGAGCACTTCGGCGGCTTCGACGGCATCCTCGTCAGCGTCGGCGGGCCGCCGCCGGGGTTCGTCGCCGACAACACCGACGAGCAGTGGCAGACGGCGTTCGCGTCGGTGTTCCTGGGCGCGGTGCGGCTCGCGCGGGCGGCCGCCGCCGAGCTGGAGGCGGGCGGTGTCATCGGGTTCGTGCTGTCCGGGTCGGTGCACGAGCCGATCCCCGGGCTGACGATCTCGAACGGGCTGCGGCCCGGGCTCGCCGGGTTCGCCAAGTCGCTCGCGGACGAGCTGGGGCCGCGGGGGATCCGGGTGGTGGGACTGCTTCCGGCGCGGATCGACACGGACCGCGTGCGCGAGCTGGACGGCTTGTCGGCGGACCCGGTGGCCACCCGGGTCGCGAACGAGTCGCGGATCCCGCTGCGCCGGTACGGGGCGCCGGAGGAGTTCGGGCGGGTGGCGGCGTTCCTGCTGTCGCCGGGCGCCTCCTACCTGACCGGGATCATGGTTCCGGTCGACGGCGGGATGCGGCACGGGTTCTGACCCCCGGACCGGTCAACTGACCCGTTCCGCCTTGTGCTTGGCCGTCCTGAGGCGGACCTCGGCCGGGAGCTCCCGCAACGCGGCCGAGTCCCTCGCGTGGGCCAGGGCCTCGGTCGTCAGCCGGTCCAGGGCCTGCGCCGGGTCCACGTGCGGTTCCAGGAGGAGGCGCACGTGGGCCCGGGGGGCGTCCCTGCGGCCGGTCAGCCGGGCGTGGGCGTGGGAGACGCCGTCCGGGCGGGCCGCGTCGGCGGCCAGGACGCCCTCCAGGGCCCGGCCCCGGAGCAGGGCGCCCGCGCCGTCGCCGGTGTCGACCAGGACCTCGCCCAGCCGGCGGCGGCGCAGCACGGCGATCAGCCACCACAGGGCGCACACGGCGAGCAGCGCCAGGGCGGCGATCACCGTCGGCCACCACCACGTCTCGTCGCGCAGGCGGGTGCGTTCGGCGGTGCTGAGCAGGACGTCGTGCGGGCCGTCGTGGATCCACCAGGAGGGCGGGGAGACGCCGAGCCCGACGGCCAGCACCGCGCCGCCGACGACGACCAGGACGAGGCCCACGAGCCCCAGTGCCACGCGGTCGACCACCCTGAGCATCGTCCTCACCCTTTCTTTCCGGGCCGGCGCACCCGCACCGACAGCGCCGGCGGACGGACCAGCCCCAGGCCCCGGACCGCGTCGCCGAGCACGTCGTCCAGGTCGGCGCGTACGTCGTCCAGGTCGCGGAAGTGGGAGACCGCGCGGACGTCGGCCCTGCGGCGGCCCGCGCGCACCCGTACCGACTGGACCCCGGCGACCTCCATGGCCCGGTCGCGCAGCACGAGCGCGGCGGCACCGCGGTGCAGGCCGGCGCGGACGTCGGGGTGGGTGCGCCGCATGGGCAGGAGGGCGCGCAGGCCCGGGGTGACGGCGAGGACGACCAGCCACAGGCCGAGGGCGGCGGCGACGCCCGCGCCGACGAGCACCCAGGTGTCGTCCAGGGGCCGTTCGGCCAGCGCGCGGGCCAGCTCGCGGCGCACCCGCAGGGCGGGACGGTGGGCGCGGACGGCGACGACGTCGTACAGCAGGACGCCCGCGAGGCCCAGCAGGAGGAGCGCGACGACGGCCGCCGGGACGCGGCGCGCCGACCAGAAGCGGCCGTTGTCCGCCACGGGGACGGCGGTCTCGGCCCGCGGCTCGTCCTGGGCGGTCCGCTCCAGGACGGGCAGTCGCCGTGTGGTGCCCTCGGAGCCCCCGGGCTCGCTCATCGCGTCCTCCCGTGTGCCACGCCGTGTGCCGGCGCCGGATGCAGCCGTTCGACCCGGACGGAGACCTCCGGCACCTCCATTCCCGCCAACGCGCTTACCCGCTCGGTGACGTGACGACGCACCGCGTGGCAGCGCGGGCCGATGTCGGTGGGGTAGCCGAGTTCGAGGTGGACGCTGACGCGGGCGGCTTCGACCGGGGCGCCCCCGCTCGCCGGAAGCCGGGCGTGGGGGTGGACGACGACGGTGGCGTGCGGGCGCGCCGCCTCGGGCGGCAGGGAGCCCACGGCCTCGCGCGCGGCCTGTGCCGCGATCTTGGCGACGACCCGGTCGGCGATCCGGGTCGCCCCCCGCTCCCCGGGCGGGACGGCGGCCGGTCCGCGGCCGGGCGCCTCGATGCCCCCGCTCACGGACGTCACCGGCGCCGGTCGCCACGTGCGCGGAACAAGTCGCCGAGCTCCAGGTCCCCTTCCAGGAACCGGCCGACGACGAAGCCGACGGCGCCCAGCGCCGCCACCAGCAGGAAGGCTCCGAACCCGCCGAAGTATCCGGCGAAGCCCAGCGCCATGCCGGCGATCATGCCGACCACGGCCATGCTCAAGGTGTGCTCCCCTCACCGTCGCCCGGACGCCGTGTCACTGGATCCGGGGTTCCGGCTCCTCTTCCTCTTCCTCCGGCAGTTTGACGTCGCTCACCGCGATGTTGACCTCGACGACCTCGAGGCCGGTCATCCGCTCCACGGCCGCGACCACGTTCTCCCGGACGTCGCGGGCGACGTCCGAGATGGAGACGCCGTAGTCGACGACGATCTCCAGGTCGAGCGCGGTCTGCACCTCGCCGACCTCGGCCTTGACGCCGCGGGTGACCGACTTCCCGCCGGGCACCCGGTCCCGTACGGCGCCGAAGGTGCGGCTGATCCCGCTGCCCATCGCGTGGACGCCGAGGACGTCCCGGGCCGCCAGACCGGCGATCTTCTCCACGACTCCGTCGGCGATGGTGGTGCGCCCGCGGCTCGCCGGGTCGCCGCCGCCGCGCCGGGTGGCCTTACGGGTCTGCACCGGCTCCGTGCCCGCCTCCGCGGTCTGCGTCCGGATCTGTTCCGATGTCTCGCTCATCACCGTACGTCCTTTTCGGTTGTCGTCCTTCGACCACGGTAAGCGCGGTTCCCCGGTCGCGCCCTGGGGATGCGGCAGGCTGGAGGAATGACGGCGGACGGATGGACTCGGGCGGTACGGGATCAGCTGGGCCTGGGCAGACTGCTTCCCCTGGGCGGGCCGCGGGACGGCGCCTGGATCACGGAGAGCGCGGCGGAAGCGGTGCTGCGGCGGGCTGCCGGCGGACTGCGGGAGGTGCGTCTGGGCCCGCTGCGGATCGCGCCGGCCGAGCCGGAGGGCGGGCACCGGCCAGTCGTGCCGGCGCCGCCGAGCGCTCTGCCGCCGGGGCCGTTGCGGGTGACGGCGGACTGCGCGGCGACGGCCTCGCAGCCGTTGCCGGCGACGGTGGCCCGGCTGCGCGCGGCGCTGGCGGCGGCCGCGGCGGAGCGGCTCGGGCTGGTGGTGACGGAGGTCGATCTGCGGGTGACCGCGCTCCTGGAGGAGGACGCCGGGGAGGCGGAACCGCGGGACGTGCGGGCCCCGCGGCCGTCCGGGGCGCCACGGGAGGGGGACGAGGCGGGGGCGGCCGCCGCGGCTCTGTCCGTGCCGGGCGTGACCGGGCTGACCGCCGTCCTCGGACGGGCGGTGCACCTGGACGAACGGCCGGGCGGGGCGGCCGCCCTGCCGCGCCGGCACGCGCGCGTGGAGATCGCCGTGGACGCGGACCACCGGGCGCTGGATGTCGCCCGGGCGGTCCGGGTCGCGGTGGCGGACGCGGTGCCGGATCAGCCGACGGTGGCGGTGCTGGTGACGGCGGTGGGCTGAACGCTCACTCGCCCACGCCGGCGAGGTCGCGCAACCGGCGCGCCTGGGCGGCGCGTTCGGCGGCACGCTGCTCGTCGTAGGTGCGGTCGGCCGCGCCGCGCAGCAGCGCCTTGGTCTCGACGGCGGCGTCCCGGGGCGCGGCCAGGATCGCCGCGGCCAGTTCCCGCACGGTCGCGTCCAGGTCGGCCGCGGGCACGGCGATGTTGGCGAGCCCGGAGCTCACCGCCTCCTCGGCGTGGACGAACCGGCCGGTCAGGCAGATCTCGACGGCGCGGCCGTAGCCGACCAGGGAGACGAGGGGATGCGTGCCGGTGAGGTCCGGTACCAGGCCGAGGCTGGTCTCGCGCATCGCGAACTGCACGTCGTCGGCGACGACGCGCAGGTCGCAGGCGAGTGCGAGCTGGAAGCCCGCGCCGATGGCGTGGCCCTGGACGGCGGCCACGGACACGAGGTCGTTCCGTCGCCACCAGGTGAAGGCGTCCTGGAACCCGGCGATGGCGGCGTCGAGTTCGGCGTCGCCACTGCGCGCGAGGTCGATGAAGGACGGCTCGCCCTCGATCCCCTCGGGCGTGAACATCTGCCGGTCGAGGCCGGCGGAGAAGGACCGGCCCTCGCCGCGCAGCACGACCACACGGACGGAGCCCGGCAGCAGGCGCCCGGCTTCGGCGAGCGCGCGCCACATCGCGGGGCTCTGCGCGTTGCGCTTGGCCGGGTTGGTCAGCGTCACCGTGGCGAGCGCGTCGTCGACGGTGAGCCGTACGCCGTCCTTGTCGAGCAGGGGAACGAGTTCCTGGTCGGGCGAAGCCATGGGGCGCCTCCGATGGGTGCGGTCAGCAGAGCGAATGCTGCGAGCGTTGCCAAGTGACTGCACAGTAACCATCCGGTCGGCCCGGTCTCCCCCCGGGGCCCTCACGGGGTCCGGGGGGAGACCGGCCGGCCGGCAACCATCGGAGCCGGTGAGCCGCCCTGGTCAGGACGAAGCGGCCTTCTTTCCCCGCGTCGCCCCGCCACGCCCACGGAGCGTGACGCCCGACTCACTGAGCATCCGGTGTACGAAGCCATACGAGCGGCCGGTCTCCTCGGCCAGTGCCCGGATGCTCGCACCGGAGTCGTACTTCTTCTTCAGGTCTGCCGCGAGCTTGTCGCGCGCGGCGCCGGTCACCCGGCTGCCCTTCTTCAGAGTCTCGGCCACCCGTGCCTCCTCATGGGAAGTGCGCTCTGGTCTCCTCATGATCACCCCTCCGGGCCCCGATGGCCACCCATTCGGCAAGGTCCGTGCGACAGGGTCGTGACGACAGGAGCACGTCCCCACAAGCGGAATCTGTTATTCCCGCCACATGCGTTCGTACGGCCGAACGGGTTCTTCCGGGAATCAGCAGGTCAGCAACGCGTCGCGGCCGGCCCCCCGTCGACGAGGGGGCCGGCCGCGAAATGAATGTAGGACACACCTCGATACGAGGAGATCTCACACAGATGGGGGATCACCGGTGGGCCGAATGATCCATACGCCGTGGATCACTCATTCGATCAAGCCAGGGCGACGAGATCCGCGTAGTCGGAGCCCCACAGGTCCTCGACGCCGTCGGGCAGCAGGATGATCCGCTCGGGCTGCAGCGCCTCGACGGCGCCCTCGTCGTGGGTCACCAGGACGACCGCGCCCTTGTAGGTGCGCAGCGCGCCGAGGATCTCCTCGCGGCTGGCCGGGTCGAGGTTGTTCGTCGGCTCGTCGAGCAGCAGCACGTTGGCCGAGGAGACCACCAGGGTGGCGAGCGCGAGACGGGTCTTCTCACCGCCGGAGAGGACACCGGCCGGCTTGTCGACGTCGTCGCCGGAGAACAGGAACGAACCGAGCACCTTGCGGACCTCGACCAGGTCCATGTCGGGGGCGGCGGAGCGCATGTTCTCCAGGACCGAGCGCTCGGGGTCGAGGGTCTCGTGCTCCTGGGCGTAGTAGCCGAGCTTGAGGCCGTGGCCGGGGCGCACCTCGCCGGTGTCGGGCTTCTCCACGCCGCCGAGCAGGCGCAGCAACGTGGTCTTGCCGGCGCCGTTGAGACCGAGGATGACGACGCGGGAGCCCTTGTCGATGGCCAGGTCGACGTCGGTGAAGATCTCCAGCGAGCCGTACGACTTCGACAGGCCCTCGGCCGTCAGCGGGGTCTTCCCGCAGGGCGCGGGCTCCGGGAAGCGGAGCTTGGCGACCTTGTCGGAGGCCCGTACGGCCTCGAGTCCGGCGAGCAGCCGGTCGGCCCGCTTGGCCATGTTCTGGGCGGCGACCGTCTTGGTGGCCTTGGCGCGCATCTTGTCGGCCTGCGAGTGCAGGGCGGCGGCCTTCTTCTCGGCGTTCTGCCGCTCGCGCTTGCGGCGCTTCTCGTCCGCCTCGCGCTGCTGCTGGTACAGCTTCCAGCCCATGTTGTAGATGTCGATCTGGGAGCGGTTGGCGTCCAGGTAGAAGACCTTGTTGACGACCGTCTCGACCAGGTCGACGTCGTGGGAGATGACGATGAAGCCGCCGCGGTAGGTCTTGAGGTAGTCCCGCAACCAGATGATCGAGTCGGCGTCGAGGTGGTTCGTCGGCTCGTCGAGCAGGAGCGTGTCCGCGTCGGAGAACAGGATGCGGGCCAGCTCCACGCGGCGGCGCTGGCCGCCGGAGAGCGTGTGCAGCGGCTGGCCGAGCACGCGGTCGGGCAGGTTGAGCGCGGCGGCGATGGTGGCGGCCTCGGCCTCGGCGGCGTACCCGCCCTTGGTGAGGAACTCCGTCTCCTGGCGCTCGTACTGCTTGAGGGCCTTCTCCCGGGTGGCGCCCTGGCCGTTGGCGATCCGCTGCTCGTTCTCCCGCATCTTGCGGATCAGGACGTCCAGGCCGCGCGCGGAGAGGACGCGGTCGCGGGCGAGGACGTCGAGGTCGCCGGTGCGGGGGTCCTGCGGGAGGTAGCCGACCTCGCCGGAGCGGGTGACGGTGCCGCCGGCCGGGATGCCCTCGCCGGCCAGGACCTTGGTCAGCGTCGTCTTGCCGGCGCCGTTGCGGCCGACCAGGCCGATGCGGTCGCCCTTGGCGACGCGGAAGGAAGCGTTCTCGATGAGGATGCGGGCACCGGCGCGCAGCTCGATGCCGGAGGCGGAGATCACGGTCAGACTCCTGTGCGGGGTCGGTGGCGGGATGGGCGGCTGAGGACGTTCCCGCCGTCTAATGCGCGAGGAGAATGGCCATGGGGCCAGTCTAACGGGGCCGTGCAACCACTTTTTCTGCGCGCGGACGTCCGATCTCCGCGTCCCACCGGGGAAAACCGCCGGGGAGGGCGTCATCAGGGGGCGTTGTCAGTGACGGCTGCCACACTGGGCGGCGGATGACCTTTCCGGCAGGGATCACGAGGGAGTGATCGGCATGGCAGGGACGAACGGCGGACGTCCGAGCGTCTTCCCGACGGTGCTGTACCGCGACGCGAAGGCCGCGGTCCGCCAGCTCACGGAGGCCTTCGGGTTCACCGAGCTGTCGGTGTACGAGGGCGAGGACGGCACCGTGCTGCACGCCGAACTGGCGCAGGGCGGCGGCGCGGTGATGCTGGGCTCGAAGGGCCGCGGCGGGGTCTTCGACAGCGCGATGAAGGACGCCGGCCCGGCCGGGGTGTACGTCGTCGTGGACGACGTCGACGCCCACCACCGGCGGGCCGTGGAGCACGGCGCGGAGATCCTGATGCCCCCGACGGACCAGGACTACGGCTCCCGGGACTACATGGCCCGGGACGCCGAGGGCAACGTCTGGAGCTTCGGCACGTACGCGCCCGAGATACAGGGCTGACCGCCCTCCCCGCGCCCGTCCCGGGAGGTCAGCTGCCCCCGGTGTGGACCTGGAAGGCGGCCCGGCGGACGGCCTTGGCCAGCGCCGGGTCGGGGTGCGCGGCGGCGAGCGCGACCAGGACCTGCACCGTGCGCGGGTGGCCCACGGCGCGCACCTCGTCCAGGAGCGCGGGGACCGTCGGCTGCACCGCGGACTCCAGGTGCCGCACCAGCATCGGCGCCTCGCCGTGGTCGGCGACGGCCGCGGCGGTGTCGACCCACAGCCAGGTGGCCTCCTCCCGGGTGAGCACCTCGTGCGCGTCCTCGGGGTCCGCGCCGTCGTGCTCGGCCAGCCAGAGCAGGGCGTACGGCCGCAGGGCGGGCTCCTCGACGACGGCGTGGACGTCCGGCTCGGCGGGGGCGCCGACGACGCGCAGGGCCTCGAAGGCGAGGCCGCGCAGCAGGGCGTCCTCGCCCCGGGCGGCCGACAGCAGCTCGGTGACGGCGCTGCCGACGGGCCGGGCGGCGAGCCAGGCGCGGTACTCGGCGCGGGCCGCGTTCGGGCGGAGCTGGGCACAGCCGCGGAGCATCTCCTCGGCGGAGACCTCGATGTTGCCGGCGGGACTCTGCGCGGCGACGCAGATCTGCTCCAGCTTGACCCAGACCGCCCAGCTGCCCAGGGGGGTGAGCGTGGCCTGGGCGTCGTCGCAGGTGAGCGCGCCCACGGAGGCGAGGGCGCCCAGGGCCCAGTCGAGGAGGGGGGCGAGCTCGCGGGCCTGGGCGGGCTCCGCCGGGTCGGCGTCGGCGGAGGGGGCCGGGGTCTCGGGGCTCGCGGTGCCGGCCTCGGGGCCGTAGGAGACCTCGCAGCGCTCGGTGCGCAGTTCGGTGACGCGCTGGCGCAGGAGGTCGAGGAGCTGCTCCACGGGGACGGGGCCGGCGGACAGCTGGAGGAAGGAGAGCACCTGGGGCATGGCCGAGACGACCTCGGCGACCGCGGCGGGTTCCTGGTCCGCGGGTTCCGGGGTGGCGAGGGACCAGGCGTCGAAGAGGGCGACCCAGCCGCGCAGCACGGCGCTGTCGTCCCGGTCCCAGGCGCGCAGACGCCAGCCGGGGCGGGCGCTGTCGCCGTGCACCTCGATGAGACCGGCGAGGCGGGCGGTGTCCCAGTCCGCGCGGACCTGGGCGGGGGTCAGCCCGAGGTCGCGGGCCGCCCGTTCGGCGGTCGCGTCGGAGAGGGTGGCCTTGCCGTCGTCGGTCCCTCCGGCGCGGCCGGGGCCGAGGGCGGCGTCGGCCCAGCGGGCGACGCGGGCGGCCGCGGCCAGTCCTGAGCGCGCGATTCCGGCCAGCTCCGCCGGGGCCGGGGTGCCCTCCGGAGGGCGGGGCGCGGGGCGGCGCGGGCGCCGTCCGTTCACAGCTGTGGGGGCGGCGGCCAGGGGTCGTGGGCGGACGAGTCGAAGCCTGGAGTCGCGCGGGATACGGGACGTCACGGGTGCAGTCTTCCGGTTGACGGTCCGAAAACCCAAACGGAATGTCACGGCGGGCCACCGGACTGGCCAACGCACGGGGCGCGGAGAGGGGCGGGGAGGCGCGATCAGGCCAGTGGTACGGGCTTAAACGGAACCTCCGCGCCCGGTACCGGGGCGTGCGTTACATCAGGGGTGTCAGGAAGCGTCGCAGGGCCTCCTCGTAGGCGTCGGGGTCGGCGTTCCACATGGCGGCGTGGGCCGCCTGGGGGACGGTGTGGAGGGTGACCAGGTCGGGGCGGCTGCCGGCGAGACGGCGGCTGGCCG
Source organism: Streptomyces sp. NPDC017936 (assembly GCF_044328485.1). Lineage (NCBI taxonomy): Bacteria > Bacillati > Actinomycetota > Actinomycetes > Kitasatosporales > Streptomycetaceae > Streptomyces > Streptomyces sp. NPDC017936. Next base: position 228,607 of record NZ_JBIRHK010000013.1, on the reverse strand, counting down.
ACCAGGGGGCCACCGCGTCGTCGGGGCCGTGCACGAGGAGGGTCGGGACCCTCAGGTCCGCGGCCTCGTCACGGCGGTCGGCGGTCAGGCCCGTGCGGCCCTGGGCCGCGCGGACAGCCAGGGGCAGCAGCGCGCCCGGCGTGTGGCGGGCGGCGGCGAGGGCGCGCAGGGTCGCCGGCCAGTCGAGGACCGGGGAGTCCAGCACGAGCCCCGAGACGAGGTCGCGCAGGCCCGAGTGGACGGCGGCGCGCAGGACCATGGTGGCGCCGGTGGACCAGCCGAGCAGGACGACGCGTTCGGCGCCGTAGCGGACGGCGTACCGCATCGCCGCGTCCACGTCACGCCATTCGGCCTCGCCGAAGTGGTTCAGGCCGTCCGGGGGGCGGGGCGCTCCGAGGTCTCCGCGGTAGGACAGGGCCAGCACCGGGAAGCGGCGGCGGTGCAGGAAGCCGACGAGGTTCAGGGCCTGCTCCCGGGTGGCGCCCAGGCCGTGCACGGCGATCACCCAGGTGCGGCGGGCGCCGGGGACGAACCAGGCGGGCAGCGGACCGAGCTCGCCGGGGACGTCGACGTCGGCGTGGTCGAGGCCGAGCGCGCCGCTCGGGTTGCCGACGTGCAGGTTGGGCGTGAGCCACACCGCGTCGCCGGCGCTCAGCGTGCCGTGCGTCACCCGTTCCAGGCGGCGGACGACGGTGTCGGCGGAGGGCGGCGCGGTGGTCAGGACGGGGCCGACGACCGCGTGGGAGCCGTCGCCGGAGAGGCCGTAGGTGCCGGGGCGCAGGGTCGCCAGGTCGCGGGTGAGCACGATCTGGCCGGCGGCGGTGGCGTGCACGGTGAGCCGGGGTTCGGTGGGCAGGGGACGGCCGGGCGGCGCCTTGAGGGCGGCGTCGCTGGCGAGCCGGCCGGCGGCGACACCGACGGCGCCGGCGGCCAGGGCTGCGGTGACGGCGGCGGCCGTCGCGGTGACAGTGCGCACCCGTCCAGTGTCCGGTGCCGCGGCCGTCCCGGCCAGTGGTGGGGCGGGGCCGCGCTCGGCCGCGCTCGGGGCGGGGCCGCGCTCAGCTCCGCTGCCCGTATCCCCGCAGCCGCTCCCCCGCCTCGGCCAGCTGTTCGTCGGTCAGCACGGTCGGGGTCCGGCCGGGTACCGACGACGCCGTCAGCCACAGGCGGCACATCCACTCCAGCTGGGCGGTGCGGTCGTAGGCCTGGTCGAGGGTGGTGCCGTGGGTGAGGGTGCCGTGGTTCTGCAGGAGGCAGCCGGAGCGGCCGGCGAGGGCGCGGAGCATGTTCTCGGCCAGCTCGTCGGTGCCGTAGGTCGCGTAGGGGGCGACCCGGACGGGGCCGCCGAGGGCGGCGGTCATGTAGTGGACGGGCGGGAGTTCGGTCACCAGGGTGGAGACCGCCGTGGCGTGCACGGCGTGGGTGTGGACGACGGCGCGGGCGTCGGTGGTCCGGTAGACCGCGAGGTGCATGGGCAGCTCGCTGGTCGGGGCCAGGGTGCCGAGCACCTGCCGGCCGTCGAGGCCGACGCCGGTGATGTCGTCCGGCGCGAGGCGGTCGTAGGGCACGCCGGACGGGGTGACGAGCACGGTGTCGCCGATCCGGACGGAGACGTTGCCGGAGGTGCCGACGACCAGTCCGTCGGCGACGGTGCGGCGGGCCGCCGCCACGAGCGCCTCCCAGGCCCGCCCCGCCTCCTCGCCCGGTGCGCCGTCCGTGCCGTCCGTGCCGTCGCGGAGGTCCCGCTCGTCGTGTCGCTGCTCAGCCATGACGCGATCCTGCCAGGGGTGCGGCCGACGGCGCGGCGCTTCGGGACCGGTGCCCGTCCGGCGCGGGGCGCCGCCCGCCGGACGGCCGTCGTCGAGCCTCCCGCGGAGGAGCGGCGGGAGGGCGGCACGGCGGGTGACCGACATCTCTTCCCCGGCTCCGCGGCCGGGTCCGGGCGGTTCGCCGGGGGCTTTCGGCCGTGCGGCGTCCGGGTCGTCGCGGTGGGGCGGAGCGCGATCCGCCGGACACGGTCATCACGATGCCCGCCCCAGTTCACCTTCCGTTCACTCAGGTTACCTACGTTCATCCAGCCAATGACGCTCGAACGATTGCCTGGGTAAATGGAAAGCTTCTCGCTGATCCTCGCGATTGTGGTCGTGACCGCACTCGCGTTCGATTTCACGAACGGTTTCCACGACACCGCCAACGCGATGGCCACCACCATCACCACCGGTGCACTCAAGCCCAAGGTCGCGGTGGCCATGTCCGCCGTGCTGAACCTTGTGGGCGCCTTCCTCTCCGTGGAGGTCGCCAACACGATCTCCAAGGGTCTCGTCGACGAGACCGGCATCCGTCCCGAGGTCATTTTCGCCGCCCTGGTCGGCGCGATCCTCTGGAACCTGCTGACCTGGCTCGTGGGCCTCCCCTCCAGTTCCTCCCACGCCCTCATGGGCGGCCTGATCGGCGCCACCGTCGCCTCGGCCGGCGTCGGCGCGGTGCACGGCGACGCCCTCGTCACCAAGGTCCTCATCCCCGCGGTCGCGGCCCCGCTGGTCGCGGGCATCGCCGCGATGCTCGCCACCCGCCTGTCGTACGCCCTGGGCAGGAAGGCCGACGGCGAGGCGGCCCAGAAGGGGTACCGCGCCGGGCAGATCGCCTCCGCCGGCCTGGTCTCCCTCGCGCACGGCACGAACGACGCGCAGAAGACGATGGGCATCATCACCCTCGCCCTGGTCGCCGGCGGCGCCGTCGCCCCCGACTCCGACCCGCCCCTGTGGGTGATCCTCTCCGCGGGCCTCGCCATCGCGCTCGGCACCTACCTCGGCGGCTGGCGCATCATCCGCACCATGGGCAAGGGCCTGACCGACCTCCAGCCGCAGCAGGGCTTCGCCGCCCAGACCAGCGCGGCCACCGTCATCCTCGCCTCCTCCCACCTCGGCTTCTCCCTCTCCACCACGCACGCGGTCTCCGGTTCGGTGATGGGTACGGGCCTCGGCCGCAAGGGCGGTGTCGTCCGCTGGTCGACGGCCACCCGCATGTTCGTCGCCTGGGGCCTGACGCTGCCGGCGGCGGCCCTCGTCGGCGCGGTCGCCGAGTACGTCACCGGCTTCGGCGACTGGGGCACGGCCGTCGTCGCCGTCTTCCTCGTCGCCTCCAGCGCGGCGATCTGGAAGATCTCCCGCCGGGAGGTCGTCGACCACACCAACGTCAACCACGACGAGGAGCCGGCCGGTGTCGTGACCACGGCGATCGTCATGGTCACCCCGCCCCCCACGGGCACGGTGCCGGACGACCTCACCGTCGACCAGGCGGCCCCGCCGGCCGCGACCGCCGTCTGAGCCCCGCCCACCCGGTTACGAAGGAAGCATCACCATGAAGATCGACTGGGCAGCCCTGGGCTCCGTCTTCGGCGTCAGCCTCGTGGTCACCGTGGCTCTCGTCGCCCTGTTCACCCTCGGCATCATGGGCCTGTCGCGCCGTGAGCGGGCCGCCGAACAGGGAGATCCGGCCGTGCTCGCGGTGACGGGCGCGTACGCGTGCTTCGCGGCCTGCGCGGCCGCGGTGGCCTACGGGATCTCGCTGATCGTCGCCTGACGCGCACGACACCTGCCGTCCGCCCTGCCGGAGCCGGTCACCGGCCCCGGCAGGGCGGACGCACGTCCGCGTCCGGGCGTCCGACCGGCGCGGGCCGGGTCCGGCGGACGCCCTGGTCGGGGGCTCCCGGACCTGTGGCTGCCACCCGCGCGTCCCCGCGCCGGCGGTGTGGGTTTCTGCACACTCTCCTGTTGCAGGTCAACAGCAAGTTGACGGCCCTTCCGGGCCCGTGGTGGACTTCCGGAGCCATGTACGGCGGCAGGAGAGGAAGCCGGTGCGAATCCGGCGCGGTCCCGCCACTGTCACCGGGGTGGGCACACCCCGGGAGCCAGGAACTCTCACCGCCGGTCTCGTCGAACCAGGGCGTGGACACCCTGAGTGAGGACATACAGCCATGCTCGGCCGCCGTTCGAGGTTCAGCACCCTGTCGTTGCCCGACTCCGCGGTCGGCTGAGCCGATGGGTGCCGATCGCGTTCACGCGTACGGTGCCGCCGCCGGCCTCCTGGGGGACCTGCTCCTCGGCGATCCGCGCCGCGGGCATCCGGTCGCCGTGTTCGGGCGGGCCGCGGCCGGCGTGGAGCGGGTGCTGTGGCGGGACCACCGCGGGTGGGGCGCGCTGCACACCGCCGTGTGCGCCGGGGGCGCCGTGGCGCTGGGGGCCGTCGCCGCACGCGCCGTACGGGCCTCCACGGCCGGCTCCGTCGCCCTCACCGCCGCCGCCACCTGGGCCGTCGTCGGGGGGACCTCCCTCGTGCGGGAGGCCCGGGCCGTCGGGCGGGCCCTGGAGGCGGGCGACGTCGAGGCCGCGCGGGAGCGGCTGCCGCATCTGTGCGGGCGGGATCCGCAGGCCCTGGACGCCGACGGCATCGCCCGCGCCGTCGTGGAGTCCGTCGCCGAGAACACGTCCGACGCCGTCGTCGGGGCGCTGGTGTGGGGGGCCGTGGGCGGGGTGCCGGGGCTGCTCGGGTTCCGGGCCGTCAACACCCTCGACGCCATGGTCGGCCACAAGTCGCCGCGTCACCGGCGGTACGGGTGGGCCTCGGCGCGGCTCGACGACCTCGCCGGGTGGCCGGGGGCCCGACTGACGGCCGTACTGGCCGCCCTCGCGGGGGACGATCCGCGCGGCGCCGTACGGGCGTGGCGGGCCGACGCCCGCCGGCATCCCAGTCCCAACGCCGGGCCGGTGGAGGCCTCCTTCGCGGGCGCCCTCGGGGTGCGGCTGGGCGGGACCCTGTCGTACGGCGGCCGGGTGGAGCACCGGCCCGTGCTGAACGGGGCGGCGGGACGGCCCGTCGTGCCCCACGACATCGAACGCGCCGCACGGCTCTCCCGCCGTGTCGGTCTGCTCGCGCTCGGCGTCACCGTCGCCGCACGCGCGGTCGCCACGAAAGCGAAGGGGCGTACGTCATGAGCGGGGGTCTCCTCGTCGCCGGCACCACCTCCGACGCCGGCAAGAGCGTCGTCACCGCCGGGATCTGCCGGTGGCTGGTGCGCCAGGGCGTGAAGGTGGCGCCCTTCAAGGCGCAGAACATGTCCCTCAACTCGTTCGTGACGAGGGAGGGCGCCGAGATCGGGCGGGCCCAGGCGATGCAGGCGCAGGCCTGCCGGGTCGAGCCGACCGCCCTGATGAATCCCGTGCTGCTCAAGCCCGGGGGCGAACAGAGCAGCCAGGTCGTGCTGATGGGGAAGCCGGTGGGCGAGCTCAGTGCCCGCGGCTACCACGGCGGCCGGCAGCAGCGGCTGCTGGGCACCGTGCTGGAGTGTCTCGAGACGTTGCGGGGCACGTATGACGCGGTGATCTGTGAGGGGGCCGGCAGTCCCGCCGAGATCAATCTGCGGCGGACCGACATCGTCAACATGGGGATCGCCCGGAACGCCGGGCTGCCGGTGCTGGTCGTCGGCGACATCGACCGCGGCGGGGTCTTCGCGTCCTTCTTCGGGACGGTGGCCCTGCTGTCGCCCGAGGACCAGGCGCTCGTCGCCGGGTTCCTCGTCAACAAGTTCCGCGGTGACGTCTCGCTGCTGGAGCCGGGGCTCGAGATGCTGCACGGCCTCACCGGGCGGCGGACGTACGGCGTCCTGCCGTTCCGGCACGGGCTCGGCATCGACGAGGAGGACGGGATGGGGGTCCCCCCGCTCGAGCGAAGCCGAGAGTGGGGGAGGGTGTCCCTGCGCGGGACCGTGCGCGAGTCGGACGTCTCCCCGCCCGTCGGCGAGGACGTGCTGCGGGTCGCCGTCTGCGCGGTCCCGCTGATGTCCAACTTCACCGACGTCGACGCGCTCGCCGCCGAACCCGGGGTCGTGGTGCGGTTCGTGGACCGGCCGGAGGAACTGGCGGACGCCGACCTGGTCGTGGTCCCGGGCACACGCGGGACCGTACGGGCCCTGGAGTGGCTGCGCGAGCGGGGGCTCGCCGAGGCCCTGCGGCGCAGGGCCGCCGAGGGCCGGCCCGTCCTCGGCGTCTGCGGCGGTTTCCAGATCCTCGGCGAGCACATCGAGGACGAGGTCGAGAGCCGGCGGGGGCACGTCGACGGGCTCGGTGTGCTGCCCGTGCGGGTGCGGTTCGCCCGCGAGAAGACCCTCACCCGGCCCGTGGGGGAAGCCCTCGGCGAGCGGGTCGAGGGGTACGAGATCCACCACGGGGTCGCCGACGTGCAGGGGGGCGAACCTTTCCTGGACGGCTGCCGGGTCGGGCAGACCTGGGGCACGCACTGGCACGGCTCGCTGGAGTCGGACGGGTTCCGGCGGGCCTTCCTGCGCGAGGTGGCGGCCGCCGCGGGCCGCCGGTTCGTGCCGGCGGCCGACACCTCCTTCGCCGCGCTGCGCGAGGAGCAGCTCGACCGGCTCGGCGACCTGATCGAACAGCACGCGGACACGGACGCGCTGTGGCGGCTCATCGAGTCGGGCGCGCCGCAAGGACTGCCTTTCATTCCACCGGGAGCGCCCGCATGAGCACAGTGTTGTTGTTGTCGACCGCCGACACCGATCTGCTGGCGGCCCGGGCCGCCACCGGCGCCTCCTACCGGATCGGCAATCCGACCCGGGTGGACGTGGAACGGGACCTGCCCGGGCTCGTCGAGGGCGCCGACATCGCCGTCGTACGGCTGCTCGGCGGCAAGCGGGCCTGGGAGGACGGGCTGGCCGCGCTGAAGGCGTCCGGCGTCCCGACCGTGCTGCTGGGCGGCGAGAGCGTGCCGGACGCGGAGCTGATGGCCGAGTCGTCGGTGCCGGCCGGCGTGGTCGCCGAGGCGCTGAAGTACCTGGTCGAGGGCGGGCCCGACAACCTGACCGAGCTGGCGCGGTTCCTGTCCGACACCGTGCTGCTGACGGGCGAGGGATTCGTCGAGCCGCGGAAGATGCCCGAGTACGGGGTGCACGGGGAGCGTGCCGTCACCGAGGGCCGGCCCACCGTCGGCGTGCTCTTCTACCGGGCCCACGAGCTGAGCGGCAACACCGCGTTCGTGGACACGCTGTGCGACGCGATCGAGGCGCGGGGGGCCGACGCGCTGCCCGTGTACTGCGGTTCGCTGCGCGGGGCGGACGCCGGGCTGTACGAGATCCTCGGCCGGACGGACGCCCTGGTCGCCACGGTGCTCGCGGCCGGCGGCACGCACGCCTCGCAGGCCTCGGCGGGCGGTGACGAGGAGGCGTGGGACATCGGGGCGCTCGCCGAGCTGAACGTCCCGGTGCTGCAAGGGCTCTGTCTGACCTCCTCGCGGCAGGCCTGGGACGAGTCCGACGCCGCCCTCTCCCCCATGGACGCGGCGATGCAGGTCGCGATCCCCGAGTTCGACGGCCGTCTCGTCACCGTCCCGTTCTCCTTCAAGGAGCAGGGCCCCGACGACGTCCCGGTCTACGTCGCCGACCCGGAGCGCGCCGGGCGGGTCGCCGGGATCGCCGTGCGGCACGCGCGGCTGAAGCACAAGGCGAACCGCGACAAGAAGCTCGCCCTCGTCTTCACCGCCTACCCGACCAAGCACTCGCGGGTCGGCAACGCGGTCGGTCTCGACACGCCCGCGTCGGCGGTCCGCGTCCTGGACGCGCTCAAGGAGGCCGGGTACTCGCTCACCGAGTACCCCGACAACGGGGACGAGCTGATCCACCGCCTCATCGAGGCCGGCGGCCACGACGTCGAGTGGCTGACCGAGGAGCAGCTCGCCGCCGCGCCCGCGCGGGTGCCGCTGGCCGACTACCGGGCGTGGTTCGACCGGCTCGACCCGGAGCTCAGGCAGGGCATGCTCGACGCGTGGGGCGAGCCGCCGGGCGGCCTGTACGTCGACGGCGACGACATCGTGCTGGCGTCCCTGCAGTTCGGGAACGTCGTCGTGATGATCCAGCCGCCGCGCGGCTTCGGCGAGAACCCGATCGCGATCTACCACGACCCGGACATGCCGCCGTCGCACCACTACATGGCGGCGTACCGGTGGCTGGAGAACAGCTTCGGCGCGGACGCCGTCGTCCACATGGGCAAGCACGGCACGATGGAGTGGCTGCCCGGCAAGGGGCTCGGGCTCAGCGGCGGCTGCGCCCCCGACGCCGTCCTCGGGGACCTCCCGCTGATCTACCCGTTCATCGTCAACGACCCCGGCGAGGGCACCCAGGCCAAGCGGCGCGGGCACGCCACCGTCGTCGACCACCTGGTGCCGCCGATGGCCCGCGCGGACACGTACGGCGACCTGGCGAAGCTGGAGCAGCTGCTCGACGAGTACGCGCTCGTCTCCGACCTGGACCCGACGAAGGCGCCGGCGGTCCGCGCGCAGATCTGGACGCTGGTGAAGGCGGCGGAGCTCCACCACGACCTGCACGTCGACGAGCAGCCGGACGACGACACGTTCGACGAGTTCGTCATGCACATCGACGGCTACCTGTGCGAGATCAAGGACGTCCAGATCCGCGACGGTCTGCACGTCCTGGGCGGCGGTCCGGTCGGCGAGCCGCGGGTCAACCTCGTGCTGGCCGTGCTGCGCGCCTCGCAGGTGTGGGGCGGGCAGGCGAACGCGCTGCCGGGGCTGCGGGCCTCGCTGGCCCGGCACTTCGGGCTGGTGGAGAAGGACCTGCTGGCCGAGCCGGGCGCGCCGGTGAAGGTGCCGGTGGAGCTGACGGACCTGGTCGAGGGGCCGTCCCGTACGGCGTCCGACGCCGTCGACCTGCTGGAGCAGCTGTGCCGGCGGTTCGCGGAGGGGATGGAGGCACGGGCGTGGGACGTCACGTCGGTGGCGCCCCTGGTCCGTGAGGTGCTGGGCGCCGAACTCCCGGACGCCGTCGCGGTGCTGGAGTTCGCGTGCCGCGAGGTGGTGCCCCGGCTCGCCCGGACGACCGACGAGATCGGTCACATCCTCAAGGCGCTGGACGGCGGTTACGTCCCCGCCGGCCCGTCCGGCTCCCCCACCCGCGGTCTGGTCAACGTCCTGCCGACCGGCCGGAACTTCTACTCCGTCGACCCCAAGGCGATTCCGTCGCGGCTGAGCTGGGAGGTCGGCCAGTCCCTCGCCGACTCGCTGGTGCAGCGGTACCTCCAGGACACCGGCGAGTACCCGAAGTCCGTCGGCCTGACGGTCTGGGGCACCTCGGCCATGCGCACCCAGGGCGACGACATCGCCGAGATCCTGGCGCTGCTGGGCTGCCGTCCGGTGTGGGACGACGCCTCGCGCCGGGTGACCGGCTTCGAGGTGATCCCCCCGGCGGAGCTGGGCCGGCCGCGCATCGACGTCACGGTCCGCATCTCCGGGTTCTTCCGGGACGCGTTCCCGCACGTGGTGGGCCTGATCGACGACGCCGTCCGCAAGGTCGCCGAGCTGGACGAGCCGGCCGAGTCCAACTTCGTGAAGGCGCACGCCGACGAGGACACCGCCGAGCACGGCGACCGGCGGCGCGCGACGGCCCGGATCTTCGGCTCCAAGCCGGGGGCGTACGGCGCCGGTCTGCTGCCGCTGATCGACGCCCGCAACTGGCGCTCCGACGCGGACCTCGCCGAGGTGTACGCGGTGTGGGGCGGCTACGCGTACGGGCGCGGGCTCGACGGGCGGGCGGCGCGCGGGGACATGGAGACGGCGTTCAAGCGGATCGCGGTGGCGGCGAAGAACGTCGACACGCGCGAGCACGACCTCGTCGACGCCGACGACTACTTCCAGTACCACGGCGGCATGGTCGCCATGGTGCGGCACCTGACCGGCGCCAACCCCGAGGCGTACGTGGGGGATTCGGCGACTCCGGACCAGGTGAGGACGAGGACGCTGGGCGAGGAGACCCATCGTGTCTTCCGCGCCCGGGTGGTCAACCCGCGCTGGATGGCGGCGATGCGGCGGCACGGCTACAAGGGCGCGTTCGAGATGGCGGCGACCGTCGACTACCTCTTCGGCTACGACGCCACGGCGGGCGTGGTCGACGACTGGATGTACGAGAAGCTCAGCGCCGAGTACGTCTTCGATCCGGAGAACCGGGACTTCATGAAGAAGTCCAACCCCTGGGCGCTGCGCGGCATCACCGAGCGGCTCCTGGAGGCGGCCGACCGCGGGCTGTGGGCGGAGCCGGACGCGGACACGATCGAGCGGCTGCGGGCCACCTACCTGGAGCTGGAAGGCGACTTGGAGGGCGACGAGAAGTGAGTACCCCGTTCCCGTTCACCGCGGTCGTCGGACAGGACGACCTGCGGCTCGCGCTGCTGCTGAACGCCGTCTCCCCGGCCGTCGGCGGTGTGCTGGTGCGCGGCGAGAAGGGCACCGCGAAGAGCACGGCGGTGCGGGCCCTCTCGGCGCTGCTGCCGGAGGTCGGCGTCGTCGCCGGGTGCCGCTTCTCGTGCGATCCGGCGGCCCCGGACCCGTCCTGCCCGGACGGGCCGCACGAGGCGGGCAGCGGCGTGCGGCGCCCCGCCCGGATGGTCGAACTGCCCGTCGGCGCCTCCGAGGACCGGCTGGTCGGCGCGCTCGACATCGAGCGGGCGCTGGCGGAGGGCGTGAAGGCCTTCGAACCCGGCCTGCTCGCCGACGCGCACCGCGGGATCCTCTACGTCGACGAGGTCAACCTCCTCCACGACCACCTGGTGGACCTGCTGCTGGACGCCGCCGCCATGGGCGCCTCCTACGTCGAGCGCGAGGGCGTCTCCGTGCGGCACGCCGCTCGCTTCCTGCTCGTGGGCACCATGAACCCCGAGGAGGGCGAGCTGCGGCCGCAGCTGCTCGACCGGTTCGGCCTCACGGTCGAGGTGGCCGCCTCCCGTGAGCCCGACCAGCGGGTGGAGGTCGTGCGGCGGCGGCTCGCGTACGACGACGACCCCGCCGGCTTCGCCGCCCGGTGGGCGGACGAGGAGGCCGGCGTACGGGCGCGGATCGTGGCGGCGCGGAAGCTGTTGCCGTCGGTGCGGCTGGGTGACGGCGCGCTGCGGCAGATCGCGGCGACCTGTGCGGCCTTCGAGGTGGACGGCATGCGGGCCGACATCGTGATGGCCCGTACCGCGACCGCGCTGGCCGCCTGGGCCGGGCGGACCGACGTGCTGGCGGAGGACGTGCGGCAGGCGGCGCTGCTGGCGCTGCCGCACCGGCGGCGCCGCAACCCCTTCGACGCGCCGGGGCTGGACGAGGACAAGCTGGACCAGGCCCTGGAGGAGTTCTCCGGCGAGGACGACGAGGATCCCGACCCCGACGGTCCCGGTGGCGGTGGCGGCGGCGGGCAGCCCCCGCGGGGCGACGGCGACCCGCAGGGCGGGGACACCGGCGCGCGCCCCGAGGCCGGTGAGGGCGGGGAGCCGCAGGCGTCCGGCGCCGGGGCGGGCGAGCAGGCCCCGGTGCGGGCCGCCGAGCCGTTCCGCGCCAAGGTGCTCAGCGTTCCCGGCATCGGCGAGGGCGCCGCGGGCCGGCGGTCGCGGGCGCGGACCGAGCACGGACGGACGACCGGTGCGCGGCGGCCGCGGGGCACGCTGACCAAGCTGCACCTGGCGGCGACCGTGCAGGCCGCCGCGCCGCACCAGCGGGCGCGCGGGCGGTCCGGGCCGGGGCTGGTGGTGCGACGGGACGATCTGCGGCAGGCGACCCGGGAGGGGCGCGAAGGGAACCTCGTGCTGTTCGTGGTCGACGCCTCCGGGTCGATGGCGGCCCGGCAGCGGATGAGCGCCGTGAAGGGCGCCGTGCTGTCCCTGCTCCTCGACGCCTACCAGCGGCGGGACAAGGTGGGGCTGGTGACCTTCCGGGGGAAGGACGCGCAGGTCGCCCTGCCGCCGACCTCCTCCGTCGACGCGGCGGCGGCCCGGCTCGAGTCCCTGCCGACGGGCGGGCGGACCCCGCTCGCCGCCGGGCTGCTCAAGGCGCACGACGTGCTGCGGGTGGAGCGGCTGCGGGATCCGGCGCGGCGGGCGCTGGTCGTGGTGGTGACCGACGGGCGGGCCACCGGTGGCCCGGAGCCGGTCGCGCTCGCGGGGCGGGCGGCCCGGCTGTTCGCGGCCGAGGGGATCGCGTCGGTGGTCGTGGACTGCGAGTCGGGGCCCGTGCGGCTGGGGCTCGCCGGACAGCTCGCGGGCGAGCTGGGGGGCACGGCGGTGACGCTGGACGAGCTGCGGGCGGACAGCATCGCCGGACTGGTGAAGGACGTACAGAGGAGGGCCGCGTAATGCCTCAGGGACAGCCGAGTGTGGTGCCCGACGACGGGCTGACCACGCGTCAGCGCCGCAACCGTCCGCTGGTGGTCGTGCACACGGGCATCGGGAAGGGCAAGTCGACCGCCGCCTTCGGGCTCGCCCTGCGCGCCTGGAACCAGGGGTGGCCCATCGGGGTGTTCCAGTTCGTCAAGTCGGCGAAGTGGAAGGTGGGCGAGGAGAACGCGCTGCGCGTGCTCGGCGCCTCCGGCGAGGGCGGGACCGTCGACTGGCACAAGATGGGCGAGGGCTGGTCCTGGGTCCAGCGGGACGCCCAGATGGACAACGAGGAGAAGGCCCGCGAGGGCTGGGAGCAGGTCAAGCGGGACCTGGCGGCCGAGACGTACAAGCTGTACGTGCTCGACGAGTTCGCGTACCCGATGCACTGGGGGTGGGTCGACACCGACGAGGTGATCGACGTGCTGCGCGACCGGCCCGGCACCCAGCACGTGGTGATCACCGGGCGGAACGCGCCCGAGAAGCTCGTCGGCTTCGCCGACCTCGTCACCGACATGTCCAAGGTCAAGCACCCCATGGACGCCGGTCAGAAGGGCCAGAGGGGCATCGAGTGGTGACAGCCGTACCCCGGCTGGTCATCGCCGCGCCCTCCTCGGGCAGCGGCAAGACCACGGTCGCCACGGGGCTGATGGCCGCGTTCGCCGCGCGGGGGCTCGCCGTGTCCCCGCACAAGGTCGGACCGGACTACATCGACCCCGGGTACCACGCGCTCGCCACCGGGCGCGCGGGGCGCAACCTCGACGCGTACCTGTGCGGGCCGGAGCTGGTCGCTCCGCTGTTCCTGCACGGGGCGCGCGGGTGCGACCTCGCCGTCGTCGAGGGGGTGATGGGGCTGTACGACGGGGCGGCCGGCGAGGGGGAACTGGCGTCCACCGCCCATGTCGCCAAGCTGCTGCGGGCGCCGGTGGTGCTCGTCGTGGACGCCTCGTCGCAGTCGCGGTCGGTGGCGGCGCTGGTGCACGGGTTCGCGTCCTGGGACCCGGAGGTGCGGGTCGGGGGCGTGATCCTGAACAAGGTCGGTTCGGACCGGCACGAGGAGCTTTTGCGGGAGGCGCTGGACCAGGCGGGGGTTCCCGTTCTCGGGGTGCTGCGGCGGGCGGCCCAGGTGGACACGCCGTCGCGGCACCTGGGGCTGGTGCCGGTCGCCGAGCGGCGGGCCGACGCGGTGGAGGCCGTCGCCGCGATGGCCGCTCAGGTCGACGCCGGGTGCGATCTGGAGGCCCTGGCCTCGCTGGCGCGCAGTGCGGGGGCGTTGCCGGGTGCGGCCTGGGACGCGGCCGGGGTCCTGGCTCCTTCGCCCCCGCCGGGGGGCTCGGCCCCCTGGACCCCCGATCGGCCCGAGCCGGACGGGGCGGGTGAAGGCGGTCGGGGTTCGACGGTGGTCGTCGCCCTCGCCTCCGGGTCCGCCTTCACCTTCTCCTACGCCGAGCACGCCGAACTGCTCGCCGCCGCCGGCGCCGAGGTCGTCCCCTTCGATCCGCTGCGGGACGAGCGGCTGCCCGAGGGGACGGCCGGGCTGGTGATCGGGGGCGGGTTCCCCGAGGTGTACGCCTCCGAGTTGTCCGCCAACGAGCCGCTCCGCGAGGCGGTCGCCGGGCTCGCCCTCGGCGGCGCTCCCGTCGCCGCCGAGTGCGCCGGGCTGCTCTACCTGTGCCGGGAGCTCGACGGGCAGCCGATGTGCGGGGTGCTGGACGCGACCGCCCGGATGTCCGAGCGGCTCACCCTCGGCTACCGGGACGCCGTGGCCGTGAGCGACAGCGCGCTGGCCGCCGCCGGGACGCGGATGCGGGGGCACGAGTTCCACCGGACCGTCGTCGAGCCGGGGGCGGGGGCGGCTCCCGCGTGGGGGGTGCGCGCCCCTCGGCGGGGCGTCGAGGGTTTCGTGGAACGCGGTGTGCACGCGAGCTATCTGCACACGCACTGGGCGGCCGAGCCCGGTGTGGCCCGTCGGTTCGTGGAGAGGTGCCGGACGTCATGAGCAACAGCAAGCTGATCGGGGTCGGCGTGGGTCCCGGGGATCCGGAGCTGGTGACCGTCAAGGGCGTCAACGCGCTGCGGGCCGCCGAGGTCGTCGTCGTGCCCGTGATGGCCGCGGCCGACGGACAGGACGGCGGGGAGCCGGGGCGGGCCGAGGCGACCGTGCTGCACTACGTGTCGCGGGAGAAGGTCGTCCGGGTCGTGTTCGCGCTCAACGAGCGGGCCGACCGGGCGCGGCGGGAGGCCGCCTGGGACGCGGCCGGGGAACGGGTCGCCCGGTTGCTGAGGGAGCACGGGACCGTCGCCTTCGCGACCATCGGTGACCCGAACGTGTACTCCACCTTCACCTACCTCGCGCAGACCGTCGCCGAACTGGTGCCGGGGACGGCCGTCGAGACCGTCCCCGGGATCACCGCCATGCAGGACCTCGCCGCCCGGTCGGGCGCCGTGCTGACGGAGGGCACCGAGCCGTTGACGCTGGTGCCCGTCACCGCGGGGTCCGCCGTGCTGAAGGACGCGCTGGCCGGTCCGGGGACCGTCGTGGCGTACAAGTTCGGGCGGCAGTCCGCCGAGGTCGCCGAGGCGCTGCGGGAGACCGGGCGGATCGGGGACGCCGTGTGGGGGTCGGCGCTCGGGCTGGCGGAGGAGTCCATCCGGCCCGCCGGCGAACTGGGCGGGGAGCCGCTGCCCTACCTCTCCACGCTCATCGCGCCCCCCCGGCGCGAGGGCGGGCGGGGCGGCAAGCTGTGAGACCGTCCGCGTCACCCGGCCGGGCCCGGCACCGGGTGCCGGCGGTCGGTCACGCGGTGCGCCGCCCGGCCGCCGGCCGACGTCGTCAGGAACGCGCCGAGCGCGACGGGCACCGCCGGCTGCCCTTCGTATCCGATCGAACCCCGGCCGCGCACGTCCGGCCGTACCCCATCCCGTCATGAGAGGACCCGAACCCATGGCCGACGCTCCCACCGGCAAGGTGACCTTCGTCGGCGCCGGCCCCGGCGCCGCCGACCTGCTGACGTTCCGCGCCGCGCGCGCCATCGCCGAGGCCGACGTCGTGATCTGGGCCGCGAGCCTGGTCCAGGCGGAGGTCCTCGAGCACGCCCGCGAGGGCGCCGAGATCCTGGACTCGGCGACCATGTCCCTGGAGGACGTCGTCGCCGTGTACGAGCGGGCCCGGGACGAGGGGCTGCGCGTCGCCCGGATCCACTCCGGCGATCCCGCGCTGTGGGGCGGTACGCAGGAGCAGCTCGACCGGTGTGCCGGGATCGGGATCGCCACGGAGATCGTGCCGGGCGTGTCCTCCTTCTCGGCGGTCGCCGCGCTCGCGCAGCGCGAGCTGACGATCCCCGAGGTGGCGCAGTCCGTGATCCTCACCCGGCTGGGCGGCGGCAAGACGCCGATGCCGCCCGGCGAGGAGGTGCGGGAGTTCGCGAAGCACGGCACGACCATGGCGGTCTTCCTGTCGGCCGCGCGCAGCGGGCAGCTCGTGCGCGAGCTGCTGGAGGGCGGCTACCCGACCTCCACCCCGGTCGTCGTCGCCCACCAGGCGACCTGGCCGGAGGAGCTGGTCGTGCGCTGCACGGTCGGCACGCTGGAGGAGACCGTCAAGGAGCACAAGCTCTGGAAGCACACCCTGTTCCTGGTCGGTCCCGCCCTCGACGCGCACGGCACCCGCTCGCACCTGTACCACCCCGGCCACTTCCACGGATTCCGCAAGGCCGATCCGGCCGCCCGCAAGGCGCTGCGCGAGCGGGGTGCCGGTACGTGAGCCGGCCGATCACCGTCTTCGGCACGGGGACGGGGGCGCCGCCCGGCCCCGGTGAGCTGGCCGGTGCCGGGCTCGTCGTCGGCGGGCGGCGCCACCTGGACGCGGTGACCCTGCCCGCGGGCGCCGAACGCGTCGTGCTCGGGCCGCTCGCGCCCGCCCTCGACGCCGTCGAGGAGTACGTCGCCGAGGAGCGGCGGGTGGTCGTGCTGGCGTCCGGGGACCCCGGGTTCTTCGGGATCGTGCGGGCGCTCGCCGAGCGGTTCGGGGCGGACCGGCTGGACGTGCGGCCGGGTGTGTCGTCCGTCGCCGCGGCCTTCGCCCGGCTCGGGCTGACCTGGGACGACGCCGTCGTCGTCAGCGCGCACGGGCGTGATCCGCGGACGGCCGTGCAGGTGTGCCGGGCGCATCCGAAGGTGGCCGTGCTGACCGGGCCCGGCGCCGGGCCCGCCGAACTGGGCGCCGCGCTCGCCCGGACCGCGCCCGGCCGGGTCCTCGTCGTCGCGTCGGCGCTGGGCGACCCGGTGCGCGAGCGCGTGGAGCGGGTCACCCCGGCCGAGGCCGCGGCCCGCGACTGGGGCGTGGCGGTGAACGTGGTGCTGTGCCTGGACGGGACGCGGGCGCCCGGTCCGGCGCGGACCCTCGCGGGGCCGGCGCCGGGGCCCGCCGGGTGGGCGCTGGACGAGCGGGAGTTCGCCCACCGCGACTCGATGATCACCAAGTTCGAGGTGCGGGCGCTGGCGCTGGCCCGGCTGGGCCCGCGCCTCGGCGACCTGGTCTGGGACGTCGGCTCCGGGTCGGGGTCCGTGGCCGTGGAGTGCGCGCGGCTGGGGGCCGCCGTCAGCGCGGTCGAGAAGACCGAGGACGGGGCCGCCCGGATCCGTGCCAACGCCGCCGCGTACGGCGTCGACGTGCACGTGGTGCGGGGCGCCGCGCCCGAGGCGCTGGCCGGGCTCGACGATCCCGACGCCGTGTTCGTCGGGGGCGGCGGGCGGGAGCTCGCCGACATCGTCGGGGTGTGCGCGCGGCGCGCCCGGCGGACCGTGGTCGTCGCCCTGGCCGCGCTGGACCGGGTGCCGGCGGCGCGCGCCGCGCTCACCGGCGCCGGGCTGGACTGCGACGGCGTGCTGGTGCAGTCCGCGCGGCTCGCGCCGCTGCCGGGGGACGTGACCCGGCTGGCGGCGGCCAATCCCGTTTTCCTGCTGTGGGGCGTCAGGCCCCGCACGAACCGAGAAGGAGTCGCTCTGTGATCGGCCTCATTTCCGCCACCGCGGCGGGGGCGGCGGCACGCGACCGGCTGGCCGCGGCGTGGCCGGACCGCACGCGCGTGTACGACGGTCCCGTCGGGGACGCCGTACGGCGGGCGTTCGCGGAGTGCGAGCAGCTCGTGTGCTTCCTGGCCACCGGGGCCGTGGTGCGGCTCCTCGCGCCGCTGCTGGGCGACAAGGCGACCGACCCGGGTGTGGTGTGCGTCGACGAGGCCGGCCGGTTCGCCGTCTCGCTGGTCGGCGGGCACGGCGGCGGCGCCAACGACCTGGCGCGCGCCGTGGGCGGGTTGCTGGGCGCCGAGCCGGTGGTGACGACGGCCACGGACGCCGTCGGGATGCCCGGCCTGGACACCCTCGGGCTGCCCGTGGAGGGCGACGTCGCCGGGGTGAGCCGGGCCCTGCTCGACGGGGAGCCGGTCGCGCTGGACGCGGAGGTGGCCTGGCCGTTGCCGCCGGTGCCGTTCGCGGAGCGCGGCGCGTACACCGTCCGGGTGACGGACCGGGCGGTCGAGCCCGGCGCCCGCGAGGTGCTGCTGCGCCCGCCGTCCCTGGTGGTGGGGGTCGGCGCGTCCAAGGGGGCGCCCGCCGAGGAGGTGCTCGACGTCGTCGAGGAGGCCCTGCGGGACGCGGGACTGTCCGCGCGGAGCGTGGCCGAGCTCGCCACCGTCGACGCGAAGGCCGGCGAGCCCGGCGTCCTCGCGGCGGCCTCCCGGCTCGGCGTGCCCGTGGTGACGTACTCCGCCGGGGAGCTGGCCGCCGTCGAGGTGCCCAACCCGTCCGGCGCGCCCCTCGCCGCCGTCGGCACCCCGTCCGTCGCGGAGGCCGCGGCGCTGGTGCGCGGCGGGGAACTCCTCGTGCCCAAGCGGAAGTCGCGGCGCGCGGACGGCCGGCCCGCCATGGCGACCTGTGCCGTCGTACGGCGTCCGGGGCGCGGGCGGCTCGCGGTCGTCGGGCTCGGGCCCGGGGCCCGGGACCTGCTCACGCCGCGCGCGCAGGCCGAGCTGGCGCGGGCCTCGGTGCTCGTCGGGCTCGACCAGTACGTCGACCAGATCCGCGACCTGCTGCGGCCCGGCACCCGGATCCTGGAGTCGGGGCTCGGCGCCGAGGAGGAGCGGGCCCGGACGGCCGTCGCGGAGGCGCGCCGGGGTCAGGCCGTCGCGCTGATCGGCAGCGGGGACGCGGGCGTGTACGCCATGGCCTCCCCCGCGCTCGCCGAGGCCTCCGACGACATCGACGTGGTCGGGGTGCCGGGGGTGACCGCCGCGCTGGCCGCCGCCGCGCTCCTGGGCGCGCCGCTGGGCCACGACCACGTGTCGATCAGCCTGTCCGACCTGCACACGCCGTGGGAGGTCATCGAGCGCCGGGTGCGGGCCGCGGCCGAGGCGGACCTCGTCGTGACCTTCTACAACCCGCGCAGCCGGGGCCGCGACTGGCAGCTGCCGAAGGCGCTCGCGATCCTCGCCGGGCACCGGGAGCCGTCGACGCCGGTCGGTGTCGTGCGCAACGCCTCACGGCCGGACGGGTCGAGCCGGGTGACGACGCTCGCCGGCCTCGACCCGGCGACCGTCGACATGATGACGGTCGTGACGGTGGGCAACACCGCGACCCGCACCGTCGCCGACCGCATGGTGACGCCGCGCGGCTACCGCTGGCAGGAGGGCGCCCGGTGACCCGGGCCGGGCGCCCCGTCGTGCGCCGGGCGACGCCGCCCGCGCGCCCGTCGCCGGCCCGCGCCCCGGGCGCCGGGCCCGTGAAGGGCGGGCCGGCGGTCGCCGCCGCGCCCGCCGCCCTGTCGTACCACCCCGTTCCGCACTCCGAGGAGACATCGTGACCACCCCGCCGCCCGCCCTGCTCATCGCCGGCCACGGCACCCGGGACGACGCCGGGGCCGAGGCGTTCCGCGACTTCGTCCGGGAGCTGGGACGCCGCCACCCCGAGCTGCCCGTCGCGGGCGGTTTCATCGAACTGTCCCCGCCGCCGCTGGGCGAGGCCGTCACCGAACTGGTGGAGCGGGGCGTGCGGCGGTTCGCCGCCGTGCCGCTGATGCTGGTGTCCGCCGGGCACGCCAAGGGGGACATCCCGGCGGCCCTGGCCCGGGAGAAGGAGCGGCACCCGGGCGTCTCGTACACGTACGGGCGGCCGCTGGGCCCGCACCCGGCGCTGCTGAGCGTCCTGGAGCGGCGGCTGGACGAGGCGCTGGGCGGGGCCGGCCGCGCCGCCGGGGACCGGTCCGACGTGACCGTGCTGCTGGTCGGGCGCGGCTCGACCGACCCGGACGCCAACGCCGAGGTCTGCAAGGCGGCCCGGCTGCTGTGGGAGGGGCGCGGGTACGCGAACGTCGAGACGGCGTTCGTGTCGCTGGCGGCGCCCGACGTGCCGAGCGGGCTCGACCGGTGCGCGCGGCTGGGCGCGCGGCGGATCGTCGTCCTGCCCTACTTCCTGTTCACCGGCATCCTGCCGGACCGGGTGCGGCGGCAGACCGAGGAGTGGGCCGCGGCGCACCCGGAGGTCGAGGTGCGGTCGGCGGACGTCATCGGGCCCGAGCCGGAGCTGCTGGACCTGGTGATGGAGCGGTACGCGGAGGCCGTCAAGGGCGATCTGCGGATGAACTGCGACTCGTGCGTGTACCGCGTCGCGCTGCCGGGCTTCGAGGACAAGGTGGGGCTGCCGCAGCAGCCGCACTTCCACCCGGACGACGACGGCCACCACCACCACGGTCACGGGCACGGTCATGGGCACGGGCACGGAGGGCACACGCACTCCCATGCGCACTGACGGGCACGACCTGCGCCACCACGGTGACGCGGAGGTACGCGACGACGGCTCGGCGCTGGTCGACCTCGCGGTCAACGTCCGCGCCGGCACCCCTCCGGACTGGCTGCGCGAGCACATCGCCGCGTCCCTGACCGGCCTCGCGGCCTACCCGGACGGGCGCCGGGCGCGGGCGGCGGTGGCGGCGCGGCACGGGGTGCCGGCCGGGCGGGTGCTGCTGACGGCGGGTGCGGCGGAGGCGTTCGTGCTGCTCGCGCGGGCCCTGGAGGTGCGCCGGGCGGTGGTGGTGCACCCGCAGTTCACGGAGCCGGAGGCGGCGCTGCGGGACGCCGGGCACGCGGTCGGACGGGTGCTGCTGCGCGAGGAGGACGGCTTCCGGCTGGACCCGGCGGCCGTCCCGGAGGACGCCGACCTGGTGGTCGTCGGCAATCCGACGAACCCGACGTCGGTGCTGCACCCGGCGGCCCTGCTGGCCCGGCTGGCCCGTCCGGGGCGGACGCTCGTGGTCGACGAGGCGTTCATGGACGCGGTGCCGGGCGAGCGGGAGGCCCTGGCGGGGCGGACGGACGTGCCCGGGCTGGTCGTCCTGCGCAGCCTCACGAAGACCTGGGGGCTGGCCGGTCTGCGCATCGGGTACGTCCTCGCGGACCCGGACACGATCGCCGCGCTGGAGCGGGCCCAGCCGTTGTGGCCGGTGTCCACGCCGGCGCTGGCCGCGGCGGAGGCCTGCGTGTCCGCGCGCGCCCTGGCCGAGGCGGACCGCGCGGCGCACCGGGTCGCGGCGGACCGGGCCCACCTCGTGGCGGGGCTGGAGGAGTTCGCCGGGGACGGGGTGCGGGTGGCGGGGCCGGCGGAGGGGCCGTTCGTCCTCGTCCGGCTGCCGCGGGCCGCCGCCGTCCGCCACCGGTTGCGCGCCCTGGGCTTCGCGGTGCGCCGTGGGGACACCTTTCCCGGGCTGGACGAGGAGTGGCTGCGGCTGGCGGTGCGGGACCGGGGGACGGTGAACCGGTTCCTCCAGGCACTGGATCAGGCGCTGGCGGCGACGTCGCGCTGAGCGGGGTCCCTCCGGGGTGGTCTCGGGGGGTGCCCCGCCGCCCCTGCCCGTCCTGTCTCCAGGGGCTCCGCCCCTACGACCCCGCCAGGGGGCTCCGCCCCCTGGACCCCCGGCCTTCGCCCGCCCACCACCCGACTCGGTCGGCCGAAAGGTCACCCGGCCCGCCGACTCCCGGGCTTCCGGGCTTCCGGGGGCGCAACGGCGTGCGGGCGGGTGGGGGCTGTCGCAGTTCACGGTGTGGGCCCCCGGGGAGAGCACGCTCGGGGCCTTAAGAGGACGGCGCGGCGCCAGCCGTCCGACAGCGGTCCCGCCGGAGTTCACGCCACCGCGGCGCGCCCGTGCGCGTCGTCGCGTCCGCGTCCCCCGCGGGGCGTCACCCCACCACCCGTCCGTTCACCACGACCCGCTTCGGGGCCCCCAGCACCCGTACGTCCGTGCGGGGGTCCCGGTCGTACACCACCAGGTCGGCCGGCGCGCCCTCCTCCAGGCCGGGGCGGCCGAGCCAGGCGCGGGCGGACCAGGTCGTCGCCGCGAGCGCGTCCACCGCGGGGATGCCCGCCGTCACCAGTTCCGCGACCTCCTCGGCCACCAGGCCGTGGGGCAGGGAGCCGCCCGCGTCGGTGCCGACGTAGACCGGGATGCCGGCGTCGTAGGCGTTGCGGACGGTGTCGTAGCGGCGGGCGTGCAGCCGGCGCATGTGGGCCGACCAGCGCGGGTACTTCGCCGCGCCGCCGTCGGCGAGCTCCGGGAACGTGGCGATGTTGACCAGGGTCGGGACGATCGCCACCGCACGCGACGCGAACAGGGGGATCAGGTCGTCCGTGAGGCCCGTCGCGTGCTCGATGCAGTCGATGCCCGATTCCACCAGGTCGCGCAGCGAGTCCTCGGAGAAGCAGTGGGCCGTGACCCGCGCGCCCAGGCGATGGGCCTCCTTGACGGCCGCCTCGGCGGCCTCGCGCGGCCAGCAGGCCGACAGGTCGCCCGCCTCGCGGTCGATCCAGTCGCCGACCAGCTTGACCCAGCCGTCGCCGCGCCTCGCCTCCCGGGCGACGTGGGCGACCAGTTCCTCCGGTTCGACCTCGTGGGCGTAGCCGCGGAGGTAGCGGCGGGTGCGGGCGATGTGCCGGCCGGCCCGGATGATCTTCGGGAGGTCCTCGCGGTCGTCGGTCCAGCGGGTGTCGGAGGGCGAGCCCGCGTCGCGGATGAGCAGCGTCCCGGCGTCCCGGTCGGTGAGCGCCTGCCGCTCCGCCACGTCCCGGTCGACCGGCCCGTGGGCGCCGAGGCCGACGTGGCAGTGCGCGTCGACCAGGCCGGGCAGCGCCCAGCCGTCCACCCGGCGGACGTCGCGGGCGCCGGGTGGACGGTCGTAGGAGATCCGGCCGCCGACGACCCACAGGTCGTCGCGGACGTCGTCGGGTCCGGCCAGGACCCGGCCCTTCACGTGCAGCACCGGCTCATCGCTCATGCACCGCACCCTAGTCACCCGGCTGTTCGGTCCTGCCCACCTGGTCGGACGTCTCCTCCTCCACCTCCGCCATCGCGGGGTCGAGGAGGCGGGAGAGGAAGTGGCGGGTGCGTTCGTGGGCGGGGTCGCCGATGACCTGTGCGGGGGCGCCGTCCTCGACGACCACGCCGCCGTCCATGAAGACGACCCGGTCGGCGACCTCGCGGGCGAAGGTCATCTCGTGGGTGACCACCATCATCGTCATGCCCTCGTTCGCCAGCATGCGCATGACCGCCAGGACGTCTCCCACCAGCTCCGGGTCCAGCGCCGACGTCGGCTCGTCGAACAGCATGACCTCCGGGCCCATCGCCAGCGCGCGGGCGATGGCGACCCGCTGCTGCTGGCCGCCGGAGAGGGAGGAGGGGTAGGCGTCCGCCTTCTCGGACAGGCCGACGCGTGCCAGGTTCTCGGCGGCGACCCGCGCGGCCCGCGCCTTGTCGCGCCGGAGCACCCGGCGCTGCGGCAGGGTGAGGTTCTCGGTCACCGTGAGGTGCGGGAAGAGGTTGAACTGCTGGAAGACCATGCCGATCCGGCGGCGCGCGGCGTCGATGTCGACGTCGGGGTCGGTCAGCTCGGTGCCGCCGACGAAGACCCGGCCCTCGGTGGGTTCCTCCAGGAGGTTGACGCACCTCAGCAGCGTCGACTTGCCCGAACCCGACGGGCCGATGACGCAGACGACCTCGCCCTGACCGATCTCCAGGTCGATCCCGCGCAGCACCTGGTTGTCGCCGAACGACTTGTGCAGGCCGCGTACGTCGATCTCGGGTCGGCTCATCTCACGGCCTCCTGTGCCTTCGCCTCCATGCGGCGTACGACGAAGCCGAGCGGGATCGTGACCAGCAGGTAGCACAGGCCGGCGACGAGGATCGGCGTGGAGTTGGCGGTCGTACTGGCCAGGTCGCGGCCGTACTTGGACAGTTCCCGCTCCTCCAGGGTGACGCCGAGGAAGAGGACCAGCGAGGAGTCCTTGAACAGGAGCACCAGCTCGTTCGTCAGCGGCGGGAGGATGATGCGGAAGGCCTGCGGGATGATGATCGAGATCATCGCGCGGGCCGGGGAGAAGCCCAGGGAGCGGGCCGCTTCCATCTGGCCCCTGGGGACCGCCTGGATGCCCGCGCGGATCGTCTCCGCCATGTACGCGGCCGCCACCAGGCCGAGCGCCAGGGCGACCTTGCCGTACGTGCCGCCGACGATCTCGGTGCCGGGGAAGGCCAGCGGGACGGCCACCCCGATGAAGATGAAGATCAGCAGGGCGGGCAGACCGCGGAAGATCTCGATGTAGATCCCGGCGAGCCAGCGGTAGGGGCCCACGGACGACAGCCGCATCAGCGCGATCACCATGCCGAGGGCCAGTCCGACGGCGAAGCCGGTCACCGTGTAGAGCACGGTGTTCTTCAGCGCCAGCGTGATGACGTCCGGGAACATCCGCTCGGCGATGTCGGCCTGCGCGAACTGGTTCTGCAGCCGGCCCCAGTCCGCCGAGACCGCGAGGGCGGTCACGGCGGCGACGAAGACGACGTACTGGACACCGCGCGAGACCCTGCGCTTCTGGCGCCGGGTCAGGCCCTTGCGGCGCGGGACCGACTCGAGCGTCGTGTCCTCGCTCATGAGGCGGACGGGGAGGCAGCGGCCGCGTCGTACGGGCCGATCCACTGCTCGTACAGCTTCTTGTACGTGCCGTCGGCCTTGGCGTCGGCGATCGCCTTGTTGATGGCCTCGACCAGCTTCGTGTTGCCCTTCTTCACCGTGAAGCCGTACTGCTCACCGGTGTTGAGGTTGTCGACGACCTTGAAGGCGTCCGCGTTGGCCTTGTCCTTCAGCCAGCCCTGGACGACCGGGTAGTCGATGACGACGGCCTTGACCTGGCCGGTGCGCAGGCCGTTGAGGACGGCGTCGGAGGACTCGAAGGAGACCGGGTCGAAGCCCTGCTTCGTCACGTAGTCCTCGCCGGTGGTCTGCGCCTGCGCGCCGAGCTTGACGTTCTCGGACTTGATCTCGGCGAGGGAGTTCACCCCGGCGTCCTTGTCGACCAGGACGGCCTGCGTGGCGTCGAAGTACGGGTCGGAGAAGTCGACGTTCTTCTTGCGTTCCTCGGTGATGGTCATGCCGGCGGCGGCCAGGTCGCACTCGCCGGAGTTGAGGAAGGCGCCGGTCTTGAAGTTCTCGAAGGGGGTGTCGAGGATCTCCTGCTTCACGCCGAGGTCCTCGGCGACGAGGTCGATCAGGGAGACGTCGAAGCCCTGCACCTTGCCGTCGATCTCCGACTGGAACGGCGGGTACGGCAGGTGGGTGCAGGTGGTGAGCTGTCCGGCCTTGACCAGCTCGACACCTCCCGCGGCGGTCTTGGTGCCGCTGCCGCCGTCGTCGCTGGAGGTGCAGGCAGCCGTGAGCATCAGCCCGGCCGTCGCGGTGATGGCGGCCAGGGTGCGCGTCCGGCGCCCGGAGAGCGTGTTCACGACGGGCCTTCCTGTAAGGAGACGATGGAGTTCTGATTATAAGGATGTGTTTGACTTCCCCCAACCGAACCGATGGTCACCGAGGCTTTCCGCCTGGGAAGTCACCGGTCGCGGCGGTGGGGGACGTGCCGGTTACTCTCGTCACGTCTACCCCGTGAGCAAAGAGAGCATTGCCGTGACGCATCCGTTCCTGGACCTGGCCCCGCTGACCGCCGCCCGTTTCGCCTCGATCGAGGACCGTGTGGCGCGCCTGCTGAGCACCCGGCAGGACGTCGTGATCATGCAGGGTGAGGCGCTGCTGCCGCTGGAGGGCGCGATCCGGGCGACGGCCGGTCCCGGCACGACCGCCCTGAACGTCATCACCGGTCCCTACGGGCAGACCTTCGGCGACTGGCTGCGGGACTGCGGCGCCACGGTGATCGATCTGGCGGTGCCCTTCCACACGGCGGTCGGCGCCGAGCAGATCCGCGACGCCCTCGCCGAGCACCCGGAGATCGACTTCGTGTCCCTGGTGCACGCGGAGGCGGCCACCGGCAACACCAACCCGGTCGCGGAGATCGGCGAGGTGGTGAAGGAGCACGGCGCCCTGTTCTACCTGGACGCGGTGGCCTCCGTGGGGGCCGAGCCGGTGCTGCCGGACGTGTGGGGCGTGGACCTGTGCGTGATCGGCGCGCAGAAGGCGATGGGCGGCCCCGCGGGCGTGTCGGCGGTGTCGGTGAGCGAGCGGGCCTGGACGCGGATGGCCGCGAACCCGCGGGCGCCGCGCCGCTCCTACCTCTCCCTCCTCGACTGGAAGGAGCGCTGGGTCGACGGCGGCCGCAAGGCGCTGCTGCACGCGCCGGCGCAGCTGGAGATGCTGGCGCTGGAGGCCTGCGTGGAGCGGATCGAGGCGGAGGGCCTGGAGAACGCGATGGCCCGGCACGCGTCCGCCGCGGCGGCGACCCGCGCGGGCGTGGCGGCCCTGGGCGGCGGCGTGGAGCCGTACGTGCACGAGGCGGCCCAGGCGGCGCCGGTCGCGACGACCCTGCGCACCCCGTCCGGTGTCGTGGCCTCGGAGCTCGTGGCGCGGGCCCTGGCGAAGGACCCCGCGCTGCCGCTGGCCGCGGGCGGGGGCGCGCTGGCCGGGGAGATGATCCGGGTCAACCACTACGGCGCCGACGCGACCCCGGGCGCGGTCCGCGGCAGCCTGACGGCGCTGGGCGGGGCGCTCGCGGAGCAGGGACGGACCGTGGACCTGGCGGGCGCGCTGCGCGCGGCCGAGCAGGCCTGGGACCAGGGCGCGGCGGGCGCCCGGTAGCCCCCGCGGTCGCGACGCCGGGGCCGGAGGCCCCGGGCGGTCCCGGCGGGAACGGGGGCCCGGCACCGCGTCCCCGTCAGTCGCGCAGCCGGGCGTGCGCCCGGACCCGGCGCGGGTGTCGGTGGGCGCTGCCGTGCTCGCGGGACGACGACTCTTCCCGACGGCCGCCCGGTCCCCCCGATGACGGGTGACGAACGGCCCGTGCTCGACAGCCGGCCCGACTTCCACCGCGCCACCCTGGAACTCAAGTGCGCCGGCCTGAACGACGCGCAGCTTCGGCGCGCGTCGGCCGAGCCCTCCTCCCTCACCCCGCCCGGCCCGGTCCAGCACCTCGCCGAGGTCGAACGGAACCGGTTCCAGCGGGTCCTCGCCGGGCGCGACGTGCCGCCCCCGTACGGGGAGGGGACCGGGTACGCCCTCGACCCCGGCCGGGGGCTCGCCGAGGCCCTGGCCGACCGGCGCCGCGAGACGGCGCTCGGGCGGGAGCCGACCGCCGGGCGTCCGCCCGACGACACCGGACGGATCACCGACGGCCCGATGGCCGGCCGGGAGGCCGGTCCGCGGTGGCTGCTGATTCACCTCATCGAGGAGCACGCGCGGCACAACGGCCACGCGGACATTCTGCGGGAGCGTATCGACGGAGTTACCGGAGCCTGAATTCAGGGTAATTCGCCGACAATTCGAGCGGGTGGATTTCCGTTACTCTTCTGCCCGCTCTCCCCGACGCCAAACGCAAAGATTTCGCGAACGTTCCGAGACCTTGTCCGGGCGGATCCCGTGAGGATTTCCCCGTGTGACACGTTCCACAGGGCGCCCGTTCTGCGGCATTTGCGCCACCCAAATCACCCCATAGACGACACCGCTCGCGCCCGATCGCCCGCTCGCGCGGATAACACGGGAACAGCCGTCCCGTAACCCCCGCAGCCCATGCATTTTTCTCTTTCCCTCGGTAAATTCGATCCGCATGACTGCCACACAAGCAGACCTGCGGATCGACCGCCCCTCGGTGGCCGACGGGGCCGCGCTCTGGCGTATCGCCAAGGAATCCGGGAAGCTCGACCTGAACTCGTCCTACAGCTATCTGCTGTGGTGCCGTGACTTCGCCGGCACCTCGGCGGTGGCCCGTGCCGAGGACGGGGAGCCGGTCGGCTTCGTCACCGGGTACGTCCGCCCCGAGGCACCGCACGTCCTGCTGGTCTGGCAGGTGGCGGTCGACCCCGCGTACCGCGGCCGCGGCCTCGCCGCCGCCCTGCTCGACGGGCTGACCGCACGGCTCGCCGCCGAGCGCCCCCTCACCACCGTCGAGACCACCGTCACGCCGGGCAACACCGCCTCCGAGCGGCTGTTCACCTCCTACGCCGCCCGGCACGGGGCGGACGTCACCCGTGAGGTGCTGTTCGACGCGGGCCTGTTCCCGGACGGCCCGCACGAGACCGAAGTCCTGTACCGCATCGGCCCGTTGACCTCCGCCTGACCCAACCCCCCACACCGTCGCACCGAGGAGCGTTTCGCCGTGACCATCACCCAGCCCGACCTCAGCGTCTTCGAGACCGTCGAGTCCGAGGTGCGCAGCTACTGCCGCGGCTGGCCCGTCGTCTTCGACCGTGCCCGGGGCAGCCGCATGGAGGACGAGGACGGCAACCGGTACCTCGACTTCTTCGCCGGCGCCGGGTCGCTCAACTACGGCCACAACAACCCCGTGCTGAAACGGGCGCTGATCGACTATCTGCTGCGCGACGGCGTCACCCACGGGCTCGACATGTCCACCGTCGCCAAACGGTCCTTCCTCCAGACCTTCCAGGACCTGGTGCTGCGGCCCCGCGACCTGCCGTACAAGGTCATGTTCCCGGGCCCGACCGGCACCAACGCCGTGGAGTCGGCGCTGAAGCTGGCGCGGAAGGTGAAGGGGCGCGAGGCGATCGTGTCGTTCACCAACGCCTTCCACGGGATGTCGCTGGGCTCGCTGGCCGTCACCGGCAACGCCTTCAAGCGGGCCGGCGCGGGCATCCCGCTCGTGCACGGCACGCCGATGCCGTTCGACAACTACTTCGACGGCACGGTCCCCGACTTCCTCTGGTTCGAGCGACTGCTCGAGGACCAGGGGTCCGGGCTGAACAAGCCCGCCGCCGTGATCGTCGAGACCGTGCAGGGCGAGGGCGGCATCAACGTCGCCCGCCCGGAGTGGCTGCGGGCGCTGGCCGGGCTGTGCGAGCGGCAGGACATGCTGCTGATCGTCGACGACATCCAGATGGGGTGCGGCCGCACCGGGGCGTTCTTCTCCTTCGAGGAGGCCGGGATCGTCCCCGACGTCGTCACCGTGTCCAAGTCCATCAGCGGCTACGGACTGCCCATGTCGCTGTGCCTGTTCAAGCCCGAGCTGGACGTGTGGGAGCCGGGCGAGCACAACGGCACCTTCCGCGGCAACAACCCGGCCTTCGTCACCGCCACCGCCGCCCTCGAGACGTACTGGGCCGACGGCTCCGCCATGGAGAAGCAGACCCGCACCCGCGGCGAGCAGGTCGAGCGGGGGCTCATCGCCATCACCGAGGAGAACCTCGCCGACGTCAAGGAGTACCGGGGCCGCGGCCTGGTGTGGGGCCTGGAGTTCCACGACAAGGGGCGCGCCGGCCGGGTGGCGCGGCGCGCCTTCGAACTCGGGCTGCTGGTCGAGACGTCCGGCCCCGAGAGCGAGGTCGTCAAACTGCTGCCGGCCCTCACCGTCACCCCCGAAGAGCTCGACGAGGGCCTGGACGTCCTCGCCCGGGCCGTCCGAGAAACCGTCTGACCGGAGGAAGTGCACCACCGTGATCGTCCGCTCGTTCAAGGACATCGAAGGCACCGACCGGCACGTGAAGGCCGCGTCCGGCACCTGGGAGAGCAAGCGCGTCGTCCTCGCCCGGGAGGGGGTCGGCTTCTCCCTCCACGAGACGATCCTCTACGCCGGCACCGAGACGTCGATGTGGTACGCGAACCACATCGAGGCCGTCGTCTGCGTCGAGGGCGAGGCCGAACTGACCGACCACGAGACCGGGCTGACCCACGCCATCACGCCCGGGACCGTGTACCTCCTCGACGGGCACGAGCGGCACACGCTGCGCGTCGAGGAGGACTTCCGCTGCATCTGCGTGTTCAACCCGCCCGTGACCGGACGGGAGGACCACGACGAGAACGGCGTCTACCCCCTGCTCACCGAGCCCGAGGAGGTGTGAGGACCCATGGCCACCCGCCTGACCGCACCCGCCGCGACCGCCTTCCCCGACCTCTACCCCAGCCGCGGCGCCACCGAGGTGACCCGGCCCCGCCAGGACCCCGTCGTCTGGGGCGCCCCCGACGCGCCCGGCCCGTTCGAGCCGCTCGACCTCCAGTCGTTCGAGCGTGACGGCTTCACCACCGTCGACCGGCTGCTCACGGACGACGAGGTCGCCGTCTACCGGCGGGAACTGGACCGCCTGGTGAACGATCCGGCGGTCCGGGCCGACGAGCGGTCCGTCGTCGAGCCGGCGTCCCGGGAGATCCGGTCCGTCTTCGAGGTGCACCGGATCAGCGAGGTGTTCGCGCGGCTCGTGCGGGACGAGCGGGTCGTCGGCCGGGCCCGCCAGATCCTCGGCTCCGACGTGTACGTCCACCAGTCGCGGATCAACGTCAAGCCGGGCTTCGGCGCCTCCGGCTTCTACTGGCACTCGGACTTCGAGACCTGGCACGCCGAGGACGGGCTGCCCCGGATGCGCACGGTGTCGGTCTCGATCGCGCTCACCGAGAACCACGACACCAACGGCGGGCTCATGATCATGCCGGGTTCGCACAAGACGTTCCTCGGCTGCGCCGGCGCCACCCCGAAGGACAACTACAAGAAGTCGCTGCGGATGCAGGACGCGGGCACGCCCTCCGACGAGGCGCTGACCGAGATGGCGTCCACGTACGGCATCAAGCTGTTCACGGGCCGGGCCGGCTCGGCGACCTGGTTCGACTGCAACTGCATGCACGGCTCCGGCGACAACATCACGCCGTTCCCGCGCAGCAACGTCTTCATCGTGTTCAACAGCGTGGAGAACACGGCGCTGGAGCCGTTCGCGGCGCCGGTGCGCCGGCCGGAGTTCATCGGGGCGCGGGACTTCACGCCGGTGAGGTAGGCGCCCTCCAGGACCCCGGGCCGGGCCCCCTCAGGTGGGACGGGGGGCCCGGCCCGGTCCCGTGCGCTCAGCCGGAGAGCACGTCCAGCAGGCGGTCGACGTCCTGCGGGGTGTTGTACAGGTGGAAGGCGGCGCGCAGGTTGCCCGCGCGGTCGGAGACCTGGATGCCGGCCTTGTCCAGCTCGGGCTGCCGGTGGCCGAGTCCGGGCACCGAGACGATCGCGGAGCCGGGGGCGGACACGGGTGCGTGGCCGAGCTCCGCGAGTCCGGCCCGCAGCCGCTCGGCGAGGGCCGTGTCGTGGGCGTGGACGCGGTCCACGCCCAGCTCCTCCAGCAGGTCCAGGGAGGCGCGCAGCCCGGCGTACGTGAACAGGCTGGGGCTGATGTCGAACCGCCGTGCGGAGCGGGCGAGTTCGGTGACGGGGCCGTAGCAGCTGGCCCAGGGCTCCTCCCCCGCGGCCCAGCCGGCCAGCAGCGGTGTCAGTCCGCCGAGGTCCTCCGGCACGACGAAGAAGGCGGCCCCGTGCGGGCCGAGGAGCCACTTGAAGCCGACGGCGGCGACGAAGTCGTCCGCGCCGGCGGTGAACGGCAGCCAGCCGGCCGACTGGGAGGCGTCGACGTACAGGCGCGCCCCGTGGGACCGGGCCGCCTCCCGCACCGCGGCGAGGTCGACGAGGCGGCCGTCCGCGGACTGGGCCGCGCTGACCGCGACGAGCGCGGTGCCGGGGCGGACGGACTCGGCGATCCGCTCCAGCGGGACGGCCCGCACCTCGAGGTCGGCACGCATGTGGAACGGGTTCACCAGGGAGGAGAAGTCGCCCTCGGCGGTGAGGACTCCGGCTCCGGCGGGCAGCGCGGCGGCGATCAGACCGCCGTACTCGGCGACCGAGGCCCCGGTCGCCACCCGTGCGACGGGCACCCCGGCCAGCCGGGCGAACGAGGCGCGGGCGGCCTCCACGTCCTCGTACAGCGGGCCCAGCGGCACGCCCTCGGCCCGCATCCGCACCGCCCGGTGCAGGGCGGTCACCGTGCGGGCCGGCAGCAGGCCGTTGCTCGCGGTGTTGAGGTAGGTGTTCTCCGGGGCGAACTCGGCGCGGACGAGGCTCTCGAAGGTCTCCGTGTGCTCCGTGGTCTCCATGGCTCCACTGTGGGGCCCGCGGAAGTCGCAGTCCATTGCGCATTTCTACGCGGTGTCCCCAAGGAACGCTTATGCGTGCGCCTCCGCCTGCGCTTCCGTGCCCGCCCGCCGCCGGAGCCCGCGTTCAGTGCCGCGGGACCGCGCACCCGTCCGGCCCACACGCCTCGGCGTCGCCCTGGTCGATCAGGGTGAGCGGCGAGCGCTCGCCCCAGGCCTGGGTCAGCGCCCGCGCGAAGACCTCGGCGGGCTGGGCGCCGGAGACGCCGTACGTGCGGTCCAGGACGAAGAACGGCACGCCGTTGGCGCCGAGCTGGGCGGCCTCCCGTTCGTCGGCGCGGACGTCGTCGGCGTACGCGGACGCGTCGGCGAGCACCGCGCGGGCGGCCTCCGCGTCGAGTCCTGCCTCCCCGGCCAGCTCCACCAGGCGCTCGTCGCCCTCGGTGAAGACGGACCGCTCGTCGGCGAAGTTGGCCCGGTACAGGATCTGGATCAGCTCGTCCTGCCGGCCGTGCTCCTTGGCGAAGTGCAGGAGCCGGTGCATGTCGAAGGTGTTGCCGTGGTCGCGGCCCCGGGTGCGGTAGTCCAGGCCCTCGGCGGCGGCCTGGGCGCGGAGGTTCTCCTCGCCGGCCCGGGCCTGGGCCTCGCTCATGCCGTACTTCCGGGTGAGCATCGTGATCACCGGCTGGACGTCGCCCTTGGCGCGGCCGGGGTCGAGCTCGAAGGAGCGGTGCACCACCTCGACCTCGTCGCGGTGCGGGAAGGCCTCGAGCGCCTTCTCGAAGCGGGCCTTGCCCACGTAGCACCAGGGGCAGGCGATGTCGCTCCAGATCTCGACGCGCATGTCTCGGCTCTCTCCAGGTCGTACGGGTACGGAGACGTCCTCCGCACGGAGGCTTCCTCCGCCGAGTGCATGAACGTTCAAACAGCCTGGGCCATTCCCCGCTCCCCGCGCTCAGCTCCCGTCACGCAGTTCGTCCGGCCAGCTGGGGCGGAACTCCAGGTGGTCGTAGGTGACGACGCACCCCTCCCCCAGCGGCGCCTGCGCCATGAAGCCGACCAGGGCCGCGCCCGTCTCCTTCTCCTCCCCCAGCGTGAACAGCCGCACGAAGGTCCAGCGCTCGCCGTCCCGGGAGGCGTGGAAGGCGAAGGCCCGCCCGGTCCGGCTCACCCGCAGCCAGACGGAACTGCCTTCCACGGTGAAGGAGTTGGCGTCGTCGGAGTGTCCCCGGGTGACCACCGTGCAGACGATGGGCACGTCCGGGGAGTACTCCAGGCACAGCTTGGCCCAGGCCCGCTGCCCGACGTGGACGTACAGCACCCCCGCGTCGAAGGCGCCGTTGAACCCCACGGTGACCCGGGCGATGAGCTGGAAGTCCCCCTCGGGCGCCCCGAGCAGCCGGGGCGCGTCGGAGGCGGGGTCCAGGGCCTCCCCGGTGGGCGGCACGAACCGGTCCTGCCGGGGGCCGGCCCATCCGGTGAGGACACCGTCCTCGTAGGACCAGTTCCCGTCGGGGCCGTAGGTGCGCAGGGGAAAGGGGAGTTCGGGGAGTTCGACGTCCATCCTCGGGGTCTTCCGGTCTCCTTCGTCGCGTACGGTTCCGGGGTCAGCGCTCGAGGTGGTTGTTGAAGCGCCGGGGCAGGCCGAGCGGGTTGTCGTCCCGCAGCTCGGGCGGCAGCAGCGCCTCGGGGGCGGCCTGGTAGACCACCGGACGCAGCCACCGCTCGATCGCCGTCCCGCCCACGGAGGTCGACGTGGACGTCGTGGCCGGGTACGGCCCGCCGTGGTGCTGGGCCGGCGCGACGGCGACCCCCGTCGGCCAGCCGTTGACCAGCACGCGTCCCGCGAGCGGCGTGAGCTCCGCGAGGATCTCGGCGCCGCGGCCCTCGCCGGCCGCTTCCTCGCCGGACAGCTGGACCGTGGCCGTGAGGTTCCCCGGCAGGCGCGAGAGGACGGCCTTGACCTCGCTGTCGGAGGCGTAGCGGGCCACCACGGTGACCGGCCCGAAGCACTCCTCGAGGAGCAGGTCGTGCTCGCCCTCGTCCGCCAGCCGGGCCGCCGGCACGGTGAGGAACCCGGCGCTGACGGTGTGCTCCCCGCCCGCGCCCGGCGTCACCGGCGAGTCGACCTCCGGCAGCCGCGTGCGCTCGGCGACGCCCGCGATGAAGTTGTCCCGCATGCGGTGGTCGAGCAGCACGCCCGCGTCCGTGTCGCTGACGGCGTCCGTCAGCGACTTGACCAGCCCGTCGCCGGCGGCGCCGGACGGCACCAGCACGAGCCCCGGCTTCACGCAGAACTGCCCGACGCCCAGGGTCATCGACCCGGCGAGCCCCGCGCCGATCTCCTCGGCGCGCTCGGCGGCCGCCGCCTCCGTCACGACGACGGGGTTGAGCGAGCCCAGTTCGCCGTGGAACGGGATCGGCACCGGCCGGGCCGCCGCCGCATCGAACAGCGCCCGGCCGCCCCGGACGGACCCGGTGAAGCCGGCCGCGGCGACCAGCGGGTGCTTGATGAGCTCGACGCCCGCCTCGAAGCCGTGGACCAGGCCCACCACGGCCTGGTCGATGCCGTGCTCGGCGGCCGCGGACCGCAGGACGTGGGCGACCAGCTCGGACAGGGCCGGGTGGTCGGGGTGGGCCTTGACGACGACCGGGCAGCCCGCGGCCAGCGCGCTCGCGGTGTCGCCGCCGGCGACGGAGAAGGCGAAGGGGAAGTTGGAGGCCGAGTAGACGGCGACCACGCCCAGCGGCACCTTGTAGCGGCGCAGGTCGGGGACCGGCGGGGTGGCGGTGTCGTCGGGGTGGTTGATGACGACGTCGAGGAAGGCGCCCTCGTCGACGATGCCGGCGAACGCGCGCAGCTGGTAGCAGGTGCGGGCGAGCTCGCCGGTCAGCCGGACCGGGCCGAGGGCGGTCTCGGCGTCGGCGACCTCGACCAGCTGCTCCTTGGCCGCCTCGAGGCGGTCGGCGGCGGTGCGCAGGAAGGCCGCGCGGACGGTGCGGTCGGCGAGGGCGTCGCGCGTGGTGTGCGCGGCGCGGACGACGGCGTCCACCTCCTGGGCCGTGGCCTCCACCGCAACCTGTTCCCGCTGCTTCCCGGTTCGGGGGTCGACACTCCAGACTGGTGCTGCTGCCACCGCGGTCCCTCCACGTTTGTTGCCGCATGCCCTATGCGCAATGCCGCGTCCGTACGCCGCCACCAGGCTCGTTCGATATACTGAACGCTGTCTCTGATGGTGAATATGCTGTTGGAGACTATTTCCCGTCGAACGAAGGGGTCAAGGGCGATGTCGGCTGGCGAGACGGGGGGCGGGGCCCAGGTCAAGTCCGCGGTGCGGACGGTTGAACTGCTGGAATACTTCGCCGGCAGCCCCGGCATGCACTCCCTCGCGTCGGTCCAGGAGGCCGTCGGCTATCCCAAGTCCAGCCTCTACATGCTGCTGCGCACGCTCGTGGAGCTGGGCTGGGTGGAGACCGACGCGACCGGCACCCGCTACGGCATCGGCGTGCGGGCCCTGCTGGTCGGCACCTCCTACATCGACGGCGACGAGGTGGTCGCGGCCGCCCGTCCGACGCTGGACCGGCTCTCGGACGACACCACCGAGACCATCCACCTGGCCCGTCTGGACGGCACCAACGTCGTCTACCTCGCCACCCGGCAGTCCCAGCACTACCTGCGCCCCTTCACCCGCGTCGGCCGCCGCCTCCCGGCCCACTCGACCTCCCTCGGCAAGGCGCTGCTGAGCACCTGCACAGACGAGCAGGTCCGCAAGATGCTCCCGGAGACCCTGCCCGCGCTCACCGAGCACACGATCACCGACCGCGAGAAGCTCATCGAGGAGCTGCACCAGGTGCGCGAGCAGGGCTTCGCCGTGGACCGCGAGGAGAACACGCTGGGCCTTCGCTGCTTCGGGGTGGCGATCCCGTACCGCACCCCGGCGCGGGACGCGATCAGCTGCTCGGTGCCGGTGGCCCGGCTGACCCCGGCGCACGAGCAGATGGTGAAGGACGCGCTGTTCGACGCGCGCGACCGGCTGACGCTGGCGACGCGCCGGCTCTGAGGCGCGCCGACGTAGGCTCGGGGCATGCGGATCGACCTGCGTCCCGTCCACGACAGTGATCTGCCGGTGTTCTACCGGCAGATGAACGACCCCGAGGCCCTGCGGATGGCCGCGTTCACCCCGGAGGACCCGTCCGACCGGTCGGAGTTCGACGACCGCTGGAAACGGATCAGGTCCGCCTCCCTGGTCCGCACGGTCCTGGGCGACGGGGACGTCGTCGGGCACGCGGCGGTGTACGGGGAGCCGGGCGAGCGCGAGGTGACGTACTGGGTCGACCGCGCCCACTGGGGCAGGGGCATCGCGACGGCGGCGCTGCGCGCGCTGCTGGCCGAGGTCCCCGAGCGCCCGCTGTACGCGCGGACGGCGGCCGACAACGCCGGCTCCCTCAGGGTGCTCGAGAAGTGCGGCTTCCGCGTCACGGCCCACGCCTCGGGCTTCGCGCACGCGCGCGGCGAGGAGACGGCGGAGCTCGTCCTCAAACTGGACGCGTGACCGTGCGCCGTATGAACGTACGATGAGAAAACCGGCGGTGGGGAACGATCCCCTTCCGCCCGTTCGTCATCCGACCGCGATGAACAAGACGATCAGGCGCGCCTCGGTCTTCGCGCTGCTGCTGGTGTTCGCCCTGCTGGTCCGGGCGACCTGGGTGCAGTTCTACGAGGGCCGGGCGCTGGCGGACGACCAGGACAACCGGCGCAACGCGATCGAGACGTACGCGGAGCCGCTCGGGAACATCATCGTGGCCGGCCGGGCGATCACCGGCTCGGCGGCCACGACGGACGGCGACCTGAGGTACCGGCGCACGTACACGGACGGCGAGCTGTACGCGGCGGTCACGGGCTACGCCTCGCAGAGCTACGCCCCCACCCAGCTGGAGGGCGTCTACGCCGACCTGCTCAACGGCACGGACGACCGGCTGCGGACCGTGACGGACACGGTCACCGGCAAGCGGGCCGACCCGGGTGACGTGGTCACGACGATCGACCCGGACGTGCAGAAGGCGGCCCACGACGCGCTCGGCGGCAAGAAGGGCGCGGCCGTCGCGATCGACCCGGCGACCGGCCGGATCCTCGCCGTCGTGTCGACACCGTCGTACGACCCGTCGTCGCTCACCGACGCCGACACCGCCGGAACGGCCTGGAAGAAGCTCACCGCCGACCCGGACGAGCCGCTCACCAACCGCGCGCTGCGGCAGCCGCTGCCGCCGGGCTCCACGTTCAAACTGGTGGTGGCGGCCGCCGCGCTGGAGAACGGGCTGTACGCGTCCGTGGACGAGAGGACGGACAGCCCGGACCCCTACACGCTGCCGGGCACGACCACGGTCCTGCGCAACGAGAACACGTCCGCGCCGTGCGAGGACGCCTCGATCCGGGTCGCCCTCCAGTACTCCTGCAACAACGTCTTCGCGCGCATGGCCGTCCGGCTCGGGCAGGACGAGGTGAAGGCGACGGCGGACAGGTTCGGGTTCGACGACGAGACGCAGGACGTCCCGGTGCGGGCCTACCCGAGCGTGTACCCGACCGGCATGGACGAGTCGTCGACCGCCCTGACCGGCATCGGCCAGTACGACGTGACCGCGACGCCCCTCCAGATGGCCATGGTCTCCGCGGTCATGGCCAACGACGGCAAGCTGGTCTCGCCGCACATGGTCTCGCAGATCACCGACGGCGGCGGCGTCCTGGCGGACTACGACGACGAGGCGTCGACCACGCAGGTCGTCAGCTCCCGCACCGCCGAGCAGCTGCGGTCGGCGATGCGGACGGTCGTCGAGCAGGGCACCGGGACGAACGCGCTGATCGACGGCGTCACCGTCGGCGGCAAGACCGGCACCGCCCAGCACGGCGAGAACAACAGCGAGACGCCGTACGCCTGGTTCACGTCCTACGGCGAGGCCGGCGGCGAGGAGGTCGCCGTGGCGGTGGTGGTGGAGCAGTCGGACGCGGCGCGCTCGGAGGTCAGCGGCAACGGGCTGGCGGCACCGGTGGCCAGGGCGGTGATGGAGGCGGCGCTGAAGAGCTGAGGTGCGCCCCGGGGCGCCGGGACGCACCTCGCCCGGACGGCTACTTCACGCCCAGCGCCTGCTCGATCGGGTCGATCGCGAAGTACACCACGAACAGCGCCGAGGCCCCCCACAGCAGCCAGTGGACCTCCTTCGCCCTGCCCAGCACCGTCTTGATCAGCACGTGGGCGAGGAAGCCCGCGCCGATGCCGTTGGTGATGGAGTAGGTGAACGGCATCACGGCGATCGTCAGAAAGGCGGGGACGGCGACCTCGTACGTGTCCCAGTCGATGGACCTGACCCGGGTCATCATCAGGAAGCCGACGGCGACCAGCGCGGGGGCCGCCGCCTGGAGCGGGACGATGGTGAGCAGCGGCGTCAGGAACAGGGCGAGGGCGAAGAGTCCGCCGGTGACCAGGTTGGAGAAGCCGGTGCGGGAGCCCTCGCCGACGCCGGCCGCCGACTCGATGTAGGAGGTCGCGGAGGAGGACGAGGCCGCTCCGCCGGCCACCGCCGCCGCGCCGTCGATGAGCAGCACGCGGCCCAGGTGGGGCACCTTGCCGTCCTCGTCGAGGAGGCCGGCCTCCGCGCTGACGCCGACGACGGTGCCCATGGTGTCGAAGAAGTCGGACAGGATCAGCGTGAAGACGAGCAGGACGACCGTGACGACGGTGACCTGGCCGAACGCGCCGAACAGGCTGAAGTGGCCGAGCAGCCCGAAGTCGGGTGCGCCGACGAGCTTTTCGGGCCACTCGGGCGTGGTCAGGCCCCAGGACTCGACGTCCGCGAGCGAGTTGACGACGAGCGCGAGGAGCGTCATCAGCACGATGCTGATCAGGATCGCGCCCTTGACCTTGCGGGCGAGCAGCCCGATCGTCAGCAGCACGCCGAGGCAGAAGACGAGCATCGGCCAGCCGGTGAGGGTGCCGGAACCGCCGAGCTGCACCGGAACGGTGGTGTGCGCGGCGTCGGGGACGCGGCTGACGAAGCCGGCGTCGACGAAGCCGATGAAGGCGATGAACAGACCGATGCCGACGCCGATCGCCTGCTTGAGCGGCTGCGGGACGGCGTGCATGACGGCCTCGCGCAGGCCGGTCACCACGAGCACGCAGATGAGCAGGCCCTCCAGCACGATCAGGCCCATCGCGTCGTCCCAGCTCATCAGCGGGGCGATCTGGAAGGCGACGACGGCGTTGAGGCCGAGACCCGCGGCGAGCGCGAGGGGCAGATGGCCGGCGACGCCCATGACGACCGTCATGACGGCGGCCACCAGGGCGGTGGCGGTGGTGAGCCGGACGGGGTCGAGGGACTCGCCGAACTTGTCCTCGGCGCTGCCCAGGATGAGGGGGTTCAGGACGAGGATGTAGGCCATCGTGAAGAACGTGGCGAAGCCGCCGCGTATCTCACGGCCGAACGTCGACCCCCGTTCGGAGATCCTGAAGAACCGGTCGACCCTGTTCGCCCCCGGGGACGGGGGACTCGGCCGGTCGGTCGCCCTCTGCGTTGCGGACATGGCGGACACTCCTCGTGGCCCGGTGGATCGGTGCGCGGATGCTGGCTGGATTGTTCCCTCGTCGAACCCCCCGCAGGTTTTCGCCGTGTTACGGAAATGGGCTCGGACGGTGTTCGTCCTGCCATACGGTGTTCGAACCCCCGTACCAAACCGGTTGGTAGGTCACTGCTACGCTTCCGGATCTCGTCCCGGCCCTCTCGGGACATCCCTATGTCATTCACATGACACGCACAGCGAGGCGCCCCCACGGGGTGCCGGAAGTCATCGAGAAGAGGTCGCCCGTGGGCACAGTCGTCGACGACGCCGCCTCGGTGGAGTTCCATGCCTTCTTCGAACGCCACTACGCCGAACTGTCCCGCCTCGCCCACCTGCTGACCGGCGAGGCGGACGCGGCCGACGACCTGGCGGCGGACGCGCTGCTGGCCCTGTGGCACCGCTGGGACCGGGTGCGCGCGGCCGACCACCCGGTGGCGTACGCGCGCGGCGTCGTCGCCAACCTGGCCCGCACCCGCATCCGCAGCGCCGTCCGGGAGCGCCGCAGGATCTCCCTGTTCTGGCAGCAGCGCGAGGAGAAGACGGAGAACCCCGATGTGGCGGGCGTGGTGGACGTGCAGTCGGCGCTGCGTAGACTTCCCTTCCGCAAACGGGCCTGCGTGGTGCTCCGGCACGCCTTCGACCTGTCGGAGAAGGACACCGCGCTCGCCCTCGGGGTGTCGGTGGGTACGGTGAAGAGCCAGACCTCCAAGGGGATGGCCGAGTTGCAGAAACTGCTCGGCGCACAAGGAGCTCCGCGAAAGATGCACGCCGTGATGGCGGCGCGTACCGGTGGGACCGGAGGAAGGGACCGATGACGATGCAGCGGGACGTGCACGACGAGCTGCGCGCCCGGCTGCACGAGGCGGCCGACGCGCACCAGCCGAACCGCGAGCGGATGCTCGCCCGGATCGAGCGCGGCATGGCGGGACAGGAGCGCACCGATCACCGGGCGACGCGCCCGCCCCTGTGGGGCTGGGCGCGGATCGTGAGCGCCACGGCCGCGGTCGCGGGCATGCTCGCGGTCGGCGGCTACGCGGTGGCGTCCGCGGTGAAGGACGAGCCCCCGGCGCGGCAGACGGTCTCCGTCTCGCCGGCGCCGGTCGAATCCCCGCAGGCCACGAGCCGCCCGCCGGCCTCCCCCGAGGTCACGCCGAGCAGCGGCGGCGGGGAGCGGGAACCGGACGAGCCGAGCAGCCCCCCGTCGAAGACGGCGAAGGCGTCGCCGTCCGGGACGCCCGCGGCCGACCTGCTGCCGGCCACCGACGACACCGAGAACGGCCCGTTGTGGTCGGACGGTTCGGTGGACCCGCACAGCAACGACTTCTGGGCGCAGAGCAACGTCACGATCAAGACGTCCGAGCAGCTCACGGCGCTGACCGTGCAGTTGAGGATCGCTCAGACCGGCGGGGTGTCCTCGACGGGCGCCTGGCGCTCGCCGCCCGAGGACGA
Source organism: Streptomyces sp. NPDC017936 (assembly GCF_044328485.1). NCBI lineage: Bacteria > Bacillati > Actinomycetota > Actinomycetes > Kitasatosporales > Streptomycetaceae > Streptomyces > Streptomyces sp. NPDC017936. Next base: position 187,970 of record NZ_JBIRHK010000013.1, on the reverse strand, counting down.
CTTCGCCCTCACGGTCGCCGAGCGGGACGGCTTCCTCGTCTACACCTGGGTGCTCAAGGAGGGCCGTACCGTCCCGAAGGGCGAGTGGGTGTTCGCCGGGCAGTACGACCACGACCGCGGCGGCCGGGACGCCAAGGACGACACGTACACCGTCAGCGCCGCGTGGGACGGCGAAGAGGGCCTGGTCGGCGGCGACTTCGCGGCGCATGACGACGACGAGGGCGACTCGTAGGAGCCGGGCGAAAAAATTCCGCGGACGCGGCAACCCTTTCCCCGCCGGTGGCGACCACCAGACGCAAGAGTCACCACCCACTTGAGGAATCGGTACATGACTGCACCAGCAGAACCGCGCGCCCGGCACCGTCGCAAGGTCACCAGGCGACGGGCGCTGATCGCCGGATCCGCCGCCTTCGCGCTGTCCGGCGCGGCGATCGTCACCACGACGATGCTGTCGTCCGCGGGGGCCGCGTCCACCTGGCCGACGGCCACCGGCAGCAAGTCCGTCTCGTCGACGATCAAGGTCTCGGGGACCTACGACGGCAAGCTGACGAAGTACGTCGGCTCCGGCGACCTGGGCGGCAGCGGCCAGGACGAGGGCCAGGACCCGATCTTCGAGCTCGCCGACGGCGCCGTCCTGAAGAACGTGATCATCGGCACGCCGGCGGCGGACGGCGTGCACTGCAAGGGCTCCTGCACGCTGCAGAACGTGTGGTGGCTGGACGTCGGCGAGGACGCGGCCAGCTTCAAGGGCACGTCCTCCTCGGCCCAGTACAAGGTCATCGGCGGCGGCGCGAAGAACGCCGACGACAAGGTCCTGCAGTTCAACGGCGCGGGCAAGCTGACCGTGACCGGCTTCCGGGTCGAGAACTCCGGCAAGCTGGTCCGCAGCTGCGGCAACTGCAAGACGCAGTACAAGCGCACGATCGTGCTGAGCGACATCGACGTCGTCGCGCCCCTGAAGGCGATCGTCGGCGTGAACGCCAACTACGGCGACACCGCCACGCTGTCGAAGATCCGCATCCAGGGCGACAGCAAGAAGAAGACCAAGACGTGCGTCCGCTTCAAGGGCAACAACACCGGCAAGGAGCCGACCGAGATCGGCACCGGCGCCGACGGCACCACCTGCAAGTTCTCCTCGTCCGACATCACCTACAAGTGATCTCGGAGTCACCGGCCTGAGCCCCTCTCCGGCCGGTGGGACGCCCCCGCCGTCGCCCGTCGGCGGGGGCGTCCTCCGTGTCGGGCCGCTAGTCCATCGTGGCGCCGACGGTCGTCGAGCCCGTGGTCAGGAACGTCGTCGCCGGCAGCGAACCGTCCGCCGCCCGGGCGCCGTACGCGGTGGTCGCGTCCGTCGACCTGAACGAGGGCGTCGCCACCCCGCTGTCCCAGTTGTTCGCGGCCGAGACGGTCGACGCGCCCAGCTCGGACGGTCCGCCCTCGTCGCTCACCGCGAGGTTGCGGGCCAGCCGGGCCTTGCCCGTGGCGAAGGAGAACCCCGCCCGGGCGTTCGCGTACGCCGTGTTCCGGTGGAGCACGATCGCGCCCGTGTTGGAGTTCTCGGTGAAGCCGTTGAGGGTGTTGTCCCAGGCCGCGTTGTCGTGGACGACGTGCGCCACCGCGACGCCCCCGCCGCCCAGCTTGAACCCGTTGCCGTTGCCCTCGAACGCGGCGTCGTTCCACCGGTTCTCGCCGTTGCCGAAGGCCCACGAGTGCTCGATGGTGACCGGCGTGGAGAACTGCCACAGGTCGAGGCCGTCGTCGGAGTTGTCGTACAGGCGGGCGCCGGTGATCCGGTTGCCGCTCCCCGACCCGAACTTGACGGCGATCCCGTCCGCGTTCTGGCCGTGCCCGGCGGCGTCGTAGTTGCTGTGGCTGTCGAGGTTCTGGACGAGGTTGTTCACGGTGTTGTCGCCGCGCAGGGTGAACCCGGAGTCGCCGTTGTCCGCGGTGACGAGGTTCTTGAAGACGCCCCCGGTGGAGGAGGTCACCACGAACCCCTGGGCCGGCGCGTTCTGGAAGGTCAGGTTCTGCACGGTCCAGTAGCTGCCGTAGATCCCCGCGAGCCAGGAACCGGCGGCCAGCTTCGACCCGTCGATCTTCACCTTCTCGCCGCCGTACGCCTGGAGCGTGATCCGGCTCGAGGAGGTGCCGCTGGCCGTCGACTTCAGGGTGGCCGCCGGGTAGTAGGTGCCGCCGCGCACCTGGATGACCGTGCCGGCGACGGCGCTGCGCACGGCCGACTCCAGCTGCGCGGTGGTGGAGACGGTCACCGTCGTCGACGCGGCCTGCGCGCCGTCGTCGGCCAGGCCGAGGCAGACGCCGCCCGCCCCCGCGGCGACGGCCACCGAGGCGGCGATCGAGAGGATGCGCGTCCTGCGGTGGCGTCCGGTGCTCAAGCGCACGGGGCGTTCCTTTCCTGAGGGGACATGGGAGGAGGCGGGCCGGAGCAGCCGCCCCGGCCCGTCCGCGCACACCAGTCGCCGCCGTGGCCGGAAAGGGTTGCCGGGCGCCCGGCGAAAGGGAGCGAAACTTTCGCTCCCCTCCCGCCCCGCCCCCGGCGATTGACGTCCCCGGCCCGCGCTGGTGAGACTCCCCGGGGCAGCCCGTCCGACAGAATCCCCCACACTCGCACAGGAAGCGCCAGACGCGCCCAGGCGCCCCAGGCGCCGGCACGCTCCCGGCCCCCGCCCTCCCCCACTCCTGCCCCTGCCGGCCTCACCGCCCCGTACCGCGACCACCGGAGCACCCCTGTGACACACCCGACGTACGCCGGCTACCTCTTCGCCTACTTCACCGGCGAGGGCACCGCCGACGGCGAGCAGATCCGCTACGCCCTCAGCCGCGGCGACGACCCCCTGCACTGGCGGGAGCTCGACGGCGGGCGGCCGGTCCTGACCTCCGCCGTCGGGGAGAAGGGCCTGCGCGACCCGTTCCTGGTCCGCTCCCCCGAGGGCGACCGGTTCCACCTGCTCGCCACCGACCTGCGGATGCACCGTGACAGCAGCGGCGGCTGGGACGAGGTCCAGCGGCACGGCAGCAAGTCGATCGTGGTGTGGGACTCCGCCGACCTGGTCCGCTGGACCGACCGGCGCCTGGTGCGGGTCGCCCCCGGCAACGCCGGCAACGCCTGGGCCCCCGAGGCCCACTGGGACGACGGCCTCGGCGCGTACGTCGTCTTCTGGGCGTCCAGGCTGTACGCCGACGACGACCCGGACCACTCGGGACCGGCGTACAACAGGATGCTGTACGCGACCACGAAGGACTTCCGCACCTTCGGCGAGCCGCAGGTCTGGCACGACCCGGGCCACTCGGTCATCGACTCGACGGTGGTGCGGCACGGGGACACCTACTACCGGTACACCAAGGACGAGCGGGATCCGGCGTCCTCCTCTCCGTGCGCGAAGTTCATCACCGTGGAGAAGTCGACGAGCCTGACGTCGACCGCGTACGAGTTCGTCGCGGACTGCGTCGGCAGCGGTGCGCTGGAGCGGGGCGAGGGCCCGGTGGTCTTCCGGTCGAACACCGGGGACGAGTGGTACCTGTTCGTCGACGAGTACGGCGGCCGCGGGTACGTCCCCTTCGAGACCACCGACCTGGACTCCGGCCGGTGGACTCCGTGCGCGGACCACCGGCTGCCCGCCGGCGCGCGGCACGGCACGGTGCTGCCGGTGACGCGGGAGGAGTACGACCGGCTGCTGGCCGCGTATCCGGCGACGCCCGCCTCCGTGGTGGACGCGACGGCGCAGGGCCAGAAGGGGTACGCGATCGTCACGGAGAGCGCCTCGAAGGTCGTGCTGCCGATGGAGCCCGGCGCCGACCTGGCGCGGCTGGCGCCGAGGCTGTGGGTCGGCGAGGGGGCCGCGGTGAGCCCCGCGCCGGGCACCCCCCGCGACTTCCGCACCCCGCGGACGTACACCGTGACCGCCGCCGACGGCACGCGGCGCACCTGGACGGTGGAGGCGGCGGTGACCCGCACTCCCGTGCTGCCCGGCCTCCACGCCGACCCGGACGCGCACCACCTGGACGGCGCGTACTGGATCCACCCGACGACGGACGGCTTCCCGGGCTGGGGAGGGACACGGTTCACGGCGTACTCCTCGACGGACCTCGTCCACTGGAAGGACCACGGGGTCGTCCTGGACCTCGGGACGGACGTCGACTGGGCGGACGGGTACGCCTGGGCCCCGGCGATCGCCGAGCGCGGCGGCAGGTACTACTTCTACTTCTGCGCCGAACAGCAGATCGGCGTGGCGGTGGCGGACTCCCCGGCGGGGCCGTTCGCGGACGCGCTGGGCAGGCCGCTGATCGCGAAGGACGGGGCCTGGAGCGGCCAGATGATCGACCCGGCGGTCTTCACGGACGACGACGGGCAGGCGTACCTCTACTGGGGCAACGGCCACGGGTACGCCGTCCCGCTCCACGACGACATGGTGTCGTTCGACGCGGCGGAGGTGCGGGACATCACCCCGGACGGCTTCCGCGAGGGCTCCTTCGTGATCAAGCGGAAGGGCACGTACTACTACATGTGGTCCGAGGACGACACCCGCAGCGAGGACTACCGGGTGGCCTACGCGACGGGACCGTCCCCGCTCGGCCCGTGGACGAAGCGGGGCACGATCCTGTCCAAGCGCCCCGAGTACGGCATCCTCGGCACCGGCCACCACAGTGTGGTGAACGTGCCCGGCACCGACGACTGGTACGTCGTCTACCACCGCTTCGCCCTCGACGGCCCGGGGCGGCCGGGCGGCGACGGCACGCACCGGGAGACCACCGTCGACCGGCTGCGGTTCGCCGCCGACGGGACGATCGAGCCGGTGGTGCCGACCCTGGAGGGCATCGAGCCGGTCGGGCGCCGGCCGGCCTAGTTCCTCCTCGCGCCGTGCGGCCCGCCGCGGGCGGTGGCGTTCTCGCGTCGTGCGGTGCGCGCAGGGCACGTCACAGGACGCGGTCCAGCCAGGTGAAGACCTCGTCCTGCATGCGGTCGACGAAGACATGGCCGAGGTCGGGCCACGTCCTGAGGTGCAGGCGCTCCTCGGCGCGGCGGGAGCGCCAGACGGCGCGCAGCTTGTCGTGGGCCACGCGGACGCCGTCGGCCGGGAACAGCGGATCCAGGCCGCCGTGGAAGAAGAGCATCGGCCGGGGGGCGGCGATGCTCGCCACGTCGGGGAAGTCGAGGTGGCGGGGCAGTCCCGGATGGAGCATGCAGTAGGCGGACTGCCCGCGCAGGGTGTTGTTGCCGGGGACCATCATCTCCTTCAGCCCGGTCATCCAGCAGACGGCGGCCGTGGCGGCGACGTCGTCGCTGAGCGCCGCCGTCTGCCAGGCTCGGAAGGCCCCCATGGAGAAGCCGACGGCCGCGATCCGCCGCCGGTCCACCCGGTCGAGCCGGGCGAGGAAACCGGCGGCGCGGGCGTCCTCGCGGGCCATGAGACCGGCCAGGGAGGAGCCCAGGTGGAAGAAGTTGCTCGCCAGGGCCTGCTGCTGGTCGTAGGCGAGCGGTCCGCGGTCGCCCCAGCCGAGGGCGTCGGCGGCCAGGACCACGTATCCCCGCCGGGCCAGTTCGTCGCCGACGAAGCGCCCGCTGAAGTACTTCTGCGTCCAGGCCTCGGCGGAGGCGAGCCGCGTGGCGTCGTACCAGGGCCGGACCAGCTTCTCCTTGCCGATGTCGAACTTCGCCCCGTGGTCGTGCAGGAGCAGCACGGCCGGGAAGGGGCCGGGGCCGTGCGGGGTGAGCAGGGCGGCGCGGACCCGTTCGTGGCGGGTGAGGGAGAGCGTGACCGTCTCCGCCGTGTAGCCGTCCTGTTCGCGGCGCTCGCCGAACTCGGGGGCGTAGGGGGTGGTGTCCTCGCGGTCCACGATCAGCGCCTTCTCGACCTGGGCGCGGGCCGCCCGGCGCCAGGCGCCGAAGTCGCGGACCGGGGAGTTCCCCCAGGCCAGCGGGAAGGTCAGGGCGTCCTTCAGGGCGGGGTGGAAGTCGGGGAGCGGGCCGTCCACCACGGCCGCCTCCGCGCCGCCCGCCGCTCCCCCGGCCAGCAGTGCCGCTCCCGTGCCGGCCACGAACGCCCGGCGCCCCAGCCGGTCACGGGCGCTCATACGGCCTCCAGTCGCCGAGGTAGGTCCGCCGGGTGTGCGCGGCCGCCTCGTCCGCCGTGAGCTGCGGCCGGTTCTCCGGCCGGGAGACCGCCGCGCCGGGGCCGGTGTTGGCGTGCTCCCGGAACCGCATCGTCTGCCACGGGTAGGCGTCCCGCATGTCGGTGTACGGGGCGGCCGCGTCGACGCCGGGCCCGATCCAGGTGTTCCGGACGACCAGCGAGGGCCAGGCGGTCGTCTCGTACGACGGCACCCAGGGCCGGGCCAGCTTGTACGCCCCGTCCTCGGCGCCGGAGGTGATCCGGCCGTGGACGGCGAGGAAGCCGTAGGGGTTGGCGCGGGCGGTGGCCGGGGCGAAGACCATGCCCTTGGGGGTGAAGGCGACGTCCCGTGGGAGGGTGTGGAAACGGCAGGCGTCGAAGACGGCCCGCGCCCGCCCGAAGACGAAGTCGACGTCGCCCTCGATGTGGCAGCGGCGGTAGTAGTGCCGGTCGAAGGCGTCCAGGGCGGTGGTGTCCGCGAAGAGGGTGTCCTGGTGGGCCAGGAAGCGCACGTTGTCGAAGTGGGAACGGTCGCCGGTGACGTACGCGGCCACCGCCTGGGTGCCGGTGACGTCCGGGTGGTCGGCGCGCAGCCAGTCGTTGGCGAGGGTGAGGTCGCGGACGGTCAGGCCGGGGGCGGCGGAGGTGAAGGTGGCGGAGCCGGCCGTGCCGTACGTGGTGCCGTCGGGCTTCGTCGTGCCGTTGGCGCGGTCGAAGACGAGGACGGCGGCGCGGGGGTCGCGCGAGGCGCCCCGCAGGGTCAGCTCCGCCTTGTCCGCGGGGACGGAGACGACCTCGCGGTACGTGCCGGGGTGCACGACGATCGTCCGGCCGGGGCCGTCGACGGCGTCCACGGCGGCCTGGACGGAGTCGCCGGGGCGCACGTGCAGGACGCGGCGGGGGTTCGCGTGGGCGGGGGCCGCCACCGTCAGGGTCCCGGCGGCGATGCCCGCGAGGAGGGTGCGCCGGCGCATGTCAGCAGTCCTCCTTCCAGGGCTGCCAGTCGCCGAGGTGGGTCTCGCGGGTCGCCGACGCGGCCTGCGCGCGGGTGAGCTGGGGCCGGTTCTCGGGGACGGTGATCCGCGCGCCCGGTCCGGTGTTGCGGTACTCGGCGAAGCGCTGCTCCTGCCAGGGGAAGGAGGCCGACATGTCGGTGTACGGGGCGGCCGCGTCGATGCCGGCGTCCAGGTGGGTGTCGCGGACGGTGAGCATGGGGCGGGCGGTGGTGTCGGAGCTGGGCACCCAGGGGCGGGCCAGCTTGTAGAAGGCGTCCGGGGCCTCGCTCGTGACGCGGCTCCCGGTCACCAGGTAGCCGCGCGGGTTGGCGCCCGCGGTGGAGGGGGCGAAGACGAAGCCGTAGGGGGCGGCGGCCAGGTCGGTGCGGGTCAGGGTGTGGAAGTGGCAGTGCTCGAAGACGGCGGTGGCCCGGCCGAAGACGAAGTCGACGTCCCCCTCGGCGTAGCAGCGGGAGAAGTACTGGCGGGCGAAGACGCCGAGGGACGTCGAGTCGGCGTACAGGGTGTCCTGGTGGCCGAGGAAGCGGCAGTGGTGGAAGGCGGACCGGTCGCCCTGGACCTTGAGGGCGACGGCCTGGGTGCCGGTGACGTCCGGGTGGTCGGCGCGCAGCCAGTCGTTGGCGAAGGTGATCCAGCGGGCGGTGAAGCCGTCGGCCTGCACGGTGGTGGTGGCCGACCCGGTGGTGCCGTAGGTGCCGCCGCCGGGCTTGGGGGTGCCGGCCGCGTTGTCGTACACGATCACCACGTCCCGCGGGTCCTCGGAGGCGCCGATCCAGGTCGCCTCGGTGCGGGTGACGTCGACGGCGACCGTCTCGCGGTAGGTGCCGGGGGCGATGACGAGGGTCCGGCCGGTGCCGGTGGCGGCGGCCACGGCGTCCCGGACGGAGGTGTGGTCGCCGCGGCCCCGCGGGTCGACGTACAGGGTCTGCGGGGTGAGGCGGGCGGACGGGGAGCCGTAGCGGCCGAAGGGCCGGCGGGTGCCCGCGCGGGCGGGGGCGGCCGGCAGGCCGAGCGCGGCGCCCGCGCCGGCGGTCGCCGTCAGGAAGCCCCTTCGGGACAGGGGGAGTCGGGGGTGGGGCGAGGGCATGCGGGTGCTCCTAAGCGGTGCGGCTCGTCAGGCGGGGTGCCTCGGGGTGCGGGGGTGGGGGGGGGGGGGGCGGGGGGGGGGCCCCCGCCCCCCCCCCCCCCCCGCGCCCCCCCCCCGCCCCCCCCCCCCCCCCCCCCCCCCCCCCCCCGCCCGGGGGCGCCCCCCGCCCCCCCGCG
>NZ_JBIRHK010000013.1:115166-179552 GCF_044328485.1 Streptomyces sp. NPDC017936 | reverse complement strand
GCGGGGGGGGGGGGGGGGGGGGGGGGGGGGGGGGCCCGGCGGGGGGGGGGGGGGGGGCGGGGGGGGGGGGGGGGGGGGGGGGGGGGGGGGGGGGCGGGGCGGGGGGCGGGGCGCCCCGGCCCCCCCGCGACGGGCGGTCAGCGCAGCTTTCCGGCGCCGGCGCGGGCGCCGACGATGCCGGGGACGGCCTTGACCGGGTCGACCTTGGTGCGCAGGGTCGGCGTCCAGCCCGCGCCGGACTCGAGGGTCTCGGCGGGGATCTCGGCGTTGTGCACGGCGATCAGGTCGACGGGCTTGCCGTTGACGTGGTTGTCGGCGGCGGTGACCGGCGAGACGTTCCACCGCTTCAGCACCTTGGCCGCGCTGATCCCCTTCGGCAGGGTGAACGCGTTGTGCTCGGCGACCAGCTGCGACTCCTTGCCGACGCCGAAGCTGTAGGAGTAGTCGCCGTCCGCGACGAAGTGGTTGTTGTAGGAGTCGACCTGCCCGAACCGCACGCGCGGCGCGCGCTCCACCAGGTTCGAGAACAGGTTGTGGTGGAAGGTGACCTTGAGCTTGCCCCGGTCGCCCGCCGCGGTGGACTCGCTGTCGCTGTTGCCGATCAGGATCGTCTTGTCGTGCTCGGTGAAGACGTTCCAGGAGGCGGTGACGTAGTTCGAGCCGCGGACGACGTCCAGCTCGCCGTCGTGCTGCTGGTACAGCATCCCGAAGTAGGTGGGCGCGGCGCTGTCGGGGTGGCTGCCGTCGGTGAAGGTGTTGTGGTCCAGCCAGACGTGGGTGGAGCCGTAGACGACGGCGGTGTCGTACTCCGAGTTCCAGTTGCCCTGCGAGCCGTCGGTGGGGTCCCACTGGGGGAAGCAGTCGATGGGGCTCTCGAAGCCGAGGTTGCGGACGATGACGTTGTCGACGCCCTTGATCTGGAGGCTGGCGCCCTTGAACCCGGCGTGCCTGCCCACCCCGATGATGGTGGTGTTGGCGGGGATGTTCGCCTTGATGGCCTGGTCCTGGTTGGCGGCGGAGGCGCGGCGCAGGCCCTCGGGGCTGTCGTCGGGCTCGGCGCTCAGGTCGGTGTCGAGCCCCCAGGTCTCCGGCGCGTACGCGGCCAGGTAGGCGTCGAAGTCGTATCCGGGGGCGGCGAAGGCGTCGCATCCCTCGGAGACCGCGTCGATCGTGCCCTTCACCTTGATGATCTTCGGTGCGCTGCCGCCGTCGGCGAGTGCGGCCTTGAAGCCGGCCCAGGTGGTGACGGTGTAGACGTGCGCGGCGTCGGCGGCGGACCCGCCGGTGGTCCCGGTGCCGTAGGAGGCCCAGCCGTCCTTGGCCGGGAGGGTCTGCCGGGCGGGATCGGCCGGGGAGTGCGCCTGGGCGGTGGTGCCGGTGACCGTCAGGGCGAGGGCGGTGCAGCCGACCACGGCGAGGCTTGTGGCATGGCCATGCCATTTCTGTGCGTTCATTGTGCGGCTCTCTTTCGTCTGCAGGGGGGTGTCCTTACGCGGTGGCCGGCGGCCAGGTGATCCAGGACTCCGGGATCTCCGCCTCCAGCCGGCGCACGTCCCGGGGCGCCAGCACCCGGCGGCGCAGCAGCTCGGTGGCGACGAGCCGGGCCACGGCGATCGCGCCGGGCGGATTGAAGTGCGTGTTGTCCTGTTCGGTCTCGGTCCAGTTGAAGTACGTCTTCGTCTCCTCGGCCCCGAGCCGCTGCCACAGCGCGAGCGACAGGGCCTGGAGGTCGAGCAGCGCGACGCCCTCCTCCTCGGCCAGCGCGCGCATCGCCGCCGGGTACTCGCCGTGGGTCGGCACGGCGTTGCCCTCCGCGTCGAACCGCCGCCGCTCCACGGGCGTCAGCAGCACGGGCCGCGCCCCGCGGGCCCGGGCCCCGTCGACGTACAGCCGCAGGTGGTCCTGGTACGTCGTCCAGGGCTCGGTGTACCGGGCCGGATCGGCTGTCTTCTCGTCGTTGTGCGCGAACTGGACGAGCAGGAAGTCACCGGGCCGGATGGAGGCGAGGATGACCTCGAGCCGTCCCTCGTCGACGAAGCTCTTCGAACTCCGCCCGTTCACGGCGTGGTTCGCGACGACCCGGTCCTTGTGCAGGAAGAAGGGGAGCGCCATTCCCCACCCGGTCTCGGGCGCGGCGTCGGCGAACTTCTGGGCGGCGGTGGAGTCGCCGGCGATGTAGAGGGTGCGGGGTCGCTGCGCGGCCCGGGCGGTGCCGGTGGCCGCGGCGGCGAGGGGAAGGGCGGCGAGAGCCGCGGAAGTGACCTGTCTGCGGGTGAGGGACACGGGGGTGCACCTTTCGGCAGAGGCGGGTGTCCTGACTCGGGGCGGCGGGGCCGCATCGGCGTGCGGCCCCGCCGCGTGGGCGCGGTCGACCGGGGACGGTCCGCGCCCTGCGGCGCGACGGACCGTCCCCCGGTGGGACCCGGTGAGTTCGAGCGGGTTCGAGCGGGCTCAGCTGCTCTGCTGCTTCCACTCCTCCTGGGCCTTGTTCAGCTGCTCGGCCAGCGTGTCCAGGAATTCCTTCGCGCTCATCTTCCCGAGCAGCACCTTCTGGAAGTTCGGCTCGTTGTCCGCCTTCGAGATGGTGTTCCAGTCCGGCAGGTAGTACGGCAGCTGCACGATCGTCGTGGAACCGTCCGTCAGCGCCTGCGCCGCCAGCTTCGTCGGCTCGGACTTCTGGATCCACGCGTCCGACGCGGCGTCGTTGTTGGCCGGCACCTGCCCGGCCGCCTCGTTGAACTTGGAGTTCTCCGCCTTGGAGGTGGCGAACTCGATGAACTTCCAGGCGGCTTCCTTGTTCTTCGAGCTCTTGAACAGACCGAGCCCGTCGACGGGGTTGGACACCTGGACCCGCTTGCCGCCGGGACCCGTCGGCTGCGGGATGCCCCGGAACTTGTCGGCCCCGAGCGCCTTCACGTGGTCCTGGTAGGAGCCCAGGTTGTGGTTGAGCATCCCGATGGTGCCCGAGTCCCACTGGGCGACCATCTTGGTGAAGTCGTTGTTGAGGTCGGCGGCCGGGGTGACCTTCTTGTAGAGGGCGGCGTACTTCTCCAGCGCCGCGACGTTCTTCGGGTCGTTGACCGTGGTCTTGTCGCCGTTCCAGAACGAGGTGATCCCGCTCTGCCCGTACATCGCGTCCAGGGCCTGCGCGATGGAGCCGGAGCCGCCGCGGATGGTGTAGCCGAACTTGTTCTTCTTGGAGTCGGTGAGCTTCTCCGCCGCGTCGTAGAACGCGTCCCAGGTCGTCGGCTCCGCCAGGCCCGCCGCCTTGAACAGGTCCGTGCGGTAGTAGAGGACGCCGTTGTTGGCGGAGGTCGGGATGGAGTACAGGGTGCCGTCGCCTCCGCCGGAGGCCTTCAGCACCTTGACCATGTCCTCGTTGAGCTTGCCGTTCAGGGAGGACTTGCCGAGCCGGTCGTCGAGCGGCTCGAGCGCGCCCTGCGCGGAGAAGCCGGCGATCATCGCCGCGCCGACGCCGCCGACGTCCGGCAGGCCGCCGCCCTGGAGGGCGGTGTCGACCTTGGACTGGTACTCGGTGGAGGCGATGCCGACGTACTCGACCTTGATGTCCGGGTTGGCCTTCTCGAAGTCGGCGATGATCTCCTTCCAGATGTCGGTGCGGACACCGCCGTTGTTGTCCCAGAAGACGATCTTGCCCTTGCCGCTGCCTTCCTCGCCCTTGTCGCCGCCGGCGCCGCTGCCGTCGTCACCGCAGGCGGTGGCGGTCAGGGCGAGCGCGGCACCCAGGGCGACGGCCGTGGCGGCGCGCCTGCTTCTGCGGATGCTGATCTTCATTGGTCGGCTCTCTTCTTCTGGATCCAACGGGCATGTGAAGTTGTGGGGGGTCAGTGGTGGCGGGCGTACGGAGCCCAGTCGTCCGTGCCCCTGAGGTAGTCCGCGACGGTGTGGGTCCGCGCGTCCGCGTCGCTCATCTGCGGCCGGTCCGCGGACACCGTCGCGCCCGGACCGGTGTTGCGGTACTCGGCGAACCGCGCGTCCCGCCACGAGAACCCGCTCATGTCGGTCCACGGCGCGGACTTGACCGCGGCGGGCAGCTCGGTCTCCCGGACCAGCACCTGGGCGACGGCCGCCGGCTCACCGCCCGGATGCCAGGGCCGCCCCAGGTGGAAGGTCCCGGCCGGTGCGTCGCTCACGATCCTCGACCGGGTGATCAGGAACCCGTACGGGTTGCCCGACCAGGTCGAGGCGGCCGTGACGTAGCCGTTGTTCGTGGCGGAGCCACGGCTCAGCGCCCGGATCACGGACCGCTCGATGACGGTCGTCGCCCGTCCGTAGACGAAGTCGACGTCGCCCTCGATGAAGGAGTCGCGGATGTAGACCCGGCTGACGGCGTCCAGCGCGGGGCTGTCGGTCATCAGGGTGTCCTGGTTGCCCAGGAAGGCGGTGTCCTCGAAGACGATCCGGTCGCCGGTCGTCTTCACCGCCAGCGCCTGCTCGCCGTTCAGCTCGTGCGCGGCCTCGTCGAAGTCGTTGCTGAAGGTGAGGTTGCGCGCGGTGACGTCGTTCGCGGCGATCCGGACGGTCGCGCTTCCCGTCGAGCCCCCGTACGCGGCAGGCGTGTCGTAGACGATGACGGTGTCCGAGCGGTCCTGTCCAGTCCCCTGCAGCAGGATGTTCGGCCGGTTCGCCGGGACGAACACCTTCTCGCGGTACGTGCCGGGCGCGACGGCGACGGTCACCGGCAGGGAGTTGCCCTCGGGCACGGCGTCCACGGCGGCCTGCACGGTCGGGTAGTCCGCGGGGACGCGGAGCGTCACCGCGTCCCCGATCTGCCGCTGCGGCCCGGAGAACCTCGTCACCAGCGCGGGCACGGCCGCCGCCGGGTCCGGCCGGTAGGCGTAGAAGTCCCGCGGGTCGAAGGCGGCGCCCCACTCGTCGTGCCGGCCCGTCGTGTTCCTCAGGATCGACCCGCGCTCCACCAGCTCCGCGGTCGCGTCGGCCTGGTAGGGGTGCTGGACGTCCCGGTAGTAGCTGTTCTCGATGACCATCTTCGTCCGGCCGCGCGACCAGTTCCCGTACGTCCACACCGGGTCGCCGGGATCCGCCTGCGCCGTCAGGTAGTTGTTGTAGAGGTGCGCGTAGGCGGCGTTGTCGACGGACGGGTTGCGCTGCTTGGTGTGGGCGAAGAGGTTGTGGTCGATGGTGATCTGCGTCTTGACGTTGCTGGTCCAGCCGAGGCCGAAGGTCTTGTTGTTGTTCTCGAACCGGTTGTAGGAGACGGTGACGTACTCGCTGTCCTTGCGGACGTCGAGCTGGCCGTCGCAGATGTTCGAGAAGCGGTTGTGGTCGACCCACACGTGGTGGACGGTGTCCATCTGGATGCCGTCGAAGTCGGTGTCCTTGCAGTCCCAGTTGCCCTCGACCGCCGAGTCGCGGATCGTCAGGTTGCGGATGATCACGTTGTGCGTGCCGGGGCCGAGGTGCAGCTCCCCGTGCACGATCTCACCGGTGTCGCCGACGCCGACGACCGTCTTGTCCGAGGCCACGACGATGTCCGCGCCGAACGGCTCGACGGCGACGGATCCGGCGACCCGGATCACGTACGGCTCCTCGGCGGCCGCGTACTTCGCCAGCGACGCCTGGTCGGTGACCGTGACGACCTTGCCGCCGGCGCCTCCGGTGGTGCCGCCGGCCAGGGAGGCGAAGCCATGGGCCCGGTCGGACCACCGGGGGGCGGCCGAGGGGGACGGCGACGGCGCCGCGTGCGCCTCGCCGACCGTGCCGAGCCCGAGGGCGGCGATCAGGGCGGCCACCGCGGCCGTCACCACACCGGGTCTCGGCAGGCGCTTGCTCCGGAAGTGCGTCATTGCGGCTCCCACAGGCGTACGGAAACGATGGGTCAGCGGTGTGTCAGCGAGGGATCACAGGGGGGTGATCCGGAACTCCGTGAACGTGGCCGCCCCGGCCTGTCCCGGTCCCTCGGGGGCGAGGGCGAACAGGCCGAGCAGGGCGCCCACCCAGCGCCAGGGGGTGGCGGCGAAGACGGGTCCGGAGGAGCGGAAGCCCTCTCCGACGTCGTAGGCGAAACGGCAGCGGGCGCCGTCGGTGATCTCGACCCGCAGGCGGGCACGGCCGCCGGGAGCGAGTCGCGGACGGTCGGCGTCCCGTTCCTTCTCGGCGACGGCCTCGGCGAACCGGTGCACCAGGTGGACGGTTCCGTCGGCCCCGCGCTGCAGGCCGATCCAGCCGAAGGCGTCGCCGAGGACCGCGAGTCCGGCCCGGGCGCCCGGTTCCTCGCCGTGCAGTTCCAGCCCGACCTCCACGGCGGACGGGGTGCCGGGCAGCCGCTGGGTGAGCACGTTCGGCAGTCTGCGCAGGTCGTGCGCGTCGGCCGTGCGGACGCAGGTCAGCCGCAGCCCGTCCCCGGAGTGCTGGGTGGCCCAGCCGTCACGGGGGTTGGCCGTCCACTGCCACTGGCGGCCGAACCGCCCGCCGGGGAAGTCGTCGTCGGTGGCGGGCGCGGCGGGCGGCTGCGGCGGCAGAGCGGGCCTGCGGTGGACGGTGACGGGGGCGCCGTCGTCGCCCATCACCGGCCAGCCGTCCGTCCCCCAGCGCATCGGCTGGAGGTGGACGACCCGGCCGTAGGCGCCGCGCTGCTGGAAGTGCAGGAACCAGTCCTCGCCGGACGGGGTGCGCACCCAGCCGCCCTGGTGGGGGCCGTTGACGAGGGTGTCCTTCTGCTCCAGGACGATCCTCTCCTCGTAGGGGCCGAAGAAGTCCCGGGCGCGGAAGGCGCCCTGCCAGCCGGTCTCCACTCCCCCGGCGGGCGCCAGGATCCAGAACCAGCCGTCGTGCCGGTAGAGCTTGGGGCCCTCCAGGGTGAACCAGCCGGGGATGCGGTCGGCGTCGACGATCACCTTGCCCTCGTCGAGCAGCGACGTCCCGTCGGGGTGCATGCGGTGCCCGGTGAGGCGGTTCTTGATCCCCGAGCGTGACTTGGCCCAGGCGTGCACCAGGTAGGCCTCACCGGTCTCCTCGTCCCACAGGGGGCACGGGTCGATCAGGCCCTTGCCCTCCTTGACCAGGTGCGGACGGGTCCAGGGGCCCCTGATCTGGGGGGCGTTGACCTGGAAGATGCCCTGGTCGGGGTCGCCCCAGAAGATCCAGAAACGGTCGTCGTGGTGCCGGAGCGAGGGGGCCCAGACACCGCAGTCGTGCCGCGGGGACCGGAACTCCGCCGCGGGCTCCAGGCGTTCGAGGGCGTGCCCGACCAGGGTCCAGTCGACCAGGTCGCGCGAGTGCAGCAGCGGCAGGCCGGGGACCCGGCCGAAGCTGGAGGCGGTGAGGTAGAAGTCGTCGCCGACGCGCACCACGTCCGGGTCGGACCAGTCGGCGTTCAGGACCGGGTTCTCGTAGGTCTCGTACGTCACTGGCTGACCGCCTTCCGCACGAGGGCCGCCGCCTCGCCGCGGTCCGGGCGGCCGTCGGCGACGACGGTGACGATCCGGCGGACGGCGGTCTCGCCGGGGGCGATCGCGAGCCGTTCGGCGAAGGCCAGCGAGGAGCCGACGCCCGGGTACTCGGCGGTGCGCACGAACCACGGGTCGCGGCGGGTGGCGTCGGTGGCGCCCGCGAAGACGAGGGTCCAGTCGGTGCCGGCCAGGGCGACCCAGTCGGCGCGCTTCCCGTGCACCTCGCTCTCGCCCTCGGTGCCGGCGGTGAACACGTCGGGGGCCGTGGCCTCCTTGCGGGCGCGCCAGAAGAAGCCGCCGTAGGCCGCGCCGGGGCGTCCGTTGGTGGCGGGGCTGCCGATCGTCACCGGCCGCGGGGTGACGTTGGTGAGGGAGAAGGTGAAGTCCAGTGCCCAGGCGGACTCGGTGAGCGAGGTGGCCGCGACGGTACGGCGCTCGCGCAGCAGCTCGCCTCCGGCGGCGACCCAGCGCAGCTCCTCCACGAAGCCGTCGGGGTCGCGCAGCTGGAAGCCGGTGTGCCGCTGGGCGCCGTGGTTGTCGAGCTCGGTCGGGCCCTGGTCGCGGACGAAGGTGCGTCCGCCCCAGAAGTTGTGCCCCTCGACGTCGGGAACGGCGACACCGACGCCGAGGTGGTGTGCGTGGTCGGCCGGGCTCAGTTCGGTGACCGCCGTGCCGGCCAGGGTGGTGACGGGGTGCAGGTAGGGGCGCGGGGAGAGCCGGGCGGGCAGTTCGGGCCGGGTGACGTAGCGGCCGACGGGGCGGCCCGCGACGCGCAGGACGACCGGGGAGTCGGGTGCCGTCATCAGGTGCTCACCTCTTCCGGATGCGCGGTCGGGGACGCCCAGGCGGCGCCCAGTTCGGAGTAGAGGGCGAGGGTGTCGGCGGCGGCCGCGACGAGTCCGTCGATGCCGGGCACCACCCGGCGGTCCTCGTCGGGCAGCAGGCGCCAGGTGCCCTCGGGCAGCCGGACCGGGTCGGGGGCGAGGCGGATCGCCTCGACGACCCGCATGAACGCCTCCGTCGCGGCCGGCGGGACCAGCAGCTCGGTTCCGTCGGTGAGGTGGTCGACCAGGTTCTCCAGCAGGTCGGCGCGGCCGTGGTCGAACTCCTCGGGGCCGTGGCCGGCGCGCTGGAGCAGGACGCGGTCCTGCTTGTACCAGAAGGTGATCCGGCCGCGGCTGCCGTGGACGAGGACGTACGGGTCGTCGGGGTCCTCGGCGCACAGCGTGGCCGCGACGACGACCGGGCGGCCGTCGGCGGTGGTGATCCGGACGCAGGAGGTGTCGTCGGACTCGATGGCGTTGGCGTGCGCCAGCTCGGTCTCGATGCCGGCGACGTCCTCGGCGCGGGTGGCGCCGGCCAGCGCCAGGGCGGTGGCGACGGCGTGCGCGAGCGGGTTGGTGAGGGCGCCGTCGATCACGTCGACGCCGTTCAGCCGCCGCTTGCCCGCCCAGGGCGCCCGCCGGTAGTACGACTGCGCGCGCGCCCAGGCGCCGGCTCCGCCGACCCCTTCCACCTCGCCGATCACCCCGTCCGCGATCAGTTCGCGGATCGCGGGCAGGGCGTGCGAGCCCAGCGACTGGAAGCCGATCTGGCAGACCACGCCCGCCTCGGCGACCCCGTCGGCCATCCGGCGGAACTCCGCGTACGACGGCGCGGGCGGCTTCTCCAGCAGCAGGTGCACGCCCTTGCGGGCCGCGGTCAGGGCCAGGTCGGTGTGGGTGGGGATCGGGGTGCAGATCACGGCGATCCGGGCGCCCGTGGAGTCGAGCAGCGCACCGAAGTCGGCGGACTGCTCGGGCGTGCCCAGCCCTTCCGGGATCTCGTCCGGGGCGAGCGGGGTCAGCTCGCAGACGCCCGCCAGGCGGACGACGCCCTTGTCCTGGAGCCGGCGGATGTTGTCCAGGTGCCAGCGGCCGTGGCCGCGCGCGCCCGCGAGGACGACGGGTACGGTCATGCGATCCTCCCCGCGCCCGCGCCGCGCGCCACCGCGCGGTCGGCCGCCGCGGCGCTGTCGATCTCTCCGTGCAGGGTGGGCGTCCAGCCGACGTCCGCCGTGAGGTCGCGCTCGCTGCCGGAGTTGTAGGCGTTGTGGACGGCGAGGAGGTCGACCGGGTAGCCGTTGAAGAGGGTGCCGGTCTGGTGCAGGGCGGTGCCGTTCCAGCTCTTGACCAGGTCGGCGACCTCGACGTGGCCCGGAGTGGTGAAGGCGTTGTTCTCGGCGTACATCCCGGACTCGGTGGAGACGCCGAGGGAGTAGCGGTAGTCGGCGTCGTCCTCGTCGACCACGTACCGGTTGTTGTACAGGTGCACCTGTCCGAAGCGGACGCGGGGCGCGCGCTGGACGACGGACTCGAAGGCGTTGTGGTGCAGGGTGACCCTGAGCCTGCCGCGGTCGCCGGTGGCGGCGTCGCCGTTGCCGATGAGGATCGCCTTGTCGTGGTCGGTGAACCGGCTCCAGGAGACGGTGACCAGGTCGGAGCCGTTGGTGATGTCCAGCAGGCCGTCGTGGCGCAGGTAGTTGCGGGCGAAGTAGGTGGGTTCGTCCTCGTCCGGGTGGCCCTTGTCGCTCGCGGTGACGTGGTCGACCCACACGTGGGTCGCGCCGGCCAGCCAGATGTTGTCGTACGCCGTCTTCCAGTCCCCGAGGCCGCCGGTGTTGGGCTGCCAGACGGGGAAGCAGTCGTAGGCGTCGCGCAGGTCGAGGTTGCGGAGGATGACGTTGTCCGCGTTCCTCACCTGGAGGCTGGCGCCCTTGAGGACGGCGCCCTTGCCGAGCCCGACGATGGTGGTGCGGGAGCCGACGGGCAGGACGATCCGCTCGGCCTGCCGGGCCGCGGACGCCTGCCGGGCCTCCTCCTGCGGGCCGCTGGGCTTGGCGGAGCCCCAGGTGCGGGGGTCGTAGGCGGCGAGGTACTTCTTCAGGTCGTAGCCGTCGGTGGCGTAGTCGGCGCAGTCCAGGTGGTCGCCGTCGTCGTCGGTGCTGACGTCGATCGTCCCGGCGATCTTGATGATCTTCGGGGTGTCGCTGCCGCCGTCGAGGGCGCGGACGAGTCCGGCGCGGTCGGTGACCGTGTACACGTGGGCGTCGTCGGCGGCCGCGCCTCCGGTGGTGCCGGCGCCGTACGCCGCCCAGCCGTCGTCCGGGGCGAGGGTGTCGCGGCTGATGTCGCGGGCCTCGGCCTGGGCGGGGACGCACAGCAGTCCCAGGACGCCGGCGGCGGCGACGATGTGACGTGCCCTCACCCCTTCACCGCCCCCGCGCTGAAGCCGGTGATCAGCCACTTCTGGATGAAGGCGAAGACGAGCACGACGGGGACGGCCGCGATGATGCCGCCCGCGGCGAGTGCGCCGAGGTCGACGCTGTCCGCGCTCATCAGGGTGTTCAGCCCGACCGGGATGGTCTGCCGGTCCTGGTTGTTCAGGAACATCAGGGCGAACAGGAAGTGGTTCCAGGAGTGGACGAAGGCGAAGGATCCGACGGCGATCAGACCGGGCCGCAGCAGCGGCAGGACGACGATCCGGAAGGCCGTCAGACGGTTGCAGCCGTCCACCCAGGCGGCCTCCTCCAGCGAGTACGGCACGTTCTTGATGAAGTTGCTGATCAGGATCATCGACAGCGGCAGCTGGAAGACGGTCTCGGCGATGATGACGCTGCCCAGCGAGTTGATCATGTTCAGCTCGGCGAAGATCTCGAACAGCGGGACCAGGAGCAGCGCGCCCGGAACGAACTGGGAGCAGAGCAGGGCCAGCATGAAGCCCTGCTTGATCTTGAAGTCGAAGCGGGCGAGGGCGTAGCCGCCGGCCAGGGCGACCAGCGTCGTCATCACCAGGGTGGCGACGCCGACCAGCAGGCTGTTCTGGAAGTAGGTGCCGAAGCTGCGCTCGGTCCAGACCTTCTCGAAGTGCTCGAAGGTCACCGGCCAGGGCACGAGCGAGGTGGAGCCGGCCGGGCGGAGCGCGAAGAGCAGGATCCAGTAGAAGGGGATCAGGGTGAAGACGAGGTAGATCGACAGCGGCAGGTAGATCTGCCAGCGCGGGACCTCGTCCCAGGAGCGGTTCTGCCGGCGCGGCCGCGGGGCGGGCGCGGTGGGGGCGCTCACGGGCGTGGTGGGCGCCACCTCGGTGGCCTCCTTGGTGATCACTTGGCCTCCCTTCCGAACTTGCTCAGCCGCAGGTAGACCATGGAGCAGAAGAGCAGGATCACGAACGCGACCGTCGTCAGGGCGGACGCGTAACCGAAGTTGTGGGCGTCGACCGAGGTGTTGGCGATGTAGAGCGGCAGGGTCGTGGTCTCGCCCGCCGGTCCGCCGCCGGTCAGGGTGTAGAGCAGGTCGACGTTGTTGAACTCCCACACCGCGCGCAGCAGCGTGGACAGGATGATGGCGTCCTTCAGGTGGGGCAGGGTGATGTGCCAGAACTGCTTGAACCGGCTCGCCCCGTCGACCTCGGCGGCCTCGTACAGGTCCTTGGAGACGGACTGGAGGTCGGCGAGGATGAGGATCGCGAAGAAGGGGACGCCGCGCCACAGGTCGGCGACGACCGCCGCCGGGAACACGGTGGAGGTGTCCGACAGCCAGCTGGTGCCGTAGGAGCCGATGCCCATGTCCGCGAGGTAACGGGTGATGCCGGTCTGGGAGTTGTAGAGGAGCACCCAGATCGCGGAGGTCAGCACGCCGGAGACGGCCCACGGGGAGAAGACCAGGGCGCGTCCCAGTGCCCGGCCCACGAAGGTCTGGTTGACGATGAGGGCCAGCGCCAGACCGAACAGCAGCTGGAGTCCGACCTCGACGAAGACCCACTTGGCGCTGAAGGTCAGCGTGTCCCAGAAGACCGGGTCGTCGGTGAAGGCGTGGACGAAGTTGTCGAAGCCCGCGTAGCCGTTCCGCCACGGCTTGGTGGGGTTGTAGTTCTGCAGGCTGTAGTAGAAGACGCTGATGACCGGGTAGGCGATGAAGCCCAGCATCAGCAGGGCCGCCGGGGCGATCAGCAGGTACGGCAGCCTGCGCGGCGTGGCGGAGGCCCGGCGCCGCCGGGGTGGCGCGGGCGGTTTCGCCACGGCTGCGGCTTGGGCCATGACTGTTCTCCGTTCTGGTGCGTCGTGCGTGGGGTGGTGCCTGCTTCGTGCGTCGTGCGCGCGTCGGGTCGTGCTGTGTGCGTGCGCCTCGTGCAGGAAGCGCTTTCCCCCGGTGCAGGGGTGTGCCGGCTCGTGCCGGGTGGTGCGGGGTGGTGCGCGGTCGCGTCGCGGCGGCTCAGCCGGCGTACGGGTCCTGCACCTTGCCCGGGCGGGCCAGGAACTCGAAGTCGCAGCCCGTGTCGGCCTGGGTGATCTGTTCGTTGTAGAGCGCGCCGTAGCCGCGCTCGTACCGGGTGGGCGGCGGCGTCCACCGCGCCCGGCGCCGTTCCAGTTCCTCGTCGCTCACGTCGAGGTGCAGGGACCGCGCCTCGACGTCGAGGGTGATCAGGTCCCCCGTGCGCACGAGCGCGAGGGGGCCGCCGATGTACGACTCGGGCGCCACGTGCAGGACGCACGCGCCGTAACTGGTGCCGCTCATCCGGGCGTCGGAGATCCGGACCATGTCCCGCACGCCCTGCTTGAGCAGGTGGTCGGGGATGGGGAGCATGCCGTACTCCGGCATGCCCGGACCGCCCTTGGGACCGGCGTTGCGCAGCACCAGGACGCTGTCCGCGGTGATGCCGAGCGACGGGTCGTTGATGGTCCGCTGCATCGTCCGGTAGTCGTCGAAGACGACCGCGGGACCGGTGTGCTTGAGCAGGTGCTGCTCGGCGGCGATGTGCTTGATGACCGCGCCGTCCGGGCAGAGGTTGCCGCGCAGCACGGCCACTCCGCCCTCCTTCGCGACCGGGTTGTCCCGGGGCCGGATGACGTCGTCGTGGTGCACCTGCGCGCCGGCGATCTGCTCGCGCAGGGTGTCGTACGAGACCGTCGGCCGGTCCAGGTGGAGCAGGTCCGGGATCCGGGAGAGGAATCCGGGCAGCCCGCCGGCGAAGTGGAAGTCCTCCATGAGGTACTTCTGGCCGCCGGGACGGACGTTGGCGAGGACGGGGACCGTGCGGGCGATGCGGTCGAAGTCGTCGAGGGTGAGCCTGACGCCGGCCCGGCCCGCCATGGCGATCAGGTGGATCACGGCGTTGGTGGAGCCGCCGAGGCCGAGGACCGTGGTGACGGCGTCCTCGAAGGCGTCACGGGTGAGGATGTCGTTCAGCGTCCGGCCCTTGTGGACCAGGTCGACGATGCGCAGGCCCGCCGCGGCGGCCATCCGGTCGTGCCCGGAGTCGACGGCCGGGATGCTGGAGGCGCCCGGGACGGTGACGCCGAGCGCCTCGGCCGCGGCCGTCAGCGTGGACGCCGTTCCCATGGTCATGCAGTGGCCGGGCGAGCGGGCGAGGCCGTTCTCCAGCTCGGCCATCTCGCAGTCGCCGATGAGGCCGGCGCGCTTGTCGTCCCAGTACTTCCACATGTCGGTGCCGGAGCCGAGGACCTCGTTGCGCCAGTGGCCCGGGAGCATGGGTCCGGCGGGCACGAACACGGTCGGCAGGTCGACGCTGGCCGCCCCCATGAGCAGGGCGGGGGTGGTCTTGTCGCAGCCGCCCATCAGGACGGCCCCGTCGACCGGGTACGACCGCAGCAGTTCCTCGGTCTCCATCGCGAGCATGTTGCGGTAGAGCATCGGGGTCGGCTTCTGGAAGGTCTCGCTGAGGGTGGAGACCGGGAACTCCAGCGGGAAGCCGCCCGCCTGCCACACCCCGCGCTTCACGGCCTGGGCGCGGTCGCGCAGGTGGACGTGGCAGGGGTTGATGTCGGACCAGGTGTTGAGGATCGCGATGACCGGCTTGCCGAGGTGCTCCTCGGGCAGGTAGCCGAGCTGGCGGGTGCGGGCACGGTGGCTGAAGGAGCGCAGGCCGTCGGTGCCGTACCACTGGTGGCTCCTGAGCTCCTCGGGGCGCTTCTCGTCGGTCATATGGACCACCCGGCGGCGATGGCGGCGACCTCGGCGCGCTCGTCCTCGGGCAGCGGCCGGCTCGGCGGGCGGACCTCGCGGCGGCACAGTCCGAGGGAGGCGAGGGCCTCCTTGACGACGGTGACGTTGTTGGCGGAGCCGTTGGCGGCGCGCAGCTCCTCGAAGCGGCGGATCTGCTCCCAGACCTTCATGGCGGCCGGGTAGTCGCCGGACCGCAGCGCCTCGATCATGTTCAGCGAGACGGAGGGGGCGACGTTCACCAGGCCGGAGGTGAAGCCGGTGGCGCCCGCGGAGAAGTAGGAGGGGGCGTACGGCTCGGCGAGGCCGGCGACCCAGACGAAGCGCTCCAGCCCGGCGTCGCGGGCGAAGGCGGCGAAGCGGGCGGCGTCCGGGACGGCGTACTTCACGCCGATCACGTTCGGGCAGGCGTCGGCGAGTTCGGCGAGGCGGGTGCCGGCCAGCTGCGGGTTGCGGATGTACGGCACGACGCCCAGCTCGGGCACGGCCTCGGCGATCGCGCGGTGGTAGTCGACCCAGCCGTTCTGCGAGACGTAGGGGTGGACGGGCTGGTGGACCATCACCATCTGCGCGCCCCGCTCACGGGCGTGCCGGGCGGAGGCCACGGCGGTGGGGACGTCGTGTCCGACGCCGACCAGGACCACGGCGCGGTCGCCGGCCTCGTCGATCGTCAGCTCCGTGACCAGGCGGCGCTCCTCGGGGGTGAGGGCGTAGAACTCGCCGGTGTTGCCGTTGGGCGTGAGGGTGGTGATGCCGCCGTCGAGCAGACGGCGCAGCAGGGACCGGTGGGTGTCCTGGTCGACGGAGCCGTCCTCGGCGAAGGGGGTCACCGGGATGGACACGACATCGGCCAGGGCCGCACGTTGGGTCTCGAACGCCACGCTGCTCATTCCTGACCTTCTTCTGCCTGGGCCACTGCCTGGGCCTCGGGGAACGCTCGCTGTACGAACGACGCGATGTGGGAGTGCAGGGCGCGCGCCGCGCCGTCCGCGTCGCCGTCCAGGGCGAGCCGCAGGATCTCCTGGTGCTCGCAGGCCTCCCGCTCCCAGGAGGGCGAGGCGGCCCAGGCCACGGCGGAGACCAGGGCGGCCTGGTCGCGGACCTCGTCGAGCATCCGGCCGAGCAGCGGGTTGCCGCACGGCAGGTACAGGGCGCGGTGGAACTCCCGGTTGGCCAGGGACCGTTCGGCGGTGTCGGTGGCCTGGGCGGCCCGGGCCAGCGCGTCACGGGCGGCGTCGAGGGAGGCCCCGCGGCGCACGGCGCGCTTGAGCGCCTCGGGCTCCAGGAGCAGCCGCACGTCGTAGACCTCGCGCGCCATGTCCGCGTCCACCATGCGCACCGTGACGCCCTTGTACTGGCTCATGACGACCAGTCCGGTGCCGGCGAGGGTCTTGAGCGCCTCGCGCACCGGGGTCTTGGAGACCCCGAACCGTGCGGCGAGCTCGGTCTCGACCAGCGCCTGGCCCGGGGTCAACTGCCCGGTCAGGATGCGGCGTTTGATCTCCTCCAGCACGTACTGCGTGCGGGACGGGATCGGCGTGGGCACAGAGGTCATGCGCGCCTCTCGGATGTCGCGTATCTGATCTCGCGTATCGCGTCTCATATATGACGTACGAAGTACGACGCGTTGAAGGTAGGAGGGGCACTGTGTTTCGTCAATGCTTCTGACAGAGGAAGTTGAGGTTGCGGCGGAACGGGGCCGGTGGTGCGTCAGAGCGGGAGGGTGGTTCCCTCGACGGCGGCACGGGTCGGGCCGCCGAACGCGGCGGCGGCGCGCGAGGCCGCGGAATCCCTGGTCAGCGTGGGTCCGACATGGGTGACGACCAGCTCGCGCACCCCGGCCCTGCGGGCGGTCCCCCCGGCGTCCTCGGGCGTCAGGTGCACCTGTTCGCCTTCGCGATGCGCGTCGATGTCGGCCTCGCACAGGAAGAGGTCCGCCCCCGAGGCGAGTCCGGTCAGCGCGTCGCACGGTCCGCTGTCCCCGGAGTACGCGAGGACGCTCCCCCGGTACTCGGCGCGCAGCCCGTACGCCTCGGTGTCGTGCGTCACCGCGCGCGAGGTGAGCCGGAGGTCCCGGTGCCGGACCGTGTGCCCGTCGTGCAGCGGCCGGAAGTCCAGCACACCGCTCAGGTACCGCACGTCCGGCCGCCCGAAGAAGCCGGCCAGGCGCCGGGCGCAGTCGGCCGGCGCGTACACCGGGACGGGGGCGGGCGGGGTGAGGCCGCCGTACGCGAAGGCGTAGACGGCGGCGAGGAGGTCGGCGCTGTGGTCGGCGTGCAGGTGGGAGATCCAGATCGCCGTGAGCCGCCGCGGATCCGTGTGCCGCCGCAACTCGGCGAACGTTCCCGTCCCGGCGTCCACCCACACCTCGGCGCCCCCGCCGCGCAGCAGATAGCCGGAGCAGGGGCGGTCCGGTCCGGGGTGCGGGGAGGCGGTGCCGAGGACGGTGAGGCTGAGGGGCATGGGGGGAGGGTACGGACCCGGCTCCCCCGGCCGCGCCCCGGTTCCCTCCGTCCGCGGATTCCTCCTCGGGGCGTCTACGGCGTCCAGCCCGGATCACGCCCGCTCAGTCCCAGCGCCCGGTCGAGCAGCGGGGCGTCCTCCGGGACGGGGACGACGGGGCCGAAGATCCCGCCGCCGGACTCCTCGGCGGCCGCCCGCAGGAACGCGTACGACGCCCGCAGCGCCGCCGGGTCGGGCACGTAGTCCTGGCCGGTGGCCCGCGCGAGGTCCCAGCCGTGGACGACCAGCTCGTCGGCGGCCACGGCCCCCGCGACCGCGCCGGGCAGGTCCACGCCTCCCGCACGGGTCGTGCCGGTCCAGGCGTCGGGCTCCCGCCAGACATCGGCGAGTTCGTCGAGGACCTCGGGCAGTTCCTCCCGCCAGCCGGCGCCGATGTCCGGCACGGCGGCGTCCGGGGCGGTGTCCGTGGTGCCGCCCAGCTCCTTGCGCCCGGCGTCACGGAAGGCGACGGCGAGGCCGGTCAGGTGCCCGAGCAGATGACGCACGGCGTACGCCGGGCAGGGCGTGCCGTCCGTGAGCTGGTCGTCCCGCACGCCCTGCGCGAGGCGTGCCGCGATCCGGGCCTGCGGGCCGAGGTCGAAGGTCGTCGTGTCGGTCATGGTCGCTCCTCGGGGCGTGTGGGGCCTTCGAGAGGCAGACCGGTGACGGGCCGCGAACTCATCGCGGGGCGGGTCGCGCCCCGACCTCGCCGGACGCCCGAGCGACAGGTGCCGACGGGTGCCCGCCGCCGTTTCTAGGGCACCTGTCCGATGTCCCGGCCCCTGCCTTAGCCCCACGATGACCGGGCATGACGACGACGAAGACGACCGGGTGGCCCGTGGTGCGCGTCCTGCGCGACCGTGACGCGGCCCTCTGTCTCGCCACGCTCGTGCTCTCCGGCTTCGGCACCTCCGCGCTGTGGCTGGCGTCCGGCGTGTGGGTGAAGGACCTCACCGGCTCGGACGGGCTGGCCGCCCTGTGCGCGCTCGCCCTGTGGGCGCCGACCGCGGCCGGCCCCGTGCTGGGCCCGCTCGCCGACCGCACCCGCCGCAAGCCCTTGTTGATCGGGATCGACCTGCTCCTCGCGGCCCTGCTGCCGGCCCTGCTCGCCGTCGACTCCCCGCGCGGCCTGTGGCTGCTGTTCACGGTGCTGCTGGTGTACGGGACGGCGTCCGTCGTCCACGAGGCGGCCATGTCCGCGCTGGTCGCCACCGCCGTCGCCGACGGTCTCCTCGGTGACTTCAACGGCCTGCGCACGACGGCCCTCGAGGGCATGAAGCTGCTGGCCCCGCTGGCCGGGGCGGGCGTGTACGCGGCCCACGGCGGCCCCGCCGTCGCCCTGCTGGACGCGGCGACCTTCCTGGGCGCGGCCGTGCTGTACGCCTGCGTCCGGGCGCGGGAGAGCAGGCCCGAGCCGCCGACGGCCGGCTGGCGGGAGCGCACGGCGGAGGGCGCCCGGCACGTGTGGCGGAGCCCGCGGACGCGGCCCCTGGTCCTGGCCGGGGGGACCATGATGCTGTTCGCCGGGGTCAACGGCGCGCTGATCTACGCCGTCGTCGAGGGCCTCGGCCACTCCCCCGCGTACACCGGTGTGCTGTACGCCGCCCAGGGCGCCGGGTCCGTCCTGATCGGGCTGCTCACCGGGCCCGCCCTGCGCCGGCTGGGCGAGCGGCGGTTCGCGGCGGCCGGCATCGCCCTCACCGCCACGGCGGTGGCGCTGCGGGCGGTGCCGTCCGACGCGGTGGCCCTGGCGTGCAGCGCGGCGATCGGTGCGGGCCTGCCCTGTGTGCTGATCGCCGCGCTCACCGCCGTCCAGCGCGAGACGCCCCAGCGGCTGCTGGGCCGGGCCACCGCCACCGCCCACACCCTGATGTTCGCGCCCAACGCGGTCGGGCTGGCCGTGGGGGCGGTCCTGGTCGGACTGACCGGCCACCGGCTGCTGCTGGCCGTCCTGGGCGCGTCGCAGCTGGCGGTGCTGGCTCAGAGCGCGCTGAGCCCCTTGCGCACGGCCTCCAGGTCGCCGTCCGACGCCAACCCCGCGTGATAGAGGCGCATGTCCGTGGCTCCCAGCTCACGCGCGCGTGCCGCGTCGGCCGCGAGCGTGCCCGGGCGGCCGCCCATCCCGGAGACCACCCCGAAGTTGGCGGCGATCACCGCGCCCTCCCGGCCCTGCCCGGCGAACGGCGCCAGCAGGTCCGGGCCGCCCGCGCAGGGCACGACCACGCCGTCCGCGACGGACAGGACGTGCCGGGGGTCGACGCCCGGGTTGGCGCCGACGTGGTACGTCACGGGGTCGGCGTGCAGCAGCACCTGGAAGCCCTCGGGGGCGGCCGCGCGGACGGCCGCGACCGCCTCCTCCTGGAGGGTGCGGGCGGTTTCGTCGCGCCACGCGCGCGTGGCCGCCGCCGGCCCCTCGCCGAGGAGCTTCTCGACGCCTTCCCAGGCCCCGTCGTCGGGCGCGCCCCGCCACAGCGGTTCCAGCGCGGTCCGCACGGCCGCGGCCAGCGCGTCGGCGTCCAGGCCCTGCGCGCCGTAGCCCTCCCGGCAGGCCGGGCAGAAGCAGAGCGCCATCAGGTACTGCCCGGCGTCGCCGAGGCCGACGCCGCCGGTCTTGTCGTGGGCGTGCAGGTGCTGGAGGCCGTACCAGCCGAGGGACTCCAGCTCGGTGCCGGCCGCGCCCGGCCGTACGGCGGCCTCGGCGGCCAGGTCGACGAGGTACGCGCGCGTGGCGGGCTGCGCGATGCAGGGGGCCCACGGGTAGCGGTCGCCGTAGGCGTTGACGACCGAGGTGTGCGGGTGTTCGGCGCCCAGGCGGGAGTTGTGGGCGAGGACCACCCAGCTGTGCACCTCCAGGCCCGCCTGCGCGAGGGCCGCGGCGGCCTCGCCGAAGGCGTCGCCGGGGGCCCAGTCCCCGGCCGGGTACGGGCGCAGGGCGCGGCCCGCCCACCGTCCGTCCGCCGGGTACAGCACGGCCGCGTGCTCGGCGGTGACGATGCGGTGGCGGGGGTGGCGCGGGGTGAGGGCGCGGGTGGAGTGGTAGGCGGAGGCGAGGGTCACCTGGTCCACGCCGAGCGCGGCGATGCGGCCCGGTGCCTCCGGGTCCCCGTTGACGTCCCACGGGTAGACGAATGTCGACGCCTTCACTGGTCCTCCGTCGTGTCCTTCGCGAGCAGCGCGTACCCGTGCTCGATCACCTGGGCGAGTTGCTTGACATGATCCTCGCCCGGCTCGTGCAGCGGGGGCCGCACCCCGCCCACGTCCAGTCCGCGCAGCCGTACGCCGGCCTTGACGAGGGAGACGGCGTAGCCGCGGCCCTGGGCGCGCAGTTCGACGAACGGGCGGTAGAAGCCGTCCAGCAGGCGGTGGGCGGTGGTCTCGTCGCCGGTGGCGAGCGCGCGGTGGAAGGCGAGGGCGATCTCGGGGGCGAAGCAGAAGACGGCCGACGAGTAGAGCGCGACGCCGAGGGCGCGGTAGGCGAGCTGGGTCTGTTCGGCGGTCGGCAGGCCGTTGAAGTACAGGAAGTCGCCGGGCGCCTCGGTGCGGACCGCGCTGACGATCCGCTGCATGAGGTCCAGGTCGCCGAGCCCGTCCTTGAGGCCGATGATCCCCTCGGTGCGGGCGAGCCGGACGACGGTCTCCGGGGTGAAGACGGCGTTGTCGCGCTGGTAGACGATCACCGGGAGGCCGGTGGCGGCCGCCACCTCCCGGTAGTGGCGCAGCAGCCCTTCCTGCCCGGCGACGACGAGGTACGGCGGCATCGCGAGCAGCCCGTCCGCGCCGGCCGCGTCCGCGAGGCGGGCGTACCGCACGGCGAGCGCGGTCCCGTACCCGGCGCCCGCGACGACCGGCACCCGGCCGGCGGTCTCCTCGACGGCCGCCCGCACGCACTGCTCGAACTCCTCCGGGGTGAGCGCGTGGAACTCCCCGGTGCCGCAGCACGCGAAGACGGCCGCCGCGCCGGCCTCGACACCGCGGCGGACGTGCGCCCGGTAGGCGTCGAGGTCGGGCGAGCCGTCGGGACCGAAGGCGGTGACGGGGAAGAACAGCGGTCCGCTGGGGACGCGGAGGCGGGCGGCGAGGGGGGCTGACGTCACGGTCTCTCCCTAGGGCTGACACTCACGGCACTCACGTCTCTGATCAGCGTCCATATTTCTGAACAACGTCACCCTAGGGACGCCCTTCCGTGCCGGTCAAGCTCCCCAAACCGCGTCCCACAGGCGAATTCGCCGCCTCCGCACCCCCTTGACGCGGCGCGGCGATGCTCCTTAGCGTGTCCACGCATGTGAATATCGTCCATGCATGCGCTCCGCACCCCGTGTCGACCCGAGGAGACCCGAGCATGCCCGCTCCGCGTACCGTCCTGCTCACCGGCGCCGCCGGTGGTCTCGGCACCCTGATGCGGGACCTGCTCCCCGACTACGGCTACACGCTGCGCCTGCTCGACCTGCGCCCGATCGAGGGCGAGCCCGACGCGATCGTCGCGGACCTCGCCGACAAGGACGCCGTACGGGAGGCCGTACGGGGTGTCGACGCGATCATCCACCTCGCGGGCATCTCCCTGGAAGCCCCCTTCGAGAAGATCCTCAAGGCGAACATCGAGGGCACCTACCACCTGTACGAGGCCGCCCGCGAGGAGGGCGTCGGACGGATCGTCTTCGCCTCCTCCAACCACGCGGTGGGCTTCACGCCCCGCCCGCAGGGCGACACGCCCCTCGATCCGGGCGCGCTGATCCCCGTCGACACCCCGCGCCGCCCCGACACCTTCTACGGCCTGTCCAAGTGCTTCGGCGAGGACCTCGCCCAGCTCTACTGGGACAAGCACGGCCTGGAGACCGTGTCGGTGCGCATCGGCTCCTGCTTCCCCGAGCCGACCAGCGTGCGCATGCTCTCGGTGTGGATGAGCCCGGCCGACGGCGCCCGCCTCTTCCACGCGGCCCTGACCGCCGAGGACGTCGGCCACACCGTCGTCCACGGCTCCTCCGCCAACACCCGGCTGTGGTGGGACCTCACCTCCGCGCGGGCGCTCGGGTACGAACCGCAGGACGACTCCGAGCCGTACGCCGAGAAGCTGATCGCCGAGCAGGGCGAGCTGGACCCCGACAACATCGCGCACGCCCACCTGGGCGGCCACTTCGTCAGCGACCCGCCGATCTGGCCGTACTGACGCGCACCGGCACGCGCGCGAGCGCGTGCCCTCGGGAGGGCGGGCACCGAACGGGCCCGCCCGCCCGCGCGTTCGGGCACCGTTCCCGCCCGAACCCACGCCCGTCGCGACGGCCGCGCAGGTCCGAGGCGGGCACGCCCCGCCGCGAACGGGCGGACCCGGGCAGCATCGGGCCCGCAACAGACCTGGTCAGTGCCGCATCCCCGCTGTAGAACTTCCCCCATGGGCCGCACCGGGCCCGAACGGGCAGGAACGCGAGGTGACGGCATGACCCCGAAGACCGCGGAAGAGCGGCAGCGTGAGATCGTCCGCGCCGCGCGCGCCACCGGATCGGTCGACGTCACCGCGCTCGCCGCCGAACTGGGCGTGGCCAAGGAGACCGTACGGCGGGATCTGCGCGCCCTGGAGGACCACGGACTGGTGCGCCGCACCCACGGCGGCGCCTACCCCGTGGAGAGCGCCGGCTTCGAGACGACGCTCGCCTTCCGCGCCACCAGCCACGTCCCCGAGAAACGCCGGGTCGCGGCCGCGGCGGCCGAACTGCTCGGCGACGCCGAGACGGTCTTCGTCGACGAGGGCTTCACCCCGCAGCTCATCGCCGAGGCGCTGCCCCGGGACCGGCCGCTGACCGTGGTCACCGCCTCCCTGCCGGTCGCGGGCGCCCTCGCCAAGGCCGAGAACACCTCCGTCCTGCTGCTCGGCGGCCGGGTCCGGCCCGGCACGCTGGCGACCGTCGACCACTGGACGACCAAGATGCTGGCCGGCTTCGTCCTCGACCTGGCCTACATCGGCGCCAACGGCATCTCCCGCGACCACGGGCTGACCACGCCCGACCCGGCCGTCGGCGAGGTCAAGGCACAGGCGATGCGGGCCGCGCGCCGCACCGTGTTCGCCGGCGTGCACACCAAGTTCGGAGCGGTCAGCTTCTGCCGCTTCGCCGAGGTCGGCGCACTGGAGGCGATCGTGACGAGCACGCTGCTGCCCTCGGCCGAGGCCCACCGGTACTCGCTGCTGGGTCCGCAGGTCATCCGCGTCTGACCGTCCGGCGCGCCCGCGTCACACGCCCCGGCCTCCGGCCGACACGGCCCGAGGAGGGCTCCCCTCTCCGATCGGTGCCCCTTCTGTCCCCCTGCGTCCCTGTCCCTCCGTCTCCTTGTCCCCCCTGTCCCCTGCCCTCTGTCCTCTTTCCTCACCTCTCCCCAAGTCCAGGAGCGATCCATGCGAACCCAGAGCCGACGACGGCCACCGCGAGCCGCACTCGCCGTGGCCGTCGCAGGGACGCTGCTCGCCCCGCTGCTCTCCGGCTGCTGGGTCGGAGCGGGCGGGGCGGGATCGGGCGGCGATTCGATCAACGTCCTGATGGTCAACAACCCCCAGATGACCGAACTCCAGAAGCTGGCCAAGGCCCACTTCACCCGGGAGACCGGCATCGACGTCAACTTCACCGTCCTGCCCGAGAACGACGTCCGCGACAAGATCAGCCAGGACTTCGCCAACCAGGCCGGCCAGTACGACGTCGCGACCCTGAGCAACTACGAGATACCGATCTACGCCCGCAACGGCTGGCTGCACGAGATGGACACGTACGTCGCCGGGGACCCGGCCTACGACGAGCAGGACGTCCTCGAGCCGATGCGCCGGTCCCTGACCGGCGACGACGGAAAGCTCTACGGCCAGCCCTTCTACGGCGAGTCGTCCTTCCTGATGTACCGCAAGGACGTCTTCGCCGAGCAGGGCCTGACGATGCCCGAGCACCCCACCTGGACCCAGGTGGCCGACCTCGCGGCCGAACTCGACGGCGCCGAACCCGGCATGAAGGGCATCTGCCTGCGCGGGCTGCCCGGCTGGGGCGAGGTCATGGCACCGCTCACGACCGTCGTGAACACCTTCGGCGGCACCTGGTTCGACGAGGACTGGAAGGCGCGGCTGGACTCCCCCGAGTGGAAGAGGGCGACGGAGTTCTACGTCGACCTCGTCCGCGAGCACGGCGAGTCCGGCGCCGCCCAGTCCGGCTTCGCCGAGTGCCTCAACAACATGACCCAGGGCAAGGTCGCCATGTGGTACGACGCCACCTCCGCCGCCGGCTCCCTGGAGGCGGCGGAGTCCCCGGTCAAGGGCAAGGTGGGGTACGCCCCCGCCCCCGTCGAGAAGACCGACTCCTCCGGCTGGCTCTACACCTGGGCCTGGGGCATCCAGAAGGCCTCCCGCAACAGCGACAAGGCCTGGAAGTTCGTCTCCTGGGCGTCGGGCAAGGAGTACGAGCGGCTCGTCGGCGAGGAGATCGGCTGGTCGAACGTCCCCGCCGGAAAACGCGCGTCGACGTACGCGAACACGGCGTACACGCAGGAGGCCGCCGCCTTCCAGGAGATGACGAAGGCGGCGATCGAGGGGGCCAGGCCCGACGACCCGGGGGTGCAGCCGCGCCCGGCCCCCGGCATCCAGTTCGTCGGCATCCCCGAGTTCACCGACCTCGGCACCAAGGTCTCCCAGGAGATCAGCGCGGCCATCGCCGGACGCCAGTCCGTCGCGTCGGCCCTGAAGAAGTCCCAGCAGCTCGCCGAGCGGATCTCCGAGGAGTACGAGGGACGATGACCGCCACCACGACGGCCCCCGTGGCCACCACCCCCGTCCACGCCCCCCGGCAGCCGTCCGCCCGGCTGCGCGCCTGGGCCACCCGCGCCCCGCTGCTCCCCGCCCTCGTCTTCATGGTCGCCGTGACCCAGCTGCCGTTCGTGGCCACCCTGGTGATCTCCTTCTTCGACTGGAACTCCCTGTACCCGGACGCCCGCCGGTTCGCCGGCGTCGACAACTACCGGGAGGTCCTCACCGACGCCGACCTGCGCCACTCGGTGTGGACGACCGTGCTCCTGACCGTCGCGGTGGTCCTGGCCAGCCTGGTCCTCGGCCTGCTGCTCGCGCTGCTGCTGGACCGCCGGTTCCGCGGCCGGGGCGTGGTGCGCACCCTGCTGATCGCCCCGTTCCTGGTGGTGCCCGTGGCCGCCGCCCTGCTCTGGAAACACGTGCTCTACAACCCCGAGTACGGCCTGTTCAACGGGCTGTTGCACTACGTGGGCGGCCCACAGCCGGACTGGATCTCCCGGACCCCGCTGCTCGCGGTGGAGGCCTCCCTCGTCTGGCAGTGGACCCCGTTCATGATGCTGATCCTGCTGGCCGGCCTGCAGAGCCGCGACCACGAGCAGATCGAGGCCGCCCGCGTCGACGGCGCGAGCGACTGGCAGATCTTCCGCCACCTCACCCTCCCGCACCTGCGCCGCTACCTCGAACTCGGCGCCCTGCTCGGGTCGATCTACATCGTCCAGAACTTCGACGCGGTCTTCACGATCACGTCCGGCGGCCTCGGCACCGCCAACCTCCCCTACACCGTCTACCAGAGCTTCTACCAGGCCCACGAGAACGGCCTCGCCTCGGCCGCGGGCGTGCTCGTGGTCATCGGCTCGATCGTCATCGCGACCTTCGCACTGCGCGTGGTGTCGTCCCTGTTCCGCGAGGAGGTGTCGCGCGCATGAGCGCAGTGGCCGTACGGCTTCGCAGCCGCCGCAAGGGAGCCGGCCTCGGCCTGGTGGCCTGGCTGCTCGGGATCGTGTTCTTCCTGCCGATCGCGTGGATGGCCCTGACGTCCTTCCACTCCGAGGCGGACGCGGCGACCAACCCGCCGTCCTTCGCCGCCTCGCTGACGCTCGACGGCTACCGCGAGTTCTTCGGCGCGGGCGGCGGGGCGAGCCCCTGGCCGGCACTGGTCAACTCGACCGTGGCGTCGGTGGCCTCGACGCTGTTCGTCCTGGTCCTCGCCCTGCCGGCGGCGTACGCCCTGTCGATCCGCCGCGTGCGGAAGTGGACGGACGTCCTGTTCTTCTTCCTGTCGACGAAGATGCTGCCGGCCGTGGCGGGCCTGTTGCCGCTCTACCTGTTCGCGAAGAACGCCGGCATGCTCGACAACATCTGGCTGCTGGTCGTCCTCTACACCGCCATGAACCTGCCGATCGCGGTGTGGATGATGCAGTCCTTCCTGGCCGAGATCCCGGTCGCGGTGATCGAGGCCGCGCGGGTGGACGGCGCGAGGCTGCCGACGATCCTCGCGCGCGTGGTCGCCCCCATCGCGCTCCCCGGCATCGCGGCGACGGCCCTGATCTGCTTCATCTTCAGCTGGAACGAGCTGCTGTTCGCGAGGGTGCTGACCGGCGTGGTCGCCGAGACCGCCCCCGTCTTCCTGACCGGTTTCATCACCAGCCAGGGCCTGTTCCTGGCGAAGGTGTGCGCCGCGTCGCTCGTCATCTCCCTGCCGGTGCTCGCCGCGGGGTTCGCCGCCCAGGACAAGCTGGTCCAGGGCCTGTCGTTGGGAGCCGTGAAATGAAGGCCGCCGTCATCGAGTCCGTGGGCAAGGCCGTCGTCGCCGAGGTCCCGGACCCGACGCCCGGGCCGCGCGAGGTCGTCGTCGAGGTCGCCGCGTGCGGCCTGTGCGGGACCGACCTGCACATCCTCCAGGGGGAGTTCGCGCCCGAGCTGCCGATCGTGCCGGGGCACGAGTTCGCGGGCGAGGTGGTCGGGACCGGCTCCCGGGTGACGGAGCTGGCGGTGGGCGACCGGGTGGCCGTCGACCCCTCCCTGTACTGCTACGAGTGCCGCTACTGCCGCACCGGCCACAACAACCTCTGCGAACGGTGGGCGGCGATCGGCGTGACGACGGCGGGGGGCGCGGCACAGTTCGCCGTGGCCCCGGTCGCCAACTGCGTGAAGCTCCCGGACCACGTGCGCACCGAGGACGCGGCGCTGGTCGAACCCCTGTCGTGCGCGGTGCGCGGTTACGACGTCCTGCGGTCCCGCCTCGGCGCCCACGTCCTGATCTACGGCTCCGGCACGATGGGCCTGATGATGCTGGAGCTCGCCAAGCGGACGGGTGCGGCGAGCGTGGACGTGGTCGACGTGAACCCGGCCCGTCTGGAGACGGCCCGCCGGCTCGGCGTCTCCGCGTCCGCGGCGAACGCGGACGAGCTGGACCGGCCGCAGGGCTGGGACCTCGTCGTCGACGCGACCGGCAACGCGGCGGCGATCCAGGACGGCCTGGACCGGGTGGCGAAGGCCGGCACCTTCCTCCAGTTCGGGGTGGCGGACTACGCGACGCGGGTGACGATCGACCCGTACCGCGTCTACAACCAGGAGATCACCATCACGGGCTCCATGGCCGTCCTGCACAGCTTCGAACGCGCGGCGGAGCTGTTCGCGGGCGGCGTCCTCGACCCGGAGGTCTTCATCAGCGACCGTCTGCCCCTGGAGCGTTATCCGCAGGCGCTGGAGCAGTTCGCGGCGGGGGTGGGCAGGAAGATCGTGGTCGTCCCGTAGGCCGTGTGCCGCCCGGGGTCCGTTCGGCCCCGGGTAAGGGAACGGCAAAACGCCCCCGCTCGTTCACCAGGCATGACAGCTATGACCCCCGGCTCGAACATCCCTCTTCCCGTCGCCCGCGTGACGGTGGACGTCGCCGCGCCCGTGCGGCTCGACGTATCGGGCCTGCTGCTCACCGCCGACGGCAAGGTGCGCTCCGACGACGACTTCATCTTCTACAACCAGCCGAGCGGCCCGGGCGTGACGTACCGCTCGGGCGGCGGCGCCGCCCCCGACGCCATCACGGTCGACACCACCGCCCTCCCCCCGGGCATCGAGAAGATCGTCGTCACCGCCAGCCCCGACGCCGCCGGCCAGACCTTCCAGGGCGTCGAGCCCACGGCCACCCTGCGCGACGCGGACGACAACGGCGTCCTGGCCACCTTCACTCCCCCGCGGCTCGGCACCGAGACGGCACTGGTGGTCATGGAGATCTACCTGCGCAACGGCCAGTGGAAGGCCCGCGCGGTCGGCCAGGGCTACGCCGACGGCCTGGCGGGCATCGCCACCGACTTCGGCGTCACGGTGGAGGAGCCCGCCCCGGCCCCGGCCCGGCCCGTGACCCCGCCCGCGCCGCCCGCGCCCCCCGCGCAGCCGCCGGCGCCCCCGCTGTCCGCCCCGGCCGCTCCTCCGGCCCCGCCCGCGCCGCCCGCCCCGCCGGCCCCCGGCACGGGGAAGATCAACCTCGACAAGGGCCGCGTCAGCCTCCAGAAGAACCAGACCGTCTCCCTCGTGAAGGGCGGCCGCCCGCTGCTCTCGCAGGTCAAGATGGGCCTCGGCTGGGAGCCGGCGTACCGCGGCAAGGACATCGACCTGGACGCCTCGGTCATCGCCTACGGCCCGCAGCGCAACCACATCGACAGCTGCTACTTCGGCAAGCTGTCCATCGTGAACGGCGCGATCAAGCACTCCGGCGACAACCTCACGGGCGAGGGCGGCGGCGACGACGAGGTGATCGTCGTCGACCTCGGCCGTCTCCCGCAGGAGGTCACGGGCCTGGTCTTCACCGTCAACTCCTTCTCCGGCCAGAAGTTCACCGAGGTCGCCAAGGCCTACTGCCGCCTCCTGGACGGGCTGACCGGCGAGGAACTCGTGCGCTTCGACCTCACCGGCGCCGAGCCGCAGACGGGCGTGATGATGGCCAAGCTGATCCGCCAGTACTCCGGTGAGTGGGAGATGACGGCGATGGGCGACTTCGTGAAGGCGCGGACCGTCCGGAACATGGTGAAGCCGGCGGCCCAGGCGCTCTGAGCGGCGGGCCGTACGACCCGTGCGGGCGCCCCGCCCCGGCCGCCGGGGCGGGGCGCCCACCGCCGTTCTCACCGGGCGGCCCGCAGCCCTTCCGTCAGCAGCGACACGTACCGGCGGACGCCGTCCCCGTCCCCGTTCGCCAGCTCCACCGCCGTCGCCACGCCGTGCGCCAGCCGCAGCACCTCGACGGGCTCGACGTCCGTCCGCAGGGCGCCCTCCCGCTGCGCCGCCTCGACCAGCCGGGTCGCCGCGACCCGCACGCGCGTGCCGCAGGCGGTGACCGCCGCGACGCTGCCGTCGGTGACGGCCGACCCGAGCAGGGCCTTCATACCGCGGACCTGGAGGGTGCCGACGCACAGCTCGTTCAGCCACTCCACCAGCGCCTCGCCGGGCGGCAGCCGCGCGCCGAGCTCGTCGGCGCGCGCGGCGAGCGCCTCGATCCGGTCGACGTACGCCGCCTCCAGGAGCGCCTGCCGGGTCGGGAAGTGCCGGTACAGCGTGCCGGAGCCGACCCCCGCCCGCTTGGCGATGTCGTCGAGGGACGCGCCCTCCCCGTGCGCGGCGAAGGCCTCGGCCGCCGCCCTCAGCAACCGTTCGTAGTTGCGGCGGGCGTCCGCGCGCATCGGCTTGACCGGCGCCATCCAGTTACTCCTTGCGAGCCGGGGACACGCTCCGTATGGTAGCGACATGAAACGGAGACAGTCCCCGGTTGAGTCCGCGGACTCCCCCGGGCCACCGTCGGACCGGCCCGCGTCGGCCGGCGTCCCGGGCCCGCGTGACGTCCTGGCCCGCTACCGCCGCGCGATGCTCGACTCCTCGGCCGACGACCTGGCCGACCTGTACGCGCCCGACGCCGTCCACGAACTGCCGTTCCCGTTCCCCGGCCTGCCCGCGCGCTGCGACGGACGCGAAGAGGTGCGCGCCGCGTACCGCGCCGCCTGGGGCGCGAGCCCGGCACGTCCGGAGCGCGTCGTCGAGGTGGCCGTCCACGACTCCACCGACCCCGAGGTGATCGTCGTGGAACAGGTCGTCACCGGCACCCTCGCCACCACCGGCGCGCCGTTCCGGGTCCCGGGCCTGCTGGTGATGCGGGTGCGCGACGGCGCGATCGTGCACGTCCGCGACTACCTCGACGGACTGGCGGCGGTCCGGGCCGCCGACCGGCGACCGGCGCACGGGGCCGCGGCGGACCGGACCACGACGGGCTAGGACAGCGCACTGCACACGTTCGACGCGGGCCGGCCGCCCCGGCGAGCCGGCTCGGTGCTTGTCGATCGGCGCGTCTTCCGTTCCGCCACACCGGTACTCGCATCGGTGACGGGATCCGGACCCGCGGCCGCCCCATGACGAGTGGAGGCAGGTCCTGCCTTCGCACCTGGACGTACATCACGTCAGGGGGCGGGCCGCGGGCCGCGCGAACGAACTGGTTAGCCCTTCTTCTGCCGCTTCCAGGGCCCGGTGATCGCCAGCATGATGCCCGGCGTCTGGATGTTGGCGTAGAGGGTCTTCCCGTCGGGCGAGAAGGTGACGCCGGTGAACTCGCTGTACTCCGGCTCGTCCTCGGTGCCGATGTTCAGCTCGTTGCGGGCGATCGGGTAGGTGCGGCCGCTGTCGGTGGCGCCGAACAGGTGCTGGACGCCCTCGCCGTCCTCGGCGATGACGAGGCCGCCGTAGGGGGAGACGGTGATGTTGTCGGGGCCGTCGAAGGCGCCGTCCTCCGACGGGTCGGGGTTCACGCCGAGCAGCACCTTCAGGGTCAGCGTCCGGCGCTTGGGGTCGTAGAACCAGACCTGGCCGTCGTGCCGGACGGGGCTCTCGTCACGGGCGTACGAGGAGACGACGTAGGCGCCGCCGTCGGCCCACCACATGCCCTCCAGCTTGCGGGCGCGGGTGACCTCACCGTCGGCGAACTGCTTGCGCACGGCCACGGTCCTCGCGTCGCGGTCGGGGACGTCCACCCAGTCGACGCCGTACACGGTGCCGGTCTTCGTGGCGCGGGAGAGGTCGTCGACGAACTTGCCGCCGGCGTCGTAGCACTTGGGCGCCTGGAGGACGCCGGCGTCGTCGGCGAGGGTGCGGAACGCGCCGCGGCCGTACACGAAGCCCTTCGGCGGGGTCCAGCGGAAGAACAGGCCGTTGGGGCCCGAGGCGTCCTCGGTGAGGTAGGCGTGGCCGCGCTTGGGGTCGATGACGACGGCCTCGTGGTCGTAGCGGCCGAAGAACTTCAGCGGCTTGGGGTTCTTGTTGGCGCGCCGGTCGCGGGGGTCGACCTCGAAGACGTAGCCGTGGTCCTTGGTCATGCCGTTGGTGCCGGCCCGGTCGGAGTTCTCCTCGCAGGTCAGCCAGGTGCCCCACGGGGTGCTGCCGCCCGCGCAGTTGGTGGAGGTGCCGGCGATGCCGACCCACTCGGCGACCTGTCCGTCCGGGCGGACCTCGACGACCGTGCAGCCGCCGGACGCGGCCGGGTCGTAGACCAGGCCCTCGGTGAGCGGGACGGGGTGCTCCCAGTTGGCGCGCGGGCCCTTCAGCTCGTGGTTGTTGACCAGGAGGGTGGTGCCGCGGGGGCCGTCGAAGGTGGCCGTGCCGTCGTGGTGGGAGGGGGTGAACTCGCCCGACTCCAGCTTGGTCTTCCCGCTGTGGGTGATGACCCGGTACGTGAAGCCGGCGGGCAGGGCGAGGACGCCCTCGGGGTCGGGGATCAGGGGTCCGTAGCCGACCCCGCCGTGCCCGGCCGCCGGCTTCTGCCGCGCGTGCTCGGTGTCCGCGCTGTCGGCGTCCGTCGACGCGAGGGCGTTCGGCGCGGTGGCGAGGGCGCCGACGGTGCCCGCCAGCGCGACCCCGGCACCGGTGACCGCGGATGTTCTGGCGAAGTCCCTGCGGGTGAGCGACATGGTGTCTCCTGAGACGGTGGACGTGCCGTGGAGGGTGGCGGACCTCGGGTCGGCGACACCGTTTCGCCCGTGTCTGAACGGGGGTTGAACGCAGGGCTGCGTCAGGGGGTCACCTTCCGTGAACCCGTGCGGACCGTCTCCGTCACCGGCGCGGGACGTCCCACCGCGCACACCGCACAGGGTCACCCGCGGCGAACAGGATGCGGGGCCGCCCCACCGCGCGGAATCCCCACCCCGCGCAGGGCCGTCCGGCACGCACGCCGGCCTCCGCGCGAGACCGTCCACCCCGCCGGGCCCGGCGACGCGTCCGGCACGCGGCGGTCCCGCCGGCCTCCCGGACGGGGCTCCTCACCCCGCGTCGGACCGGCCCCCGCGCCGCGGGCCTTCCCTCACCCGCCCTGCTGTGACCGCGCCTTGAACGCGGCCTTGCGGGCCTCCTTGGCGATCCTCTTGTCCGGGTGCAGCCGTCCCATCGCCTCCAGGACGTCGGCCGTGGCCGGGTGGTCCACCCGCCAGGCCGCGGCGAAGAAGCCGCTGTGCTGCTGGGCGAGGCCCTCGACGAGTCCCTGGAGCTCCTCCGAGTTGCCCTCGGCGGCCAGTTGCGCGGCGACGGTGTCGATGGTGAGCCAGAAGACCAGGTCCTCGGAGGGCGCCGGCACGTCGGCGGCGCCCAGTTCGCTCAGCCAGACCCGGGCGAGACCGCCCAGTTCGGGGTCGTCGAGCACCTCGCGCACCGCCGGTTCGGCCTGTGCGCCGACCAGGGAGAGGGCCTGCTGGCAGCGCAGCCTGCGCAGCGGCGCGCCCGGGTCCGAGCCGCGGGCGGAGGCGAGCAGCTCCCGTGCGGCGGCGAGGGGTTCGCGGCGGGCCAGCCACTGCTCGGTCTCGGCGCGCGCGGCACGGGGCCCGTAGGAGGCGCTGGCGTCGAGGAGGGCGTCGGCGCCCTTGTCGGCGAGGTCGCCGACGGCGGGCGCCTCGAAGCCGGCCTCCAGCAGCCGGGCCCGCAGGCCGTACACGCCGAGCGGGGTGAGGCGGACCATGCCGTAGCGGGCGACGTCGGTCTCGTCGACGGGCGCGGCGGGCTCCTCGGCGGCCTCGTCGGCGTCTCCCAGGAGGGCTTCGTCGACGGGCTGGTAGACGACGAGACCGATCGGCTCCAGGAGCCGGAACTGGTCGTCGAGGCGCACCATCGCGTCGGAGACCCGCTCCAGCATGTCGTTGGTGGGGTCGCCCGTGCCACCGGGGACGATCATGGAGGCGGCGAGCGCGGGCAGCGGCACGGGGCCCTCGCCGGGGCCGTCCTCCCCGGCGGTGAGCAGGTAGAGGTTGCCGAGCACGCCGTCGAGGAAGGCGGCCTCGCCCTCGGGGTCCCAGTCGAGCCGGGAGAAGTCGACCTCGCCGCCCTCGTCCATCGCGTCGATCAGTTCGTCGAGGTCGGGCACGCTCGCTTCGGCGAGCACCGCCTCCAGGGCGGCGAGCCAGACCCCGAGCGCGTCGTGCGGGGAGCCCGCGGTCAGCAGGGCGAGTCCCTCGCCCGCGGTGACGACGCCGGCCTCATCGTCGGCGATCTCGACGAGTCCGGCGTCCACGGCGATCCGCCAGGCCTCGCTCGTGTGCGCGGCGGCCTCGTCGCCGGTCAGTCCGAGCACCTCGGCCGCGGCGGGCACCTGCTCGTCGACGAGTCCGCCCCCCGCGTCGACGCGGGTGTCGGGGCCGGCCCAGCGGGCGAGGCGGGCGGCCCGGGAGAGCAGAGGGGTGGACAGCGCGGCGCGGGCCAGTTCCGCTTCGGGACGCAGCCGTACGGGCGGCAGGGGGGCGCTGTCTGACATCGGTTGGTTCTCCTAGGACGGTCGTGCCACTCAGTCGCTCAGCCTAGACGGATTTCCACCCATGCCGCCCGGTTCATCTCCCGGCCGCCTTCCGTACATGGCCGAAACCTTGACAACTGACATGGACAGGCTGGAGATTGACGCGCGTAGAAGTTGGGGGGACAGGTGTTCACTGTTTTTTCTCCGCGCGTCGTCCGCGTCCCACGCCTCACCCTCGTCCCGGCGCCCACGCACGTCCCCGGAGGGATCCCGTTGCCTAGCAGGTCTTCCGCGCGCCTCGCCGCGCTCACCGTCGCCGCCGTGTGCTCCGCGGCGTCCACCGTCGTCATCGCCGCGCCCGCGCACGCCGACGCGGTCCGCGTCCACGACATCCAGGGCACGACCCGTATCTCGCCGTACGCCGGACAGCAGGTCACGGATGTGGCCGGAATCGTCACCGGCGTGCGCACCTACGGCTCCTCGAGGGGCTTCTGGATCCAGGATCCGAACCCGGACGCCGATCCGGCCACCAGCGAGGGCGTGTTCGTCTTCACCAGCTCCACACCGAAGGTCGCCGTCGGTGACGCCGTCACCGTCACCGGCACGGTCTCGGAGTTCGTCCCGGGCGGCGCCTCGTCCGGCAACCAGGCGGTGACGGAGATCGTCCGCCCCACGGTGACCGTGGTCTCCGGCGGCAACGCGGTCCCGGCCGCGACCGTCGTCGACGCGAAGTCGGTCCCGGCGGCGTACGCCCCGGCCGGCGACCCGGCGGCGAACAACTCGATCAACGGCCTCACGCTCCAGCCCCGGAAGTACGCCCTGGACTTCTACGAGTCCCTGGAGGGCATGAACGTCCAGGTCGGCGACGCCCGCGTGGTCGGCGCCACCGACCCGTACACCGAGCTGTGGGTCACGGTGAAGCCGTGGGAGAACCGCAACCGCCGCGGCGGCACGGTCTACGGCTCCTACGACGCCCAGAACACCGGCCGGCTCCAGGTCCAGTCGCTCGGCAAGACCGCCGACTTCCCGACGGCGAACGTCGGTGACACGCTGACCGGCGCCACCGCGGGTCCGCTGGACTACAACCAGTTCGGCGGCTACACGATCGTCGCCAACCGGATCGGCACCCTGAAGAGCGCCGGTCTGGAGCGCGAGACCACGCGGAAGCAGAAGAGCGGCGAGCTGGCGGTCGCGACCTACAACGTCGAGAACCTCGACCCGTCCGACGCCACGTTCGACGAGCACGCCTCCGCGATCGTGAACAACCTGAAGTCGCCCGACATCGTGTCCCTGGAGGAGATCCAGGACAACAACGGCGCGACGAACGACGGCACGGTCGCCGCCGACCTGACCGTCACGAAGCTGATCGACGCGATCGTCGCGGCGGGCGGCCCGCGCTACGACTGGCGCGCGGTCGACCCGACGGACAACGCCGACGGCGGCGAGCCGGGCGGCAACATCCGCCAGGTGTTCCTGTTCAACCCGCAGCGGGTCTCCTTCACCGACCGCGCGGGCGGCGACGCCACGACCGCCGTCGGCGTCACCGAGGTGCGCGGCAAGGCGGCCCTGACGGTCTCCCCCGGCCGCATCGACCCGGCGAACGCGGCCTGGAACTCCAGCCGCAAGCCGCTGGTGGGCGAGTTCGTCTTCCGTGGCCGCACGGTCTTCGTGATCGCCAACCACTTCAACTCCAAGGGCGGCGACCAGGGCCTGACCTCCCAGTACCAGCCGGTGGCGCGCAGCTCCGAGACCCAGCGCCACCAGCAGGCCGCGCTGGTCAACGCGTTCGTCAAGGACGTCCTCGACACCCAGAAGAACGCGGACGTCATAGCCCTCGGCGACATCAACGACTTCGAGTTCTCCGGGACCGCCCAGATCCTGGAGGGCGACGGCGAGCTGTGGTCGGCGATCAAGTCGCTGCCGAAGAGCGAGCGTTACTCCTACCTCTACCAGGGCAACAGCCAGGTCCTCGACCAGATCCTGGTCAGCCCGTCGATCCGGCGCGGCTGCGACGTCGAGTACGACAGCGTCCACCTCAACTCGGAGTTCAACGACCAGATCAGCGACCACGACCCGCAGGTGCTGCGCTTCAAGCCGTGACCCCGGCCGGGGAATCGCGCGGGGCCGCCCGGACACGCTTCCGGGCGGTCCCGCCGCGTCGGTCCCCGGGCCGCGGTGTCCGTCGGGGTCGTCGGCGGGGGCGGGGTGGGTGCCGGTTCGACGGGTCATGGCCGCCGCCCTCCGGCCCCGAGCGAGACGCAGGCCGAGGCGTCCTCGCCGGACGGGCAAGGGTGGGGCCCGGCACCCGCGGTGGGGTGCCGGGCCCTGACCGTTCGCCGGCCCCGTCCGTCTAGCAGCCGGTCCGGCGCCGCGTCAGCACGACCGCCGTGACGACGGTCGCGCCGGCGGCCGCCACGATCATCACCGGCCGCGGGTGCCGCTTGGCGAACTCCACCGGCGGACGCAGCGGTCCGGGGACGCGCCGCTCGACGGTGTGCCCGGCGTCGGCCGCCCTGTGCTGGAGCGTGTGACCGGTCTCCCGGGCCTTGTCCTGAAGCGCGTGACCGGCGCCCTTCGCCCTGTCCTGCACGGCGTGCCCGGCACCCGTCGCCCTGTCCTGCACGGCGTGCCCGGCGCCCCTCGCCCTGTCCTGGACGGTGTGTCCCGCGCCCCTCGCCCTGTTCTGGACGGTGTGGCTGGCCTGGGCCGCCGTGCTGCGCAGCTGGACCGTCATCGCGCCGGCCCGGTCGCGCAGGTCGGCCGCGCGGGCTCGCGCCCGGCCCCGGAGGTCGGCCTTCGCCGCCAGTTCCTCCACGGTGTTGCCGAGCTGGTTCCTGGTCTCCGCGATCTGCCGGCGCAGCTCCGCGGCGCCGCCCGCGCCGTGCCCGGAGCCGTTCGCCGCTGTCCTGTCCGTCATCGGTGCGCCCTTTCCCTGATCTCCTCGACGTCCGCCCTGACGCTGCCGAGGGCTTGCTCAGGGGTGGGGGGTGTGGCCTGGCGCAGCT
Source organism: Streptomyces sp. NPDC017936 (assembly GCF_044328485.1). Lineage (NCBI taxonomy): Bacteria > Bacillati > Actinomycetota > Actinomycetes > Kitasatosporales > Streptomycetaceae > Streptomyces > Streptomyces sp. NPDC017936. Next base: position 143,103 of record NZ_JBIRHK010000013.1, on the reverse strand, counting down.
GACCGCGGCCGGTCACGGCCAGCACGGCGGCGATCACGAACAGCACCGCCGTCACGATCAGTGCCGCGGCCCAGACGGGCAGCGCCAGCGAGAGGGCGGCGACGCCCGTGCCGGCGAGGGCGAGCAGGCCGGCGTAGGCGAACGCGCCCGCCGCCCCGAGCAGACCGCCACCGCGGCCGGCGCGACGGCCCTTCTCGGTCAGTTCCTCCTTGGCGAGGGCGATCTCCTGCCGCACGAGCCGGGAGAGCTGCTCGGTGGCCTGGCCGACCAGTTCGCCGACCGTCCGGTGCCCGTCGTGGACGGGCCGGGTGTCCATGGTCCCGGTCACGGTGCCTCCTCTCGTTCCGGAAACACCCGGGTACCCCCGGCGGGGCGCCGCTACCCCCGCGCCGCCCGGCCGCGGCCACACCCGCCGAGGCGGTGCCGGCGGAGCGGGAAACCGGACGTCCGATCCGGGCGCACCCTCTCCCACGTTCCAGCTCCCCTTATCAATACCTCGTAGACAATTTAAGTGGAGCTACACGATCGACGGGTCGAGACTACCGCCATGACGCACGCGACGAACACGGGAACCGCACGCCCCTCCGCTGCCCCCTTCGGCCGCGCCCTCTGCGCGATGGTCACGCCCTTCACCGAGGGGGGCGCCCTCGACCTGGACGGCGCCCGGCGCCTCGCCGAGCGGCTGGTGGCGGGCGGCTGCGACGGGCTCGTCCTGTCCGGCACGACGGGCGAGTCGCCGACGACGACGGACGCCGAGAAGGCCGAACTGGTGCGGGCCGTACGCGCGGCCGTCGGCGAGCGGGTCTCCCTGGTGGCGGGCGTGGGCACCGCCGACACCCGCCACACCGTCGAGCTCGCCCTGGCCGCGGAGGAGGCGGGCGCGGACGGGGCGCTGGTGGTCAGCCCGTACTACAGCCGCCCTCCGCAGGACGCCCTGGAGGCGCACTTCCGGGAGGTCGCGGACGGATGCGGACTGCCCGTCATGCTGTACGACATCCCCGGGCGCACCGGGACCCGCATCGAGCCGGAGACGATGATCCGGCTCTCCGAGCACCCCCGGATCGTCGCCGTCAAGGACTGCTCCTACGACCTCCTCGGCGCCCAGAAGGTGCTGGCCCGCACCGGGTTGGCGTTCTACGCGGGCTGCGACGAGCAGATCCTCGCCCTGTACGCGGTGGGGGCGACGGGATACGTCAGCACCGTCGCCAACGTCGTGCCGGAGCACCTCCGGGCCGTCATCGACGCCTTCGACGCCGGCGACACCGTCCGCGCGGCGCGACTCCAGCGGGACGCCACGGAGCTCATCGAGTCGATGACGGCCTCCGGACTCCCCGGAACGGTGACCGCCAAGGCCCTCCTGAACGCGCTGCACCTGCCGGCCGGCCCCGTCCGGGCGCCCCTGCGCGAGGCGGGGCGGGAAGCCCTCGCAGACCTGCGGGCGGCGCACGAGCGCCTGACGCGGCGATAGGCTCGCGTTCTCGGCGCGGATCCGCCGTTCGCAGCCGGGCCCGTCGTTGTTCCGCTGCGACCGGTTCGGTATACCTGCGAGCGAGCCTTCCGACCGTGCTCCGTCGTGCGGCTCAGAACCTCCGGAGACGTCGCCGTACAGCAGCGAAGCACAGCAACCACCGCAAGTGCAGTTGCCTGCCGACAACGGTCAAGGGCCCGGCCACCAGTTCACCAGACCTCGGTGACCTCCCGGCCGAGAGTTCGGAGTGAAGAGGTCGTGGGTTCACATCCCGCCACCCCGACAGCGCAGTACCAGATCGGCCGCCTACCGCTTCCCAGCTTCTACGGTCACTTCGGATCGTCTCCCGCCACCCTGCTGCTACGGTCACGTCCATGACGCTCTCGGTCCCCACGGGTCAGTCCGTCGATCTACGGGTGCAGCCGGTCGAGGAAGTCCTTGACCATGTCGCGCGGTCCCTCCGGGTGCGCTTGCTCCTGGACACGATGGTGCGCAAGCGCCGGTCCGTGGGGGCCCGGACGGACCGCGGTACCTGGGTCCGCATCGAGCGGCGCCCGCTCGAGAAGATCACGGATCAAGGGTGGAACGGCACCGAGTGTGCCGCTCGCCTGGAAGGTGTCGCCCAGCCGGTCTGGCGGGGATGTGCGGTCTGGCGGGACGCGGACGGGCCGGTGATGTGGCGGGCCGACGAGACCGGTCTCCTGCCGGCCGCCCCCGTCGGAAGCGCCGTCCTGAGTGAGGCACCGGAACTGCCGGAGGTGTGGTGGAAGGCGTTGAACGCCTCGCTGGACGCACTGGCGGCTCATAGGACGAGGCGGGTCGCCACTCCGGACACCGACACCATCACCCAGGAACTGGTCACCGAGTCCATCCGCGGTGTCTTCCCCGGCGACTTCGATACGACCGTCCGGCGATGGGTGCCGGCCCACGCGGACCTGAACTGGGCCAATGTGACCGCTCCGGTGTTCTGCCTCTTCGACTGGGAGGACTGGGGGAACGCGCCGCAGGGGCTGGACTCCGCGTCACTGTGGGCGAGTTCGCTCGCCGTCCCCGCTCTGGCCGATCGCGTACGACGGGAGCGTCGGCACGACTTCGAGAGCCGGGACGGCAAGCTGATGACGCTGTTCGTCTGCGCGAAGATCCTCGGACCGTACGCGCACCCGGAGGACCCCCGGCTGGAGCCCGCACGGCGCACGGCCGAGCAGATCGTCGAGGAGCTTCAGGCGGGCTGACCGCGCGAGCGGTCGCGAAGGAGTCCTCGGTACTCGTGAACGGTCCGCTCCTCGACCTCACCGGTCAGGGCGTCGACGAGTTCGCCCAGGTGGGCGGGGTCGTCGGTGCCCACGGCGACGGAGCCGACCCTCGGGAGGCGGTAGGCGACCCGGAAGGCCGCCTGCACCCGGGAGAACCGGCTGCTGTCGCGCAGGAAGACGCGCGGGTCGGTCCTCGTCCACACCGGAGCGTCGGCGTTGCCGCCGAAAGGGCTCATCCCCCACACTCCACGGTCGCCGAGGTCCCATGCCCTGACGAGGGCGTCGGCGGCGTCGAGCGCTCCGGCCCCGACCAGCAGGCCGGCGCGGACCATGAGGACCGACGGCCTCGGTGTCGTCGGGTCGACCAGGTCCAGCAACGGCGACGGATCCCAGGAAGCGACGCCCCAGGCGGCGCACAGTCCTTTCGCCGCGGCATCGTCGAGTGCGGAACACGCTCGCGCCAGCATGTCCCGGCCGTGAGGAGCGGTATCGCGGAGCGAGTGTTCCGGATTATGCAGGAACACCAGGTCGGGCTCCCGACCGAGGCCCTCGGCCGCCTGTTCCACAGCCGCGTGCAGCCGTACGGGGTCGAGGCAGTGCTCCCCGCCGTTCCGCCCCGGGAAGTATCCGACCTTCGTGGAGACCCTGAACTTCGGCAACAGGTCACCGGCTGTCCGCGCCAGGACCTGGTGTGAGCGGAAGCCGAGGTAGTTGGTGCTGGTGTCGAGCGCGGTGACGCCGAGATCGAGCGCTCCGGTCAAGAGGCGGCGTTCGTGACGAGACCGGTGTAGCCCGAGGACAACTCGGGGGTCAGCACCGCGCACAGTTCCTCCTCCACCAGGATTTCGGCGAGTTCCTTCATTTCCGCCCCGACGACGGCCGCGGCCCGTTCCAGTGGGACCGGCCTGCCGCTCAGCAACAGCCGCAGCGCGGGGATGACTTTGGCCGTGAAAGTCAGCTTCTTCCCTGCGGCCACGACGTCGACGGTCTCTCCGTTCTCCTGGATCCGGGGTGGGAAGTGGGTGGTGCACACGACGGCGTCGAGCGGTCCGAGGATGCCGAGGAACGGCACGTGGCGTGGCAGGGTCGTCTCCTGCTCATACGCGGTCAGGAAGTCAGCCGGGGAACGCTCACCGATCAGGTTGGTGGCGGCCTCGGTCAGGGCCTTGTCGTCGGAGCCCTGACCGCGCTCCAGATCGTGCCGGAAGATCTCGCGTTCGCGGCACCAGTCCGCCAGCCAGGCGAGCCAACTCGCTCCGGTGCGCTTGGTGATGCCGAACGTGACATGGAGGCTCTTTCCCGAGCCGCTGCCGGTCCGGGTTGCCTGGTGCCAGTGCCCTCGGGGAATGTGCATGACGTCGCCGGTCTTCAGGGGACCGGACCAGACGATCTCATCGCTCGGGATGTTGTTGGGGTCGGAGTCCCGGTACATGGGAACCTTGCGGGAGGTCGAGCGCACCTCCCATTCCTTCTCGCCCGCGAGCTGCACGATCACGACGTCGTGGTCGTCCCAGTGCAGGGGAAAGCCGGCGGCGTCGTTCGTGGTCAGGTACGCGTTGACCTGCACGCGCTCGCAGGACCACCACTGCAACGCCCGGCACGCGACCTCCATCGTGGGATCGAAGACGTTGGCCTGGTCGAGGATGAGCGTCGCGCCTTCCCGCAGGAGCCGCCCGAGGCTGCGCATGTCGACCATCGGGATGCTCTGCCCCCGAGGGCTGACGCTGTCGGTGTAGTAGACGGCCGGGTGCACCTCCTCGCCTTTCTGGAAGCACCGGAACTGCGGACGGTTGAGACTCCTGCGCATCGCGATGTCGAGCAGGCGGTTCGGGGTCAGGAGGCGGGAGACGAGTGCGGGGTCGTCCATGCTTCCCCGTACGAAGCCCTTGCCCAGCTCTTCCGCTCCGCTCCACCCGAGCGCCGTCTCGATCGCGCTGATCAAGCGGTGTTCCCTCACTGCGTCCTCCATGGGTTCGACCACGTGGTGCGGACGCGGTGGGGCAGCACGGCGAGTCGCGCTGCCCCACCGCTTGGTGCCTACTCGCTGTCGTGCAGGTTGCCGTCGCCGCCCGGCCACGGCGCGTCACCGGAACTTCCGGCGTTGTCGGACCGGAGGCTGTCGTACCGGTCGTGGACGGCGGTCAGCTCCTCCACCGCCACCAGGAGGCCGCTCCGGGTCGGAGGCGGTGTCGTGTGCTCTTCCACCTCGTGCTCCTTCCTCTTCGGTTCTCCCGCCGGGGTTCCGGCGGGAGGTCGTAGCCGCCCCGTGGGAGGAGTGGATTTCCGCGGGGCGGCGGTCATCAGGCGGCGTGGCGAGCCGCAGCGCTGCACCGGCGATCGGGTTGGCCGGCCGTTCCTCGGCAGGACGTCCGCGTCCTGACGCAGGGTGGTCTCCATGACGCGCTGGTCCAGTTCGTACAGACACGTGCGGCAGGCCTGAGGGCCACGTGCATACCACTCGATCGGACGGGACCGATCCACGTCACCTCGACGTCGTCACATCTGCACCACAACCAGCACTCGCCGCGTGTCTGCCATTCATGGCGGTCCCACAGGACGTAGGTGGCGGGCTCCCCGTAACGGGGTCGACGTCTCGGCGGGCGGGCCGGGACACCGCATCGGGACCGGCAAGCGGAACTGCTCGTAGCGTGTGCCGTCCCATCACGCAATCGCCAGAATGAGCGGTTCGGGCTCGGCTCCGGCCTCCCGCTTCGGCCGGAAGGCGAACAACCTGCGCAGGGCTGCGGCGCGGACGGCGGGCGCCGCCGTGGGAAGCGCCATTTCCGCCCACACGCGCTTGCCACCGCCGGTGGGTTCCCAGTCGTACCGCGACGCGAGGAGGCCGACCAGCGCCAGGCCGCGCCCGCTCCCGTCGTCGGCTTGAGCGCAACTCATCCGTGGGGGCGACGGGTCACCGTCGAGGACGTCGATCATCAAGCGACCGGAGCGGTGGTACAAGGCGACGGTGACCGGCCCCGCCCCATGGACCACGGCGTTGGTGATGAGTTCGGAGGCGACGAGGCGGATGGCGTCGGTCGCTTCCTCGTCCAGCGGCACATCCCATGCACGCACCTTGTCGACGACCGTGTGCCGGGCCAGGGGCACTTCCCTTTCCGTACCCGCGAGGACGAACCGATGGACGAGCGTGGGCATGGCTGACGCCTCCGAAGAGCTGGAGAGTGGTTCCGTCCCCGACGGGGCACGGGAATGAAACCGCCGATCCGAGGGGCCGTTCCGAGAGCGAGCGCCTCGGCCGCGTCCCTCGGACGGCTGGTGCTCAGTCAACGGCGCCGGCTCGCGTGTCGGAACGTTTCCAGGGGGTTTCTCCGGGACGCCCTCCCCACACGCAGGCACCCGGAGTAACCTCCCGACTACGTACGAGGGATGACGGGAGTGGTGACGTGCCCGGTGAGCCGTTAGCAGTCCACCCGCTGAGCTTCCTCCTCCAGAGGCGCGGGTGGGGGAAGGCCGAATTCGCACGGCTCATGCAGGAGCACGGGAGGTTGCTCGGGATCCCGCTGGCGACCAACAGGACGACTGTGTGGAAGTGGGAGCAGGGGCAGGAGCCGGACGCGGACGCCCAGTACGTCCTTGCTGATCTTCTGGGCGTTCCGTACGAACAGGCCCGCGCGGAGGGATGGCCCCGGTGGCTCCCGGTCTGGGAGGTGACGGGACTCACCGCCCCGTGGACCGAGGCCGGCACGGTCGAGGCGTTGTCCGATCTGGTGGGGAGTGGCCGCGTGGATCGCCGGGGTTTCCTCACCATCACCGGCGTCTCCTTGACGGGCCTCGCGGCGAGCTGGGTGGACGCGCCCTCCGCCTTCGCCTCGGCACTGGGCGGCGACAGGGTCACGGACACGATGGTCTCGACGATCGAGCAGCGCGTCAGCACCCTCCGCACACTCGACGACCAGCTCGGAGGCGCCCGGCTCCTGGAGCAGTCACGCGGTGATCTCGCCCTGGTCACCGGCCTTCTCGGCGCCGGCCGGTGCACCGACGAGGTCCGCGTCCGCCTGTACGCGTCGGCGGCCCGGGTGTCGCACCTGACCGGGTGGATGGCCTACGACGCCGGTCTGCGATCCGCCGGGCAGCGCTACTACGTCGGCGCCCTGCGCAGCGCCCGTACCGCCGGGGACGACGCCTTCGGCGCCTTCGTCCTCGCGGAGATGGGAGTACACGTCTCCGAGGCCGGGCGCACCGCCGAGCGGGTCGCCCTCATCTCGACGGCGATCGACAACGCTCCCCACTCGTTGTCACCCTGTACCCGGTCCTTCCTCCACCTGCACAAGGCCGAGGCGCTGTCGCGCGACGGCGACCACCGCAAGGCCGCCACCGTGCTCAACCGCGCCATGTCCCTCTGGGAACGCCGTACGGCGGAGGAGAACCCGGACTGGCTCGACTGGTTCGGCGAGGCGCAACTGAGGTCGACCGAGGGCAAGGTCCTGTTGCGCTCCGGACAGGTGGAGCGCGCGACGAGCTCCCTGGAGACCTCGGTGGCGAGCGCGGCTCCCCGGGACAAGGCCGTGCGGTCCAGCCGCCTGGCCGAGGCACGGCTCGCCGGCGGTGACCTGGAGGGGGCGTTGGACGCCGCGAACTACGGCGCCGGGCTCTTGGAAGGCAGTGTCAGCTCCGTACGGGCTCTGGACCGCATGAAGGAGTTCTCCGCGCGGCTCGAACCGTACAAGTACGTGCCCTCCGTCCGTGAATTCCACGAGCGCCTGCAGGAACTGCCCGTCGCCGTCTGACGGCCATCGTCCGGACGTCGGGGGTGAGCTCGTCTCACCGGGCAGGGCGGCCGAGCTGCCAGGATGAACGGCATGACGACGATCGACGGTGAGGTGGCGCCCGGATTCGAGCCGGTGCGTGAGGCGTTCACGGCGAACTTCGCCCGGCACGGAGACGTCGGCGCGGCGGTGTGCGTGTACCGGCACGGCCGGCCGGTGGTGGACCTGTGGGGCGGTGTCCGCGACTCAGAAACCGGTCACCCGTGGACGCGGGACACGCTGCAGCTGGTCTACTCGGCGACCAAGGGAGCGACCGCGACCGCGGCACACATGCTGGCCGAGCGCGGCGCGCTGGACCTGGACGCGCCGGTGGCGAAGTACTGGCCGGAGTTCGCCGCGAACGGCAAGGCGGACATCCCGGTGCGCTGGCTCCTGTCCCACCAGGCCGGCCTGGTGGCGCTGGACCGGCCGGTACCACTGGAGGAGGCGTTGGCCTGGCATCCGATGGCGGCGGCACTGGCCGCTCAGCGTCCCCTGTGGACTCCGGGCACGGCACACGGATACCACGGTCGCACCTGGGGCTGGCTGGTCGGCGAGGTGATCCGCCGGGTGTCCGACCACACGCCGGGCCGCTTCTTTGCCGACGAGATCGCGACACCCCTCGGGCTGGACTTCTTCATCGGCTTGCCGACGGGTGAACGTCACCGGGTCAGCCGCATGGTGTACCGGCGGCCGGACGTCGATCTCACCGTCCTGCCCGCCGAGTCGGTTCCCGAGGAACTCCGCGAACAGGTCTCCGCCTGGCGCGACCCGGACTCGCTCAGCAACAAGGCGTACGCGGTCACCGACCCCGCCGAGATCGACTTCGACTCGCCGGAAGTTCAGGCCGCGGAACTTCCTGCCTCCAACGGCATCGGTACGGCACGCGCGCTCGCCCGCATGTACGCCGCGCTGATCGGCGAGGTGGACGGCGTACGCCTGCTCTCCCCGGCCGCCCTGGCGTCGGCGATCGGAGAGCAGGCCCACGGGAAGGATCGGGTGATGCTGATCCCGAGCCGCTTCAGCGCCGGATACATGCTGCCCACCGAGGCCAACCCCATGACCGGCCCGAACGCCTTCGGCCACACCGGTAGAGGCGGCTCGCTCGGCTTCGCCGACCCCGAGCACGGCATCGCCTTCGGTTACGTGATGAACCACATCCTCGGAGGGGCCGACGACGTGCGTGCGGCTTCGCTGGTCGACGCGGTGCGAAGGTCGCTGGCGTAAGCGACTGCTGTGCGTCGTGGGGATACGAGGTCATCGGGCAAAGCCGGCCATCACCGGCCTCGCCGGTTCTCACCGTGATGGTCCGAGCCGTCGACTGAGCAGCGTCCACGACGACCTGGGAGGAATCCAGCATCATGCTGTAGTTCTGCGCCCGGTCCTTCGCGCTATGCCGCGCAGTCCGCCCCGCACCGCGGTCTCTCATCACTGCTCGGTCGTGCCCCCGGAGAGACGGGGGGCACGACCCTTGCTCGATCATTTTCCCGGTATGGACCAACCATCACGTCGGAGTGCCGCAGTCCACCATTGCTCTACCGATTCTGCCCATTCCGGCTCGATGTCCGAGGCGAAGGCCAGCACCCCTGAAACGTGCCGCACGAGCCCCTCGAACGAGCTGAACCCAACGTGCGCAACGTGAGCTCGGAGCCCGAATGCCTCGACACCACGAACATGCTGTAACAGCCGAGAACGCGTTTTTTATCGAGCACTTTCAGGCTGGCCACCGATCGGGGGAGGGCCCCGGTGACCGCAACGGACAGGGCTCCCATGCCATTGGGTGAGGTGTTCGAAGTCTCGACCTTTCGGTCCAGGAGCCCTCAGCGAGTGCGACCGCCTGGGCGACGGGCGGGCCGACCACTCCCACAAGCACCGACGCCACAGTGTGAACATGCAGGTCGTCACCGATCCCGAAGGCCGTCTGCTGTAGATCTCGCCGGCCCTGCCGGGCCGTGCCCACGACCTGACCTCCGCACGCACCCACCGCATCATCCGGATCTGCGAACGCCAGGGCGTCCCGATCATGGCCGACCGCGCCTACACCGGCGCAGGACCCTGGGTCACCACCGTCATCCGCCTCCCACCCAACGGCGAACTGTCACCGACCGAGGTGACGCCGAACCGCGCACTCGCCCACGCCCGCGCTCCCGTCGAACGAGGCATCGCTGAAAAGGCTCAGTAATTGCTCGTCACCACAACGAAGAGGCACGCGATGACCGCAGCCATACAGAGAACGGCGATGGTGATCAGCGCACAGCCGAGCACTCCTGAAGTCCAGGCGATCGCCGACCAGCCGGACCGTGTCGCTTGTTCGGCTCGCTGGACTGCTTCGTGGTGGTCACTGTCGTCGCACCAGTCGACGACAGCCGCCACAGGGGGCTCGGATCCAACTCCCAAAGCGGTGCGCACGCACGAGCGCCCTCCCGGGCCGCCGTGGGGCGGGGGAAGGGCGCTCGGCACCGCTGGGCCGCCGGTGATCAGTTGTGGCTGTGCAGGATCTCGTTCAGGCCGCCCCAGACCGCGTTGTTCGGGCGGGCCTCCACCGTGCCGGTGACCGAGTTGCGGCGGAAGAGGATGTGGGAGGCGCCGGAGAGTTCGCGGGCCTTGACGATCTCCCCGTCGGGCATGGTGACGCGGGTGCCGGCGGTGACGTAGAGGCCGGCCTCGACCACGCACTCGTCGCCGAGGGCGATGCCGACGCCCGCCTCGGCGCCGATGAGGCAGCGCTCGCCGATGGAGATGATGACGTTGCCGCCGCCGGAGAGGGTGCCCATGGTGGAGGCGCCGCCGCCGATGTCGGAGCCGTTGCCGACGACCACGCCGGCGGAGATGCGGCCCTCGACCATGGAGGTGCCGAGCGTGCCCGCGTTGAAGTTGACGAAGCCCTCGTGCATGACCGTGGTGCCCTCGGCCAGGTGCGCGCCGAGACGGACGCGGTCGGCGTCGGCGATGCGGACGCCCTTGGGCGCCACGTAGTCCGTCATGCGCGGGAACTTGTCGACCGACGTCACCTGGAGGTGCAGGCCCTCGGCGCGCGCGTTGAGGCGGACCTTCTCGAGGTCGTCGACGGCGACCGGGCCGAGGGAGGTCCAGGCGACGTTGGCGAGGAGGCCGAAGATGCCGTCCAGGCTCTGGCCGTGCGGCTTGACCAGGCGGTGGGAGAGCAGGTGCAGGCGCAGGTAGGCGTCGTGCGTGTCGATCGGCTTGTCGTCGAGGGAGGCGATGACCGTGCGGACCGCGACCACTTCGACGCCCCGGCGGGAATCCGGGCCGATCGCCTTGGCGGCGCCCTCGCCGAGCAGCTCCACGGCCTTCTCGGCGGACAGGCGCTCGGTGCCGGACGGGCCGGGCTCGCCGACGAGCTCGGGCGCGGGGAACCAGGTGTCGAGAATCGTGCCGTCGGCGGCGACGGTGGCGAGGCCGGCGGCCGCGGCGCCGGTGGTGCGAGGAGCAGTGGTGTCGGTCATGAGGGAAACCTAACCGGCGGGGGGCCGTGGAAGCTAACCAGCGAGGCGGCGTCTCAGGTGGCGGTCCGCTCGGGCCGGGGGCGGGGTCCGCTCCGACGGGACAGGGCCTGCCCGGGGGCCGGTGGCGGCACCCGCCGCGGTTCCGGTGGCGGAGCCGTCACCGGCCCGGAGGGCGGCCCCGCCGCGGCCCCGCCGTGCCCCGGGCGCGGAGGCGGCCCGCTCCGGCCCGGTGGCGGCGCGTGCCGGCGTCGCATGCGCGGGCGAACCCCGACGTGCCGCGACCGCTCGGTCACGCCTCGTCTCCCCGGGGCGCGGCCGGGCCGGCTCCCCGCGGCCGGCCGTCCCGTGGTGCGCCGCGGCGCCCGCCGTCAGCGCCCGGCCGCCCGGTGAGTTTATTGTGGGAACTCGCCGTGTCAGCCTCGGCCGAGGGTGGCCGGGGGGCGAAGGGACGGAAGAGTCATGGCCCGCAGGACCAGCCTGGAGGACTCCGGCTGCGCCATCGCCCAGGCCCTGGAGGTGGTGGGCGACTGGTGGACCCTGCTGATCGTGCGGGACACCGCCCGCGGCGTGCACCGGTTCGACGCGTTGCAGCGTGAACTCGGACTGTCCCGCAAGGTCCTGACCGAGCGGTTGCGGCTGCTGGTGGCGGCGGAGGTGCTGGAGCGCGTGCCCTACCAGGACCGTCCCGTGCGGTACGAGTACCGTCTCACCCCGCGCGGCCGCGCCCTGCTGCCCGTCCTCGTCGCGCTCCAGGACTGGGGCGACACGTGGGTCCTCGGCGACGGCAGCACGACGGCCACGGCGGCGGAGGCCTCGGCGGAGGCCCGCCGCGTCCACGGACTCGTCGGCACCCGCGTCCCGCCGCTCCATCTGCTCGACGACCGGGGCGAGATGCGGGACCCGGTCGCCGACGGCAGCCCGTTCACCGTGCTGTACTGCTTCCCCGGCGCCCACGCGGACCCCGACGCCTGTCCGCCGGGCTGGTCCGACATCCCCGGGGCCCCGGGCTGCACGCTGGAGTCCCGCACCTACCGGGACCGGCTCGCCGAGTTCGACGCGGCCGGCGCCGCCGTACGGGGCGTCTCCACCCGGCGCCCCGACGAACAACGGGCGTTCTCGCGGCAGGAGCGGCTGGGCTTCCCGCTGCTGTCCGACACCGAGCTGGCGCTCGTCGCCGCGCTGCGCCTGCCGACGTTCCGCGCGGCGGGCGTGAGCCGGCTCAAGCGGCTCACGCTGGTCGTCGACCGTGAACGGATCGTGCGGCACGCGCAGTATCCGGTGACGGACGTGGCGGGAAGCGTCGAGGCGGCGTTGGCCGCGGTCGGGAAGTCGCGGGAGGGACCCGGCGCGGGGCCGCGGCCATGAGGTCGTCGAGGGGGGCGAAGCGGTGCGTCGTGGAGCGGGGCGGGCCCCGTGCCGGACCTCAGCGCCGGGCCAGCGCCAGCACGCTCAGACCGAACATCAGGACGCCCAGGGGGAGATGGACCGACGGGACGTGCGCGATGCCGAGCACGACCTGGACCGAGGCGAGCGCGAGGAAACCCGACGCGTGCCGGACGGGCCGGGGCGAGCCGCCGCCCGGCTTCCACGCCAGCACCGCCGCGAGCACGTACAGCATCGACGCCCCGTACATCACACGGGCTCCGGCGCTGTGCAGCGTCTCCCCGTAGGACGAGGTCAGCAGCAGTCCGGCGGAGACCGCCTGGAGGAAGATGGTCAGGGTCTGCAGGGCGATCGCGCCCCGCAGGAACGAGGAACCGCGGTGTGCGTCCGCCTTCGCCGTCGCCTGAGTGACCATGTCACAGTCCCCTTTTCCGCCCTCGGGCAGTGGATCGATAAGGTCTCACCAGCCCGACGACGCGGGCCGGCGAAAGGTAAGGCGGGGGGCGGCCGGAAGCATGGGGACTGTCGGGAGCGGCGCGGACGGGACAGCCGGCGAGCGACGCCAACTGATCAATGTCGCTTACCGGTTGCTCGGTTCGGTGACCGAGGCCGAGGACGCCGTGCAGGACGCCTACGCACGCTGGTACGGGCTGCCGCGAAGCCGGCGGGAGGAGATCCTGTCCCCCGGCGCCTGGCTGACGACGGTGACCGGCCGCATCTGCCTGGACCTGCTCGGCTCGGCGCGGGCCCGCCGTGAACGCTATGTCGGCGCGTGGCTGCCCGAGCCGCTGCCCGACCGCGCCGAGCGGGACCACGCGGGCGGCGCCGACCCCGCCGGCCCCGCGGACCCCGCCGACCAGATCGTCCTGGACGAGTCGGTGGCCACGGCCTTCCTCGTCGTCCTGGAGGCGATGACGCCCGCCGAGCGGGTGGCGTTCGTCCTGCACGACGTCTTCCGGTACCCGTTCGCCGAGATCGCCGGCGTCCTCGACCGGACCCCTGCGGCCTGCAAGCAGCTGGCGTCCTCCGCCCGGCGGCGGGTGAGCGTCGCGGGCGCCCCGGTGACGGCGGCCGGCCGGGCCGACGTGGTGAGGCACGTCAAAGAGGCGTGGGAGGCCAAGGACATCGCGGCCCTCGTCGGTCTCCTCGACCCGGCCGCGGTGATGACCGCCGACGGCGGCGGTGTGGTCGGCGCCGTCCTGCGCCCGGTCGAGGGCGGCGCACGCATCGCCCGGTACCTGGTCGCCATCGCCGACCAGGCTCCGGGGCTCGAACTCCTGGAGCGGTCGGTCAACGGTGCGCCGGGCCTGGTGGCCCGGCGGGCCGGCGTCGTCATGACCGTGGCCTCGTTCGACGTCTCCGACGGGCGCGTCACCCGGATCTGGGCGGTCCGCAACCCGGAGAAGCTGCGGCCGTGGGCGCGGGAGGGCTAGCAGGTCCTCCCCGCGGCAGGGCGTGCGGTCGCCGCCGGCGGACGAGCGCGCGTCCGAGGGTGCGGAGTGGTCCGGACAGCCCGGGGACCACTTCGTCGGGAGTTCCGAAACGGCTGCTCGTCAGTCACAGGTTCCACTACTGTTTCACCGTTCACACACCGGGCCCTCGCAGTCGCGGCCGCCGTCAGGGGCGCCGCTGGAGGACAGCGCATGCCAGACGACAAGTCCCGGCCTTCCCTGGAGCTTCCCTGGGAGAACGGCTGGGCCCCGGACACCTCCCGGGCTCCCGGAACGCGACGGCTCTGGCTGGCCGGCGCGCTCGCCGTGGCCACCGTCGTGGCCTGCGTGACGGCGATCGCCCTCAACGACAGGCCGGCTGACGACCCGTCGGCCGCCCGGCAGGAGCGGACGACGTCCGACAGGAAGGCCTCGTCGGGGCTGATCTCCTTCGCCACGCCGTCCGCGAGCGGATCCCCCTCCCCCTCGGCCGCGCACGACGGCGCGTCGCCGTCGTCGGCCGGGTCCTCCTCGCCGCGTCCGCAGGGCAGTTCCCCGGTGCGCGGGTCCGCCGCGCCCTCCCCGTCGGCGGCCGCGCCGACCAGGGGCACGTCCGGCCCGGAGCCGGCCGCCGTCCGGCGCTCGGTGCGGTCGGTCAACCTCCCCGACCACTACTGGCGCGTGGGCGGCGCGACGGTGCGGCTGGAGCGGGCCGGCGGTCCGGAGTTCCGCGAGGACGCCACCTTCACCCTCGTCGACGGCCTGGCGAACGGCTCCTGTTACTCCTTCCTGGCGTCCGACGGCACCTATCTGCGCCACCGCGACTTCGTCCTGCGCGCGGAACACGACGACGGCTCGCCCCTCTTCCGCCAGGACGCGACCTTCTGCTCCCGCGCCTCCTCCTACTCCGGCGCCGTCATGCTGGAGGCGGTGAACTACCCGGGCCACTTCCTGCGCCACCGGAACTTCCAGCTCGAGCTCCAGCGGTACCAGCAGAGCGGGCAGTACGCCGCGGACTCGGCGTTCCGGCTGGTGGACGGGCTGGCGTAGCAGGCACCGGGACCGGGGCGCGGGCACCCGGGCACCGCAGCGGCGGACGACACGGAAGAGCGGCGGCACCCTGACGGGGTGCCGCCGCTCTCCTGGCCGCCGACGGGCCGGCCGGTGGACCTCAGACGTTGAAGCCGAGCGCCCGGAGCTGCTCGCGTCCGTCGTCCGTGATCTTGTCCGGGCCCCACGGCGGCATCCAGACCCAGTTGATGCGCAGCTCGCTGACCAGACCGTCCGTGGCGGACTTGGCCTGGTCCTCGATGACGTCCGTCAGCGGGCAGGCCGCGGAGGTCAGGGTCATGTCGACGGTCGCCACGTTGGAGTCGTCGATGTGAATGCCGTAGATCAGGCCGAGGTTGACGACGTCGATGCCCAGTTCGGGGTCGACGACGTCCATCAGGGCCTCGCGGAGTTCCTCCTCCGACGCCGGCTTCATCTCCACGGTCTCGCTCATGCCGTCTTCCTTTCGGCGTCGGCGTCGGCGCCCAGCGCCTGGGCCGTCGCGTCCTTCCACGCCATCCAGCTGAGGAGGGCGCACTTGACCCGGGCCGGGTACTTGGAGACCCCGGCGAACGCGACCGCGTCCTCCAGGACCTCCTCCATGGCGTCGTCGGGCTCGATCTTCCCCTTGGACTGCATCAGCTCCAGGAAGGTCTCCTGGATCTTCTGCGCCTCGGACAGGTCCTTGCCGACGAGGAGCTCGTTCAGCACGGAGGCGCTCGCCTGGCTGATGGAGCAGCCCTGGCCCTCGTACGAGACGTCCTCGATCGTCGTGCCGTCGTACTTCACACGCAGGGTGATCTCGTCGCCGCACGTCGGGTTCACGTGGTGCACCTCGGCGTCGCCGTTCCTCAGACCACGCCCGTGCGGGTTCTTGTAGTGGTCCAGGATGACGTCCTGGTACATCGAATCCAGCTTCATGCGATCGCTCGTCCCGTCCCGTCAGCCGAAGAAGTTCCGTACGTGCTCCAGGCCGTCCACCAGAGCGTCGATCTCGGCCGGCGTGGAGTACAGATAGAACGACGCTCGCGTGGTCGCAGGAATTCCGTAGCGCAGGCAGACGGGCCGCGCGCAGTGGTGGCCCACGCGGACCGCGATGCCCTGCTCGTCCAGGACCTGGCCCACGTCGTGCGGGTGGATGTCGCCCAGCGTGAAGGAGATCGCCGCGCCCCGGTCCTCGGCCGTGGTCGGGCCGATGATCCGCAGGTCGGGGACCTCGCCCAGCCGCTTCACCGCGTACTCGGTGAGCGCGTGCTCGTGGGCGAGGATCTTGTCCATGCCGATGGAGTCGAGGTAGTCGATCGCCGCGCCGAGGCCGACCGCCTGCGCGATCGGGGGCGTGCCCGCCTCGAACTTGTGGGGCGCCGGGGCGTACGTCGACGAGTGCATCGACACCGTCTCGATCATCTCGCCGCCGCCCAGGAACGGCGGCAGGTCCTCGAGCAGTTCCTGCCGGCCCCACAGCACGCCGATGCCCGTCGGACCGCACATCTTGTGGCCGGTGAAGGCCACGAAGTCGGCCTGGAGGGCCTGGACGTCCAGGGGCATGTGCGGCGCGGCCTGCGAGGCGTCGACGCAGACCAGGGCGCCGACCTGCTGCGCCCGGCGGACTATCGCCTCGACCGGGTTGACCGTGCCCAGGATGTTCGACACCAGCACGAAGGAGACGATCTTCGTCTTCTCCGTGATGACCTCGTCGATGTTCGACAGGTCGAGGCGGCCGTCGTCCGTGAGGCCGAACCACTTCAGCTTCGCGCCCGTGCGCTGCGACAGCAGCTGCCACGGCACGATGTTGGAGTGGTGCTCCATCTCGGTGATGACGATCTCGGTGTCGGAGTCCACGCGGTAGGGCTCGTCGGCCCAGCCCAGCATGTTCGCGACGAGGTTCAGCGACTCCGAGGCGTTCTTGGTGAAGATCACCTCGTCACGGCTGGGCGCGTTGATGAACGCCGCGACCTTGTCGCGCGCGCCCTCGTACAGCGCCGTGGCCTCCTCGGCGAGCACGTGCACGCCGCGGTGGACGTTGGCGTTGTGCTGCTCGTAGTACTCGGAGAGCACGTCGAGCACCTGACGCGGCGTCTGCGAGGTCGCCGCGTTGTCCAGGTACACGAGCTTCCTGCCGTCGTGGATCACGCGATCCAGGATCGGGAAGTCCTTGCGGAGCGCCTCGGTGTCGAGGAGGCCCGGCAGCTGTGTCACGCGGATGCGCCACCCTTCGTGTAAGCCTCGTAGCCCTCTTCCTCCAGCTTGTCGGCGAGCTCGGCGCCGCCGGACTCGACGATCCGGCCGCCGGAGAAGACGTGCACCTGGTCGGGCTTGATGTAGCGCAGGATGCGCGTGTAGTGCGTGATCAGCAGGGTGCCGACCTCGCCGGTCTCGCGGACGCGGTTGACGCCCTCGGAGACGACCCGGAGCGCGTCGACGTCCAGACCGGAGTCCGTCTCGTCGAGGATCGCGACCTTCGGCCTGAGCAGTTCGAGCTGGAGGATCTCGTGGCGCTTCTTCTCACCGCCGGAGAAGCCCTCGTTGACGTTGCGCTCGGCGAAGGAGGGGTCCATGTTGAGGCGCTCCATGGCCTCCTTGACCTCCTTCACCCAGGTGCGCAGCTTGGGCGCCTCGCCGCGGACGGCGGTGGCGGAGGTGCGCAGGAAGTTCGACACGGAGACGCCCGGGACCTCGACCGGGTACTGCATCGCCAGGAACAGGCCCGCGCGGGCGCGCTCGTCGACGGACATCTCCAGGACGTCCTCGCCGTCGAGGGTGACGGTGCCGCCGGTGATCGTGTACTTCGGGTGACCCGCGAGGGAGTAGGCGAGGGTCGACTTGCCGGAGCCGTTGGGGCCCATGATGGCGTGCGTCTCGCCCTGCTTCACGGTGAGGTCGACGCCCTTGAGGATCTCCTTCGTGGCGTTGTCGGCCTCGACGGTGACGTGCAGGTCTCGGATTTCAAGCGTAGCCATGGGTGTCTCAGGACTCCTGGGTGAGGGAGACGAGGACGTCGTCCCCTTCGATCTTTACGGGATATACGGGGACGGGGCGCGTCGCCGGAAGGCTGTCGGGCTTGCCGGAACGCAGGTCGAAGCGCGAGCCGTGCAGCCAGCACTCGATGTGGCAGTCGTCGACCTCGCCCTCGGAGAGGGAGACGTTCGCGTGCGAGCAGATGTCGTGGATCGCGAAGACCTCGCCCTCGGTCCGCACGAGGGAGACCGGCGTGCCGTCGAGTTCCACCCTCTTCGGGGTGTCCTCCTCCAGCTCGCTCAGCCCGCAGGCGCGTACGAAGGACGTCATGCGACCGACGCCTCCAGCTCCTCTTCGATCTTGGCGATGAGGCGCTCCTCGATGTCCGGGACGCCGATCTGCTGGACCAGTTCGGCGAAGAAGCCGCGGACCACCAGGCGGCGGGCGTCCTGCTCGGGGATGCCGCGGGCCATCAGGTAGAAGAGCTGTTCGTCGTCGAAGCGGCCGGTGGCGGAGGCGTGGCCCGCGCCGACGATCTCGCCCGTCTCGATCTCCAGGTTCGGGACCGAGTCGACGCGCGCGCCGTCCGTGAGGACCAGGTTGCGGTTCATCTCGTAGGTGTCCGTGCCCTCGGCCGCGGCCTCGATCAGCACGTCGCCGATCCACACCGCGTGCGCGTCGTCGCCCTGGAGGGCGCCCTTGTAGACGACGTTGGACTTGCAGTGCGGGGTGTTGTGGGTGACGAGCAGGCGGTGCTCCTGGTGCTGCCCGGCGTCCGTGAAGTACAGGCCGAACAGCTCGGCCTCGCCGCCGGTGCCGGCGTACTCGACGCGCGGGTGCAGCCGGACGACGTCGCCGCCGAAGGTGACGACCACCGACTTGAAGGAGGCGTCCCGTCCGATGAGGGCGTTGTGCTGGGCCACGTGCACGGCCTTGTCGTCCCAGTCCTGGACGGAGACGACGGTCAGCTTGGCGCCGTCGCCCAGGATGTAGTCGACGTTGGCGGCGAGCACGGCGTCACCGGTGTGGTCGATGACGACGACGGCCTCGGCGAAGGCGCCCAGTTCGACGATCTGGTGGCCGAAGGCGGTTCCGCCCCGGCCGTGCACGGCGATGCGGATCGGCTCGGTGAGCACCGTGTCCTTGGGGACGGTGACCACGCCGGCCTTCTCGAACGCCGAGTAGGCCTGGGCGGCGACGCGGTCCACCGGGGTGCCCGCCTTGCCGAGCCGGGCGTCGTCCCGGCCGACGGTCTCGACGGTGACGCCCTCGGGGGCCTGGACGTCGACCTTCACGCCGTCGCCGTTCGCCACGGCGGTGCCGTCGTGCAGACCGCGCAGGCGCTCCAGCGGGGTGAACCGCCACTCCTCCTCGCGGCCGTGCGGGACCGGGAAGTCCGCCACGTCGAAGGACGGGGACGCGCTCATGCGCGAGACGACGGTCGACTCCGCGGCGACCGCGATCGAGCCCGCGGTGGTGGATCCCACGGGGATGTTCTGGGCCTCAGCCATGGCTGTCGTTGTGCTCTCTTTCCTACGTCGGTGGAGATCTCGGCCCGCCGGGTGGGGGCGGGCCGTTGCTGCCGGACGGCGGGCGGCGTCAGCCGACCGCGCCCTCCATCTGCAGCTCGATCAGCCGGTTGAGCTCCAGCGCGTACTCCATCGGCAGCTCCTTCGCGATGGGCTCGACGAAGCCGCGCACGATCATCGCCATCGCCTCGAACTCGCTCAGACCACGGCTCATCAGGTAGAAGAGCTGGTCCTCGGAGACCTTGGAGACGGTCGCCTCGTGGCCCATGGACACGTCGTCCTCGCGGACGTCGACGTACGGGTACGTGTCCGAGCGGGAGACGGTGTCCACCAGCAGCGCGTCGCACAGCACGTTGGACTTGGAGCCCGGGGCGCCCTCGCCGATCTCGATGAGACCGCGGTAGGAGGTGCGGCCGCCACCGCGCGCCACCGACTTGGAGACGATGTTGGAGGAGGTGTTCGGGGCCATGTGGACCATCTTGGCGCCGGCGTCCTGGTGCTGGCCCTCGCCCGCGAAGGCGATGGACAGGGTCTCGCCCTTGGCGTGCTCGCCCATCAGGTAGACGGCCGGGTACTTCATCGTCACCTTGGAGCCGATGTTGCCGTCGATCCACTCCATGGTCGCGCCCTCGTAGGCGACGGCGCGCTTGGTGACCAGGTTGTAGACGTTGTTCGACCAGTTCTGGATGGTCGTGTAGCGGCAGCGGGCGTTCTTCTTGACGATGATCTCGACGACCGCGGAGTGCAGCGAGTCCGACTTGTAGATCGGCGCCGTGCAGCCCTCGACGTAGTGCACGTAGGCGCCCTCGTCGACGATGATCAGGGTCCGCTCGAACTGGCCCATGTTCTCCGTGTTGATGCGGAAGTAGGCCTGCAGCGGGATCTCGACGTGGACGCCCGGCGGGACGTAGATGAAGGAGCCGCCGGACCACACGGCGGTGTTCAGCGCGGCGAACTTGTTGTCACCGGCCGGGATGACCGTGCCGAAGTACTCCTTGAAGAGCTCCGGGTGCTCCTTCAGGGCGGTGTCGGTGTCGAGGAAGATGACGCCCTGCTCCTCCAGGTCCTCGCGGATCTGGTGGTAGACGACCTCCGACTCGTACTGGGCGGCGACACCGGCGACGAGGCGCTGCTTCTCGGCCTCCGGGATGCCCAGCTTGTCGTAGGTGTTCTTGATGTCCTCGGGCAGGTCCTCCCAGGACTCCGCCTGCTTCTCCGTGGAGCGCACGAAGTACTTGATGTTGTCGAAGTCGATGCCCGACAGGTCCGAGCCCCAGTTCGGCATGGGCTTCTTCTCGAAGAGCTTCAGGCCCTTGAGGCGGAGCTTGGTCATCCACTCCGGCTCGGACTTCTTCGAGGAGATGTCCTTGACGACGTCCTCGCTCAGACCTCGCTTCGCAGCGGCACCGGCCTCGTCGGAGTCGGCCCAGCCGTATTCGTACTTGCCCAGGCCCTCGAGTTCGGGGTGGGCAGTCTCCGTGGGGAGAGTCATGCGGGGTTCCTCCCGGCCGTGCTTGCAGATGCGTTGTGGGAAATCTTGGGGATGAACGTCGTGCAGACGCCGTCGCCGTGGGCGATGGTCGCCAGTCTCTGGACGTGCGTTCCGAGCAGCTGGGAGAAGATCTCGGTCTCCGCCTCGCAGAGCTGCGGGAACTTTTCCGCGACGTGGGCGACGGGGCAGTGGTGCTGGCACAGCTGCTCACCCTTTTGCGGGAGGGGCGCACTGCGCGCCGTAGCAGCGTACCCGTCCGCGCTCAGGGCCTTGGCCAGTGCTTCGGTGCGCTCCTCGGGGGCCGCGGACTCGATCGCCGCGCGGTACGCGGCGGCCTGCTCGGCGATCCTCGCGCGCGCGAAGGCGACGACGGCCTCGTCCCCGCCGAACCGCTGCTGGATCCACCGCAGGGCGTCGGCGGCGAGCTTGTCGTACGACTGGTCGAAGGCGTCGCGGCCGCAGTCGGTGAGGGCGAAGACCTTGGCGGGGCGCCCGCGGGTCCGCGCTCCGTACACCCGCTGCTCACGCGCCTCCACGACGTCGTCGGAGACCAGCGCGTCGAGGTGGCGGCGCACGGCCGCCTGGGTGAGCCCGAGCCGTCCGGCCAGCTCGGCGACGGTCGACGGCCCGTGGTCCAGGATCGACCGGGCGACCCGGTTGCGCGTCGAGCGCTCACCGGTCGCCAGCTCCTCCTGAGGGGCCCCCGGAGGGGTCTCCCGAGCCTGTCCGACGTTTTTCACAACGCCATTGTTGCGTAATTCATCGGGGGCAGGCAAGCCGCCCCCGGAGCGGTGGACGGTGCCCTGCGTCACTTAGGCATACCTAATCCGACCTGCGGAAACGATCTCCGGCCGCTCGGCGCGGCGGTAAAACCGCTGGCCCCCGGGACCCCCTTCCGGAACACTGCCGGACCATGCCCACACCCCCTGCCACCGGCCCGCTCGTCACCCGGGACACCCTCGCCGAGGAGCTGCGCGAGCTGGGCGTCGCGCCGGGAGAGACCCTCCTCGTGCACTCCTCGCTCAGCTCGCTCGGCTGGGTCTGCGGAGGCGCCGTCACCGTCGTCCGGGCGCTGCGGGACGCGCTCGGCCCGGGCGGCACGCTCGTGGTCCCCACCCAGTCCGGCGACCTGTCCGACCCGGCGCTGTGGAGCAATCCGCCCGTGCCCGAGGAGTGGTGGGAGCGGATACGGGCCGCCATGCCGCCCTACGACCCGCTGATCACCCGCAGCCTCGGGGTCGGCGTGATCCCCGAGACCGTGCGGACCTGGCCCGGCGCCCTGCGCAGCGCGCATCCGCAGACCTCGTTCGCGGCGCTCGGCCCGCGGGCCGCGGAGATCGTCGGGGGGCACGCTCCGGACTGCCGGCTGGGCGAGCGCAGCCCGCTGGCCCGGCTGGAGGAACTGGGTGCGCGGGTGCTGCTGCTGGGCGCGGGCTACGACAGCTGCACCAGCTTCCACCTGGCCGAGTACCGCGTCGAGTCGCCCCTCGTGGCGGTGGGCCGGCCCGCGGCCGGCGGCGGCTGGGAGGTCGTCACCGAGGTGTCCGTCGACGCGGACCGGTTCGACGAGCTCGGCCACGACTTCGAACGGGACCGTCCGGTCGTCCGGGGAAAGGCGGGCGCCGCCGACGCGCGCCTGTTCCCGGTCGCGGACGCCGTCGCCTACGCCGAGCGGTGGCTGCCGCTGCACCGGCCCCGCGGGACGGAGAGCACGCGCCCGCCCGCCTGACACCCGGCCCCGGGAACGGATCCGTCACCCGCCGACCGGAGCGCCCGCGCGCGAACCTAGACTCTGGAGCCATGCGAACCGATCCCGTCGTCCGGATCCAGGCCCTGGTGAAGCGGTACGGCACGAAGACCGCGGTGGACGGCCTCGACCTGACGGCCCGGCCCGGCGTGACCGCGGTCCTCGGCCCGAACGGCGCCGGCAAGACGACGACGATCGAGACCTGCGAGGGGTACCGCGAGGCGGACTCCGGCACCGTGCGCGTCCTCGGCCTCGACCCGGTGCGGCAGGCCCGGGAGCTGCACCCGCGGATCGGCGTGATGCTCCAGTCCGGGGGCGTGTACTCGGGCGCGCGGGCCGACGAGATGCTGCGGCACGTGGCGAAGCTGCACGCGCATCCGCTGGACGTGGACGCGCTGATCGAACGGCTCGGGCTCGGCTCCTGCGGCCGGACGACGTACCGCCGGCTGTCCGGCGGGCAGCAGCAGCGGCTCGCGCTGGCGATGGCCGTGGTGGGCCGCCCGGAGCTGGTGTTCCTGGACGAGCCGACCGCCGGCCTCGACCCGCAGGCCCGCCGCGCCACCTGGGACCTGGTCCGCGACCTGCGCGCGGACGGCGTCTCGGTCATCCTGACCACCCACTACATGGACGAGGCCGAGCAGCTCGCCGACGACGTGGCGATCATCGACGCCGGCCGGGTCATCGCCCAGGGCTCCCCCGAGGAGCTGTGCCGCGGCGGCGCCGAGAACACGCTCCGCTTCACCGGCCGCCCCGGCCTGGACGTCGGCTCGCTGCTCAAGGCGCTGCCCGCGGACTCCTCCGCCGCCGAGCTGACGCCCGGCTCCTACCGGGTGAACGGCAAGGTCGACCCGCAACTGCTGGCGACGGTGACCTCGTGGTGCGCGCAGCACGGGGTGATGCCGGACCGGATCTCGGTCGAGCGGCACACCCTGGAGGACGTCTTTCTGGAGCTGACCGGCAAGGAGCTGCGTGCATGATTCCGGCCCACCCACGAATCTGCCGGGGGTCCGGGGGTCGTCCCCCGGAAAGGCACAGCCTGGAGCTGACCGGCAAGGAGCTGCGTGCATGATTCCGGCCCACACACGAATCTGCCGGGGGCCCGGGGGTCGTCCCCCGGAAAGGCACAGCCTGGAGCTGACCGGCAAGGAGCTGCGCTCGTGACCACCACCGGCACCTACACCCCCCGGCCGGGCGCGGCCCCCCTCCCCCGCATGATCGCGGCGCAGGCGGCGCTGGAGACGAGGATGCTCCTGCGCAACGGCGAACAGCTGCTGCTCACCGTCGTCATCCCGACGCTGCTGCTGGTGCTGTTCGGCTCGGTGGACATCGTCGACACCGGCGAGGGCGAGGCGGTGGACTTCCTCGCCCCCGGCGTCCTCGCGCTCGCCGTGATGTCGACGGCGTTCACCGGGCAGGCGATCGGGACGGGCTTCGAACGCCGGTACGGCGTCCTGAAGCGGCTGGCGTCCTCACCGCTCCCGCGCTGGGGCCTGATGGCCGCGAAGACCCTGTCCGTGCTGGTCACGGAGGTCCTCCAGATCGTCCTGCTGACGGTGATCGCGTTCGCCCTGGGCTGGTCCCCGCACGGCAACCCCCTCGCCGTGCTGCTCCTGCTGGTGCTGGGCACGGCCGCGTTCTCCGGGCTCGGCCTGTTGATGGCGGGCACCCTGAAGGCGGAGGCGACGCTGGCCGCCGCCAACCTGGTCTTCCTGCTGCTCCTGGTCGGGGGCGGGGTCGTCGTGCCGCTGGAGAAGTTCCCGCCGGCCGCGCAGGACGTCCTCGGCCTGCTGCCGATCTCGGCGCTCTCCGACGGCCTGCGGGACGTGCTCCAGCACGGGGCGGGGACGCCCTGGGGCGACCTGGGCGTCCTGGCGGTGTGGGCGGCCCTGGGCCTGGCCGCGGCCGGCAGGTTCTTCCGCTGGGAGTGAGGCCCGCGGCCCGGGCGCGGAGCCGCGGGCGCCCCTCGTGAAAGCGTGCACAAGCGGCCCCGTACGATGGAGCGCGTGCCAAACGTGACCCGCGCAGACGCCGTAGCGGCCGTGCGCAACCCCCTCGCCTTCATCGCCGGACGCTGGACCCCCTCCCCCCGGACGGTCCGGCGTGCGGCCCTCGCCGCAGTCGTGATGTCGGTGATCATCGTGGTCACCGGCGGTGCGGTGCGGCTCACCGGCTCCGGGCTCGGCTGCCCGACCTGGCCCAAGTGCACCGACGACTCCCTCACCGCCACCAGCGAGATGGGCCTGCACGGCGCCATCGAGTTCGGCAACCGCATGCTGACGTACGTGCTGTGCGCGGCGGTCGGCTGGGCGATCATCGCCGCACGCTCGCAGAAGCCGTACCGGCGCTCCCTGACCCGGCTGGGCTGGGCCCAGTTCTGGGTCGTCATGAGCAACGCGGTCCTCGGCGGGATCGTGGTCCTCGTCGGCCTCAACCCGTACACGGTCGCCGCGCACTTCGTCGTGACGTCGGCGCTGATCGCCCTCGCCACGGTGATGTGGCAGCGCGCCCGGGAGGGCGACACGGCCCCCCGTCCGCTGGTCGGGCGGTCCGTGCAGCAGCTGGTGTGGTGCCTGGTCGCGGTCTCGGTCCTGCTGATCCTGGTCGGCACGGTCGTCACCGGCGCGGGCCCGCACGCGGGCGACTCCAGCGAGGTGGAGCGGATGCCCCTCGACTGGGAGACGGTCACCAAGGCGCACGCCGTCCTGGCCTGGATCGTGGTCTCGCTGACCTTCGCCCTGTGGTTCGTCCTCAAGGCGGTCGACGCCCCCAAGGGGCCGCTGGACCGCACCCGCGACCTCTTCCTGGTCCTGCTCGCCCAGGGCGTGCTCGGCTACGTCCAGTACTTCACCGACCTCCCGGAGCTCCTGGTCGGCCTGCACATGCTGGGTTCCGCCCTGGTGTGGATCGCGGTCCTGCGGGTGCCGCTCGCGCTGCGGGAGCGGCCCGAGGCCGCGCTGCCCGAGGCGCCTCAGGAGTACGAGGCCACGAGCGCGTCGATCGCCGGACGCAGGTAGCTCCTGGTCAGCTCCCCCCGGCGGGCCCGCCACTGCCCGGTCGGCGGGGCGGGGGCGTCGTAGCGCCGCCTGCGGATGTCCTCGACGACCTCGGCGGGCGCCCCGAGCGCGGGCAGCAGGTCCAGGGCCTCGCGCTTGGAGATCAGCCGGCCGTCGCGCAGGGTGACGGTCGCCCGCGCGAAGGTGAGCATCCCCAGGTCGACCCACACGTCCCGGGTCCACAGCGGGCGGTCGTCGAGGGCCGGCCGCCAGAAGTCCCGCTGGTCGCGCACCACGAAGTCGCCCAGCTCGCGGTCCGGTACGGGCGGCAGCAGCTCCGCGGGCGCCTTCCCGTGCAGCACCCGCCCGAAGCCGTGCAGCTCGCGCCGGGTCACCGGGGTGACCGGCCGCTTGAAGAGCTCCTCGTGGGCCCAGGTCGGATGGCGCCGGGCGGGGTCGCCCGCGGTGTCCGGGGTCAGATAGGTGCAGTGCAGTTGCCGGGCGAGCGGTTCGTTCCGCAGCCGGGCGTGCGACAGCGCCAGCCGCCAGACCGTCCGTGGGGTGACCGGATCGTCCAGTACGGCGATGAGGTCCAGGTCGCTGCGGCCCTCCTGGTAGTCGCCCCCGGCGAGCGAGCCGTGCGCCCACACGGCGAGCGGGCCGAGTGCCTCGAGGCCGGTGAGGAAGCGGTCGAGCAACGCGTCGGTCTGCGTCATCCGCCCAGTCTGTACGCCTCACTCCAGGCCGTACACCCGGCGCGCGTTGCCCGCCGCCACCAGTCCCGCGACCCGCTGCGCGTCGCCGAGCGACCACGCGCCCTCGGCGACCCAGCCGCCCAGCACCCGTGCCAGGGCCTCGCGGAACAGCCGGGCGCCCACCACGTGCAGCTCCGGCAGGCCCCGGGCCCCGCTGGAGAAGAGGATCTTGCCGAAGGGGGCCAGTTCCAGGATCTCGGCGAGGACCGTCGCCGCGCGGGCCCCGGTGCGGACGAGGGCGGCGCCGGAGTCGGCGTAGACGTGCGGGAAGACGCCGGCGAGGTGGGCGGCGTGCCGGTGGTGGGGGTAGCCGTGCAGCAGGACCAGGTCGGTGCCGAGGCCGGCCGTCGCGCGGACGAAGTCCGTCAGCAGGACCGGGTCCGTGCGGTCGGTGCGCAGGCCCGCGCCGAGTCCCGCGTGCAGCTGCAGGGGCAGCCCCGAGGCGACGGCGATCCACAGCAGGTGCCGTAACAGCACCGGATCGCCCAGTTCCCCGCCGACCGGGCGGGCGGCCAGCCAGCGGCCCGCCGCACCGCGCACCTCCCCCGGACCGGGCGGCTCGGGTGCGAGCGCGAGGCCGTGCCGGACGCCGGCCACGGAGGTGAAGGCGACGGCGTGCGCGGCGGCGCCGTGCACGGCCTCGGCGAGGTTGGCGAGGAAGGACTCGACGGTGCCGGAGGTGTCGGCCACCTGTTCGGCGAGGAGTTCCAGGCACACGATCTCGCAGGCCCGCGCGTCGCCCGCGGACGCGATCTCGTCCGGGCCGGTCAGGTCGCCGGGCACACCGGTGTCGACGAGGTACGTCGTGATGCCGCTGCCCCGCAGCAGCCGCCGGCCCGCCTCCAGCACGCCGAGTTCACGGCGCCGGGCGAGATAGCGGGCGGGCGGGCAGTGCGGCTCCAGGCCGAGGAGCGGGGGGCACCAGCGGCGCACCGCGAAGCCCGTCTGGGTGTCGAAGAGGGTGGTGCCGGGCGCGGGCGGTCCCTCGGTGCGGGCCAGCTGGGCCTCGAAGGTGCCGAGGCCCAGCTCCGTTCTCAGGACGCCGTGGCAGTACTGGTCCACCAGGGACGGCGTTTCGATCATCCGGGACCCCCGACGGCCAGACCGTGTGCTCGGCTACTCCTCACACGGCCTAACGGGGGAACCCGGTGCCAGGTGTCGCTCAGGTGTTGGAGGGGCCGCCGATCTGGATGCCGGCCATGCGCGTCCACTCGTACGGGCCGGTCCTCACCTTGGCCGCGAACTCGCCGTCGAAGGCCTCGTGGACGGTGATCCCGGCCTTCTCGACGGCCTGCCGCGCGATCTCGACCGAGGGCGCCACCAGGTCGCCCCAGCCGCCGTCCTCCCCGACGAGCACGATCCGGGCGCCGCGCTCCCCGATGTAGGCGACCTGGCCCTCGGCGCCGCCGTGCGCCGCGGAGAAGGTGCTGATCTGCCGGGCGAGGCGGGCCACCTTGCGCCCGTCCTTCGCGTCAACCTGCTTGGTGTCTGCCATGGCCAGGATGCTACCGACGGGTAGATCAAACGGCGACGGCCGGGGGGCCCGGCGCGGGGGGGGCCGCCGCCGCGCGCCCGGGCCCAACCCCCGTCCGGCCCCACCCCCCCCCCCCCAAAACCCCAGCGGGAAAGCAGGAGGGTCCAGGTGATAA